>NZ_JBCHWE010000009.1:0-550 GCF_059801205.1 Pantoea sp. Ae19-2 | reverse complement strand
CGTGCCGTTCGGAAAGCGCACCCAGCCTGAATCGTTCATCACCTGCGAAAAGTCGCTGCCCTTTGTGTAACCGGACAGCTCCCAGCCGTTTTGCAGAAACAGGCGTCGCTGTTCGGCGTTAAACGTCAGCGCATTAACGCGCCGGTCGGCTATGGAACCTGATGGCGACAGCGCAAAATCAAAATAGTTTGCGCCGCTGCCGGTTATGCCACAGATGATCGAGGCCATGATCGCGCCACCGAATGAAAAATCAATGCCGGTTCCCGAACCGCTGGCCGTGCGCTTGTTTTTCAGGTGAATGCCGGTGAATGGATTGTCGTAGTCCAGATTCAGATCGCCGGTGAGCGTCCCGCCCTTGAGCGGTAAAGCCCCCTGTGCCAGCGCGATAAATTTATCAAGGCTCAGGTTTTTCAGCACATCACTGACCAGACCGGCGTCAGCAATTTCTTTCAGCGCGCTGGCCGTTTTCAGATACTGGCTGTGCGGGTCGGTGGCTTCGGTGTGGCTTTTCAGCCCGGCATCGCTGTATTTCTTAGCCGCAGCCAGCTGG
>NZ_JBCHWE010000008.1:0-4787 GCF_059801205.1 Pantoea sp. Ae19-2 | reverse complement strand
ACCGGTTTTCCACCACTCCAGCACGCGGATAAGAAACCCGAACGGCTCCACCACGCGACGCACGGCGCTGATGGTGCCCTTGTGCTGATGGATGTAAAACGCATCCATCACCACGCGCCGCTTTACGCTTTCCGCCCAGGCCTCGTCCCAGCGGTCAATCGAGAATGACCAGGCGAGATAAGGCAGAAACCACACCGGACAGGCGGCAGGATTCCACAGGTCGCGCAGCGGGACGTCCAGCCCGCTGATGCCGCTGCACACCTCGGCCAGCCTGCGCTCAAGCGCCGAGGACGCGGGCGGTAACAGGCTCTGGTTCATCATTTGCCTCCGTTATCGCTGGCAACCGTGACCGCCACCGCCGTGCAGTTGCCCGCCTGCGTGCGGTCCAGAATGATGTCCTGCGCCGGTTCGGTGATGTCCACCCAGTCCACGCCCGCCACACGCAGCACCGCGCCGTAAGACTCGCGCCGCACGCTGCGGCCCAGCTTTTTCTGGTCGGCAAGGTAAGCGGTCATTGCGGCCTGCGCCGCCTCCAGACACGGGGCAGCGGCCACGCCGTCAAACAGGTGCAGCGTGGCTTTTACCTGATAATCGAATATCGTTGCGGCCTGCACCGTCACGCGGTCAGCCACCGGGCGCACGGTTTCGGCGTTTAACGCGACGTTCACTGCATTCAGTAAATCGTCCGTTGCCGCCCCGCTGTTTTCGCGGCTCAGCACGGTAATCAGCACTTCCGCCGGTGCCGGACTCGTTGCCGACACGTCGGATACGCGCCCGTCGGCACTTTTGGCGTAAAACTCATACGCCGCCGTCGGCCCGGCCACGCTCAGCCCCTCAAATGCCCCCGGCACGCGCAGGCGTAAATCATCGTCAGACTCCATGACTGCGGCAACGGGCGGCACGGCGTCAGGATTGGCCGGGGTGATGGTCAGGCGCTTGACGTTGTTGTTGGTCGCCAGCTGGTCCAGATCGGTGCCGAGCGCATAGGCCACCATAACCGCCTGCGCCGCCTCGTTGATACGCTGGCGTAAGAGGATTTCGCGGTAGACGTTTTCCTGCAGGCACTTGACCAGCGGATCGGATTCCAGCGCCAGCACGCTGCGCATGGCGGCCTGTTCGTCAGCCGGATACAGTGCAATCAGGTTTTCTTTACGTTCGGCCAGCAGTGTTTCAAAGTCCGGCACCTCAATGACTTCCGGCGCGGGAAGCTGCGATAAATCAATCACTGCCACGGTTTACCCCCGTTGGGATGGTCATTGCCAGCGGCGAGCCGTCGGCTCGCTGTGCGTTTATCTCAACGGCCATTGAGCCGTCATATGCCGTTGTGAAATTCACTGAAATCAGCCGGATGCGCGGCTCCCAGCGGCTCAGTGCGGTATAAGCTGCCGCCATGACCTGCATACGGGTGACGCCGTTCTGCGGCTGGTCGATGAGCGCAGAAAGCATTGAGCCGTATTCACGTCGCGCCAGGCGGCTGCCCTCCGGGGTCAGCAGAATATCGCTGACGCTCTGGCGGATGTGGTCAAGATCGGTCAGGGCTTTGCCGGTGTCGCGGTTCATGCCGAGATACATCACGCCGGGCCTCCTGATGTGTCATTGCCGAACTTAACGCCGCCGTGCTTATGGGTATGCACCACGACGCCGTTAGAACTCATGTCACCGCCGCTCTGTGTGACTGCGCCGTTAATAGCCGCGTCGCTGTTGATTGTTGTCTTGCTGGCATCAACGCCGAAAGCCTCGGTAAGCAGCTGAATACCGTCCGCCGCTTCGATGCGCAGGCTTTTGATGTTCTTTATCAGCAGCTGGCCGGTTGCCGGTTCGTACTGAAAAAACCGCCATCAATAAACTGCGTAGTGCTGCCGTTCTCTGAATAATCCGGCGGCGGGAATGTATCGGAATAGATGGCGGGCAGCGCAAAGGCGGTTTCGAGGTTGCCGCCCATGCTCAGCAGCATGACCTGTTCGCCAACGGTAGGCTGCCACCATGTGCGCGTGTTACCGGCGCGCAGGGTGAGCCAGTTAATCCAGTTGGTTTCGAGGTCGCCCGTTTTCACCCGGCACAGCCAGTTAACCGGATCGACGTCGGACACGGTGCCGGTGCGGATCAGGTTGGTGATGAGGCGCATGATTTCAGTGAGTTGTGTATTCATAACGCTACATTGCAACGGTATAAAAATTCTGACATCAATAATGCGTTGTATGACGACTCATACAAAAGCGACTTAAAAAAAAGGAGATCTAAATGGGGATGGGATTAGGCTTACCAAAAAGATTAGTTATTACAATAGGGGCATTACTTTTGCTAACAACATTCGTTTGGGATAGAACCGAATCCACAGACGAAAGGCAATTAATAAACTATCTGTCAGGCATATTGGCTCTTTCCGTCATACATGGGGCACTTCTTATCAGAATGGGTAAATTTGACGTTTATAAAAATGCTATAAATGCCATTTGGAATATTTATTCAGCATGCGCCTTTCTTTATGGCCTTCACATTACGCTCAACTATACACTTAGCGGGCTAAAGCTCCCTGAAATCAACGTTGAAATGATTAGGTCAGAGAATTCATTATTGTTGCGTTCAATACTTTTCCTTGCCGTTGTCTGTGTCGTCCGCGCCGGATATTCAGTTGCTGAGATATTTAAAATCCCTATTATTGAAACTAGGAAAAAAAGACCTGAATATCAAAAGAGTGACCCCAGTGAATAGGTGATCACTATTTATCAAGCCAACGCAGCATCGACTCACGCACTGTTGTTTCTAACTCGCTATTAACGCCCAGCAATGGGCGCTCAGCGTATTTCACCGTAATGCCCCGTTTGCTCACGCGGTCACGCAGGCCGTAATGGTGAACGCGGGCGAGGCGCTGCACGGCAGGAATGAAAGCCACCTCTGCACTGTCGCCGGTTGCCTTTGTCTTGAGGTACTTTGCGGTTTTCAGCTTCGTAAACATCTTGCGCTTGATACGTCCCGGCTTTGTCCTCGCCGATACGCGTCGCGGTTCCCATGCGCTGCCGTCGGGCGCACGCTGCGCCGTCATGTTAGCCTGCTGAATCCGCCGCACGTCGCGTGCCACCTCGCGCAGCATCCTTTTGCGCTCTGCCGGTTCCAGCCTTGCCAGCAGCGCATCCAGCCAGGCGTCAACCTCGTGCAGATTATCCACGGATTACCGTCCAGGCTTCATCCGTTTCAAAAGGGTTGCCCGGTTCCGGCACGGCTCTGACCTCTGTCACGCCGTTGACTTCCTCGGCGATAACCCGCTCTGTCAGCTTTAAATTAATGCTGATGTCACACGCACCATTGCCGAGAATGTCCACCTCAAACGTGCAAAGCTGCTCACGCTCGTCAGGGTTCTGCAGCGCGTCGGGCTGGTTGGTGCGCAGCCAGTACATCACCGCCGCCATCAGCAGATTCTGATCGCCAGTGAAGTCTGTAATCACCACATTCAGCGTGTAGCGGTATTCCCACGATAGCGAGGCGGCAGCGGTGCCTATCGACGCCCCTTTGTCCACAAACAGGTGAAACCGGTCAGGGTTTTGCTGCAGGTAAGGGATGGCGCTGTTAAGGGCTTCGCGTAAGGACTGCGGCTTGTTCATCGTCTTTTTCCTGGCAGGTTACTATGGTGTCCACCTTGTCGGCGCAGGCCGCCCAGGCGGTTTCGGTTTCGTCCAGCAGGGCCAGCAAGTCGCCGTTAGTGCGCGCTGCCGACGCCCCCAGCTGGCAACGGGTTATTCTGGGACAGCCACTGACGGTAAGATTCACCTCCGGTGAGGGCCGGTCGCTGGCGCAGCCGGATAACAGCATCAGGCAGAGGGGCATCACTCCAGCGGCGAAGGGCGTCATTTTCACGTTTCAGATCCTCAATCTGGCGCTGCCGCTGGCGCAACAGTGCGTTGTTTTTCTCAGCCGCCGCATACAGCTGCGTCTGTGCAAGGTTGCTGCTCTGCGCCATGATGTTGACCGCCATCAGCTGGCTGTTTTTCTGGCTCAGCCTTTTATCCTTAGCGGCCAGCTCTGCCGCCTGCGTGCCGATAGTCCTGTTTGCGCTGTGCAGCTGCCACGACAGCAGCCCGGCAGTCACCAGCAGCACCACAAAGCAGGTCACCACAACGGCGCGCATCATGCTGCGGCCCCTTTCAGGCACCAGCTCAGCTCGCGCCCGCGCCGGTTATCCAGACCCTGATTAAATACGCCTTTCACGTACACCCATCGCGGCAGCTGATAACAGGCATCGCGCCACCGGCTGGCCCTGATGAGTTTCACCATCGTTGATGCGCACACGTTGCCGGTGCCGACGTTAAACGCCAGCGACACCAGCGCGTCATAAACCTGCTGCGGCATGGAAACCGCCACGCAGCGCGCCAGTGCCGCCTCAACGCGTAACACATTGGTGATAAACGCCCCGGCGGCCTGCCGCTCGGTAATGCTTTTGCCAGGCACAACGCCCTGTATGTTGCCGATCCCGTCGGTCCACACGCCCGCATCGCACAGGTAAGGTTTCAGGCGGCAGCCCTCATAATCAGCAATCAGTTTCAGCCCCTCAACCGAGGTGTGCAGCTGCTGAAAGCCCGGCAGTGTGGCGGCGATGGCCAGTACAGCGCCGACGGCGCAGCGTTTAACGGTTTGCAGATTCATAGTCCTCCCGCGTGATGCGTCCGCTTGCCAGCAGCTGGTAGGTTTTGTGCTTGTAATACCAGCTGATTAGGGCCATGCCGATGCCGATAATCAGCCCGGCCCACGTTGAAACGTCCTTAACCGAAAGGTCGCCCAGCCAGGCCATAAAC
>NZ_JBCHWE010000007.1:0-10828 GCF_059801205.1 Pantoea sp. Ae19-2 | reverse complement strand
GCAACTTTGTATTTATGATGGTGTTTTATTCTTTGTGAACGCCAATGAGCCATATGAAAACAATATCACCCAGGCCATTTCAGTTATGGATGACCCTTGCCGGAGCAACGGTGATGCTCTGTATTATTCTTATATGCTCGGGTTTGTGGATGCAGTACCGCGCAATGACTGCTGGTGTGAGCGGTATACTCAGGCTTACTGATGAATACTATCAACCAGCATCCGCCACGCTTAGTCGGATTAGTGAAGCAGGTGCTCATGACTGCGAAACAATCCTGCCGTTGCTGACATCTCTGGCAACGCTAACACCTTACACCAGGAGCGCGGGGATCATTTCAGGCAAGACAATAATCTGTTCCTCCTTCAGCGGAAATAAATCCTGGCCTGTTAAAAGCATTTTTCCGGATGTGAGTGTGTCTGACGGGAATATGCCGGCAGTGGCCTCATCAATCTCGATGAACCCCGGCCACGGCGACTCTGTGATTGTCTATACCCGGATGCTGAAGGAAAATATTTACGCCTATACGGTACTGGACACCCGTTACATGCGGGAGCTGATTAAGGTGATGGCCGGTAATACCCACCTGAACTACGCACTACAGGCAGGGCACGGGCGGTCTGTCACCCTGGGGGGGCCCCGGGGTGACCACGAAGTTCTTACCTCGCTACAAATACAGGCAGGTGATATCAGGGTGTCGGCTTATTCGACCCTCCGTAGCTGGCTGT
This sequence comes from Pantoea sp. Ae19-2, assembly GCF_059801205.1. Lineage (NCBI taxonomy): Bacteria > Pseudomonadati > Pseudomonadota > Gammaproteobacteria > Enterobacterales > Erwiniaceae > Pantoea > Pantoea sp. Ae19-2. The sequence goes on along the minus strand of NZ_JBCHWE010000007.1, from coordinate 10,102 downwards.
ACTTCAGTACTGAAGGCATCCCGATAATTCTTCCTGCATTTCTTTTATTTTCATTCCTGTCAGGTACTTTCTGGAAACGATGGCATGCTGCTCGTATTTCCCCTGCATCCGTGATAAGCAGGGCAATAACAGAAGGAGAGTTTTTTGTCTGCTATCAGCCGGTCTGTGATATTTCAGGACACTGCCATGGTGCAGAAGCCCTGATGCGCTGGAGAAGAAATAACGGCAGATTGATCCCTCCGGACGTGTTCATTCCTGCGGCAGAATCAGAAAAAATGATGGGGCCCTTAACGCGTCACCTGATGAGGCTTATTGCTAATGATGTTAAAGAGTGGATCCCCACGGGAGAGTTTCATCTGAGCATAAATATTGCATCGGAGCACCTCGCCGGAGGAGAGTTTATAGGGGATATGAGGGCGTTTCGTGACAGTATTCCTTCTTCGTTATCCCTTGTGGCGGAGATTACCGAACGCACACTCATTGAAAATACAGAGAAAACTGTTACCCATCTGTCCCAGTTGCGTGAGGCAGGTATAAAGGTTGCTATAGATGATTTTGGAACCGGCTATTGTTCCTTGTCTATCCTGCAAATCCTGCCTGCAGACTTTCTCAAAATTGACAGATGTTTCACAGAAACGATCGATTCTGCCAACGGAGACACCCCAGTGCTTGATGCCATTATCACCCTCAGTAAAAGACTGAAACTTACCATGATTGCAGAGGGTATCAGCACCAGGAAGCAGGCCCTGTTTATGAGGAATAATCAGGTAATGCTACTGCAGGGATACCTGTTTTCACCGCCTCTGGATGCAGCTAATTTTAGGACGTGGTATCTCAGAAATGAATACAATATGAATATAACCCCGAAGATGTAATCAACGGACATGCCGCCATATCTCCACTGGAACATGGTCGTATAAAGTTCCGGTAATAAGCTCAGCCAGACGATGATCTGCGGCTCCCCAGAAAACGGCCAGTTCAGCATCACTGAGCTCGTAGTTTTTTTTATCTATGATTTTCTGCAGTGACTCTTTGTGGCGTAACTGTCGGAGAATATAAAGCCAGTCTTTCTATTTAATTGTTCTTTCATACTGCAGCATATAGATCTTAAAAATTAGCGGGTTAAGAATAATATCAGGGGGAGCTTAAGTAGATTAATCATTTTCATTTGAAAGTAAAATACCAACAGTGACATTCCTACTGGTTGAATAGCCAATCTGGATTGTTCTTCACTCTTTGTTAACACTGGGGTGCAAAGAGAGCACAATTTATGCTAAACTTCTTCTAAGGAAGACAGTGATTTATTTATCGAATATGTGCCCTGACATATACACAGATAAAAACGAATAATTAGTGCGCGATTTATATTAAAGGAAAAAAAATGACGGCTTACCATATCCATGAGGTTTTTTTAGTAAAAATCGCACACCTGCCTCTTTCAGACAGTTATTATCTTGAATCAGACCATTTAGTCTCATAAAAGACGATGATTTCATCTGAGAGACTGGGTTTGGTGCTTGCATTGCCATCTGCTTCAATAATTATATTTCTTATTATAGTTGTACTTTCCGGAAATAACTTTCAAGATCGTTTCAAACAAGTTAAGGAAAATAATCTAACTGTTTCAGTTCAGGCAGAGCATGTGACAAAGAAAAGTAAGGAAACGATTATCTGCTTTTACCTGCAGCAAAGTATGATTGGTGTTAAGAAAAGAACTTTTCTCAAGCAGCAAATGCTACAAGTAGCAGGTAAACTGAGAGCTATGGCACGACGTATCTCGCGTAATGTCCCCCCGTGCAAGAAAAAAATGTTCACATTGGTTACGCCTGGATTGATTTTCCCAGTCACTGGTAATCCGATATTACAATGATTCTGATGTAGTCAAGTTCGATAAATCCGAACAGTAACCTTCAGGCAAAGCGGATGCCTGACTATAGGTATATCAAACAACATGGGTCGATTCATTTGAAATGCATGTCTGATCACAGACCTGGTTGCAACTGGTCCGTATCGTACTGGATCATGTATCTTCCTCAGGGATATATTAATATCCATAAAATGAGAGATTGCCGCAATATAAATTTGGTTTGCAGGCAGTCTTGAAACAGGAGATGCCACTTTTGCTACCACTCATCTAGTGAAATGATGCCGCTCAAATTCTACCACATGAGGATCTCATTTAAGGTTTTGATGCCTAGTTTTGCAGCAACCCGTGAACGCATTCCATAGATGGTTTTGTTTGACACCTTATATCTCCATGCTTCCTCGTCCACCGTCATCAGGTTAAAAAAACATTTCAGTGTTCTGTACTCGGTAGCCGTCAGGCGTCCGCTTCTTTTTCTGCTCAGTGAGGTGAGCCTCTCTGTCATTAAACCTTCGGAACATAACTCAGGAAGTATTAACTGACCGGAGTTTAATACAAAGGAGTTTCCATTAGCAGATTTTAAATAATCTGCGACGGGGAGTAAGCTATGTTCCGTAATAATAAATGATGGCTGCATCCGTCTCATCTCCGCCCAGTTTGAAAGAACGATTTCTTTGAGAGACCACTTCGCAAGATTCAATACCATTATTTCTTCTTCTGGTGTTTTTCCTGAAAACAAATGAGCTAAACCTTCAGAAAAAAAACGGTCCCTAGCTGGGTAAACGGTCAAAGTCATTGCCTGATCCTTGTATGCTTAATGTTCGGATGAAATCTGGTCTAACCTGTTCATATTTTTAGCAACGATCGATCAAAATCCGGTAGTATGATAGGCATTGACTATCATGTATTGGATTTTGATCGTTATTTACGATCAAAATACTTGATATCGATCAGATTGTCTCTTAATATCCACCAGGAAAAGAAAAATTTATTAACGTAACCTATTGATTGGTAGGTAAGTAAATGGAATTAAGAGTTTTCAGGCTGACGTTACTCGCAGTATCCGCATTTTTCATGCAGATAAATCCAACCTCAGGTGCAATGTACGTTTATCCCATGGAGGTATCTGTAGGTCTTAAAGGAGCCAGCCAGATAAAAGTCATCTCCCAGGACAATGATGTTCAGTTTATTAAAGTCAGTCTCAAGCAGATATTTCAACCCGGGACAGCGCAGGAGAAGGAGAAAACTAGTGATGCGTTTAGTGTTGCCGGACTGATTATTACGCCGCAAAAGATTGCGCTCTCTCCTGCAAGTGAGCGAGTGGTCAGACTTGTTTCTGTCATGCCTCCAGAAAAGGAAACAACGTGGCGTGCTTATTTTGAAAGCGTAAATGAAGATAACTTTATTGTGCAGCAAGGCGATTTAAAAAAATCGACAGCAACCGCAAGTATCGGCGTTAATGTTGTTTGGGGCGCACTTATTCACGTCGCGCCTGAAAAAGTTCAGGCAAGCCTTTTATTTATCGATGGTAGTGGCAAGGTGTTAAATAATGGCACAATCCGTATCCCGGTAAAAGAAGTGGGGGTTTGTGACCAGTCTGGCCAGTGTCAGTGGATAAAAGTGTCTGCAACCATATATCCGGATACAGAGGCCCGCCTGGCGGGGATCACATTCTCACGCGATAAAAAGTATCGTATTAAATACGTAAACTGGATAACAGAAAAAACCGAAGAAATCTCTTTGTCTCTATAAAGAGACTATTACTCCGTCCCCGACACCAGGGAACAACAATATAAGGAATGTTCGATGAAAACTCAGATTAAAGTTATTTCATTTGTCAGCGTGCTTGTCACTACCTTCAGTGTGAATGCTGTCCAGCGTGATATTACTGTCACGGCAAATATCGACCCTACGGTCGATGTCACACTTGCTGATGGATCACCTCTGCCGTCATCTATCGCCATGCAGTACCTGCCAGGCAAAGGTCTTGCCGCCCATAAAGAGAACATCAAGTTCTGGTCCAATACTGCGGACCGTGCGCTAAACGTCAGCCTGGCAAATACACCGTCGCTCACGGATGCGAATGGCGCTAACCCTATTCCGCTAAGTGTGTCCGTCAATGGCACCGCCCTCTCCACGACGGCGACAAGCCTTGCTTACGCCACCACATTCCCAAGCGGGATTACGAATGGCTCGTCGACCATGCCGTTGGTTATTTCACAGACCACGCCAGGCGCAGTTTCTGCAGCAGGGACCTATACCGGCATTGTAAGTCTTGTCGTGACCCAGGCCACTGCAGCAGCGGGCGGCTGACAGAGATAAGAATAATGACAGGGGAAACCCTGTCATTAGACAGGACTTCATGGATGAATATACGATTCACGTTTCTGGCCGTAATGATAAGCGCGTATTCAGTCTCTCTGACGAGTAATGCATCATTGCGCGTACCCAGGGGATTTGAAGAGCTGGCCCGGGGTCAGACTATTCTCACGGAAGTCTCACTGTACGGACAATCGCTGGGGGTTTTCAAGAGCTGGGTGGATCTTGAAAGCATCCAGTTCATACAACCGGACGCGTTGATATCTTCCATCCTGAGGGCATATCCGGACAACCCTCGGCTCAGCATCATGCTGCATAAGTCTCTGGATAAACCGTTTCGCCGCAACAGCCAGCTCTCCTGCAGTACGGGCGGTAACCAGCCCGGATGCGATTTTCTGGACACTCAGACGGTTGACGTTATCTATGATGAAAATAATGGCAGGATAAATCTTTTTATTGCCCGGGATTATTTGCCAGCTAAAAAGCAGGACAATATTTATTACGACGTAAGCGCAGAAAGCCGTAATGCGCTCATTCATCAACAAAATGTCAATTTCGTTGCGGACAGGCGTTATCAGTCTGTGTCGCTTCAGGGTAACGGTACGTTGGGCGTTAGCGACGGGGGTTATCTCAACCTTGACTGGAATCTTCAGGGGCAACGTTCAGGCAATCAAAGCACGCATGATGTATCCGTCAATAATGCTTACATCAGGCAGGATTTTTTAAAGCGGATTTATGTGCAGGCAGGTGTCATGGACGCCCGGGACATATTCAGCAATACCGGGGGGAATATCAATCTCAGTCAGTTACCCCTGGGTAAAATTCGTGGCGTCAGGACGGGCTCGACGCTTGCATGGATAAACATGGATAAGGTCTCAACCGGCACGCCTGTCAATCTGTTTCTCTCACGTGATGCGAGAGTCGATGCTTATCGGGAAGGACAGCTACTGGCTTCATTTTATTTAAAAGCCGGTGCACAGATTCTGGACTCCCGGGCATTCCCTCAGGGAAGTTACACGCTTACTTTACGGATTTTTGAGGATAACCAGCTGGTAAGAACAGAAACAGTCCCTTACACCGGGCTGGGAGAACTTTCATCCCGCACGTTACAATGGTTTATTCAGGCGGGAGTACCGGACGCGGACGGGATCTTCAGTGAGCGCACCGACAGGCAGGTCGTTCAGGCCGGGCTGAGGCTGCCGGTGAGCAATAACCTCGCTCTGACCACTGGTTCAGCTTTTTTCAATACTGCGCGTTTCTGGGAAAGTGCGCTGGACTGGGCGCACGGTTTTGATTCCGGATGGCTTGACGGGCTTCTGACGTCGAGAGTCAGCTATCTGCACGGAAGCGAAGGCTCAAGAGGTAATATTCAGCAGGCAAATTACAGCGATGGTTTTTCGCTCAGTTTTTATCGTAGTGCAATGACGGCCCCGGAGTGTAACAGTCAGGGACTTCATCGCTACAGCATAAACGGTTGCTACAAGAGTAGTAGCGTGATGTTTTCTGTCCCGCTGGATAAGTGGTATGCCACACTCGGATTTGCCCGCAACAGTAACCGGGGGCGGTATGTCTATCGCCGGGATATAGCTGATTTTGACCCGCGTGACCGGACGGCTGTTCCCTGGGAAAGAATTTATCAGACTCACTCTGAAAGCCGGACATGGCAGGCGGGCCTCACGCGCACGATTAATCTCAATGAGATTAATATCACATCAGGCATCAATGCCTTTTTTCGAAATGACAGCGCATTTAATGCTCCGGATAAAGGCATGTTTATTACGCTTTCGTTCTCTGCAAGCAGGAATGGCGTGGACGGAAAGCGAAGTACATTTTCTGGCGGAGCAAACTGGCAGACCAGTAAGCGGGGTAATGACGGGCTGGGTTATAACATTGCTGCCAGTCAGTACAGCGATGAGACGGGGGAAAACGAAACAGGTGTGTCGCTTAACGGCGTGAATACGGGCACGCTGACCGCTTCAGCTTATGGCCGTATGGGGGGGCAGTACGGCGCGGGGTCCCTGACCGTCAGTGACGCCTGGGACCGGACAAGTGGGGAACATCTGCTCAACGGTAGCGGTAATTACAGCTCCTCCCTCATCCTGGATCGGGATGGGCTGGCCGCTGGCCGCTGGGGAGATGGAACGCCTTCTTCAGCAATAACTGTGGGTGTTGAACAGCAAGACACCCCAGAAGTATCGCGGGTAAATGTCTCTGTGGACACCGGTGGAAGGAGTGAGGTGAGAGGCAACAGCAGGGCGCTTTTTACTGTGCCGGGTTACAGGGAAAACCAGTTTGACGTCACGGAGTCCGTTGCCTCCCCTGAGGGAATAAGCAGTGAGATAAGCCGGGGTACCGGAGCAAGAAAAGTCTTCATGACTCCAGGAAAGGTCTTTAACCGGGCTGTGAGCGTGCAAACGCGCTACACGTGGCTTGGCCAGTTGCTGGATAACAACCGCCACCCACTTGAAGGGGTCATCCCGCTTAATGTGATGGCATGGACGCCTCTGGGTAACGGAAGTTTTACCCTTCAGACGACGAGAAAGGTGGAAAAGTTGTACGTTGTGAAAAACGAATCCTACTGGCAGTGTGGGATGAAGGTCAGCATGATGAGAGATGTTATTCGTTATGTCGGGGAAACGAGGTGCCAGCGTACAGATCTTGCAAGGCTGCCTGCGGCAGAACAAAAGCAGGTTGTTCTGATGACTGCAGGGTTAAGTGATCATACGAAAAATACCGCTATGAATAATTAAGGCGTAAATATGTATTTTAAAAATGTTTTACTATACTTAATCTCATTTTTATCCATTGTTTCATTCTCTTGTAAAGCTATTTACGAGCCACCGATGAACAGAACTACAAATCTTACAGCTGAATTTGATAAAAACTCACTACCTGCTTCTTTAATTATCTGGAATGCTTTATCAGGCGGTCAGGATGATACTAATGGACAAAAATGGGGAAGAAATACACTAACCTGCCTTAATGCTACAGACACCACATATGGAGCTTGTGCGACTACGTCTTCGTGGTGGTACAACTCAACAGACAACAGACTTTACGTAAGACTGTCTTTTTCTCTTAAAGGAAGTTCAACTAAAGTTGATTTAAATATTACGCCTATAAAACAATGGAATGTTATTTCTGGAGGTTGTGCAGGACAATCCAAAAACACCCCTGCTTCAATGACTACTGGCTGCGATAATGCTTTAATCGTGACCAGTGATTTCACTTACAGCATTCCGCAAAGTGAGCTTGCCAAACTCTCATCTCCAGGCACCTGGACCGCTACGTTGAAGCAAAATTTACGTTTATGGGACAATGGATATGGAATATTGGGTGTTTGGAGTGCGGATATATCATTGACAGTGACAGACCTTAAAAGTCAGCAAGTTTATTTCCCAACATTCCCTTATTCAACCCCCCAGGTAAATCTTAATTTATCCAATCGCACTGGCACTAAGAATACACAAAGTATGAGCGGTAAGTCTGTATTAGATATGTGTCTATATGATGGGAAAAACTCGACAAGCTCTCAGGTTAATATGATATTCAGCGACGAGAGAGCGAGTGCTCCAGGAAGGCAGCCTGGATTTTTTTCTGTTTATCGAAATGGCGCTGACAAAAGTCAGGCTGAAAACAGAGTTGATTACCAGCTTAGCGTATTAAACCCTACATCCGGACAGTCACAGATTATAAGTAATGGAGCGGAGGTTTTATGGAAAAATACGAATGAAAGAAAAATTCAGAGACAAGTTGTTATTCCCGGTGTTTCGGGTGTTTCTTTATGCGTGCCAGCACCATTAACATTTACAACACCGCAATTCCGCTTTGCCGATAAGTCAGCAGGAATATATAGTGGGAAACTCACTGTTATATATACACCATCTACCCAGTCTAATTTAACTAACTAGAGCGTACGTTAAATACGACGAGCTATTGCAATAAATGGATTTCTATTACAAGGTTCGCTATGCTGAGCAGATTTACTTACATTATTACAAATAACTTTAGCTATGGACGTGTTTAAATGATAAGCGTTATTGCAAGGGTGACTAGTAAACCATAAAATTTCTTAGTGGACGGTATAATAGGCATTAGCTCTCAAGTAGAGAGAGTATATAAAGGGTTATAATTTGGATGCTGGTCGCCTTTTAATCATCTTTCCATGGTGGGTGGAGAGCTTAGCTGATGGATGTAGTTGCAGATAAAAGTACCGTTGTGCCAATCGAATACGGCTAAAACGAACTCTCTGATCGGCACTTGCAGGTAGACTGGTGCAGGGCTGGAGACAAGGTTGCGCTCTACCTTTTTCTTTAACGCGAATGACCTTCCCCCTGAAAACAGTGCCAGGCTAAACTGAAGTCTCCGGTCTTTCTTCCATCTCAAAGAGAGGCACACCGCCATGAAAAAGACCCGTTATACCGAAGAACAGATAGCCTTTGCGCTGAAACAGGCCGAAACCGGTACTTGCATCGGGGAAGTCTGCAGAAAAATGGGCATTTCTGAAGCCACTTTTTATAACTGGAAGAAGAAATTCGCTGGTCTGGGCCTGACAGAACTGCGTCGTTTGCGGCAGCTGGAGGATGAAAATCAGCGGTTGAAAAAGCTTGTCGCTGACCTGAGTCTGGACAAAGAGATGCTGCAGGAGGTACTGAAGCAAAAGTTCTGAGGCCGGCTCAGAAGCGTCAGGCGGTACATTTCCTGCGGGAAGCTTACCGTATCAGTGTCCGGCGGGGATGTGGACTGCTGATGCAGAGCAGAACCGTTTACCACTGGCAGAGTCGGCGGGATGATCGAGCGATTACCCTTCGCATCAGGGAAATAGCGGAAACCCGGATCCGCTACGGCTGCCCGCGTATTCATATTCAGTTGCGACGGGAAGGCTGGCCTGTTAACCACAAGAAAACACACAGAATCTATTGTCTGGAAGGACTGAACCTGCGGAGAAAGCGTCCGCGCAGGCATGTCAGTGCAGCGCATCGCCAACAGCGCCCCTTCCTGACCGGTGTCGATTAGTGCTGGAGTATGGATTTCGTGTCGGATAATCTGTTTAACGGACGGCGTTTTCGGGTGTTAACTGTAGTGGATAATTTTAGTCGTGAGTGTCTGGCGATCCACGCAGGAAAGTCGCTGAAGGGCGAGGATGTGGTCGCTGTGATGGAAGCATTACGCTTACTGAGTAAACGCCAGCCTGTGCGTATTCAGACAGATAACGGCAGCGAGTTTATCTCGAAGAGCCTGGATAAATGGGCGTATGAAAATGGGGTGACAATGGACTTCTCTCGTCCAGGAAAGCCGACAGATAACCCGTTTATTGAATCATTTAACGGTAGTCTGCGGGATAATGCCTGAACATTCACTGGTTCCTCTCACTGGAAGATGCGCAGAATAAACTCGACAGCTGGCGCAGGGAATATAATCATGGGAGAACGCATTCATCATTAAATGACATGACCCCGGCTGAATTTATCCGGAGCCTACAAAAAGACGAAGATCTCTGATTTAGCACTGCATTGATTTTGGGCCAGGGTCAAAAACCCAGAAACCTCAAAAAGTGCGTGGAACTAAAACGGGTGTACTTACACCGGGACTTAACCCGGCACGGCCACGAGCTTGCGTATATAAAGATCTGTTGCTAATTTTTCAGGGTATTCATTGGATTACAGATAGCATAAATTGAAGAGAAAATCGTTATTCTGGCGGTCAAAAACGTACATTGTTGCCGGATCATACCCAGCATTACGTTCCCGGCCCCTGAATAACAGAGACAGATGCTGAAACGGTGATGTTTCATTCAGGCTAAAAATGAATCAGGGGGTTATGTATGTTTACAGATCTTCAGGGAAAAGTGGCTGCAGTAACAGGCTCCTCCAGAGGAATAGGGGCTGCAATTGTTACCCGCTTAGTTGAAGAAGGCAT
>NZ_JBCHWE010000006.1:0-11656 GCF_059801205.1 Pantoea sp. Ae19-2 | reverse complement strand
CAACGAGCAGTACCGGGTTAAGGCTATGGAAGCCAGTACTTTTAACCTGCTGGCACAGAACGCCCCGAAAGAGAATGGCGCAGCGCGTGCCGGAGGCCAGCTGTGGGAGCTGATGAAGCGCTTTAACCGCCTGGCAGATGTGTCGCGTGCCGATGTGGACTTGCTGGCCGGTGATATTGCCAGTTTCATTCTGGCCGAGCTGGTACAGGCACACGCTCAGGCAGCTGATGAGTCAGATTATAAATACACGCACCGCGTTTACATGACAGCGGCGGCCATCACCCGTGAATTTAATCAGACGCCGCCACTGTGGGATAAGGTGACGTCCCATTTCTTTGATCCCGAAGAGGTCACGCCCGCCGTGCTGCGTATGCAGACTGAAAAATGGTGGACGGGGAGACTGCGCCGCGTGGCTTCGTCATGGCGGGAACACCTGCAGATTGCCCTGGCTAACGTCAGCAAAAAGCACACCCCCTACGCCAGCAGAATGACGGTTTCAGAATGGCGCGAACAGAAACGCCGCACCCGTGAGTTTTTAAAGGGCATGGAACTGGAAGACGAGGAAGGCAACCGCATCAGCCTGATTGAAAAATACGACGGCAGCGTGGCTAATCCGGCAATCCGTCGCTGTGAGCTGATGACCCGCATTCGCGGCTTTGAAAATATCTGTAATGAGCTGGGCTATGTCGGCGAGTTTTACACGCTGACCGCGCCGTCACGCTATCACGCCACAATCAAAACCGGCCATCGCAACCGCAAATGGAATGGCGCCAGCCCGGCAGACACGCAGCGTTACCTATGCAGCGTGTGGCAGCGTATCCGCGCAAAGCTGCACCGTGATGACATTCGTATCTTTGGCATTCGCGTTGCTGAACCCCATCACGACGCAACGCCACACTGGCACATGCTGATGTTCATGCGTCCCGAAGATGCGGATCAGGTTCGCCAGACAATCCGTGATTATGCCTTCCAGCAGGACAGCAACGAGCTGACCACGGATAAAGCCCGTAAAGCGCGCTTTCATGCCGAGGCCATCGATCCGGAAAAAGGCAGCGCTACGGGTTACGTGGCTAAATATATTTCTAAGAATATCGACGGTTACGCGCTGGATGGCGAGCTGGACGACGAAAGCGGTAAAGAGCTTAAGGAAACCGCCCCCGCCGTTTCTGCCTGGGCGGCCCGCTGGCACATCCGCCAGTTTCAGTTTGTAGGCGGTGCGCCGGTCACGGTTTACCGCGAGCTGCGCCGCATGGATGACACCGAAACCGCCCACGGCCTCAGCGTAGAGTTTGCCGCTGCGCATGACGCGGCCGACGTGGGCGACTGGGCGGCATACGTTAACGCGCAGGGCGGCCCGTTCGTGCGGCGTGATGAGCTGGCCGTGCGCACATGGTATCAATCGGGCGATGAGCTGAATGAATACGGTGAGGAAACCGTGCGTATTAAGGGCGTCTACGCAACTGAGGTTGGCGCAGATACTCCGATTTTAACCCGTCTGGCACAGTGGAAGATTGTCCCGAAACGTGCCGTTGATTTTGGTTTTGACCTTCAGGGCGCGCCCGCGCCCTCTCGGAGTTCTGTCAATAACTGTACGGGGCGTTTGAGATCTGAGGATTCAAACCCGCCGGAAAGTGTGGAAGAAATTGACCTTAAAGGGATGAGCCGTAAAGAACGGCGACGGCTGCTGGCCCGACTGAAGGGTGAAAAACCAGATAAAAAACACTTAGTGCTGAGGCGGCCAGACAAAATCGAGACAGCTTGCGACAACGTGATCGGTCAGGTCAGAGATTTAAGCGGCGAAACCATCAGTCGCGGTCTGGCCGTGCGACTGATAGGCGGTACGCAGACAGAAATTGCGGGAAAACTGTTCCGCAGTACCTGTTACGGTGATTTAGTGCGACCATTCAAAAGCAAGGCTGACACTTCACGTAAAGACGAAATACTGAGCCGTTTCAACAGGCTCGCTGAAAGGGCAAAGGCAGCCAACTTACTTAAAGCAGAAAGCGAAGCGCACAAAAAGTAAGGATAAAAGTAAAAAAACATTTCACTTTAAGAATCCTCTAATATACTGTGTTTATGTACAGTTGTTTGTAGGGAGAAAATGTTATGCAGGATTATTTCTTTGAATCATTGAAGTTACAGCGTATTGATTTATTTATGAAATTAGTCGCATCAAGTGATTGTAGTGAAGATGAAAAGAATCTGGCGATCCAATGGGTGACTGAGCTGACTGATGAGCTTATGAAAAAGGTCAGAAGTCACGAATATGCCCGTTTGATGGAAGTATCTGAATAGAAGGGCAGGGCTGGATATGGGCGGAAAAGACAGCTTTTACCGGATTGTCTATCACGGCCAGGTTCTTGAGCATTACAAAGAAGGTGAGTTCATTTTCTTTCAGCGCGCCAAAGAACAAGGTGGCGGGTACTGGCTGGGGCAGACGTTTGATGGCGTTTTTGTATTCACGCTGCCTCACCCAACAAAGTTTTGGGACGGTTGGGAATACCTGATCAGGTATGCACGCAGGCCGCCGCCAAAGCCTAATGTTATCGAATCCGGTGATACCTTCCCTCTTTTCTGAGCGCTGATGCGAGAGTGCATGTCTATGCTGCATGAATCCGCATGATCCCAAAAGGATCGTTTACCCTCTGGCCCGCCAATATTGGTGGGCTTTTTCATAGGTCATGCAGGTGCATGAAAACCACTACATAAAGCGGGCAGGCGTGGCGGGGCTACGAGCGCGCGCTGGGCGTAAAGATTCAATCATTCCATGTGTTAAGCGTTGTAGCGATTTTAAGGTTGGAAAAGCAGTTCAGCCTCAAAGCATCGTCCATTTAAGTACCATATTTTGTGGTTCACGTTGTAAAAACCCCAGTACTGGTTTAAAGTGGTGAAAGTGCATTTTTTGCAGTTTGGTCACAAAATTAAGGGTTTCAAATGCTTGTTGCGTTCACATTAGACAATTATAAAAGCTTCAGAGAGCAACAAACTCTTAGCTTCGTTTCTTCGAATGGAGACGAGCATTTAGAGCATACAATTTTGCTAGATAACGGGTTGAGAATAAACAGGTTTGCTGCCTTGATAGGTGGTAACGGCTCTGGCAAAACGCAGTTAATAACTGCAATTAACGAGTTTTCAAGTGGTATTCATAACGATCAACTACATGAGTTGCACAAACCTTACCTCTTTAGTAAAGAGAGCCGACTCAAAGCTACTTCTTATGAGATCATTATTCTCGATAGTACTAGAGAAAATTTTTACAGGTATGGCGTGTCTGTTTTGGCTGGTAATATTGAAGGTGAATATTTATATTCACGACCAGTTAAAAAAGGTGCTCGTGAATCCTGTATTTTCATAAGAGATGAAAACGGAACTAGTTTCAAAAAATCAGAATATAAAAAGCACGAAGCTCTAATTAAGCCGATTCTGAAAAGTACTGGCGCAGTAATTACATTTTCCCGTTCACTTGAAATATTTGAGTTAAATGAGGTTAGGTATTGGGCTTTATCTCAATTGCCATATCTGCCTGATTCTTTTCTAAATGATGGTTTGGATTTTTTTGAGGGAAGAATTGAAGCCAGACTTCAGCTTGATGAAAATGGCAAGAAAACTATTGATAAACGTACAAAAAAACTTATTACCACTTATGGTGAATTTATAACCAAATCTCCGTTGCATATCGATGGCGTTGATTTTATTCAAACAGGCTCTGACAAAAAATACCATTTCGTATATAAAATAAAAAATTTGGATGGTGGATATACTTCTATAAGCCCAAGCGATAGATATCAATTTTTTTCGCAAGGCACTGTTAATATATTAACTTTTTTGGCAGCCATGCTTTGGGCTTCAGACTCAATATTCACACTTTATGTGGATGAAGTTGATGCATCGATACATCACTCTCTGGCTACTACTTTAATTAGTGATATTTTAAAATATTACTGTACTCGTGATGATATGCAGTTTGTTTTATCAACACACAATATACCTCTTCTTGATGAATGTTTCAGAAGGGATGAGTTAAATATAATAATTAAAGATGATACCAAGTCATCAAAGATAATAAATACAGCGAATTTTTCAATAAGGAAAGATGCCAAAATATCTGCAAAGTATTTTAGAGGTGAATTTGGTGTTTTGCCGTCATTTCTGGGCTTTTCAAAAAATGAGAAAGAAAAATGATTGATGAGTTTGATTACGATGGTGTAAGCCAAAAAAAGAATTTATTAGCCATCGAATCTTTTGATGATTTAAAAAATAAATTACATGATAAACGTGTGTGTTTATTTCTAGGGGCAGGTTTTTCTAAAGCTTGGGATGAGTCATATCCTTTAAGTGATGACGTTTTTTCAATAACAGAGGAGGAAGCTAAAGATAATGTTAAAAATTATGGGTTTTTTTCTCTGTTCGATAATTTAAATTTAAAATGGGCTGATGAAAATGCTAGTCTCAGAGACAAGGCTAGTGTTTTTAAAACATTTAAGTACAATATCGATATTTACAAACGCTATCCGAGTCTGCTTCCTTCACATCTGGACAAGCAAACTATGGAGCTATTCGAACATCAGATTAAACTATATATTAAAAATAAATTTGCATTGCTTGTGGATGGTTCTGAGTTAAATGTGGCAACTAAAGGTGCGCTTAAGAGAAACAAAGCAAGTATTGTCGATTTTTTTAAATACTTATCTAAAAGCTCCAGCCTTGATGTTATTACCACAAACTATGATATAGTTATCGATAAGGTACTGCGGCGATCAATTCCTGAAAGATCAATTCTAAGAGGCTTTCCAGTTCATATGAATCAGGAACTACAATGCCCTAGGCGTGGTGGTGTTGGCCTTTATAAATTGAACGGTGGTTTTGAGGTGATACCTTCTGGTGATGGCTTTAAAATTGATTATGACTCACTCATAGATAAAAAAATTGCCCCTAACATAATATTACCTTCGAATGATCAAGATTATAGCGATAAATATTTTAAAAATGCTTTTATTAAATCTTCAGGTCAGCTCAGGAATGCTGATTTACTAATTTTTATCGGTTATTCTTTTCCTGAGGAGGACTACGTTATACAGTTTTTACTCAAAACATTTTTAGATATGGATAACGTTGATAAAGAGACTATTATTGTTAGTCGTGACGAAAAGAGTGCAATAGATTGTCACCAGAGGGCCTGTAAAGTCTTTGCTGAACTAAATGATAAGTCAGGTTTGTTCTATTTTAAAGGTTCTTTTTTAGATTTGTGTTCTGGTGTTAAATAGAGGGCCGTTAGGCCCTCTTGGTTTTTTATAATAAATAGTTTTTGAATGTTATCACTTCGGTGCCCATCCAGTTATTAATTTCTTTGATTTTTTCTTGTAATGGAATAAGTTCATTTCGAACAAATACTTTGCTCGCCTTTTCAATATCACCGAATCCTCCAACATTATTTGGCATAATTCCCATCAGCTGCGGCGGCACGCGATGCACGGCCAGCATGTCATCGCGCGACACGTTTTTGATATTCAGAAACTCATCTTTGGCGGCCACCTCTGACAGCGGGATAATCTGAATCCCGTCTTTCTTCCCGTTCGGGCTGTACATAAACAGATTGCGGAAGTTGCCAGGGCCCTTTGCGCTTTTCATTGCAGTGCGTATGTTGTCAACGTCCTGCTGGCTCTGCGCCGGGTCGGTCATGTACATGATAAAGCCCGCATGACTGCCGTTAATATAATACTTGCGGCGGAACAGGGTAGCCGACTCATTCAGCAGCGCGGACGGGACAGCCGACAGATAGCCCGGCACGCCGTAGATTTCCTGATTGATGTCCGGCTCCATCAGGTGAAATACGCTCCCTTTTGTAAATTCATACGGTTCTGTGTTGAGGCCGTAATGCGCATACCAGTAGGTGTCCAGGTCAAGCCCGCGTCGCGTGTATTTGGCAAGCGATGGCTCCAGTTTCAGCGTGGTGCCGAGGCGGCTGGTGCGCTTCTCCAGGTAAGCGTTGGCAAAGACCAGATAATCCATCGCAAAGCGGGTAAAAGCCTGCTGGCTTAAAAGCGGATGCGGGATAAAGGTACTCGCCAGAATGTTGCATTTCACGCTGATAGGTGAGCTGTGATGCACGGCGGCGCGGAACATGCGCGCCAAACCGTCAACGCTTACCGGTGGCTCATACCAGCGGTCATTGATGACGCACTCCACGTAGTCCAGCAGTTCGCGCCGGTCGAGTACCGGGATTGGGTCGCCAAAGGTAAACGCCTCCGAGGCGGCTGTGCTGGTCATCTGTTCCGGTTGCTGCACGGGTTGCGTGCTCGTGCGGTTCCTGCGTCTGCTCATTAATACATCTCCACAATGTTCTGCGTGTGTGCCGCCTGTCCCTGCAGCGGCTCGTTTGCCAGCGCGTGCATGGTCGCCCAGGCTAAATCGCCGTGGCTCACTTCCTCGCTGCGGCTGGTTTCATAGGTCGGACGGTTGCCGCTGGCCGTGGTTGCCTTACGGATGGACATAAACGACTGCGCAATGTCGAGGTGGCTGGCGTCAAACTCCATGCGCCCGCTGCTGATGGTGTCGTAGGCTTTTAGCACCAAGGCATTTTTCACCGTCGGGTTATAAACAAACTCTTTCACCTGCGGGAAAAAGGCTTTCACGTTCTCATAGACGCCGAGGCCGACGCCGGTCGAATCGATGCCGATATAGGTCACGTTGTACTGCTGCGTAAGGGTTTTGATGGCGTCGGCCTGCGCGCGGAAGTCCATCCCACGCCACTGGTGACGCTCAAGGATGCGGAACTTGCCGCCCGGCACGGCTGGCGGGGCGATGACCACACAGCCCGCACTGTCGCCGTTCTGCGTACCCTTCGCCGGGTCGTAACCAATCCAGACCTCTTTCCAGCCGAACGGGCGCAGTGCCAGCGCTTCGAAGTCGTCCCACACTTCCCAGCTGTCCACCATGCATTTCTGCAGCATGGCAAGCTGGAACACCGAAGCGAGATCGTCCATAAACACGCACATCAGCAGGTTTTGATAGTCTTCCGGGCTGTAGCGCGTGCGCAGTTGCTCCAGGTCGAACAGGTCACAGCCGCCGCGCACGGCATCCTCAACGGTGACAATCTGGCGAAACTGGCCGTCGGCACACAGGCGGCCGGCGGCAAGCGACGCGTGGTTTAAATCAATATCAACCCGGTCGGCTTTGACGCGGCCCTTGTTAAACTGTGCGCCTGACCAGAACGGATAGGCGCTGTGCGTGAGGCTGGACGGCGTGGAAAAGTAGGTTTCCCGCCATTTCTTGTGCAGCGCCATGCCGGAGGCGACTTTCTGCAACTCCTGAAATTTCGGGATCCAGAAATATTCGTCCAGGTACAGGTTGCCGTGATAACTCTGCGCAGTGCGGGCGTTGGTGCCGAGGAAGTACAGGCACGCACCGTTAGCCAGCGTCATCGGGTCGCCTTTCAGGTCTACATCCGCCTCGCGGGCAAACTCCACGATGTACTGCTTGAATACGTGCGCCTGCGCCTTACTGGCCGACAGAAAAATCTGGTTGCGTCCGGTGGTGAGCGCATCAATCAGCGCCTCGCGGGCAAAAAAGAACGTCGCCCCAATCTGGCGCGATTTCAGCAGGTTGCGGACGGCGTATTTATTGCCTGCTTCCCACCACTGGCGCTGGTAGCCAAACATCGTGCTGTGGAAGATGTCCTGCAGCTTTTCGATCTGCGCGTCGCTGAATACGTTTTTTTCAGGCGGTTTGCGCGGGCCTCTGTTGCGGTTTTCGACATTGGGGTTTAAATCCGCCTCATTGCCGCCGTTGTTAAATTTTCCGATGCGCGCATGACGCTCTGACTGTCGGGCCAGCAGGTCAATTTCTTTGTAGTCCTTTCCTTCCTTCACCTCTTTCATGACCAGCTGGCAGTAGCGCGCGGCGGTGGTGAGCTGCATCTGGTCAAGCGGGCCATAGTCGCCCCACCTGTCGCGCTTCTTCCAGCTGTGAACGGTTGCGGGTTTCTCTCCCAGCATTTCAGCAATGCGGGCGATGCGGTATCCCTGAAAGTACAGCAGCAAAGCCTGTCTGCGGGGATCGAGGTCTGCGGGGGCGATTGTCGTTGTCATGGCCCCAAAATACGGCCCGCCCGTTTCCTTTTCTGCCGTCCGTGATTGTGTGAATTACGGTACAACGTCGTCGCGTTGTTTCAGTGCCCCTGTCGCCGCAAACATAGGGACTCACAGAGTTTTTATCTAACCGGAGCCTGGACAATGGCAAAGAAAGCAAAGCGTTTCCGCATCGGGGTGGAAGGTGCCACCACGGACGGGCGCACCATCGAGCGCAGCTGGCTGGAACAGATGGCGGCCAATTACGATCCGGCTGTCTACACCGCCGTAATAAACATGGAGCACATCAAGGGTTACACGCCTGACAGCGCGTTTCGCCGTTTCGGTGTGGTCGATGCGCTGGACACCGAAGAAATCAGCGACGGCCTGCTGAAAGGCAAGCTGGGCCTGTACGCGGTGATTAACCCGACGGATGAGCTGGTCACGATGACCGGCAACATGCAGAAGCTTTTCACCTCAATGGAGATTCGCCCGGAGTTCGCCGACACCGGCGAGGCGTATCTGATTGGCCTGGCCGTGACCGACGATCCGGCCAGCCTCGGCACCGAAATGCTGCAGTTCAGCGCCAGTGCGGGCGCTAACCCGCTGGCAAACCGCAAGCAGCATCCTGACAACCTTTTTACCGCCGCCACCGAAACCGTGATCGAGTTTGAGGACGAGGCCGACGAAAAACCGTCCCTTTACAGCCGCGTTGTCGCGCTTTTCAGCAACAAACAGAAATCGGAAGACGCGCGTTTCAGTGACGTTCACCGAGCCGTCGAGCTGGTCGCCACCGAGCAGCAGGAATTCAGCCAGCGCATCGAAACCACCCTGAGCGAACAGGCCAAAACCCTGCAAACGCAGTTTGCTGCGGAGCTGGGGCAGGAGGTTGCCGCCCGTGAGCAGCTACAGGCGGATTTCAGCCAGTTGCAGGAACAGCTTAGCCGTGAAGACGGGCGCCAGGACTACCGCCCGCGCACGCCCGGCAACGGCAACAGCAACAGCCAGGACGTGCGCACCGACTGCTGAAGCAGGCGCGGCCAATCCTCTTAACGAACAGAGAACACGAAACGATGAAAAACAACACCCGCTTTAAGTTAAACGCCTACATGTCGGTACTGGCGGAAATCAACAAAATCAACCTGTCGGCACTCAACAGCAAATTTACCGTTGAGCCATCCGTGGCGCAGAAGCTGGAAACAAAAATTCAGGAGTCATCTGACTTTCTGACGCGCATCAACATCGTGCCGGTCGCCGAGCAGAGCGGCGAGCGTCTGGGGCTGGGGATCGGCGGCACGATTGCCGGTACAACCGATACCACGCAGAAAGAGCGTGAGCCTACCGATCCCACCTACATCGACGGCGAAGGCTATAAATGCACGCAGACCAACTTTGACACGGCGCTGCCTTACGCGAAGCTGGACATGTGGGCGAAGTTTGCCGACTTTCAGGTGCGCATCCGCGACATGATTGTGAAGCGCCAGGCGCTTGACCGCATCATGATCGGCTTTAACGGCCTCAAGCGTGATAAAACCTCTAACCGCGTGCAGAACCCGCTGCTGCAGGACGTCAACATCGGCTGGCTTGAGAAAATCCGCCAGGAGAAACCGTCACAGGTGATGGGCCAGCATATCGACAGCAACGGCAAAGTTGTCGCCGATAAAATCACCATCGGTAAAGGCGGCGTATTCAACAACCTTGATGCCGTGGTGATGGGCGCGGTGTCTGAAAAAATCGCCGTGCAGTATCAGGATGACACCGAGCTGGTTGTGATCTGTGGCCGCCAGCTATTGGCCGACAAATATTTCCCGATCGTCAACAAAGACCAGCCCAACACCGAAGCGCTGGCCGCTGATTTGATTATCAGCCAGAAGCGCATCGGCGGACTGCCTGCGGTGCGTGCGCCGTTCTTCCCGGCAGATGCGATGCTGATTACGCGCCTTGATAATCTGTCGATTTATGTCCAGGACGACACGCGCCGCCGCTCCCTCATCGACAACCCGAAACGGGATCGCGTTGAAAACCTTGAATCGGTCAACGAGGCGTATGTGGTTGAAGACTACGACTGCACCTGCCTGATCGAAAACATCGAAGTGCTGGAGCAGGAGAAAGAGAAGGAAGAAGAGGTCAAAACCAGCGGCGCGCCAGCAGAAATGAGCGAAGCAGAAATCGAACGCATTGCCACTGTTGCAGCAAACGTCGTCAAGGCAATGAGCGAGCAGGGCGCGGCGAATGTTGAATCTGGCGCTGGCAACAATACCGGCACCGGCAGCGCAGGAGCGTAACCCGTGACCAATCCTTTCCGCGCACACACGCGGTTCATTCAGGGACAGGAGGCCGCCCGCACGGGCGGCAATGGTCGCCATGCGAAAGGCTATGACCTGATGCTGCTGCAGCTGAATGAAGACCGTCGCCGCCTCAAGGGCATTCAGTCCACCGTCACCAAAGCGCAGGTAAAAATTGAGGTACTGCCGAAGTATGCCGCCTGGGTTGAGGGCGTGCTGAGTGCCGACGGGGCGCAGCAGGATGACGTGATCATGTACGTCATGCTGTGGCGTATTGATGCCGGTGATTATGCCGGAGCGCTGACCATTGGCCGCCATGCGCTTAAACACGGCTGGGTGATGCCGGTCGGCAAGCGCAACACGGCGACGGTGCTTACTGAGGAAATGGCCGACGCCGCAAAGGCCGCCATGCTGGCCGGAACGCCGTTTGATGCTGACCTGCTGCTGCAGACGCTGGACGCAGTGGACGGGGAAGACATGCCGGATCAGTCGCGTGCGCGCCTGCACAAGTCCATTGGCTGGGTGCAGACCGAAAGCAACCCGGCATCCGCGCTGAATCACCTTAAGCACGCCCTGCAGCTGGACGAAAAATGCGGGGTGAAAAAAGACATTGAGCAGCTGGAGCGGAAACTCCGCAAAGACAGCTGATAACCGAACGTGCCCACGCGCGGGGCGGCACGGGGTGGCGACAGGCAGCGCCGCATCAAAACCCCGTCCACCGCCCACCTATTCAGGAGTAGTAAGGATGCAGTTTACAGCGCCAGAGCAGTCACCGGTTGCGCCGGTCATTATCCCGAATAATTCATTCTGGCCGGATCTGGATTTGGCTAAGTTCCGCAGCGCGATGCGCGTTGACGGCACCGTGACGCCGGAGCGGCTTAAGCAGGTGGTGCTGACCGCCATGTCAGAGGTGAACGCCGAGCTGTACCCGTGGCGGGAACGTCAGGAAATGACCGGTTACAACGGGCTGGGTGACGTACCGGCTGAGCAGCTGGCCGGAAAGAGCGTGCGCCTGCACCACTATGAAAACGCCGTGTGGTGCTGGACGCGCGCGGTACTCAACGAGCGATACAGCGACTTTGACGCCACCGCATCCGGTGTGAAGCGCGGCGAGGTGCTGGAGGATGCCAGCGGCGATTTGTGGCGCGATGCGCGCTGGGCCATCAGCCGCGTGCAGGATCTGCCGCATATTACTGTCGAGCTTATCTGATGAAAGTGCGTGCGCAGCAGTATGACACGGTGGACGCACTGTGCTGGCGTCACTACGGGCGCACGCAGGGGCTGTCCGAGCTGGTGTTACAGGCT
>NZ_JBCHWE010000005.1:0-64618 GCF_059801205.1 Pantoea sp. Ae19-2 | reverse complement strand
GCTTGCGCGGGCCATCGGCGGTTTGCTCTCTGTTGCACTGGTCGTGGGTTTCCCCCCCAGGCGTTACCTGGCACCCTGCCCTATGGAGCCCGGACTTTCCTCCCCCTCGCCCGTCTCCCCCGAAGAGGACGACGACGAAGCGGCGACTGTCTGGTCAGCTTCGGCGCGCAGTATAGAGGGTTTCATCTCCCCTGTCACGCGGGCCCGCCAGAAACGAAAAGCTAGTCGCCCACCAGCACAACCTCAATCCCGCTCTTACGCAGCGCGCTCAGGCTATCTGCCGGAATACCTTTATCGGTGATTACCCGGTGAATGCGCTGGATATCGATGATTTTATGCAGGCTGGAGCGGTTAAATTTACTGGAATCTGTCACCACGATAATGCGCTCGGCGACTTCGCACATTTTGCGGTTGAGACGCGCTTCATCCTCGTTATGGGTGCTCACACCTCGTTCCGGATCGATAGCATCTACCCCGAGGAACAGCATGTCGAAATGATAATTTTGCAGCGACTGTTCCGCGCTGTCGCCGTAAAACGATAGCGACTGACGGCGCAAATGCCCGCCGGTCATCAGCACCTCGACCCCTTCTGCTTCTAACAACGCATTAGCCACGTTGATGCCGTTGGTCATGGCGATCACTTCTTTATGCTGGCGCATTAGCCGGGCGATTTCATACGTTGTGGTGCCGGAGTCCAGAATCACCTTGTCCCCGGGCTGGATCAAGTCCGCAGCCACACGCGCGATGCTGCGCTTCAGTGAAGTATTCAGCGAGCTTTTATCCTCCACCGAAGGCTCTGCTACCACGCTGCCGGGCTCACAAATCAGCGCTCCGCCGTAGGCACGAACCGCAATGCCCTGCTTTTCAAGAAACGCGAGATCGTTGCGGATGGTGACGGTAGAAACACCGAAAAAAGAAGATAAATCATTAACCTGTACGCTTCCCTGCTGGCGAAGACGCTGAATAATCTGCTCGCGCCTTTCGCTGGTACCCGGAATACGTTTGTCCGTTGCGGTATCGCTGTTGCTCATAGGGTAACCTTTCAATATATCTTTCGTTTCATTTCTATTTGCCTATTAACACCTTTCTTTTAGCAGAAAGCAAGCCCCAGGAATCTTCGTTCAAAAGGCGCGGTAAGCACACCAACGCCTTTCATTATGTTTCTTTTGCGAAACAGATCGCAATTCCAGTATCTTTCTTTTTATTCTCAAACGTCATTCAGGCACGATTAAATGAAATGAATCGAAAGAAAATGTTTTAACCCATCGCCGTGGAGAGGAAAGTGAAACAGTTGATCGAATTTGTCGCTAACCACAAACGGAACAACCAGCACGGGATCTTTGCCGTGTGCTCCGCGCATCCGCTGGTGCTTGAGGCCGCCATGCGCCACGCTCGCGAAGCTGGCACCAGCTTGCTTATTGAAGCGACCTCTAACCAGGTGGACCAGTACGGCGGCTATACCGGAATGACGCCTGCGGATTTCTGCGGTTTCGTTTATCAACTCGCGGAACAACACCGCTTTCCTTATGCCAATCTGATACTCGGCGGCGATCATCTTGGGCCAAACCGCTGGCAAACCCGACCAGCCGAAGAGGCGATGTCCCATGCAGAAGAGCTGATCCGCAGCTATGTCGCCGCAGGCTTCAAGAAAATACACCTCGACTGCAGTATGTCTTGTGTGGACGATCCCGTGCCGCTCACGGATCACGTCGTTGCCGGGCGAGCAGCCAGGCTGGCGCTGATTGCTGAGCAAACCTGTATCGACCACTTTGGCCATGCCGATCTGGTGTACATCATCGGCACCGAAGTACCGGTCCCTGGCGGTGCCCATGAAACTCTCGCCGAACTCGCCGTCACTACGCCGCAGGCCGCAAACACTACGCTGGAAGCTCACCGCCGGGCCTTTGCAGAACAGGCGCTAAGTGAAATCTGGCCGCGCATTATTGGCCTTGTTGTTCAACCCGGCGTCGAGTTCGACCACACCCAGGTGATTGACTACCAGCCAGAAAAAGCCCGGGCGCTAAGCAAACTCATTGCAGATTCGCCCACGATGGTTTTTGAAGCACATTCAACGGATTACCAGACCACGCAGGCGCTGCATCAGTTAGTGGAAGATCACTTTGCGATACTAAAAGTCGGCCCGGCCCTGACTTTTGCCCTGCGTGAGGCCCTTTTTTCCCTCTCAGCCATTGAGCGAGAACTGCTCCCGGCACACAAATGCTCCGGCCTGAGGGACGTCCTGGAAAGCGTGATGCTTGACCACCCGGAGCACTGGCAGCAGCACTATCACGGCAACGGCGATGCGCTACGTCTGGCACGCGGCTATAGCTACTCTGACCGGGTGCGCTACTACTGGCCGGATCGCGATATCGATGAGGCTTACGATGTGCTGGTCAGGAACCTTGCCCACGAACCTATTCCGCTGCCGTTAATCAGCCAGTACCTGCCGCTTCAGTACGCCAAAGTGCGGGAAGCACAGCTAGCAGCCAAACCTCATGAGCTGATTATCGACCATATTCAGGATGTGCTGCGCCAGTATTACGCGGCCTGTCACGGTGAGTCATCTCCTCATTAACACAATGATAATAAGGGAAATACCATGCCAAATATTGTCTTAAGCCGCATTGATGAGCGCCTGATCCACGGTCAGGTTGGCGTGCAGTGGGTCGGGTTTTCCGGCGCAAACCTGGTTCTGGTCGCCAATGATGAGGTGGCGGAAGATCCCATCCAACAGAACCTGATGGAGATGGTGCTGGCAGAAGGAATTGCGGTGCGCTTCTGGCCGCTGCAAAAAGTCATCGACAACATTCACCGCGCGGCGGATCGCCAGAAGATCCTGCTGGTCTGTAAAAACCCGCGGGATTTCCTCACCCTGGTGAACGGCAACGTGCCGGTAACGCGCATCAACGTGGGCAACATGCACTACGTCGAAGGCAAAAAGCAGGTGGCTAAAACCGTGTCGGTTGATGAACAAGACATTGCCGCCTTCTCCGGCCTGAAACAGGCCGGCGTCGAATGTTTTGTGCAAGGTGTACCGACGGAATCAGCTCAGGATCTCTATAAACTTCTCTGAGGTATTTGCTATGGAAATCAGCTTACTGCAAGCGATAGCCCTGGGCCTGCTGGCTTTTATCGCCGGTCTGGATATGTTCAACGGCCTGACCCATATGCACCGCCCCGTCGTCCTTGGCCCGCTGGTTGGCCTTATTCTTGGCGATTTACACACCGGTATTCTCACCGGCGGCACGCTGGAACTGGTTTGGATGGGCCTGGCTCCGCTCGCCGGCGCGCAGCCGCCTAACGTCATTATCGGCACCATCGTGGGCACGACTTTTGCCATTACCACCGGCGTGAAGCCCGAAGTCGCCGTCGGCGTCGCAGTGCCTTTTGCGGTTGCGGTACAGATGGGCATCACCTTCTTGTTCTCCGTGATGTCCGGCGTCATGGCACGTGCCGACCGCATGGCGGCAAACGCCGACACCAATGGCATTGAGCGCATTAACTATCTGGCGATGCTCGCACTCGGCATCTTCTATTTTCTCTGCGCCTTCTTACCCATTTATTTTGGGGCCGAACATGCCAAAACAGCCATCGATATGTTACCCGCGCGGCTGATTGACGGGCTGGGCGTCGCCGGGGGCATCATGCCAGCTATCGGTTTCGCCGTACTGCTGAAAATCATGATGAAAAACGTTTATATCCCCTACTTCATCATCGGCTTTGTTGGCGCAGCCTGGTTGAAATTACCGGTACTGGCAATTGCCGCCGCCGCGCTAGCGCTGGCCCTGATGGATTTGATGCGTAAAGACCCTACTCCACCACAGCCCGCTCGCGTCCAGAAAGAGGAATTCGAAGATGGCATCTGATACCCAAACGCTTTCACAGGCCATTGAGTCTGAGAACATCATTGCCAATGATACGATTTATGAAGATCAGACTATTGGCGCAGAGCTAACCCGAAAAGATATCAACCGCGTAGCATGGCGTTCGATGTTGCTGCAGGCCTCATTTAACTACGAGCGTATGCAGGCCTGCGGCTGGCTGTACGGCCTGCTACCCGCCCTGAAAAAGATCCACACCAACAAACGCGATTTGGCGCGGGCGATGCAGGGGCACATGGGGTTCTTCAATACCCATCCTTTCCTGGTCACCTTTGTGATCGGCATTATTCTGGCGATGGAACGTTCGAAGCAGGATGTAAACAGTATCCAGAGCACAAAAATTGCCGTTGGTGCCCCACTCGGTGGCATCGGGGATGCGATGTTCTGGCTGACGCTGCTGCCAATCTGCGGCGGTATCGGCGCCAGCCTGGCGCTTCAGGGGTCGATACTCGGTGCCATCGTGTTTATCGTGCTATTTAACGTGGTGCATCTGGGCCTGCGTTTCGGCCTGGCGCACTACGCTTACCGCATGGGCGTGGCCGCTATTCCGTTAATTAAGGCTAATACACGTAAAGTAGGGCATGCCGCTTCCATCGTCGGGATGACCGTTATCGGCGCTCTCGTTGCCACCTATGTTCGCCTGTCCACTACGCTTGAAATTACGGCCGGGGATGCGGTGGTTAAGCTTCAGGCTGACGTCATCGACAAATTGATGCCTGCGTTTTTGCCGCTGGTCTATACCCTGGCAATGTTCGCCCTGGTGCGCCGTGGCTGGAGCCCCTTGCGCCTGATTTGCATCACCGTCGTTTTAGCCGTTGTTGGGAAGTTCCTTCACTTCCTCTGAGGAGAAAAGCAGATGTTGAGCATCATTTTGAGCGGCCACGGAGGTTTTGCCAGCGGGATGGAGCAGGCAATGAAACAGATCCTCGGCGAGCAGCCGCAGATTATTGCCATCGACTTTCCGGAAACCTCCTCCACGGCACGGCTGACGGAACAATTTCAAGCCGCTATCGGCCAGTTGGATGAATGCGAAGGTTTAGTGTTTCTGACAGATTTGCTGGGCGGTACGCCTTTCCGTGTCGCCTCCACGCTGGCGCTTGAGAAGCCGGGACGCGAAGTCGTTACTGGCGTCAATCTGCAGCTACTGCTGGAGATGGTACTCGAGCGAGAAGGGCTAAACGGCAGCGAATTTCGCCAGATGGCGCTGGAATGCGGACACCGCGGCCTGACCAGCCTGGTCGACGAAATGGCGCGCCACCGGGCAACGAAAGCCAGCGAAGAAGGCATCTGAAGTAAAAGACCGGATTGCTTATCTCCAGTTTCGAACCCCGTTTAATGCAGGCGGCGGCTCCTGTTGCTTTCATTATGCATCACTTTGGCCTGTGGCGAGATCCGCCATGGGCCTTTCTTTTTCTTTTCTTAATTGTTTTATTTTCAATGAAAACCAAATAAAACAAAGTGTTATGCACAAACAGAGATCCACATCATGATTTTCGTTTTATTTCACCTTTCATATTGATCTTATCGATTCCTTTCTATAAATTTTCATAAAGCACTAAAAACCATAAAGTGAAACAAAACGAAAGATTATGGGCGATAAAAAGCCGACATCTGACGCTGTAATGCTAAGGACTGAGTCATGAGTGAAACTTCCACGGCCACAGATCGCAGCCACACGACATGGACTGAAAAAGAGATCCGTCAGCAGCCCGTGAGCTGGATCCGTTCCCTGCAACAGATAGACCGCGCGCGCGATGAGATCTCCGCCTTCCTGAATCCACTACTTGCGAACGACAAGTTAAAAATTATCCTTACTGGCGCTGGAACCTCGGCGTTTATCGGCGACATCATTGCACCGTGGCTGTCTCGCCACACCGGCAAACAGTTTGTTGCCGTGCCCACCACGGATCTGGTGACCAATCCGCTGGACTATCTCTCCCCTGAACAGCCCACGCTGCTGGTTTCCTTCGCTCGCTCCGGTAACAGCCCCGAGAGCGTCGCTGCGGTGGAACTTGCCAACCAGCTCGTGAAATCCTGCTATCACATCACCATCACCTGTAACGAGGGCGGTAGCCTCTACCGTAGTGCGCTGGAGGACAACCGCTCACTGCCGCTGCTGATGCCTGCGGAAACGCACGATCGCGGTTTTGCCATGACGAGCAGTATCACGACCATGATGGCAAGCTGCCTTGCGGTTTTCGCCCCGGACGTCATCAATACGCAGTCATTTCAGGATGTCGCTCACCGCTGTGCCCAAATTATTCATTCGCTGGGCGATTTCAGCGAAATTCCGTTTGGCGATCTTCCCTACGAACGCGTGGTCTACCTGGGTAGCGGTGGCTTGCAGGGCGTGGCACGAGAAGCCTCTCTGAAGGTGCTTGAACTCACGGCTGGCAAGCTGGCGGCGTTTTATGACACACCAACCGGCTTCAGGCATGGTCCAAAATCCCTGGTCAATAGTAAGACGCTGGCGATCGTGCTGGTCTCCAGCGATCCGTACACTCGCCAGTACGACCTGGATCTGCTGGCGGAGCTGCGCCGGGACAGTCTGGCTATGCAAACGATCGCCATTTCAGCCTCCTCCAGCCCCGAGATCGTATCAGGCCCGCATATCCTCCTGCCTGCGGCAGATCGGACGTTCCTCGACGTTGAGCAGGCGTTTTGCTTCCTGATGTATGCCCAGGTTTTCGCCCTCACCTCCTCCGTTAAAGCAGGCATTACGCCGGACACGCCCTCCGCCAGCGGCACGGTTAATCGCGTAGTTAAAGGCGTCGTTATTCATACCTGGAAAGGCTGAGAGGTTCATCATGAGCATTATCTCCACGAAGTATCTGCTTCAGGACGCGCAGGCCAGAGGCTATGCGGTACCGGCTTTTAATATCCACAATGCCGAAACCATCCAGGCGATTCTTGAAGTGTGCAAAGAGATGCATTCCCCGGTGATCCTTGCCGGCACGCCGGGCACCTTTAAACATATCGCTTTCGAAGAGATTTACGCACTGTGTCACGCCTACTCCGAAAGCTACGGCATACCGCTAGCGCTGCACCTCGATCATCACGAAAGCCTGGCGGACATCAGCCGCAAAGTTAACGCAGGCGTGCGCAGCGCCATGATTGACGGCAGCCATTTCCCCTTTGCTGACAACGTGAAGCTGGTGAGATCCGTGGTCGAGTTTTGCCACCGCAACGACTGCAGCGTCGAGGCCGAACTAGGCAGGCTCGGCGGCGTGGAAGACGACATGGATGTGGATGAAGAAAGCGCTTTTCTGACCGATCCGCAGGAAGCCCGCCGCTTTGTTGAGCTCACCGGCGTCGATAGCCTGGCGGTTGCCATTGGCACCGCACACGGCCTGTATACCAAACGCCCGAAAATAGACTTCAAACGGCTGGGTGAGATCCGCGACGTCGTCAGCGTCCCGCTGGTGCTGCACGGCGCGAGTGACGTGCCTGACGAGTTTGTACGCCGCGCCATCGAGCTTGGGGTCTGCAAAGTGAATGTCGCGACGGAATTAAAAATCGCCTTCGCCGCCGCGGTGAAAGAATGGTTTGGCGCTAACCCGGAAGGCAACGACCCACGCTTTTACATGCGCGTCGGCATGGACGCGATGAAAGAAGTGGTGCGTAGCAAAGTCGCTGTATGCGGCTCGGCGAATAAGTTGCTGCCGGAATCAGAAGCGGCGCTTTAACTCTCTGGTGTAAGGAGATCTGATGAAGACAATAATAAAAAGCTCCCTGCTTATTATGTTCATGAGCAACGCAGCGCTGGCGGCTCAGTACCAGTTGGAAAACACCAACCTTGCCGTCTCTTTCGACGATTCAGGCTCGGCGGTGGTAGTGCAAGACCGGCTATCCGACCACAAACTGGCGCCCATCGAGCTGTTTTTCCTGACGCTGCCGGACGAAAAAGTTATCCATACCGCCGACTTTAAACTCAAAAACGTCAGCAAAACCGCAGACGCCATTCAGATTGATTACGAGCGAGACGACTTCTCGGTCAATGTTACCCTGAAGCTGCTGAAGGGCAAGTATGCGGCGGTGGACTATACGCTGCAGGCAAAAGGCCAGCCTCGTGATGTCACAAAGATCACCTTCTTCCCGACCAAAGGCCAGGCTCAGGCACCTTATGTCAACGGCGCCATCAACAGTTCCCCCATCGTGGCGGACAGTTTCTATATGCTGCCGCAAAAACCGATAGTGAATACCTACGCCTACGAAACCACCACCAACCTGAACGTTGAGCTCAAAACACCGATTAAAACCGACGCCCCGGTGACCTATACGCTCTACTTCGGCACGTTTGAAGCAACAGACCAGCTTCGCCGTAGCTTTAATGAATTTATCAACGCCATGCGCCCGCGCCCTTACCAGCCTTACCTGCACTACAACAGCTGGATGGACATCGGTTTCTTTACGCCCTACACCGAGAAGGACGTGCTGACCCGCATGGATGAATACGCCAGCGAACTGATAAGCAAGCGGGGCGTGAAGCTCGACGGCTTCCTGCTGGATGACGGCTGGGACGATTTGACCGGGAAATGGCTGTTTAGTCCGGCGTTTAAGCATGGCTTTGGTGTTATCAAAGAAAAAGCGGACAGTTTGCATACTTCCGTGGGGCTGTGGCTCTCACCGTGGGGTGGCTACAACAAACCACGCGACGTGCGCGTTTCACACGCCAAAGAGAACGGCTTTGAAACCGTGGATGGCAAATTTGCCCTCTCAGGCCCCAGCTACTTCCACAATTTTAATCAGCAAATTATCGGGCTTATCAAAAACGAACATATCACCTCGTTTAAGCTCGACGGTATGGGCAACGCCAACTCGTACATCAAAGGCAGCCCCTACGCCTCTGACTTTGATGCCTCCATTGAGTTAATCAAAAACATGCGGGCCGCCAACAAAGATCTGTTTATCAACCTGACGACCGGTACCAACGCCAGCCCGTCCTGGCTGTTCTACGCCGACTCCATCTGGCGCCAAGGCGATGACATCAACGTTTATGGCAAAGGTTCGCCGGTGCAACAGTGGATAACCTATCGCGACGCGGAAACCTATCGCTCCATCGTGCGTAAAGGCCCACTTTTCCCGATTAACTCACTGATGTACCACGGCATTGTCAGCGCGGAACATGCCTACTTTGGGCTGGAGAAAGTCCAAACGGACCAGGATTTTGCCGATCAGGCCTGGAGCTACTTCGCCACCGGCACGCAATTGCAGGAACTGTACATCACGCCGTCAATGCTGAACAACGCCAAATGGGACACGCTTGCCGACGCGGCGAAATGGTCACGGGCGAACAGCAACGTGCTGGTCGATAGCCACTGGGTTGGCGGCGACCCGACGCTGCTTGAGGTTTACGGCTGGGCATCGTGGAGTAAAGAGAAAGCAATATTGGGCCTGCGTAACCCGTCGGATAAATCACAAAGCTACTATCTCGACCTGAGCAAAAGCTTTGAAGTGCCGAACGGCGAGGCCACGCGCTTTACGCTGAAGCAAATTTACGGCAAGAACGAGACCGTAACCAACGACTACAGTAAGCCGCTGGTTGTGACGCTGAAACCGCTGGAAACGCTGGTGATTGAGGCCACGCCGGTCAACTAAACGAGGATGGAGCGTAGAAGGCTCGTTCTTTCTATGCTTCTTAACAGCGTTTCACCTACCTGATGTTAGCGCAGCAACCCGCCTTTTATCTTCGGCAATCAGGATAATGCCAAAATGCTCTTTATCAGGGTGCGTGCTCCAGATTTTTTCTTCCGGAATGCTGACACCATCGTATGCGGCCTTCGTACCGTCAAAGGGATAGAATCGTCCATCATCTGAATCCAGAATAAAAACCGCAAGTTGAGTGGAGTTTCTGGCTATTTTCTGCCAAAGCGCCTTGCCCCCGGCATAGTGAATATTATCGCTCATTAAAATCACGCCACACTTGAGCACCAGCGCCTCATATAGCTGTGTGGCTAAGCCAGCTTCCTGGAGCGGCTTCTCGACGCAAACGCCTTCAACCTGCAGAACGCTTTGATCCTCCCAAAAACGATCTACTGAAATAACGTTGTCACCAATCGTTTTTTGATTTTTGAGCTCAAGCATGGCGACGACAGCGTGCCGGCGATCTTTTTCATTTCCTTCAGGCTCGGCCTTAATGATTGCAGCCCTCGGGGTCGACCTGTCAAAAATGATAAGGAAATGCTGACCTGCAAACGTCAGTTCTTCAATCACCTCGAACGAGCGTTTTATCGACGTCGTGCTATAGGAAAAAGGCATCACAACCATATTCGAATCTCCTGGTATCAATACCGGCATAAACTTTAACTCCCTTAAAGTCATTCAGTCATGCATAAATTAACACCAGGGCGTTCGTTTTTTAAACGCTAACCGCGTTGCGATATGAAAACCAGGAGCCGGCTCGAGAAAACTATTTCTCGCTGTTTTCTAACGCATATTTGTACAAGGCATTCTTTTTCACCCCGTGAATTTCAGCGGCAAGCGCTGCAGCCTTTTTCAGCGGTAACTCCGTCTGCAGCAACGCCAGCGTACGCAGCGCTTCGGCGGGGAGTTCATCATCGCTTTGGACTTTAAAGCCCTCAACAATCAGCACCATTTCGCCTTTGCGGCGGTTTTCATCTTCCTTCACCCATGCCAGCAGCTCGCCTACGGGCGCGCCATGAATCGACTCCCAGGTTTTGGTCAACTCGCGCGCCAGCACTACGTAGCGGGATTCGCCCAGCACCGTGCAGATATCATCGAGACTGTCGAGCAGGCGGTGGGTGGATTCATAGAAAATCAGCGTTCTCGGTTCCTGTTCAATCGCCTTCAGCGCGTCGCGACGGCCTTTGGATTTTGCAGGCAGAAAACCTTCATAGCAAAAGCGGTCAGACGGCAAGCCAGCTGCGCTGAGTGCAGCAATAGCGGCGCAAGGGCCAGGCAACGGCACGACGCGAATCCCCGCTTCGCGGCAGGTGCGCACGAGGTGGTAGCCAGGGTCGTTAATCAGCGGCGTACCGGCATCGGACACCAGCGCAATGCTTTGGCCTTCCTGCAGCTTCGCCAATAGCGTTTCAGATTTTTGTTGCTCATTGTGATCGTGAAGTGCGAAGAGTCGCGCATTAATCGCAAAATGCTGCAGCAAAAGTCCGGTATGACGGGTATCTTCTGCGGCAATCAGATCAACGCTTTGCAACACTGAGAGGGCCCGTTGGGTGATATCCCCGAGGTTGCCGATAGGCGTCGGAACGATGTAAAGCGTACTGGCTGAAATCGCCGCCGTTTCGTGTTGTTTCATTGTTTCATCCGTATTGCCGATTTAATATTGTACATTGGGAAATAAAACCACTGGATACAGAATGCTACCCTCAACCTTGAATCGTTCAAAAGCCGGGCGCTGCCTGCCTGTGTTGCTCGCGGCGCTGATTTTTGCCGGCTGTTCAACCCAGGCGCCAGATCAGTCCGCCACGCTGCTGCAGGGCGACACCACCGCCGGGTCCGCTTATTATCTGCAGCAAATGCAGCAAAGTGCAGATGATAGCAAGACCAACTGGCAATTACTCGCCATTCGTTCCCTGCTAAAGGAAGGCAAACCTCAGCAGGCTGTGGCGTTGTATAACCAACTGCCGCAGCAGCTCAACGATGCTCAAGTGCGTGAACAACAGCTGCTGGTGCCGGAAGTGAAGATTGCGCAGAAAGATTTCAGCGCCGCCTCTGCCCTGCTGGAAAAGATTGACCCGAGCGCACTCGACAAGGGCCAACAGAGCCGTTATTACCAGGCTGTGATTGACGCTTCTCAGGGACGCCCGTCTTTAGCGCTGCTGCGCGCGTACATTGCTCAGGAACCGCTGCTGAAAGGCGATGCACATCAAAAGAATATTGATGGCACCTGGCAGGTTCTGTCGCAGTTCTCCCCAGAGCAAATGAACAGCCTGGTGATTAACGCCGACGAAAATACCCTGCAGGGTTGGCTGGACCTGCAGCACGTCTGGAGCGATAACCGTAACGATCCTAACATGCTGAAAGCCGGGATTCAGGACTGGCAAACGCGCTACCCGAATAATCCGGGTTCAAAAACGCTGCCGACTCAGTTGGCGAATGTTCAAAACTTCAAACCGGCCTCAACCGGTAAAATCGCTCTCCTGCTGCCGCTCAACGGCCAGGCTGCGGTGTTTGGCCGCGCGATTGAGCAAGGGTTTGAAGCGGCGAAAAACAACGGCGTCGCGCCGGTTGCAGCCGTTCAGCCTGCCGCCCAGCCCGGAGATCCTAATGCGCAACCACAGGCTGCGCCGCCTCAAGAAGTGCCTCAGCCGCAAGCGTCCCAGGCCCCTGCAGATCCTAATGCTGCAGTGAGCCCGGCAAGTGCGTCCGTCAGCGATTTAACAGACCAGAAGGCACAGGCCGCAACGCCGCAAACCGCAGCCCCAGCAACGCCGTCTGCCCAGCCAGACG
Source organism: Pantoea sp. Ae19-2 (assembly GCF_059801205.1). NCBI lineage: Bacteria > Pseudomonadati > Pseudomonadota > Gammaproteobacteria > Enterobacterales > Erwiniaceae > Pantoea > Pantoea sp. Ae19-2. The sequence continues at coordinate 52,307 of NZ_JBCHWE010000005.1, read as the reverse complement.
CACAAACCGCGCCATCTGTTGCCGCGAACCCTTCGGCAGACATTAAGATTTACGACACCAGCAGCCAGCCGCTCTCTCAGGTTCTGGCTCAGGCGCAGCAGGACGGCGCCACGCTTGTCGTTGGTCCGCTGCTAAAAAACAATGTTGACCAGTTGGCCAATACCAACAGCCCGTTAAATATTCTGGCGCTTAACCAGCCTGAAAACGTGCAGAATCGCCCTAACATCTGCTATTTCGCACTTTCTCCAGAAGACGAAGCCCGTGACGCCGCGGATCACATCTGGCAGCAAAGCCACCGCAATCCGCTGATGCTGATCCCTTCTAACGCCTTAGGCGACCGAGTGGCGAAAGCCTTTGCCACCGAATGGCAGAAACTCGGCGGCGGTCTGGTACTGCAGCAGAAATTTGGTTCAGTGAGCGACCTGAAACGCGGGATTAACAGCGGCTCCGGCATCGCCCTGACCGGCACCCCGGTAAGTACGCCGTCCAATACGCCGCCAGGCGTCACCATTGGCGGACTGACTATTCCGGCAGCACCTACGGATGCGCAAATTACCGCAGGCAGCAGCGGCAACGTAGACGCGGTCTACATCATTGCGACCTCCGAAGAAGTGGCGCTGATCAAACCGATGATTGCGATGCGCACCGGCAGCCGCGGCAGCGCTCAGCTGTATGCCAGCTCGCGCAGCTCGCAGGGCGTGAACGGCCCGGACTACCGACTGGAAATGGAAGGCCTGCAGTTTAGCGAAATCCCGATGCTTTCCGGCGGTAATCCACAGCTGATGCAGCAGGCCTTAAGCAGCGTCAATAATGACTACTCGCTGGCGCGTCTGTATGCCATGGGCGTTGATGCCTGGACGCTGGCAAGCCACTTCTCGCAGATACGCCAGGTGCCGGGTTATCAGGTAAACGGCAACACCGGGCAGCTGACCGCCAGCCAGGACTGCGTCATTAACAGGAAGTTAAATTGGCTGCAATTCAGTCAGGGCCAGATCGTTCCGGTATCCTGAACCGCAAGCAACGCGGCGCGCGCTATGAACAGCAGGCGCGTCGTTATCTTGAGCGCGAGGGAATGCGCTTCGTAGCCGCGAACGTGCATGTTCGCGGCGGCGAAATCGACCTTATTATGCAACAGCAGCAGGTTATCGTTTTTGTGGAAGTGCGTTTTCGGCGTAACGATAAGTTCGGCGGAGCCGCCGCCAGCGTGACGCGCAGCAAGCAGCTGCGCCTGCTGCATGCCGCTCAGGTTTGGCTTAGCGGCAAAGGTCAAAGTTTTGATACTGTAGATTGCCGTTTCGATGTGTTAGCTTTCACCGGCAATGAAATAGCGTGGCTGACCAACGCGTTTGCCGCCGATATCTAAAAAACTCCAGGTAGAATCAACGTGCTCGAAAGAATCAAAGTCTGCTTCACGGAAAGTATTCAAACTCAGATTGCCGCAGCGGAAGCCCTGCCGGACGCCATCTCCCGTGCAGCGATGACGCTGGTTCAGTCTTTACTGAACGGCAACAAAATCCTCTGTTGTGGCAACGGCACCTCCGCCGCCAACGCACAGCATTTTGCTGCCAGCATGATCAACCGTTTTGAAACAGAGCGCCCTAGTTTACCGGCCATTGCACTTAATGCAGATAATGTGGTCTTAACCGCGATCGCTAACGACCGTCTGCATGAAGAAGTTTATGCCAAACAGGTTCGTGCGCTGGGCCACGCCGGGGACGTTTTGCTGGCGATTTCCACCCGAGGCAATAGCCGTGATATTGTCAAAGCGGTTGAGGCCGCTGTCACCCGCGACATGACCATCGTCGCGCTGACGGGCTATGACGGCGGCGAACTGGCAGGACTGTTGGGGCCACAGGATGTTGAAATCCGAATCCCTTCTCATCGCAGCGCCCGCATCCAGGAGATGCATATGCTGACGGTGAACTGTTTATGCGATCTGATCGACAATACGCTATTTCCCCACCAGGATGGCTAATAGCTAATTTTGAGAAAGGAGAAGGAATGAACATGAAGGCCATTACGCCAGTCGCAGTTCTTATTTCCGCGCTGTTGCTGCAGGGCTGCGTCGGTGCCGTTGTTGTGGGAAGCGCCGCCGTAGCGACAAAAACTGCGACAGACCCACGCACAGTCGGGACGCAGGTTGATGACGGCACGCTTGAATTACGCGTGAACAGCGCGCTCAACAAGGATGAGCAGATCAAGAAAGAAGCGCGTATTAACGTGACGGCTTACCAGGGCAAAGTGCTGCTGGCTGGTCAGTCTCCTAACCCAGACCTCGCCTCTCGTGCGAAGCAAATTGCGTTGGGCGTAGACGGCGCAACCGAAGTCTATAACGAGATTCGAATTATGGCTCCGGTCGGCCTGGGTGTCGCATCGAGCGATACGTGGATCACCACAAAAGTTCGATCTCAGTTGCTCACCAGCGACCAGGTAAAATCGTCTAACGTGAAAGTCACCACCGAGAATGGCGAGGTATTTCTGCTCGGCCTGGTAACCGAACGTGAAGGTAAAGCCGCGGCGGATATTGCCAGCCGGGTTAGCGGCGTGAAGCACGTCACCACCGCGTTCACGATCCTGAAATAACGGCCCCTCACCCTAACCCTCTCCCCACAAGGGAGAGGGGATAACACCAGCCAGTCGATTGAATTTCCGCCAGTTTTCATTCTGGCGAAGTAAACGTTGCCCACAGAATTCTCCCTCTCCCTTCCTGGATGAGGGTCAACTGTGATTACAGCTTACTCAGGCACTCCATCGCCACGGCTTTAAAACTGTCAAAATCCTTACTCTCGCGCAGCCGAACCATCGCTCGCTCACGCAGGAAGGTCACAAACAGGTCGTAAATCGCCATCGCCTCTTCGTATTCGCTTTTGCTAATCGCCAACAGGAAGATCACGTACGCCGTCTCATCCCCCCAGCTAATACCGTGCGGCGCCAGCACGGTGTAAACCACCGTTTTTTTCGCCAGCAGGCCCAGCGAGTGCGGCAGCGCAATGCCTTCGCCCAGCATGGTGCTGACAATGGCCTCACGCTCCACCACCGACGGGTGAAAGTCTGCATCAACCACGCCTTCCCGCTCCAGCTGCTCGCAGAGCGTCAGGAACAACTGCTGCTGAGTCATAGGTTGATCGATAATGCGGAAATGGCTGGCATCGAAGAATTTCTCCAGCATGTAAGGCCTTGTTCTGTCCACCAGCACCAGCTTACCAAGCTGCTCGAGCTGATAATCCGTCGGGAACGGCGCCATCACCACCACCGGCTTTTCTTTCTCATTTATGCGCGCCGTGCTGATTACAAAGTCCTCATCCACGGTTTCAAGCTGCTCATAATCGCGCAGAGAGATAATGTTGGTCACTTCCACCTGCGGATATTTACGCAGCAGCATGGCCTGCAGCATACGCACCGTCGAATTCCCTGTATCGCAAACCAGCAGCACGCGAGGATGGCGCTGGTAGCCAATGTTGTAATGGCGCTCCAGACCCACACCGATGTGCAACACCAGAAAACCAATTTCGTTTTCGCTGATAGCGTAAGGGGTATATTTTCCCCAGCTTGAGACCGCTGCCAGCGTCATGTCGTAAGCCAACGGGTAATGCTGTTTGATGTTAGCCAGCAGAGGATTCGGGATGTTTATCTGGTAGCGCACCCGGGTGATCATTGTCTTGATATGGGTCAGCAGGTCGGCGTGCAGCTGCTCGTCGCTGAGAAGATTGTAGTTATAGTGGGTGTTGATGTAGCGCAGAATGTAGTTAACCAGCGCCTCATCATCGTCGGCGCTGATCGCGCTCGGCGCCACTTCCTGCACCTGCCGCGAGGCGATGTGCACCTGCAGCCACTGCTCTTCAGCTTCGGAAAGCGGCTTCCCCGCCAGTTGCTGAAGAAGAGCGGCAATCTGTCTGGCTGCCTCTTTCACCTGGACATCAACGCTATCCGCCGTAAATTCCGGTAGCGGATAGCCTTCGCTGATGCGACGAACCGCCACCGAACAATAGAGGCGAATAAACTGCTCGCCTTCATCGGTCAGGCGGATGTGGCAACGGGTAAAACAATCGTGCAGCGAACCGGCGAGCAACTCCGGGACACCCGCGTTCAGCGCTTCTTCCGTCAATAACGGATTTTCGCTGTCCTCTAAGGTTAACTGCCACAGCAGGTCAGTCAGGCAGGCGCGTATAGCCGTTTCGCTGCCGAACAGCTTCATGCCGTGGCGCGGGCGTGTCTCAATGGTCAGATGATAGCGGTTAAACCACTCCCGTACTTCGGCCATATCGCTTTGCAGCGTGGCCCGGCTGACAAACCACTCTTCGGCCAGATCTTCCAGCTTCAGTGAAAACGCCGCCGTCAAAAAACGCACCACAAGGTAATGCACGCGTTCTGGCGAAGTACGAGGAATACGAAGCTGACGCGGACGATGCTGCACCAGCTCGCCGTAACGCTCAGTATCCTCGATATTCAGTTGATATCCCGCACCGCGGGTAAGCGTAAATTGAGCCCCGAAGCCTGACATCAGCGCATTAAGCGCCGTGATATCGGCCCGAACCGTACGAGTAGAAACGGACAAACGCCGCGCCAGTTCATCCTGGGGCAGCGTTTCGTTTTGCAGCATCTCAAAAAGCTGAGCCAGCCGTTGATTGGGGAATCTCACTACCGCTTCCTTTGGTTATCGGGGCGTTTAAGCGCCCCGTCCTGCTTTACTTAAACGGGGTGAAGACCATCTGTGACGGACTTCCCACCGCCGTATAATCCTCGATAAAAGTTAATTTACCGCTGCCCGGGGCCACGCTAAAACGAGTAATGTTGTCGCTGCGCTGGTTCAGGGCATAAAGATGTTTGCCGGTATTATCCAGCGTCAGGCCTCGTGGATAGTCGCCTCTGGTCCAGATGTCGTCCTGATGCGTAAGCTCGCCGTTAGCGCCCACGCTAAAATGCGCGATGCTGTTATGCAGGCGGTTGGCCACATACAGTTGCTTGCCGTCGTGGCTGAGCACCAGGCCCGCGGCAAAGCTTGTGCCCTTATAGCCTTTTGGCAGGGAAGAAATCGTCTTTCCTTCGGTCAGCGTGCCTTTCTCACGGTCGAGCTTGTAATGGGTAAGCGTAGAAGCTTCTTCGTTAATCAACCACAGGCTCGCGCCGTCTGCGGCAAAGACAAAATGGCGTGGCCCCGCGCCTTTTGAGGAGGCGGCGATAAACGGCGGATCGTTTGGCTCCAGCACGCCTTTGCTTTGATCGAAGCGATACTGGTAGATCCGATCCAGGCCAAGATCGGTGGAGAAGACAAACTTGCCGCTCGGATCGGCGGCAATCATATGGGCATGCGGGCCGTTATGGTCGCTGGCGGCAAAGCTACCTTCTACCGCAGCTTCTGGTTTTGCCGCGCCCGGCTCACCGCTGTCCTGATGCTTGTCGCTGGCTTCCTGCAGGCTACCGTCTGCATTAATCGGCAATACGGCGATTGAACCGCTCACATAGTTAGCCACCAGCAGGTGCTTACCCTGTGGCGTCAGGGACAGATAGACCGGGCCAGCGCCCCCGGAAGAGACCTGATTCAGTTCGGTCACACTTCCGTTATCACCCACACGCAATGCCGATACCACGCCTTTCTCGGCTTCGCTGGCTACGTATAGCGTTTTTCCATCCGGCGACGCGGTGAGCTGTGCGGCATTCGGCAGCGAGCTGACCAGCGTTTTCTCGCTAAGCGCGCCGGTTTTGGCGTCAACCTGGAAGCGGTAAAGCCCTTCGCCGTTGGGGTTGTAGGTGCCAACCCAGGCATAGTGGCTTTGCGCCGCGCTGTTGCCGGCGGCGAGTAAGGCAAATGAAGCAACAAGCAGAGTGCGTGCAGACATGCGTTTGTCCTCGAAGTGTGGTTGATGAGGATTATACCCTCACCCTAACCCTCTCCCTAAAAGGGAGAGGGGATCTTTCTTTTTCACATCAGTCCTTCTCTCTCCCTAAAAGGGAATTTTTACATCAGTCTTTCTCCCTGGAAGGCAGAGGGGACTTTTCTTTTTCGCATCAATGTTTCTCTCTCCCTCGAAGAAGAACCGGCCTTTCTTTTCCCCCTCTCCCCTTTGGGGAGAGGGCCGGGGTGAGGTGAAACAGCGAGCACTTTACCCCACCAGCTTCTTCGTCATCGCCAACAGAGTGGCAACATCCGCCGGGTGCGTATTGCCACTGGCCTTGTCGATAATTGAGCTGTAAATATGCGGAATCACTTTGCTGACGCCGGCATCCAGCGCAATCTTCAGGATCTCCTCGTAGTTCTCAAGATCGATACCGCCTGTCGGCTCCAGCCAGAAGTCATGCTTCGCACAGGCTTCCGCTACCGCCTGGTACTCTTCACGGCAGTCCAGCCCGCCCATCGGGAAATATTTGATTGAGCTGCCGCCCATATCCTTCAGCAGCGCAATGGCCGTTTCGACAGGTACGATGCCGTCCGGCGCGCCAGAGCTTAACGGGCCAGTGGAGATTTTTACCCTCCCGACGGTGCCGGTCGGCGAAACCAGGCCGTTAACTACGCTGTCAGTCTGGCCCAGCAGCGCGCGGCTGGTGCCCACGCCGGTAAACACCTGATTGACGTGCTGGGGCTGAATCTGGCCGGAGATTTCGCTCACCATGGCAGATTGATTGGGATCGCCTGCACCAAGGCCAACGGACAGCGCGTTGTCGATCAGCGCCGCGTAATCACGCATGTCGGCGACCGCGCTTGCTACATCCGGGTAGTTTTTGGATAACACACCGACCAGCACGTGACCTTCCGCCGCCTGGTAAATCTCTTTGGCGTTTTCTTTGGAGCCAGCCAGGACGTTCAGGCACACGCGATCGCGGTAAAAATTCGGGGTCAGTTTCATGCTTATTTCTCCTTGCTTACCAGCGCTTTGATGCAGCGGTAAATAATCTCCAGCTGTGCCGCGCTTACGCTGCGCACATCCGCTTCAATAATGCCTTCGTTGGCCTTGTAGCCACGGAAGTAGATGGCGTATTCGCCCTGCTTCAGCTTACCGACCAGCTCTCCGGTGCTGATGCCAACGGTCGCTTCATCGAACTTGATTTCGCTGCGGGCGATATCGCGGCCAGCGGCGTCCCACACCACGCGCGCGGTAACGCCATTCAGCGTGTTCAGGCTGTCGATAAACGGCGTCATTTTGGCGACCATTTCGGCCCCACTCTCTTTGGCTGCGCTCAGGTAATGTTCAATCGCGCAGGTCAGACCGAGAATGCCTTCTTTGCCAACTTTCATCGCACGTCCGATACCGCCAGTTTGCAGCTTAACCCACTCGACGTACTGCTCTTTGCCGATCACCAGCCCGCTGGTTGGGCCTTCAATAGCTTTCGCCCCGCTGTAAATCACCAGGTCTGCCCCGGCGCGGTAGTAGCACTGCAAATCTTCTTCCGCCGCAGCGTCAACAATCAGCGGCAGATTGTGCTTACGCGCCACGACAACGGCCTGCTCAACGCTGAGCATGCTTTTTTGCACCGAATGGTGGGATTTGATGTACAGAATGGCCGCCGTGCGCGGAGAAATAGCTGCGGCCAACTGGTCCGCCGAACATTCGTTGGCGTAGCCCGCTTCAACGATTTTGCCGCCGCCCAGGTTCACCATCGTGCCGACCGGCGCGCCGAAGTTAACGTTGTGGCCCTTCGGCAGCACGATCTCGTTGTTCTCCAGTGGGGCCGCATGTAGGTTCTCGATCAGCCATTGATTGTCTTTAACCAGCACCGCAGCTACGGACTGGGCAATACCGGCAGAAGCGCAGGACACCACGGTCGCCGCTTCAACATCGAGCAGTCCGGCAATGTAGGCGCCGGTCTTGTTGACCAGATCCTTCATTTCGAAGTAGTGATTCATGCCGGTGGTGACCGCATCCACCACTTCCGGGCGAGGCGTAGACACACCAAGAGCGGTCATGCGGCCAGATGCGTTAATCACCTGTTTTAAATTGTATTTTTCATAGATCGAAGACATGTTCAGCTTTCCCTTGTTCGGTAGTAAACCATTTCCCGGCGCGCACTGCGGCCAGCGCCACCAGCGCCTGGTCACCCGTCAGCGTTTGCTGCTCTGCGTCGGTAAATACCGTTGGCTGGCGGCGCAGTTCAAAGACGGTCAGATCGCCATCCAGCCCCACGGCCAGGCGGCCTTTATTTTTCAGACGTAATCCATCCGCAGCGTGCGCGGTTACACAGTCGATCACCTGAGGCAATGACAGGCCAATGGAGAGGAATTTCGACATCACTGCGCCGAGTGAATGCACCGGGCCGCTGATGCGGTTGCGGCAGTAGATGTCCGAGCTGATGCTGTGCGGCAGAATGCCCTGCTGGATAGCGACACGCGCCACGTCAAAACTAAAGCTGGCGGTGCCGTGCCCGACATCCAGGCGCACCCCACGTTGGATAGCCTGCGCCACGGAGGCTCGCAGTTGCCCGGCCGGATTGAGAATGCGGTTCGGCTTGCCGTTGTAGCAGTGGGTGATGATATCGCCGCTGGTCAGCAGCTCAGCCACTTCATCGAGATCCGGCGGGTTATTGCCGATATGCACCATCAGCGGCAAATCACCGTTTTCTTTCTGGATAGCCTTGGCGCGCACCAGCGGCGTAATGCCGTTGTCACCTACCACGCTGCTGCTCATGCGCGCTTTTAAGCCCACGATAAAGTCCGGGTGGCGCTTCACCGCGCCGCGCACGGCGTCAGCGTCAATATTCGCCATATTGGACAGTTCGTTTTGGGCAATCAGGCCCACGCGGGAGATGTTCAGCAGCGCATAAACTTCGGTCGCTGCGCTGCGGGTGATTTGATAGAAATCGTCGACGTCATCGGCCCCGGTGCTTCCGGCATCAACGACGGTTGTCACGCCGGTATGAATCCCTACGCTGTCAGGTTCGTCATGGTAAATAGGGGACTTGGGGTAACAGTGAACGTGGGAGTCAATCCAGCCGGCGCTGACGTAGTATTCGCCGTTCAGCTGGCGCTCTTCAGTTGCCTCGCCGGTTATTTTGCCTAAGGCGGCAATTTTGCCGTCCTTCAGGGCGATATCGATTACGGTATCGTCCACCAGCCGCGCCTGGCGCAGGATCAGGTCAAACATATCTTTCTCCTTAACTGGCGGGCGAGCCACAGCCCGTCCGCCCTGGAAATACTGCTTACAACGCTACCGGGAAAATGGAACCTAAAATCATTGCGCCCAGGATCGCCCCGCCGGTAATCGGTTTGCCCCAGAGGTAAAACAGCAGAGAGCCGATCAACGAGCCGATGCCGATGGGAATCGAAGCCGTCATGGCGCTGAGGATAATCAACGGCCCAAGGAAGCGGCCGGAGGCGTTACCCGCGCCCATCATGACGTCCGCCCCGTAGGTCGAGTCGCTCTGATTGATGGTGAACTTACGTGCCAGGATGATGATGTAGCCAATGGCGAGACCAATCACCAGGCCAGTCACCAGCGATGCGGCAAAGTTTGCCACCGGGAAGACAAAGCCCGCGCCCAGCAGCAGCGCCGGAACGCCGAGGCCTACGCCGGTTTGAATCGCCCCACCGATATCCAGGATCCCGACCAGAGAGCCTTCGATGATGCGGGCAAACAGGAAGCTGGCGCCAAACGCCGCCACCGCGCCGTAAACGCCGGTATCAATCCCGGACTTCAGCATCGCCACGAAGGCGACTTCGTTAAACGCGCCGATGCCGTACAGGTAGTACATGTGTGTCCCGGCAAACACGCCGGAGGAGAGCAGGCCGACAAAGATCGGGAATGACCAGTCCGCGTACCAAAAGCCTTTATTCTGTTCCATGCGTTATCCCCTTATTTGCCGCTCAGCGAGTTATGCAGCAGATCCAGCCAGTTCGGCACGGTCATGTGGAAAGACTCAATCATCTTCATGTCGAACCCGCGGAAGAAGGCGCTCAGCACAAACAGGGCCACGATAGCCGTCATCATCACTTTGGTGACACGGTGCCAGCCGCTTTCTTCAACGCCTTTACCGATCAGGATACCCAGCACCAGTCCCGGCACGGCGTTGCCCATGATCAGCTGCGCTGCGCCGCCGAAAATGGTTGCCCAGAAGCCGGATTTTTTGCCCGCGTCGATAGCCGCCAGCCAGAAAATGACCGGCATCACGGTGTTCACCAGCAGGTTAGCCGCAGGGACCAGCACTTTGACTGCCGTGACCTGAAGTGCCGCCGGCACCGCAGAGGCCGTAGAGTTCAGGAACGCCACCACGATCATGCCGATGATGCCGCAGGCGATAGCCATTTTTTTCGGGTCGTGGAGGGTTTCCGCCACGTTACGGTTCTTCACCATCAGAGCAGCCGCGCCCCAGTTAGGGATGATGCGGTGGTCAACGTCCTGGGTGAATGCCCCCGCCGCGACGGAAGATGCCCAGGCGTTAAAGAAGAAGCCAAGCCCAAAGGAGAAGTGAGAAGCCGGGTCCCCTTCACAGGAGTTCAGCTCGCCGAGTGTACGAAATGCGCCCATGCCCTGGGAGGTCGGCGCATGGAACATACGCGCGGCCCCGGCACCAACGCCCACACCGACGAGGCCGCCGATAATGAGTGATTTGAATAATATGATTAAGAACATGAGTCTGCCCTTGTTAGTGTTATTTTATTGTGCGACGAAATCCACCTCATCGAGGTTAAGAGCCGTCACGTTGACGGAAACATCCAGCTCCACGCTGTAGCTCCGCCTTTCCCGGCGCAGGAAGAAGAACAGAAAAGCTTCTTTGCGCACCCTGACCTGCGCCTGAACAACCTGCACGTCCTGTGGCTCAATGCGCAGAAGAATGTGGTTGGTGGATTTAAGCACCGTGCCCTGAACGTGATTCAGGGCGTCGGAAAAGGCTTTGGCTTTGGTATCGCCGCGCCCGCTAACTCGCACCGTGGTAGCGAATTTTTCTTTCATACTTAACTGCCGTACTTCTTGTTCCACGCCTGTACCAGGCGCTCACCCAGCTCTTCTTTGTCCATAAAGCCAAAGCCAAGCACGTTGTTGCCTTCGTTAATCGCCGTCACGCCTTCATCAACGGAGCGCATGCCGTACTTAGCTTTGTAGCCGTGTTTGGTTTGTGCGGTGATAGCACCTGCGCCGCCGCTGCCGCAGAAGGAGATACCAAAGGTGGCATTCTCCGCTTTCATCACGTCGCCCAGCTTCATGTCGGCGGCGACGCCTGGAATAACCACGGCGCGACCGCCCGCTTTTTCGATCCCTGCTGCAACTTTCTGGCCTTTGCCCAGACGGTCACCAATGACTACGGTAATTTGTTCCATTGTTTTCTCCTGATTATTCAAAGATTGTCTTTCGCCACTTCGAAATGCACTGACAGCAACCACGCTTCTTCTACCGGCAGATTTCCGAACTGATCGACCACCGCCTGCGCCATTTCCATCGACTCCGCAGAGATCTCCTCGAACAAGCTCTCTTCCACTTCTGGTAACGGCTCTCCGGTCAGAGAGCGATGAATCATCGCCTTCACGTGAGAGGCCAGCATTTGTTCCTGTACCCCGTTAGGCGTGATGTGCTTACTTTTGAACAGCGCGTCAATAAAACCCTGAATACGCGCCGTTAACTCCTCGGCTTCATTAACCATTACCGCTCCGTTATTCACCTTGGGTACCTCGTTAACTAATCTGTTTTTTAAGCTACCTGGCGGGGGGAAAGGTTTGTAGCGAGTTGTTTTCCACTTCGAAGTGGAAATCGCGGCGGCAATAGTGATCTGTTCCACATAAAGAGCCGGAATAGCGCTTTTCCGCTGGCTTACCGTGAATTGGCTCACATAACCGAGTGATAAAAGGCCGTTTTTCCAGCGGCGCTTTTTGTTTGAAAGTGTGATGAAAGGACCGTTTTAGCGCCATCATTGGCGTTGCTTATGATGGATACGTTCGTGGCGCAACGGTAAATCCTGCTGCTTATTGCGGCTCATCAGTGCCGTCTGGTCTCGTTTGCTATACCTTAATGGCATAATTTTTCCGACTGGGGTTATCGCCGGGTAATGAAAATCGACGCTGAAATCACTTTCCGCAAGCTTGAGATATTCATGGAGTTTATGGAGAAAGGGAACATTGCGCGCACCGCCGAAGCGCTGGGTATTAGCGGGGTTAGCGTGCACCGCGCGTTGCATACCCTGGAGGAAGGTGTGCGCTGCCCGCTGTTTATTCATAAAGGGCGCAACCTGGTACCGCTCGAATCGGCATTTACCCTGCTGGAGCACAGCAAAGAAGTGGTTGCGCTGATGGCGCGCGGCATCGATGAAACCCGCCAGACGGCAGGCGTAGGCCAGGGGCGACTGCGTATCGGCACCCTCTATTCCCTGACGCTCGAAACCGTTCCGAAACTTATCATGGGCATGAAGCTCAGGCGGCCGGAGCTGGAAATGGATCTCACCATGGGCTCAAACCAGGTGCTGCTAAATATGCTGGAAGACGGCGTACTGGACGCTATTTTGATTTCCATTTCTGAAGGTGAAGTGGATCGCTTGAGGCTGGAAGTCCTGCCCATGTTTAGAGACGATATTTTCCTGGCAGCACCGGCCAGCTTCCCGCTGGACACCTCACACCCGGCAGATCTGCGTGAGTTCCACGCGGAGAAATTCGTTTCTCTGGCGGAAGGCTTTGCCACCTATGCGGGATTTCAGGAAGCCTTTAACGTCGCCGGTTTCGAGCCGGAAATCGTTACTCGGGTAAACGACATTTTCTCAATGGTCAGCCTGGTACAGGCGGGTGTAGGGCTAACCTTGATGCCCGGAAGAATGAAGAAGGTGTATGAAAATTCAGTGCAGCTGCTGAGGCTGGCCGAGCAATATCAGATGAAACAAACCATCGCTATCGTCTTTGCCCGCAACCGTGAACATGACCCGAACCTACTGGCGCTGGCCGCCGAGGGGCGAATGTACGCCCGCACGTTCATCGATACGCCTAACGCGCCGCCCTAGTTTTTTCCACAAGGTGGACAATGGCCGCCACGCTGTTTTGTTCGCGACAAACGGTGATCCCCTCACGAAACGCCTGCCGCGTCAGACCTGAAAGCACGCTACCCGGCGGCATTTCAATCGCCAGCCGCACGTCTCGCTCGTTGGCAGCAATCATCGCCTCTCGCCACCGCACCGTGCGGGCCATATTCAGCGCCAGATCTTCCGCAATTAGCTCTGGTAGCCAAAGTACCCGGCCCGTGCTGCCGCTGAGATAAGCGCAGTTGGGACGACTTAGCGCCACATCAGCAAATGCTTGTTTTAACTTCTGCGCAGGCGCATTCAGCAAGGCACAGTGAGAGGGCACGCTAACCGCCAGCTGCCGGGCTTTTTGAGCCCCCTGCTCAAGCGCCCTACCCGCAACCTTCGCCATAGCCTCCTCGCTACCGGCGATGACGATTTGCTGTTCAGCATTAATATTCGCGATGTAAGTGCCGCTGCCCGCCACCAGGAGTTCCACCTGTTCCAGACGCAGCCCGACGATAGCCGTTAAGCCGTAGCCTTCAGGATAAGCCTGCTCCATCAGATCGCCGCGAAGCGCCACCAGCCGCAGCGCATCTGAAAAGGGAATAACGCCGGCGACTACGGCTGCCGGAAACGCGCCGATAGACAGTCCGCTGACCATGTCTGGTTTTACGCCGCTACGCTCAAGCTCCTGCGCCCAGGCGACACCTGCGATTAGCAGGCAAAGCTGTACGGCACGAGTATGCCTCAGCGCAGCAGCACTATCTAACTGGCCTGCTTCGTCCCCTAAGACCGCCCTGACCTGCGTCAGGATGGCGTCGCGCTCGGGTAGATCCTGTAGCATGCCCACACGCTGGGTTCCCTGCCCGGGAAAAGTAAAAAGTATTTTCATCCGTTTTTCTCCGGCAACCAGGGGTCGATCACAAGCAGCGGCCCCTGATTCGTTTTCAGCAACACGCGTTTTTCTCTTAGCCATTCCGCCAGCGCAAAAGCGCCGTAAGGCGTTTCGATTTGCGTATCAACCCTGCACAGCAGTCGCCCGGTCAGGCTCTGCCACTCTGTCAGCGCCTCTTTTGATATCGGCTGTGGGCTGCGAATCAGCACATCCAGATCGCTCTCGGCATGCATCACCGGCATTTCTGTTGCCAGCGCGTAACCTACGCTCCCGGTAATACCCCAGCACCATGCCCACGGGCGGCTCGCCAGCTGAATAGCGCCCTGCACCGGCGGCATGGAAACAAACGGGGAATTGAGCAGCAGCTCACGGCTGGATAACGCTTCAGGGCTAACAACGCGTTTAACGCTCGCCGTACTTACCCAGCCCGCCGCTCGCTGGTCGCGTCGCATCCCCCGCACGCCTACCGGCACACGTCCGTCACGTTCGACATCACGCCGTACCACTACCGGCAGCGCAGGACGCCACTGGCTGGCTATCCACTCCTCGCGAACCCTCTCCAGTGCTTCGCGGTCGGTGAGCCAAAGGAGATCGTGGGGGCGCAATGTCGGCATAGGTTAAATTCCTGAAGTCAGCGTAATAAACAGCGGTAGCGACAGGATAGAGAGTACCGAGCTCAGCAACAACACGGCTTCCGCATCCGGCGATTGCACACCAAACCGGTTGCCAAAAACTACGCCAAAGAAGCCGGCGGCCAGGGCAATCATCAGAATGGAGGTAATGGCCACCGGGCCAGTCAGGCCGAGCGCCAGCACGATGCCCCAGGCGATAAACGGCTGGATAAGCAGTTTGGTAACGGTCGCGGTGATAACCATAGTGTTGATCTGCAGCTTACGCGCAGACAGGATCACGCCGGTCAGGAACAATGCGGCTGCGGTAGCGGCCAGGCCCAGCGGTTTAATAGAAGCCAGCAGCAAGTCAGGCATCCGGACACCGACAGCCGACAGTACAACCCCCAGCAACGGTCCCCACACGATAGGTTTTTTCACCGAACGCCACATCAGTACAGGCAACATTGTCAGCGTTGAGCCAGTGTTTTCCCCTGCCGCACGTGCTTTTTCACGTTCAAGAATCAGCAGGCAGAACGGCGTCATCAGGACGGAGCCGCAGGCAATCGACACCGCGACGGAAAGCGAAGTCGAGGAGCCTTCCCCGAGCACGCTGCCTAAAATCGGCAGGCCAAGCGCGGCATAGTTAGGCAGCGCCACGGTAAGCGTCAACACGGCGGCATCCTGCGGCGACTTTTTAAATACGCTGGTCGCCAGGAAGTAAATCGCCGCATAGGTAATCCACATCGAAAGCACCAGTACCACGATTAGCGGTGACTGCTGAACAATGCCAAGCCACGGCGTTTGTACTGTCGCGCTAAACAGCGCGGCGGGTAGAGCAAAGTCCATGACAAAAATATTAAGCAGCGAGACATTTTTGTTATCGACCATTTTCGCTTTGCCGGCGAAAAATCCCAGCAGCATGATGACAAAAATAGGGGCCAGAGCATGAACGATCACGTAAGTCATAACTTCACCTTGAGTCAATAAAGAGAGTTAGCACGGTCGCGATATTTATTATTTTTTTCGGACGTCTTTTTATTCAGACACGGCGCGCCGTGTCTGGTTATAGCATCCGGCAGGTCTGTCTTTTTTCTTACCAGCTGGCGCGCATGCGTTCACGAACCAGCGCCGAACTGTGGCGATTTTTCGCCAACAGACGACATTTCAGCGAAGTATCGCTCCGAGCCTCTTTCACTGCCGAACTCAGGGCAGCCTGTACTTTTGTCACATCGTCACTCTTCGGCTCATCCGGATTATGGATATCCAGCAGCATCGAGAGCAGACCCAGGGTTTCGTAATTGCTGATGTCATAGGCCATTGGAGGAATGGTCGCGGCCAGTTTTTCCAGCGCCTCGACGGTGCGTAAGGTGATCCGCGCGGCGGACTCTTTCCCCATCGCGTGAATCATTACTCCCTGGTCGTTAAAAGCGATCAGTCGGTTAGCCTGGTAGCCGTGAGCGAGAAATGCCCCGGACATCGCCTTGCCGACAATCAGGCCCACAACAGGGTGCCCGGCCAGACGAGCGTTGGCGTAAGCGCCTGCGGCACCTGCCAGCGCCTGGTGAATACCGAATGCCTCTTCGCGGCGACCATAGGCCTGACTAGGGACATCAATAACGGCGATGATGGCTCGCTTTTCAGCCTTGTCGGCATCTTCAGCGATGGTTTCGCTGACCACTTTTGCCAGCGTCCAGCCTTCTAACAGCCCGACTTCGCCGCCAGCAGCCCGGGGGTAGTGGTTATTGGCATCGGGCACCACAGCGATAAAGCGTGCAGGTGTCCCGTCAACGTTACCGTCGGCGACCTGTACGGAGGCGCACAGCCCCGCCATACGTGGTGCATCCGGGACCAGAGTGTCCAGCCAAACGGCGGCACGATTCAGTTTCTGGCTCATTAGCGTTTCTCCCCAAAAAGCTGTTTGATTTGTTCGGCATCAGCCTGTTGACTGGTGTCGAAATGGGTCAGGCGATCCAGATACCACGCGTAGTTATCGGTGCGATGCAGTGCCGGAACGCCTTTGGCGATGGCTTTGTTGACCGCCTGCTTGACTGCGTGAACGCCGTCCCCAACCAGCGCGTCCACCAGCCCGCTCTGGTAGCGAACTTCGCCACCGGTCATGCTCCAGATAAACGGCCGATCCCGGGAATCATATTCCTCAATGCCCGCTTCTTGCTCGATAACCTGAGGACCATTGAGGCCCAGGCGCGCTTCGCGAGTTACAATCAGATAGCTGCAAAGTGCAGCGGCAATCGACATCCCCCCAAAGCAACCCACGGTTCCAGCGACAACGCCAATCACCGGGGTATAGCGACGCAGATCGACAATCGCCGCGTGAATATCGGCAATCGCCGCCAGGCCGAGGTTAGCCTCCTGCAGGCGCACGCCGCCGGTTTCCAGGCAAAGCACCGCCTGCGTCGGAATACCGTTGCGGTTGTCTTCCGCCGCCAGCTCAAGCGCGGCGGCCATTTTCGCCCCGGAGACTTCACCCATACTGCCGCCCTGGAATGCGCCTTCGATGGCAATCACCACAGCCGGACCACCGTTGATCGTACCTTTGGCCACGACCATACCGTCGTCGGACTGAGGCACAATGCCCTGAGGCCCCAGCCATGGCGAAATAATGCCCTCAAAAGGATCGAGCAGTTCGCGGTAGCTGCCTTCATCAAGCAGCAGACGGGCACGCTCGCGTGCTCTTAATTCAATAAAACTGCTGTCGTCACGCATGAGCCACCTCCTCAAAAACCTGTTCAATGCGGATACGCGCCACGCCCGGCGTCGCGCCAAAATCATGAATGTGCATTTGCCCGGCAGGCAGTTGACTCAGCGCGGCCAGGCGCTCGAAAAGCGCTTTCCAGCGTTTTTCGCTGTTATCGACGGAGGTGGTAATGTCGATGGTCAGAATCTGCCCCTGTGCGGCAGTAAACAGGACTTCCATATCGCCGGAGCCCACCACGCCAGCCAGAGCTTTGCCTGTGGCCGTGCGGGTTGCCGGAAATGACAACGTAATGTGTTCCATAACGCCCTCGTTAATTAAGTGAGTGAAGCGGAGTGGCATCGTTATCGATGCGGTCCAGCAGGAGCGTGGCGGCGAGCAAATCAGCCGCGCCGCCCGGAGAGGCATTCAGCGCCAGCATATTGCGGTCGAGCAAATCCAGTGCATCACGGCCTTCTTTGCGCGAAATCCCCCCGTTCATCAGCACGCTGCGGGCACCGTTCTGCATTGTTTCCAGGCCAGGTAAACCGGCACGAGAAAGTACACAGGTATCTGAAAGTGAAGTCATAATCGCCATCAAAGCGTCAATCCTGGCCTCGCCTTCCGTTGCCCCGGACTGGCGGCTACGGCGAAGCTGGGGCAGCGCAAGGCGCATCACGTGAGGGAAACCCTGCTGGGCCTCTTCTCGTGCACCCGGCACGCGATAGCGTCTTGTGGCTCTTAACCCTTTGCTGAAGCTTTTTGGCGCGGCTTCATCAGGAAGTGCTGCAAGTCGCGCTGCCGTAGCGGCGATCTCCACGCTGCTGCCATTCATACCGTGCATAGCGGCGGCGGAAATCAGCAGGCCGAGCGCCCAGATGGCTCCCCGGTGGGTATTCACTCCCCCGGTCGCCGCCATCATCTGTTGCTCACCTTCGCGACCCAGGCGCCCTATCAGCTGGCGCAGCGCGATGTCTGCCGGACGTTCCCAGCTTTGTAATGCCAGAGCATGAAATGTCGGGGTCAGGCTGAGGGCCGATCGCTCCATCAGCGCCAGGCTGAGGTCGTGATGGGCGCCATTCCCCCGGCTGTCCACCAGACCGGGTTTCGGGCTCAGGCGGGCTTCTTCGATCAGGCTTTGGGTCGCAGCCCTTGCCAGCCAGCCCGCTTCGGCCTCGACGCCTTTCTGTGGATGTAATTTCATTACCAGCTCCGGAATTTCGCTGGCGGGTTGTAAAGACCGCCGGACCATTCGACGAGATCGGCCACGCTGCTTGCCGCCAGGAGAGAACGGGTCGCCTCGCTGCGGCGGATCCCCATATCTTCCGGGTAAGCCACTTTGCCGCTCTGGCGAAGTGCGGCGACACGTTTAGCGTCCACGCCCAGGCCGATGTCGGTGATGCCGGCGACCGCCGCTACCATCGCACGGCGTTCTTCCAGACTCTCCGCACGGTAGAGATACGCAATGCCTTCCTCGGTGAGCACGTGGGTGACGTCGTCGCCATAAATCATTACCGGGGCCAGCGGCATCCCGGAGGTTTTGGCCACCTCTACAGCATCCAGGGTTTCCACAAAGGTGGGCTTCACGCCCGCCTGGAAGGTTTCGACCATCTGCACCACCAGCTTTTTACCGCGCTGCATCGGATCGGGCTCGGTGATCATATTCAGCCAAGCCGGCGTGGCGTGGCGACGACCGTGCGGATCGTGCCCCATATTTGGCGCGCCGCCGAAGCCCGATAAGCGGCCACGCGTCACGGTTGAAGAGTTAGCCAGGCCATCAACCTGCAGGGTGGAACCAATAAACATATCCACAGCGTATTGCCCGGCCAGTTGGCACATCGCTCGGTTGGAGCGCATAGAGCCGTCGGCACCGGTAAAGAAGATATCCGGGCGGGCGCGAATGTACTCTTCCATGCCCAGCTCGCCGCCGAAGCAGTGCACGCTCTCGACCCAGCCGCTTTCAATCGCCGGGATCAGCGTCGGGTGCGGGTTCAGGGTCCAGTGTTTGCAGATTTTACCTTTCAGACCAAGCTGTTCGCCGTAAGTCGGCAGCAGCAGCTCAATGGCGGCGGTGTTAAAGCCGATCCCATGGTTCAGCGACTGAACCTGGTGTTCGGCGTAAATGCCTTTGATGGCCATCATCGCCATCAGGATGTGTTCCTGCTTGATCAGGCGCGGGTCACGGGTAAACAGCGGTTCGATAAAGAAGGGTTTGTCGGCAACCACCACGTAGTCAATCCAGGATCCGGGAATGTCCACGCGCGGCAAATCGCAGTCATCGTCCACCAGTTCATTAACCTGGGCGATAACAATCCCGTCATGGAAGGTGGCAGCTTCAACCAATGCAGGCGTATCTTCAGTGCTCGGCCCGGTGTACAGGTTTCCTTTGCGGTCGGCTTTATAACCGGCGATGAGCGCGACGTTAGGCGCAAGATCGACGTACAAGCGCGCATAAAGCTCGATGTAGGTGTGAATCGAGCCAATTTCTAACAGCCCGTCTTCAAGCAGTTGAGAAATACGCAGGCTTTGGGTGCCGGAGAAAGAGAAGTCAAGCTTGCGGGCGATACCTTTTTCAAAAATATCAAGGTGTTCACTGCGGCCGACGCTCGGCATGATCATATGCAGATCGTGTACTTTTTGCGGGCTGACTTCTGCCAGCATGCGGGAGAGAAAATCGGCCTGTTTTTGGTTATTTCCTTCCAGCACTACCCGGTCGCCCGGTGCAATCAGCTTTTCCATCACTTCGACGAGGTCCCCGGTCGGGATCACCTTGCCCTGTACGTTACTGGACGCCATACGTCGCTGCTTCTCGGTGCGACGCGTGTTCCAGACGCGGGCAGGCGTTTGGCTAGCACTCATTATTAACCTCCTGATTCAGCTCATCATTTTGATTGGCTTTAGTCTGGTTAAAAGTGTGCGCCACGCGGGGTTGGCTATCAATTAAGCTCAGGCGTTAATCATTAGCCTTAGAGTAATAATGGATTTATCGTTTTGTGATCGGCGTAGAAGGCGAAGATGGCCAGGGTGCGCTACGCGGATGAAGGAGGAAAAAGGTGTACTTCGCTGCCCCCGATGTTAAGGTTGGCGAGTCTTAAATACAGGTTTTAACGTCATGCTGATCGTCGCCGTACTCAACAATCCTCTGCTAAAACAGCCGCGCATCGCTTAGCGCGCTCACACATTCCCGTCTGCAATTTGAAACGGAACCTTGTTCCGTGGGCACACTTTTGTTGTGAGAAAAAACATGTCAAAGACTGAAAAGCACTGGTCTCAGGTCGAGCACCTGCACGAAACGGTGACCAACCCCAATATTCATATTAAAGGCCAGCACAGTTATTACAGCGACTGCTGGGATAGCGGTTTTGAGCGAAGCGTGGTGCGCTACCTGCAGGGTGACGCGGTTAGCCGGGAGTGGGAGCCCATTGGCGAGCTTGACCAGCTGTGGATAGGGGATTACGTCTGTATCGCCGCCGAGGCGGTGATCCTGATGGGCGGCAACCACACGCACCGAGGCAATTGGTTCTCTCTTTACCCCTTTATCGAAACCATCAAAGACGCCTACCGCGCCAAAGGCGACACGACGCTCGGAGACGGATGCTGGATAGGCATGAGGGCAATCATCATGCCCGGCGTAACCATCGGTGAAGGCGCAATTATTGCCGCTGGCAGCGTGGTGACGAAAGACGTCGCGCCTTACAGCGTCGTCGGCGGTAACCCGGCCAAACCAATCGCCCTGCGTTTCGAACCCGAGGTGATTGAGCGGCTGCTGAAGCTGCACATTTACCAGCTAAGCGACGAGCACTTTCAGGCTATTCGGCCCCTGTTGAGCAATAACGATATTGCTGCGCTGGAGCAGGCGGTGGGAGCACTGCGGTAAAGAAAGCGGGCGGGAATATCCCGCCCGTTGTTAAATCTTAGCGAAACTTCTTGTGGTAGGTATCGCGAGTGGTTTTGAAGTCTGCGGCAGCAGCCTGAGCTTCTGTCACTTTGCCTTCGTTGGCCAGCTTCAGCGCACCGTCAATCTGGCCCACGAGAATATCAAACCCGTGGCGGTACTCTTTCATGTTGGCGCTGTCGGCAGCCTCATTTTCCAGCTTAGGCGGGGTGCCTTTCTGCGCATCCAGAGCCGCTTCACGCATATTACCCAGTGAGGTTTTCAGCTCGGCGGCATCTTTGGTGCTCAGCACAGTCTTGTAGTTTTTTGCGATAATGTCCATGTCGTCACCGACATCTTTGGCAAACGCAGCGCCGGACAGTAACACGGATGATACGGCTAACATTGCAATCAGTTGCTTACGCATTTACTCACCTTATCTTTTTTATATGAGAAACGGGCGCGGCAGGACGCGCCACATTGCTTTACTGACCGGCTATCTTCATCTCCGGAAGTAAGACTGAACCACACTGAATGTTGCTACGTGTTTCTATATCGTTGCCAATAGTAACTATCTCGCGCCACATGTCTTTCAGGTTGCCGGCGATGGTGATTTCGCTCACCGGATACTGGATCTCGCCATTTTCAACCCAGAAGCCCGCCGCACCGCGAGAATAGTCGCCGGTAATGCCGCTCACGCCCTGCCCCATCAGCTCGGTCACCACCAGTCCGGTGCCCATCTGTTTCAGCATTTCCTCAAAGCCCAGGCCCTGGCCAGCAATGCGCCAGTTGTGGATCCCGCCCGCGTGGCCGGTGCTTTTCAGCCCCAGCTTACGTGCGGAATAGTTGGTCAGCAGCCACTGCTGTAGCACACCGTCCTTGATGATATCGCGGCGTTCGGTACGCACGCCTTCGCTGTCAAACGGCGTGGAAGCCAGGCCTTTCAGCAGGTGCGGATGCTCTTCAATGGTCAGCCAGTCCGGCAGAATTTGCTTGCCGAGGGAATCCAGCAGGAAAGTTGATTTGCGGTACACCGCGCCGCCCGCGATCGCGCCGACCAGGTGACCAAACAGCCCGGTCGCCACTTCATTAGCGAAAATCACCGGGGCTTTCATGGTGGAGAGTTTACGCGGAGACAGGCGAGACAGCGTGCGGCGCGCGCAGTCGGCCCCGACCCATTCAGGTGATTTCAGGTCTTCCATCGCGCGACCGATGGTGTAGGCATAATCCCGCTCCATATCACCGTTTTCTTCGGCAATGACGCAGCTCGAAAGAGAATGGCGGGTGGAGCAGTAGCTCTGCAGCATACCGTGGCTGTTGCCGAAAACTTTGATGCCGTAATGGCTGTTAAAGCTGCCGCCTTCGGTATTGGTAATGCGTTTGTCCACGTTCAGGGACGCGTTTTCCGCTCGCGCGGCAAGCTCAATGGCGCGCTCCGGGTCAATTTCCGTTGGGTGGAAGAGATCCAGATCGGGGGCATCAAAGGCCAGCAATTCTTTATCCGCCACGCCAGCATAAGGGTCCGGTGAGGTATAGCGAGCGATGTCCAGCGCGGCCTGTACGGTACGGGCAATGGCGTCCGGGCTCAGATCCGTGGACGAAGCGCTGCCTTTGCGGTTTTGGTGATAAACGGTGATGCCCAACGCACCATCGCTGTTGAATTCGACGTTCTCCACCTCACCGTAGCGGGTGCTGACGCTGATACCGGTGGTTTTACTGACCGCCACTTCCGCGCCGTCTGACTTGCCCTTTGCCAGCTCCAGCGCCTGTGAAACCGCCTGCTCCAGAACCTGACGTTGTTGTGCTACTTGCGTGTTTACTTTCATCGCTACTGCCATAATGTAAGGTGAGTCGTTCAAGTCTAACAGGATCAGAACAATTTCGCAGTGCAGGCCCATTGCTGGTAATATCCGCGTCAACTTTTTAAGGAGCCTAATATGACCAAGCAGCCCGAAGACTGGCTCGACGACGTGCCCGATGATGAAAATGAAGACGAAGATGATGAAATTATCTGGGTCAGTAAAAGTGAGATTAAGCGCGACGCCGAAGAGCTAAAACGCCTGGGCGTTGAGCTGATGGAACTGGGCAAAAATGCCCTGGAAAAAATCCCGCTCGACGATGATTTACGTGCCGCCATTGAGCTGGCGCAGCGCATCAAGAAAGAAGGCCGCCGCCGCCAGGTGCAGCTGATCGGCAAGATGATGCGTTCCCGCGACATGGATCCAATCCGTCAGGCGCTCGACAAGCTGAAGAACCGCCACAACCAGCAGGTTTCGCTGTTCCACAAGCTGGAAGCCCTGCGCGACCGCTTGGTTGAAGAAGGCGATGACGCGATGAGCGAAGTCCTGAGACTTTATCCGCAGGCGGACCGCCAGCAGCTGCGCGTGTTGATCCGTAACGCGCAAAAAGAAAAAGCGGCCAATAAGCCGCCTAAGTCATACCGTCAGATCTTCTCTTACCTTCGCGAACTCGCCGAAGAGCAGGAAAGCTAAGACGTTAGCGCTGGCCTGTTTTCCCCCCGGCCAGCGCTCAATTTCCTCTGACCTTTCTCAGGTCAAATTACTGCGTCGATACAGCGCCACGCCCACCGCCAGCACGGCGAGCATACCCGCACAGCTGCGGTTCACCCAGCGCATCACGTTGGCGGAGAATTTACGCATCGCGTGGCGGCCACCCCAGGCGTAAATCGTCATCATGATGCAGTCAATAATCGCGCTGACCAGCGCCAGAATCATGTACTGCATCGCCACCGGCTCCTGCGGGCGGATGAACTGCGGTAAAAATGCCGAGAAGAACAGCAGCCCTTTGGGGTTGGATAAGCCGACCATCAGCGATCGCAGAAACGCCGTTTTGCCCGTGGCCACTGCCGCCGAAGCGCTCACGCTTAGCGCCTTAGCAGGTGCGCGCCACAGCACGTAAGCCAGATAGACCAGGTAAAGCGCGCCGCCCCATTTCACCACTGCAAACAGCTGTTCAGAAGCCTGCAACAACGCGCCCAGGCCGCAGCCCACCGCGCCAATAAGCAGCAGGTCCGCCAGCACCGCACCGAGGAAGCCGTAGCCCGCAATGCGCATTCCGTAGGTGGCTCCGTTATTAAGCGCTAAAAGCATCGACGGGCCTGGCGTCACCATAACCGCGCTAACGGCGATGACGTAAAGAAACAGCGTGGTGATATCCATCTATTAAGTCCTGGTAAAAAATAGATTAGCGCCCAGCGGCGACTGCCTGCCGGGTACTTTAAAAACGTTTAGATTAAAGCGGGCGTTCCATCACGATGTGGCAGAGATCGTCAAAAAAGCGGCCATACTGAGCGTCACCGATGGGCTGCGGATAACTCAGCACAATCAGCTGATGATCGGGGGTATCCGCATGGTAAGTCGGATGGTGATGCACATAGTCGTTTTCGCAGAAGCCGAGGCTTTGGTAAAAACGCAGCCGCTTATGAGCGATCTCAGTGGTGAGCGGATCGATTTCGAGGATAGTTTGCGGGTAAAGCCGCAAAAACTGGCTCAGCATTCGCTTGCCGTAGCCCTGCGCACGCAGCTGGCCGTTCACGGCGAGGTGCTCAATATAGGCATAATCGCCAAAATCCCACGCGCCGATCATGCCGACAAACTGCTCGCCGTCGAACCAGGCCTGCAGGCTGTAATTCGGGTGAGAAAGCGCGCTAATTTTTGCGGCGGGCTGGCGTTTCTCATGGCGCGGAAAGGCGCTTTCATACAGCTCGTCCACGCATTCAAAATACGGGGAGCTGCGGTCGGTAATTCGTTTTATCGTTAGCATGAGCGCAGTTTACCAAATGTATACACTTTACGATCGCCATTTCGGGTAGCTTATTCACATTGCGCTAATGCCCTACGTTCCCCTTTGACTTAACCCGTCCAGATAGAGGTTCTCTGCTTTGATGCCAGATATCGATGCCCAACGACGCGCTCTTAAGCTTGCCTGTAAAACCGAGCTGAGAGGATTTAAAGAAATGACACCTGCGGAGCAATTCCAGGAGATGGCCGACTGGGCCAGGGAAAATGAAGTCGCCCATGACAGCTACGGCGTGGGGGATTTTATCGCGGGTTTTGAGACCAAAATCGCTCAGCTACTGGGTAAACCAGCGGCAATATTTATTCCTACCGGAGTGATGGCGCAGCTGATAGCGGTCATTATCTGGAGCGAACGTAACCGCCTGCCTCGCTTTGGCGCGCACGCGACATCGCACCTGCTGATTCATGAACAGCAAACTTTTCAGGCCCTGGTGAAGATGCATGGCGTCGTCGTAGGTCATAAACTACGGCCTATCCTTGCCAGTGATTTTACCGCCATAGCGGAGCCTTTAAGCTGCCTTGTGGTTGAACTTCCCGCGCGTGAGATTGGCGGACAACTCCCGGAGTGGGACGAGCTGGAAGCCCTGAAAGCCGCAGCCGCAGAAGCTGGCACGCCGCTGCATATGGACGGGGCTCGCCTCTGGGAGAGCCGGGCGTATTACCAGCGCACCTGGGCTGAAATTGCTGAGGGGTTTTTCTTCAGTCTATGTTTCCGTCTACAAGGGCCTCGGGGGTATTTCAGGTTCGTTACTCGCTGGCGATGAAGACTTTATCCGCCAGGCTCGCGTCTGGCTCAGACGATTAGGCGGTAACGTGGTGACGCAAAATCCCGCGGTGGTTTCCACGGCAATGCGCTTAGAAAAACGGCTGGCCATCCTTGAGAGCTGCTATCAGCGCACCCTCAGTCTCGCCGCCAGCCTGGAGGCCGTGCCGGGCATTCGTATCCTGCCCCGCAGACCTCAGGTCAACATGCTGCATGTTTATTTCGATGCGGATAAAGAAACATTACTCAGCGCCAGGGATGAAATAGCCAGGCAGGAGGGATACTGGCTGTTCAATGCGCTGGAAGAGGCCGAAGTACCGGGCTGGTGTAAAACGGAATGGTATGTAGGTGACAACATGCTGCCGATAGGCAACGAGACCGTTTTAAACTTGTTCCACCAACTGATGGCTAAAGCGAGCCGCTAACCGTTCGCCAGCAGATAAAAAAATGGCCCCGCATAGGGGCCAGTTTTCTTCGGGCGTTAAGCGCGGTCCACCGTAAAGGCTAAGACCTCGGCAAGGCTTTCCGCCCCCAGCGCCAGCATAATCAGGCGGTCAACGCCCAGCGCTACGCCGGAGCTGTCCGGCATGCCCGCTTCCAGCGCCGCCAGCAGGTTCATGTCCACCGGCTGCTGCGGCAGGCCAAGCGCCGCGCGTTTGCGGTTATCCTGCTCGAAACGCTGCTGCTGTTCGCGGGCATCTGTCAGCTCATGGAAGCCATTCGCCAGCTCGATACCTTTGAAGTAAACCTCAAAGCGCTCCGCCACGCGGTGATCTTCGGTGCTGATCTGCGCCAGAGAGGCCTGGCTTGCCGGGAAGTGATACACGAAGGTCGGCTTGTCTTTACCAATCTGTGGCTCGACGCCCATCGCGAACAACAGCTGCAACAGCGTGTCCCGGTCTTCTTCTTTGTCGGCAATGTTGCTCAGGTCGAGCTTCGCCGCCGCTTCACGCAGCTGCGCTTTGTCTGCAGACAGTGGGTCGATATCCAGATGGCGCTGGAAGGCCTGCTGGTAAGACAAACTTTCTGCGGCGCCGCATTCCAACACCTGCTGCAGGAGATCGTCCACCTCATTCATCAGGCGGTACATGTCGTAATGCGGGCGATACCACTCCAGCATGGTGAATTCCGGGTTGTGGTGGCGCCCCATCTCTTCATTACGGAAACTGCGACACAGCTGGAACACCGGGCCACAGCCAGCCGCCAGCAGGCGTTTCATGTGGTATTCCGGGCTGGTCATCAGGTACAAATTCATGCCCTGAGAGTGACCTGGGCCGACGAAACGGGTTTCAAACGGCACCAGATGAATATCGGTTACCGTCGCCTGGCTCATGCAGGGTGTTTCCACCTCCAGAACGCCTCGGTCGGCGAAGAAGCGCCGAATCTCCGCCATAATGGCGGCGCGTTTTAACAAATTGGGGATGGATGCGCTCGGCTGCCAGGTGGCCGTTTCGCTCATGAGAAAGTCTCCGTATTTATGCAAGGCCGAGAAGTCTACCCGCATCACAGAAAGGAGACAAATTTTGTGCAGAGAATTTTGTTCTGAGCGTTTTATGGCCCGCGTTACGCAAACTTTTTCTCGTGCTCAAGCAGCCATTTTTTTCGTGCAATGCCGCCACCGTATCCCGTCATAGTCCCGTTTTTACCGATGATTCTGTGGCACGGAATGACGATGGCAACCCGGTTCGCGCCGTTGGCTCCGGCCACCGCACGCACGGCATCTGGATTCTCCATTTTTATCGCCAGCGCCTGATAGTGGGACGTTTCGCCATAAGGCACGGTCCCAAGCTGCTGCCAGACTTTTTGCTGAAACGCGCTGCCCGGCGTCTGCAGTGCAAGGGTGAACTGCTGCCTTTTTCCAGCAAAGTATTCCCCGATCTCTTTTTCCGCCTGCCGCGTATGATCATTTTCCCCGGCGATGATACGGGCATTGAGCCGCGACTGCAGATCGTCAAATTCCCGCTCCAGCGCACGTCGGTCAACAAATTCCAGCAGGCAGACGCCCATCTCGGTGGCGCACACAAACATCGGCCCGATGGGCGTGGTAAAACGGTGAATAACGATGATATCTGCCGCCCGACTGGGGACATCGCCAGTGAGCTTTTTGCAGGTATAGCCAAACCCACTCAGCGAGTCGTAGCCGCTGCTAAACGCCGCATCCGTCGCACTTTTCCCACGCCTGAGCTCCTGCAACGCCACATTCACACGCAGCATTCTCTGCCAGGCCTGAAAAGTCATCCCGTGGTGTTGCACAAACCAGCGCCGGAGACGTTCAGGGCTGATGTTGTGCTCACGCAGCTCACCATCGCTGACCCGGTTCTCACTGCTCGTCCTGAAAAGGGCAATGGCCTGCTCGACTATGGGCGGCGCAGAGAAGGCATTTTCAGTGGGGCGGCAGATCTTGCAGGGACGAAAGCCCGCGTGAAGCGCGGATTTGAAGTCGTCATAAAACTCAACGTTGCCCCGCTTAGGCTTACGGGCGCGGCAGTTGGAAATGCAGAACACGCCGGTGGTTTTCACGCCCACGAAAAAAACGCCGACATGCTCGGAAGAGCGCGCCACCAGCGCCTCGTACCAGGTATTGCACTGCTCGATATCAAGGATTTTCATCGGCAAAGATCTCGTCAAATGCGCCCCGTTGGCGGAGGCTAAACAACAGATGCTGTAACTTACGGTTCAGCGCGGCGTGCACGAAATTCCCCATTGAAATACGTTTCACCCCCAGCGCCGCCAGTTGATCAAAATCGGGCAGACCCGGCATGCACATCACATTCAGCGGCAGATCAACTGCGCCGGCAATCGCCTGAATATCTTCAGGTGAGATCACGCAGGGCACAAAGAAGCCGTCAGCCCCCGCCTGTTGATACAGCCTGCCGCGGGCGATCGTTTGATTCAGCGCATCCAACTCACCAAGCAAGAAGCCATCGGTTCTGGCATTGATAAAGAGCGGCGTTTTCGCGGCATCCAGCCCTGCTTTGATCGCGTTCAGGCGGACAGCGAAGTGTGTTGCATCCAGTAAACGACGCGTTCCCTGTTCAACTTTGCTGTCTTCAAGGTTAATGCCGACAACGCCCAGCTGTGCCAGCTGAATGGCCTGGCTCACAACCATTTCGGTCTCAGCCCCATATCCGGCTTCCATATCGACGGAAAGCGGCAAGCTGACGCGCTCACGTATGCGGGCCACCAGGGCAAGAAGTACAGAAAATGGCAGCGCTTCGCCATCCTTGTAGCCCAACATATCGGCGATTGCCGCGCTTGAGGTGCCCAGCGCCTGATAACCCGCGTCCTGTGCCGCCTGAGCGCTGCTGACATCCCAAACGTTAGCCAGCAGCAATGGCGTGCTCTGATAATGCATCTGACTGAAGCTCATTTTTATCCCCTGCTTTTATAGAATGGAAAAGATTCTGAGCTCCAGCTGGGGCGGCAACAACCGAAAAACAGACGACTATTTTTCGCCGCTTTTTGTTCGCATTACACCATTTAAACATTCATTTTTGTGACGCAATTCATTAAGAGCG
Source organism: Pantoea sp. Ae19-2 (assembly GCF_059801205.1). Taxonomy (NCBI): domain Bacteria; kingdom Pseudomonadati; phylum Pseudomonadota; class Gammaproteobacteria; order Enterobacterales; family Erwiniaceae; genus Pantoea; species Pantoea sp. Ae19-2. The sequence continues at coordinate 23,230 of NZ_JBCHWE010000005.1, read as the reverse complement.
GTAATTAATCGCCCTGTAGAACAGCAAAAAAATCGAACAAATCAAATTTCCCTAAAATCCCTCCGGTTATACTTTCCCTACCTAAAAAGGAGCAGGGATACACCTTTCACAGCCACCGCCTTTCAGGCAGTGAATACCCTTTGGTCGTATAGCTTTGCGAATTACTAAAATCTGGAGGAATGTCGTGCAAACCTTTCAAGCCGATCTCGCCATTATAGGCGCCGGCGGAGCAGGCCTACGAGCAGCCATTGCGGCGGCCCAGGCTAATCCACAGGCAAAAATCGCTCTGATTTCCAAAGTCTACCCGATGCGCAGCCACACGGTTGCTGCCGAAGGGGGTTCCGCAGCCGTCGCGCAGGATCACGACAGCTTCGACTACCATTTTCACGACACCGTTGCCGGAGGCGACTGGCTGTGTGAGCAGGATGTGGTTGACTACTTCGTTCACCATTGCCCTACCGAAATGACCCAGCTTGAGCAGTGGGGCTGCCCGTGGAGCCGCCGCCCGGACGGCAGCGTCAACGTCAGGCGCTTCGGCGGGATGAAGATCGAACGGACCTGGTTCGCCGCCGACAAAACCGGCTTCCATATGCTCCACACACTCTTCCAGACCTCCCTTCAGTTCCCGCAAATTCAACGCTTCGACGAGCATTTCGTGCTCGATATTCTGGTCGATGACGGCCAGGCGCGCGGCGTCGTCGCTATGAATATGATGGAAGGCGAGCTGGTGCAGATCCGTGCCAATGCGGTGGTGATGGCCACCGGCGGTGCAGGGCGAGTCTATCGCTACAATACCAACGGCGGCATCGTCACCGGGGACGGCATGGGCATGGCGCTGAGCCACGGCGTGCCGCTGCGCGACATGGAGTTTGTGCAATACCATCCAACCGGGCTGCCGGGTTCCGGCATCCTGATGACCGAAGGCTGCCGCGGTGAAGGCGGCATTCTGGTGAACAAAAACGGCTATCGCTACCTGCAGGATTACGGCATGGGGCCGGAAACCCCGCTCGGCGAGCCGAAGAACAAATACATGGAACTCGGCCCGCGCGACAAAGTCTCTCAGGCCTTCTGGCACGAATGGCGCAAAGGCAACACGATCTCCACCCCACGCGGCGACGTGGTGTACCTCGACCTGCGCCACCTCGGCGAGAAAAAACTGCTCGAGCGCCTGCCGTTCATCTGCGAACTGGCCAAAGCCTACGTGGGCGTTGACCCGGTCAAAGAGCCGATCCCGGTTCGCCCAACGGCGCACTACACCATGGGCGGCATCGAGACCGATACCCAATGCGAAACCCGCATCAAAGGGCTGTTCGCAGTGGGCGAATGCTCCTCCGTTGGCCTGCACGGTGCCAACCGGCTGGGCTCTAACTCGCTGGCAGAACTGGTGGTCTTTGGCCGCCTGGCGGGCGAGCAGGCAATGGAGCGCGCCGCACAAGCGCAACCGGCTAACGATGCCGCGCTGAACGCCCAGGCCGCCGATGTTGAAGGCCGCCTGAAGCAGCTAGTCAACCAGGAAGGCAACGAAAACTGGTCAAAAATCCGCGACGAAATGGGGCTTTCTATGGAGGAAGGCTGCGGGATTTACCGTACCCCGGAATTGATGCAGAAAACCGTCGACAAGCTGGCAGAGCTGCAGGAGCGCTTCAAGCGCGTGCGCATCACCGATACCTCCAGCGTCTTCAATACCGACCTGCTGTACACCATTGAACTGGGCCACGGCCTGAACGTTGCCGAATGTATGGCGCACTCCGCCCTTGCACGTAAAGAATCCCGCGGCGCCCACCAGCGTCTGGATGAAGGCTGCACCGAACGCGATGACGTCAACTTCCTGAAGCACACTCTGGCCTTCCGCGACGCCGACGGCACAACTCGCCTCGACTACAGCGATGTGAAGATCACCACGCTGCCGCCAGCAAAACGCGTATACGGCGCTGAAGCGGAAGATGCTGAGAAGAAAAAGGAGAAGGCAAATGGCTGAGATGCAAACCCTGAAGATTGAGATTGTGCGCTACAACCCGGAAACGGACAGCCAGCCGCATAGCGCAATCTACGAGGTGCCGTTTGACGAGCAAACCTCGCTGCTGGACGGGCTGGGTTATATCAAAGATAACCTCGCACCGGACCTCAGCTACCGCTGGTCATGCCGCATGGCGATTTGCGGCTCCTGCGGCATGATGGTCAACAAAGTGCCGAAGCTGGCCTGTAAAACGTTCCTGCGCGAATACACCAACGGCATCAAGGTCGAAGCGCTGGCAAACTTCCCGATTGAGCGCGATTTGGTGGTCGACATGACCCACTTTATCGAAAGCCTGGAGTCGATTAAGCCTTATATCATCGGCAACCCGCGCACGCCGGATCAGGGGCCAAACACGCAGACGCCCGCGCAGATGGCGAAATACCATCAGTTCTCCGGCTGCATCAACTGTGGGCTGTGCTATGCCGCCTGCCCGCAGTTTGGCCTGAACCCTGAGTTTATCGGCCCGGCGGCGATTACCCTCGCCCATCGTTACAACCTGGACAGCCGTGACCACGGCAAGAAACAGCGTATGCCGCAGCTCAACGGGCAAAACGGCGTGTGGAGCTGCACCTTTGTTGGCTACTGCTCCGAAGTTTGTCCAAAACACGTCGATCCGGCCGCGGCCATCCAGCAGGGCAAAGTCGAAAGTTCGAAAGACTTTTTGATTGCCACCCTGAAACCACGCTAAGGAGTGCACCATGACCACGAAACGTAAGCCTTATGTCCGTCCCATGGCGCCAACCTGGTGGCGGCAGCTGGGCTTCTACCGTTTTTATATGCTGCGTGAAGGCACCTCGGTTCCGACAGTCTGGTTCAGCATCGTGCTGATTTATGGTCTTTTCTCGCTGAAACACGGCGTAGAAGGCTGGGCGGGCTTTGTCGGTTTCCTGCAAAACCCGGTGGTTGTCATCCTCAATCTCATTACGCTTGCCGCCGCCGTGCTGCACACCAAAACCTGGTTTGAGCTGGCGCCAAAGGCCGCTAACGTCATCGTTAAGGGCGAGAAAATGGGGCCGGAGCCGGTCATCAAGGGATTGTGGGTTGTCACTGCACTGGTGACTGTCGTTGTGCTGCTTGTAGCACTGTTCTGGTAAGGAGGCTGAGGTGATTAACCAAAATCCAAAACGTTCCGACGAGCCGGTATTCTGGGGCCTGTTTGGCGCAGGTGGCATGTGGGGGGCGATTTTCGCGCCGGTTATCGTGCTGCTGGTTGGTATTATGCTGCCGCTCGGCCTGTTCCCCGGCGATGCGCTGAGCTTTGACCGCGTGTATGCCTTCGCCCACAGCTGGATTGGCCGCCTGTTCCTGCTGCTGATGATTGTGCTGCCGCTGTGGTGTGGCCTGCACCGTATCCACCATGCGATGCATGACCTGAAGATCCACGTGCCGGCCGGAAAATGGGTGTTCTACGGTCTGGCCGCTATTCTGACGGTGGTGACCATTATTGGCCTACTGACGCTCTAAGTACTCAGCACACACCAAGGCTCGCCATCGCGCGGGCCTTTTTTATTCCATGGCCAACGCCTTCACCCGCTTTCTGTATTCCCCAGGCGAACAGCCAAACTCCCGCATAAAAGCCTTATGGAATGACGATTCGCTGGCGTAGCCCACGGCATCAGCGATAGTGATAATCGAACTTGCTTCACGCGAGAGTTGCTGTGCGGCAATTTGCAGCCTGATTCGGGTCAGCACCGCCAGCGGGGTGGTGCCGCTCACCTCGCGGAACAGCAACGCAAAACTGGCGCGAGACATATGCACTTGTTCAGCCAGCGAGGCGACGGTCCACGGCGTATGCGGTGCATTCAGCATGCTTTGGATTGCCACGCCCAGTCGTGGATGCAGCAGCAGGTTCAACTGACTTTTATCCTGAATATTCACCCGTAGCCACTGCCGCAAGCCCAGGGCAATCATCGTGGCACATTGCTGGCTACATACCGCCGCCATACCAGGCTGTGGCACTTCCGCTTCCTGTTGCAGCAGCGCAACGGCCGCCAGCAGCCATGTATGTTCGGGGCTGTCTTGTTCGGGCGCCATCAGCAGGGCCTCCGGCAGCGCCGTCAAAAAATGACGGGAAGCCGAAGATAAATGCAGGCTCCCACAAACGATCCAGGTCTCTTCCTGCCCCTTCTGCCGCAGTCGGTGCGCAGAGTTTTGCGTCAGCACAACCACCTGCCCAGGCAGTAGCGTCAGCTTTTCGCCGGCAGGCAGCTCCAGCCATGCGGCACCTTGCGTAACGGTGTGCCAGCGAATGGTCGCCAGCGATCCCGCCGCATGGGGCAGGCTCCAGCCCGAGCTGAGCAGGCAATTTTTATCAATCGAACCCTGCGGGGCGCTGAACGCCATCAACTGGCTGAGGGGATCCATCGCTCACTCCAAAAAAATCAGACGATAAGACAGGATTTAAAGATACCTGAAGAAATCACATTGACGCCATGCATACACAATGATTGCCATTAACTTAACGGCTGGCTCACTGACGGAGAACCTCCATGCAGACCTATCAGGCAATCATTATTGGCTTTGGTAAAGCAGGTAAAACCCTGGCGGCAACCCTGGCAAAACAAAACTGGAAAGTCGCCATTATCGAGCAATCCGCCGAAATGTACGGCGGTACCTGCATTAACATTGGCTGCATTCCCACCAAAGCGCTGGTCCACGATGCAGAACAGCATCAGGACTTTACGACAGCCATCGCACGTAAGTCTTCAATTGTCAGTTTCCTGCGGGACAAGAATTACCACTTGCTGGCCGACCTGAATAATGTGGACGTTATCAACGGCCATGCAGAGTTTATCGACCGGCATACTGTTCGCGTGATGCAGAACGGTGAAACTATTGAACTGCAGGGGGAGAAAATCCTTATCAACACCGGTGCGCAGTCCGTTCTGCCGCCGATTGACGGGCTGACGGCTACGCCTGGGGTGTATGACAGCACCGGGCTGCTTAATCTGACCACGCTCCCAACGCACCTCGGTATTTTGGGCGGCGGCTACATCGGGGTTGAGTTTGCCTCAATGTTTGTCGGTTTCGGCAGCAAGGTCACCATTTTTGAAGCCGCCGAAGATTTTTTGCCGCGTGAGGACCGTGACGTAGCCGCAGCGGTCGCCAACATACTTCAGCAGCAGGGCGTGGAGCTGATCCTAAACGCTAAAGTTCAGCACGTTGAATCCCATGACAACAGGGTGCATTTGCAGACGAACGATAGTGTCTACACGGTTGACGCGCTGCTTGTTGCCTCAGGGCGAAAACCCGCTACGGATACCCTGAACCTGAAAAACGCCGGGATTGATGTCGATGCTCGTGGGGCCATCATGGTGAATAAATACCTGCGTACCTCTGCAGACAACATCTGGGCAATGGGAGATGTAACCGGCGGGCTACAGTTTACCTATATCTCGCTCGATGACTTCCGTATCGTGCGTGACAGCCTGTTGGGCGAAGGTAAACGCCATACCGGGGACAGAAAAAATGTGCCTTATTCCGTGTTTATGACCCCTCCGCTGTCTCGCATTGGCATGACTGAAGAACAGGCCCAGGCCAGCGGTAAACCCATTCAGATCGTTACGCTTCCCGTGGCGGCAATTCCAAGGGCCAGAGTCATGGGCGACACGCGCGGCTTGCTCAAAGCTATCGTGGATACATCAACGCAGGAGGTCCTCGGCGCATCGCTGCTCTGCCCTGACTCCCATGAGATCATTAACCTGGTTAAAACCGTCATGGATGCCGGGCTGCCCTACACCACGCTGCGCGACCAAATTTTCACGCACCCTACCATGAGCGAAGCGCTTAATGACCTGTTTGGGCTGGTAAAATAACCCGCCCTGGTTCTGGCAATCAGGCCCTACGCTTTCTCACACTCTCCGGCTAACCAGCCGGAGAAGTCTCGCATGGCGGGCGTTTCCGTCCTGGACTGGAGCTTTGTCAGCCAGTAACTGCCGAGACTGATTTCAGCCTCAAACGGGCGAACAATCCGCTCGCTGTTCAGCAAGTGGGTAAACATATTCACCGGGGCAAGGGCAACACCCGCGCCAGCCTGTGCGGCTTCAAGCATCGTTACCGAAGAATCAAAAACCATCACCAGATGCGTTGGCGACGGTGGCGCCTCGCCCGCCGCCTGCAGCCATGCCGCCCATTCGTCACGCCGGTAGGAACGCAGTAGCGTATGATTCAGCACGTCCTGCGGGCGCTGGAGTTCAGAAGCCAGCGCAGGAGAACAAAGCGGTGACAGCGGGGCATCACACAGATAAATCGCGTCTGTTCCGTGCCAGGCTCCGCTACCAAATCGCACCGTATAGTCCAACCCCTCCGCCGCCGGATCCACCCGGTTGTTGTGCGTCGAAAGCTGAAGATCGATATGCGGATAGCGACGCCGAAACGCCTCAAGGCGCGGCAGCAGAAAGCCTGTTGCAAAAGTGCCCACCACACCTAGCTTAAGTTTTTCTCTCGCTTGCGCGCCGGAAAACCGATCCAGTACCCCGGCAATGCGGTCAAAGGAATCGTTTAGCACAGGTAACAGGTTTTCACCTTCCGTGGTCAACATCAATCCACGAGAAACGCGCACAAACAGCTGGCAACGCAGATGTTCTTCCAGGGCTTTCACCTGCTGGCTGATGGCAGAATGAGTGACATTCAGCTCGATGGCAGCATGGGTAAAGCTAAGATGCCTGGCTGCGGCTTCAAAAGCGCGCAGGGAGTTGAGCGGGATATAGCTGCGGGTCATGACATTACCTGTTAGAAAATCTTAAGCCTAATGCCAAATTTAATCGTTTGTCATCGGGTGTCAAATCCAACAAACTTGCCTCGTCTGACGGGCCCGGACTGCTATCATCTCTCTAAGGAAGGTTATCCATCATGAAAAAAACCCTTTGCCTGACGCTGCTGCTTGCCGCCTCATGCTCCAGCTTTGCTGCACAAAAAGAACTGACTGCACCGCAGATTGAAAAGCTGGTGAACCGCACCGTTGCCCCGCTAATGAAAGAGCAGGCGATCCCCGGCATGGCGGTGGCCGTTATCTACAAAGGCTACCCGCTGTATTTCACCTGGGGAAAAGCCGATGTGCAGCGCAACGTGCCGGTAACGCAGCAAACGTTATTTGAACTGGGCTCGGTCAGTAAAACCTTTACCGGCGTGCTGGGCGGCGATGCTTTGGCTCGCGGCGAAGTTAGCCTTAGCGACCCGGCGCAGAAATACTGGCCTGAGCTGAACGGCAAGCAGTGGAAAGGGATCACCCTGCTGCAGCTTGCCACCTATACCGCCGGTGGCCTGCCGCTGCAGGTGCCGGACGAGGTAACCAACAGCGATGCCCTGCTGAAGTTTTACCAGAACTGGCAGCCGAAGTGGGCACCTGGCACACAGCGCCTCTACGCCAACGCAAGTATTGGACTATTCGGAGCCTTGATGGTGAAACCGTCAGGCATGAGCTTTGAACAGGCGATGTTAAAACGCGTCTTTGAGCCACTGAATCTTCAACACACCTGGATTAACGTGCCGGCGACGGAAGACAGCCACTACGCCTGGGGCTACCGGGACGGCAAAGCCGTGCGCGTCTCGCCGGGCATGCTGGATGCAGAAGCCTACGGCGTGAAATCCAGCATCGAAGATATGGCCCATTGGGTGCAGGCTAATATGGCCCCCGATCGTCTGGGAGACAAAACGTTAGCTCAGGGTATCCAGCTCGCGCAGTCACGTTACTGGCGCGTGGGTAGCATGTATCAGGGGCTTGGCTGGGAAATGCTGAACTGGCCGGTGAAGGGGAAAACGATTATTGATGGCAGTGACAACAAGATCGCCCTTGCGCCGCACCCGGCAACGCTGATTGAGCCTCCAGCACCTGCGGTGAAAGCCTCATGGGTACATAAAACCGGGTCGACAGGCGGCTTTGGCAGCTACGTGGCCTTTATCCCAGAAAAACAGCTGGGTATCGTGATGCTGGCCAACAAAAGCTACCCAAACACCGAGCGAGTAAAAGCCGCTTACGCCATTCTTGAAGCACTGCAATAAAAATGACCACGGCCTGTTGAACACAGGCCGTATTATTTCCGGCTTCGCTCACACTTTATTTCCTGTCGCCATCTACACTTAGCTAAAAAACCTCGGAAGGAATCTGCTATGCGCATTTGGCCCGCTTTCACCGCGCTTGCGGTCGCATTATTCGTTGTCTCCTGTAGCTCACCAACTCCTCCCCCCAGCGTCACGGTCGTGCAAAACTTCGAGGCAAAACGCTTTATCGGCACCTGGTATGAAATTGCGCGAATGGACCACAGCTTTGAAAGCGGCCTGAATCAGGTCACGGCCACCTACAGTTTTATGGATGACGGCGGCCTGCGCGTGATAAACCGGGGATTCAACCCGGACAGGCAGATGTGGCAGCAGGCAGAAGGGAAGGCTTATTTCACCGGAGACCCGAGCGTCGCTGCGCTGAAAGTCTCCTTTTTTGGCCCGTTTTACGGCGGCTATAACGTGATTGCGCTGGATAAAGACTATCGCCATGCGCTGGTATGCGGGCCGGACCTCAGCTATCTGTGGATCCTGTCCCGCACACCAACCATCAGCCACGATCTCAAGCAACAGCTATTGGCTATCGCCGCTCGCCAGGGCTTTGCGGTGGATAAATTGATTTGGGTGAAACAACCAGGCAGTTAATGCGTGGAAATTTTCAAGCCAATGATCCCGACCACAATCAGAGCCAGGCTAGCCAGACGCATCGGGTTAGCCGACTCTCCCAGCAGCAGAATGCCGGTAATCGCCGCGCCGACGGCACCGATCCCGGTCCACACAGCGTAGGCCGTGCCGGTGGGCAGGGTTTTCATCGCCCAGGCGAGCAAAGCCATGCTGACAACCATCGCGACGATGGTGATAACGCTAGGCCACAGGCGGCTAAAGCCGTGGGTATATTTCAGTCCTACCGCCCAAACAACTTCCAGTAATCCGGCAATTAACAGTACGATCCAGGCCATAACAGCTCCAGTAGAAATGGGGCCGTCCCCGGTGTGAGATGCGCTTGCGGGTCGTCCCGTAAGGCTTAGGTGAGAAGCTGATTTTAGCACCCAAACGGCTGCCTGAAAATCCGTATCCAAATGCTACGCAATGAAATAATCGTTTCACTCGCTGGGCCTTGCTAAGCCTGGAATTGACAGCGAATTCGCGCGTATTTCCGTGATTCATTTTGGCAAATTTATTCATATGATAAAACGTGGTTTGCCAGCCTGCAAACGCCGCAGTAATGATTAACGTGAAGCGTGAAAATGTATAAAATATTATTGGTTGATAGGTGTTACTTCAGCCGTCAGGGACTGACGCACTTGCTCAATCAGAAAAATAATCTGGCTACGGCAGTGAGTATTTCAGAGACAGACAGTTTACTTCTCGCCCGGGAAAAAATTATTAAATGGCAGCCGAATATGGTGATCGCCGACTTCAACAGTTTCTCAACCGCATTGCATAATATCCAACAGCTTTCGACTATTTATTCTGCCTGTGGCGATACGACGCGCCTGCTGCTGCTGCAAAGCGGGCAACACCCCACCATTGCTGAGTACTGCGCGGCGCAAGGCACTAACGATATTTGGGATAAGTCAGTATCATTGTCGGCATTAACGGCATTGATTCAGCAGACTATTGCGACCCGCCCGCCATTCCGTGAAGTGAAACGACATATTACGCCATTACTGACCTTACGCGAAGAGAGAATATTAAAACTCTGGAAGGAAGAGGCGAATAACGAATATATTGCCAGAGTGATGGAAATAAGCGTAAAAACGGTTTACACCTATAAGCGAAACATTCGATTAAAGCTGGGAGCCGACAATAGATTATCGCTTTTTTTAAATAATCCGGAGGCTGTTTTAGAATAACGGTACGGCACTAGCACCGTACCGAACAGTATTATTCCTGCGCTTTTGTTGCCGCACCAGAAATAGCCTTACCGCCGCTTTGTATATCCTCGCCCACGCCGCGGGTGGTGTTACAGGCGGTCAACAAGGATGAAAGAACGACGAGAGAGAAAAACGCAGCAATGGTTTTCTTAATCATGAGCTTTTCCTTATAACTATGTTGTTTGTGTATAGCTTGTTAAGCATAGCTAAAAAAATGAACAACGAAGGAAAAGCGAGGCGATTTCGGATAACTGGCAGGGACTATTTATTGGCTACGCGCTCAATGGCGCCGCCGAGATGTTGCAAGTCTTCGCCAAACCCACGCGTGGTATTACAACCCGACAGCGCAGCGGCCAGCAGCGAGATAAAAAGAATCTGTTTCAACAAACGGTTCATCTTCCCTGCCCTGACAAAGCGGCGGCGCGAGCCTCAGGCACCGCGCCGCGAACCTTCACGAGAATTACTTCACGCGAGAAACGTATTCACCAGAACGGGTGTCAACTTTGATGACTTCGCCGATCTGGACGAACAGCGGAACTTTAACCACAGCGCCGGTGCTCAGGGTTGCTGGCTTGCCGCCGGTCCCTGCAGTGTCACCTTTCAGACCTGGATCGGTTTCAACGATTTCCAGCTCAACAAAGTTCGGTGGGGTAACGGAGATTGGCTGACCGTTCCACAGGGTCACGATGCACTCAGCCTGGTCCAGCAGCCATTTAGCGTTTTCGCCAACGGCTTTTTCGTCTGCAGCCAGCTGCTCGAAGGTTTGGTTGTTCATGAAGTGATAGAACTCACCGTCGTTGTACAGGTAAGTCAGGTTCATATCGACAACGTCAGCGCCTTCTGCAGAGTCAGTAGACTTGAAGGTTTTCTCAACGCGGGTACCGGTCAGCAGACGACGCAGCTTAACGCGCGCGAATGCCTGGCCCTTGCCCGGTTTTACGAATTCGCTGGCTTCAACCGCGTACGGTTCGCCATCCATCATGATTTTAAGACCGGCACGGAAATCGTTGCTAGAATAAGTCGCCATAAGGCCCTCTGAATTTGTTAACTGGTAGCTTAGCCAAAAAAATGGCACACATTGTAACCCTAAATCCCCCTCACAGAGAAGATTGGTTAACGCAACTTGCCGATGTTATAACCGATCCTGATGAACTGCTGCACATTTTAAATGTAGCTGACGATGAAGAACTGCTTGCCGGGCGTGAAGCAAGGCGTCTTTTTGCCCTGCGCGTCCCTCGCGCTTTCGTCGCGCGCATGGAAAAAGGTAACCCCAACGACCCGTTACTGCGTCAGGTTTTGACGGCAAAACAGGAGTTCGTTGCCGCGCCCGGTTTCACCACCGATCCGCTGGAAGAGCAACACAGCGTTGTCCCAGGGCTGCTGCATAAGTACCGCAACCGCGCCTTGCTGCTGGTGAAAGGTGGCTGCGCCGTAAACTGCCGCTACTGTTTCCGCCGCCACTTCCCGTATGCCGACAACCAGGGCAACAAACGCAACTGGCAAACGGCGCTGGCGTATATCAGCGAACATCCTGAGCTGGACGAAATTATTTTCTCCGGCGGCGACCCGCTGATGGCCAAAGATCATGAACTGGACTGGCTGATGAGCGAGCTGGAGGCCATTCCTCATATCAAACGCCTGCGTATTCACAGCCGCCTGCCGATTGTCATCCCGGCGCGTATTACCGATGGGCTGGCAGCAAGAATCGCCCGCTCATCGCTTCAGGTGCTGCTGGTTAATCATATTAACCACGCCCAGGAAATTGGCGACGATTTCCGCTCGGCGATGGCAAAGCTACGCCTGGCGGGCGTCACGCTGCTGAATCAAAGCGTGCTACTGCGCGGCGTGAACGACAACGCACAAACCCTGGCCGACCTTAGTAATGCGTTGTTTAATGCGGGCGTGATGCCGTATTACCTGCACGTGCTCGACAGAGTGCAAGGTGCGGCGCACTTTATGGTAGAAGACGAAGAGGCCCGGGCGATTATGCGTGAGCTGCTGACGCTGGTTTCTGGCTATATGGTGCCGAAGCTGGCGAGAGAAATAGGCGGGGAGCCAAGTAAGACGCCGCTGGATTTGCAGCTACGGCAAAAGTGAGAGCTTAACGCCCTCATCCTAACCCTCTCCCCCAGGAGAGGGAACCGCTTAGTGCCGCCTTCGACTGTAGAAAAAGCCCCACGACTTTATCCCTTACCAGTGACAGGGAACCGCAAGTCCTTCCTCGATCTATCAGTAAAAGCACGTCCATTTTTCTCCCTCTCCCTGAAGGAGAGGGCCGGGGTGAGGGTAATACTTACCGAATCAGTTCGGGCACTTATAAACCTGACCCGTCATTTGGCTGGCCGTTGGCGCAAAGCTCGAGAGCAGCGTCTGGGTTGGGCTGCTCACGCCGTACAGCACGTTGCCGCCCATTTCGGCCGCATTGTTACGCAGTGCGTTTGCCGCGCCGCGCATAGACCCGCCTTCATCGCCGTGCTGGCCAGACAGCCAGTTGCTCTGTTCCCCGGTCGCGGTGCCTAATAGACGGCATTCGCTTCCTGGTTTGTCTTCAACAAAACGAACGCTCTGGCCGCTGGAGCTAAGCTGATTGCCCGTGCTACATCCTGCCAGCAGCAGCGCTGCCAGAACCACTCCTGATGAGACTTTCATGCGCATGTTATTCCCCGTAATCAAGGTATTGAGCCGTTATTGCCCGGTAAGCACTTATACCAGAGTGTGAACAAAAGAAAAAACCCCCAGACATTTCTGACTGAGGGTTTCTTTAACACAAGGTGCTAAGGCGAATTACATCATGCCGCCCATGCCACCCATGCCGCCCATACCACCAGCAGCGCCTAAGTCAGGAGCATCGCCTTTAGGCAGGTCGGTGACCATGCACTCGGTAGTGATCATCAGGCCCGCCACGGAAGCCGCGTACTGCAGAGCAGAACGGGTAACTTTGGTTGGGTCCAGGATACCGAAATCGATCATGTTGCCGTATTCTTCGGTCGCGGCGTTGTAACCGTAGTTACCTTCGCCCGCTTTCACCGCGTTGGTGACAACGGATGGCTCTTCACCGGCGTTAGAAACGATCTGACGCAGAGGAGCTTCCATCGCGCGCAGCGCAACTTTGATACCCACGTTCTGGTCTTCGTTCTGAGCGGTCAGGCCAGCCAGTTTAGCGGCAACGCGAACCAGCGCTACACCACCACCAGCAACCACGCCTTCTTCAACCGCAGCACGGGTAGCGTGCAGGGCATCGTCGACGCGAGCTTTTTTCTCTTTCATTTCAACTTCGGTAGCAGCACCAACTTTGATTACCGCTACGCCGCCTGCCAGTTTCGCTACGCGCTCCTGCAGTTTTTCGCGGTCATAGTCAGAAGTTGCTTCTTCGATCTGCTTACGGATCTGACCAACGCGGCCCTGAATAGCGGCTTCTTCACCCACGCCATCGATGATGGTGGTGGTGTCTTTGTTGATCACAACGCGTTTAGCCTGGCCGAGGTCTTCCAGGGTCGCTTTTTCCAGCTCCATACCGATCTCTTCAGAGATAACGGTACCGCCGGTCAGGGTAGCGATGTCCTGCAGCATAGCTTTACGGCGGTCGCCGAAGCCAGGTGCTTTAACCGCAGCCACTTTCACGATGCCACGCATGGTGTTAACCACCAGGGTAGCCAGCGCTTCGCCTTCAACATCTTCAGCGATGATAACCAGCGGTTTGCCTGCTTTCGCAACGGCTTCCAGCACTGGCAGCATTTCACGGATGTTGGAGATTTTTTTGTCAGCCAGCAGGATGAACGGGCTTTCCAGCTCAACAGCGCCAGTTTCTGGCTTGTTGATGAAGTATGGGGACAGGTAGCCGCGGTCGAACTGCATACCTTCAACCACGTCCAGTTCGTCTTCCAGACCGGTACCGTCTTCAACGGTGATCACGCCTTCTTTACCAACTTTATCCATCGCTTCAGCGATCAGTTTACCTACGGTTTCGTCGGAGTTAGCGGAGATAGTACCAACCTGAGCAATCGCTTTAGAGTCAGAGCACGGCACGGACAGCGCTTTCAGCTCTTCAACAGCGGCAACAACGGCTTTATCGATACCGCGTTTCAGGTCCATTGGGTTCATGCCCGCAGCAACGGCTTTCAGACCTTCGGTGATGATAGCCTGAGCCAGTACGGTTGCGGTGGTGGTACCGTCGCCTGCAGCGTCGTTCGCTTTAGAGGCAACTTCTTTCACCATCTGTGCGCCCATGTTTTCGAACTTGTCTTCCAGCTCGATTTCACGCGCTACGGAAACGCCATCTTTGGTGATGGTCGGTGCACCGAAAGATTTATCCAGAACCACGTTACGGCCTTTAGGACCGAGGGTAACTTTCACTGCATCTGCCAGTACGTTAACGCCGCGCAGCATTTTTACACGAGCGTCGTTACCGAATTTTACGTCTTTAGCTGCCATTTCTTCTATTCCTCAAATTCGTTCAGGTTCGTGCGTCAAATTACGCTTCAACAATTGCCAGGATGTCGCTTTCGGACATGATCAGCACTTCTTCGTTGTCGATTTTCTCGGACTTCACGCCGTAGCCATCGTTGAAGATAACGATGTCACCCACTTTCACGTCCAGCGGCTGCACGCTACCGTTTTCCAGGATGCGGCCTTTACCGACAGCGATGATCTCGCCACGAGTTGATTTGCCCGCTGCGGAGCCAGTCAGAACGATGCCGCCCGCAGATTTGGACTCAACTTCTTTACGCTTGACGATGACACGATCATGTAATGGACGAATGCTCATTGATAGCTCTCCTTTGAGAAAGTCAGTATCAGATAGTTAGGTAACGCCGTCCCACAGGGGTAATCGGCTGGTGACCTGATTAATGGGGATGCGCTTTCCCCCCTTCAAGGGGGGAAAACAAAAAAAACTAAAATTTAACGATCATCCCGGTGCTGGTCGTCGAGGCGCTTTGGCGCGTCGTCTTTACGCTGGAACTCACCGTCGAATGTATTGCCCCCTTCACTACCGGCGCTAAAACCGCCGCCAGGCATGCGGGAGAAGCGCAAATGCGGCATCAGCTTGAGCGTGAGGTGCTTTTGCACCGGCGGCAACAGCAGCAGCAGACCGAGGAAGTCGGTAAAAAAGCCCGGCAACAGCAGCAAAATACCGGCCATGATCAGCGAGACGCTTTTGATCATCTCCGCCGCAGGGCTTTCGCCTGCCGCCATCTTCTGCTGCATCAGCATCAGGTTTTTAAAGCCCTGGTTACGCACCAGAGAAAGGCCAATCACCGAAGTGAAAATGACCAGAATCAGGGTCATAAAGACCCCCAAAACGTGTGCCACCTGTATGAACAGCGAAATTTCGATGTAAACATAAAGGAAAACGGCAATAAACGGGATCCAGCGCACTATACGCTCCTGTCATCGGGCGAGCCCGTTAATGGTCTCGCGAAAAATAGATTAGCAATTACGCGTAGGAGGGAGATGGCGACGCTGTAGACAAAGATCAATGTTTATTGCGTGAATTTTTTCTGGAAATTTTCAACTGTTGACCTATATCACATATTAATAATTGTTATGCGTGGCGGCTTTTAATAAGTGATCCAGGTTACTGCTTTTCGCTATCATCAGCATATCATCACGTCAACGCGGTCGAATATGGACATAATCGTCGGCCTATTAAGCTCACAACCACATTTCGTGTGTGTGAATAAAACAGTGCATTTATCTGCAGCTTTACTAAGAAGGTTCACATGTTAAATAACATTCGTATCGAAGAAGATTTGTTGGGTACCAGGGAAGTGCCAGCGGATGCCTACTACGGCGTTCATACTCTGAGAGCGATTGAAAACTTCTACATTAGCAACAGTAAAATCAGTGACATACCGGAATTTGTACGCGGTATGGTGATGGTAAAAAAAGCGGCGGCAATGGCGAACAAGGAACTGCAAACCATTCCTAAGAGCATCGCGAACACCATCATTCAGGCCTGTGATGAAGTCCTGAACAACGGCAAATGCATGGATCAATTCCCGGTAGACGTCTACCAGGGCGGCGCCGGTACTTCCGTCAACATGAACACCAACGAAGTCCTCGCTAACATCGGTCTGGAACTGATGGGCCACCAGAAAGGTGAATACCAGTTCCTGAACCCGAACGACCACGTCAACAAATGCCAGTCCACTAACGACGCCTACCCAACCGGCTTCCGCATCGCAGTTTACGCTTCCATCGTGAAACTGATCGATGCCATTAATCAGCTGGGCGAAGGCTTCCAGCGTAAAGCGGTTGAGTTTTCTGAGATCCTGAAAATGGGCCGCACCCAGCTTCAGGACGCTGTTCCGATGACCCTCGGTCAGGAGTTCCACGCGTTCAACGTGCTGCTGACTGAAGAGACTAAAAACCTGCTGCGCACCGCTGAACTGCTGTTGGAAGTGAACCTTGGCGCAACCGCCATCGGTACCCGCCTCAACACGCCAGATGGCTACCAGCAGCTGGCCGTACAGAAACTGGCAGAAGTCAGCGGCCTGGCCTGCGTACCAGCAGAAGACCTGATTGAAGCCACTTCCGACTGCGGCGCATACGTAATGGTGCACAGCTCCCTGAAGCGCCTGGCCGTGAAAATGTCCAAAATCTGTAACGACCTGCGCCTGCTCTCTTCCGGCCCGCGCGCTGGCCTGAACGAAATCAACCTGCCAGAACTGCAGGCGGGTTCTTCTATTATGCCGGCCAAAGTGAACCCGGTTGTCCCGGAAGTGGTGAATCAGGTTTGCTTCAAAGTCATCGGCAACGACACCACGGTGACCATGGCATCCGAAGCAGGTCAGCTGCAGCTGAACGTGATGGAGCCGGTGATTGGCCAGGCAATGTTCGAATCCATTCATATCCTGACCAACGCCTGCTACAACCTGCTGGAAAAATGCATTAACGGCATCACCGCGAATAAAGAAGTGTGTGAGAGCTACGTGTACAACTCCATCGGTATCGTGACCTACCTGAACCCGTTCATTGGCCACCACAACGGCGACATCGTCGGCAAGATCTGCGCAGAAACCGGCAAGAGCGTGCGCGAGGTCGTGCTAGAGCGCGGCCTGCTGACCGAAGCCGAGCTGGACGATATCTTCTCCGTCCACAACCTGATGCACCCGGTCTACAAAGCTAAGCGCTATACCGATGAAAGCGAACAATAACTCATCCACATAAACGCCAAAAGGCACGTCCAGTCGGACGTGCCTTTTTCATTTTAACGGTATACGAAAACATAACATTTCATTTTCATCTCATTTAAATCTCAAGGATGCAATTATGTTTGGTGCTGAACTCGTGGTCGTCCTGCTGGCGATCTATCTCGGGGCAAGGCTGGGAGGGATCGGTATTGGTTTTGCCGGTGGTCTCGGCGTGCTGGTGCTTACCCTTATCTTCCAGATCAAACCGGGGGCAATCCCCTTTGACGTGATTGAAATTATCATGGCGGTGATCGCCGCGATTGCGGCCATGCAGGTCGCGGGCGGCATGGACTACCTGGTCAGCCTTGCGGAACGCATGCTGCGCCGCCATCCGAAATACATCACCTTCCTTGCGCCGCTGGTCACCTGGTTTATGACCATTCTGGCCGGGACCGGCCACACGGCCTTTTCCACGCTGCCGGTGATTACCGAAGTGGCAAAAGAGCAGGGCATTCGCCCTTCTCGCCCGCTTTCTATCGCCGTTGTCGCCTCACAAATTGCCATTACGGCATCGCCGATTTCCGCTGCAGTGGTGTTTTTTGCCGGCATTCTGGAGCCGATGGGCGTGAGCTACCTGACGCTGCTAGGTATCTGTATCCCGGTCACGCTGATTGCCGTGATGCTAACCGCGGTGGTGTGTAACTTCCTCGGCTGCGAGCTGAAAGACGATCCGGTTTACCAGGAACGTCTTGCCAAAGGCGAAGTGAAGCTGCGCGGTAGCCAGGTCTTCGAACTGAAGCCGCACGCCAAGCGTTCGGTGCTGCTATTCCTGATCGGTATTGTCGCCGTGATGTTCTATGCCACCGCGATCAGCGACACCGTCGGCCTGATTCAGAACCCGGTTCTGCCGCGTAACGAAGCGATTGTTGTGTTTATGCTCACCATCGCCACGCTGATTAGCATCACCTGTAAAATCGACACTGGCGAAGTGCTGAACGCCAGCACCTTTAAGTCCGGCATGAGCGCCTGTATTTGCGTACTCGGCGTTGCATGGCTGGGCGATACCTTCGTTAAGTCCCATATCAGCGACATTCAGGCGGTTGCCGGTGACCTGCTGAACGGTTACCCGTGGCTGCTGGCTGTGGTGCTGTTCTTCGCGGCCACGTTGCTCTATTCCCAGGCAGCCACAACGAAAGCGCTGATGCCTGCGGCCCTGCTGCTCGGCGTCACGCCATTAACCGCCGTCGCCTCTTTTGCAGCGGTATCTGCGCTGTTCGTCCTGCCAACCTACCCGACGCTGCTGGCAGCGGTCGAAATGGACGACACCGGCTCAACCCGTATCGGCAAATATGTGTTCAACCACGCCTTCCTGATCCCCGGCGTCATTGCCATTACTTTGTGCGTTATCCTCGGCTTTATCATCGGCGGGATCGTACTGTAAATCTCCGCCAGACGCGGGCTGCAATGCAGCCCGTTTTCTTCTGCTCATGTTATAGTCATCGCACTTTCTTCTCAGATGAGGTTTGCGATGTCGATGACCCAGGCTGTCGTTGTACTCTGTACCGCCCCGGATGAAGCCACCGCGCAGGATCTGGCCGCGAAAGTGCTGGCGGAGAAACTTGCCGCCTGCGTGACGCTGCTGCCGGGCGCAACTTCGCTCTATTACTGGGAAGGAAAGCTGGAGCAGGAGTACGAAGTCCAAATGCTGCTCAAGAGCGACGTGGAACACCAGGAGGCACTGCTTGCCTGCCTGAAAACCCATCACCCTTATCAAACGCCAGAACTACTGGTTCTGCCAGTTGCACACGGAAACAGTGAATATCTCTCATGGCTCTACGCATCATTACGCTAGTCCTGCTGTTATGCAGTTCGCAGGCCTTCGCCGGGCTGTTTGACGCCCAGAATAAAACGCAGTTTGTCCCGGTCGACCAGGCTTTTGCCTTTGACTTTCAGCAGGCCGAGCACAAGCTGACGCTCAGCTGGCAGATAAAACCCGGCTATTATCTCTATCGCCAGCAGATCAAAGTGGTGCCCACCAGCGCGGACATTACGCCCCTGGTTATGCCTAAAGGCACCTGGCACGAAGATGAGTTCTACGGCAAAACGGAGATCTTCACCCAGCAGCTAACTCTGCCCATTACGGTAAATGCCGCCAATAAAGGTTCGTCCGTCAGCGTCACTTACCAGGGCTGCGCCGAAGCCGGATTCTGCTATCCGCCGGAAACGCGCGTTGTGCCGTTGAGTGCTATTGCTGCGTCGGCTAATGATGCCAATGTGTCTTCCTCCCTCTCCCCATCAAGAGACGAGGCCAATATTTCTTCCTCCCTCTCCCCTTCTGGGGAGAGGGCCGGGGTGAGGGGAACAGACAGCTCCGCACCCGCATCGCTCCCCTTCTCCGCGCTGTGGGCCTTCCTGATCGGCATCGGCATCGCCTTCACGCCCTGCGTGCTGCCGATGTACCCGCTCATTTCCGGCATCGTACTAGGTGGTAAACAACGCCTGTCCACTGCCCGGGCGCTGCTGCTGGCTTTTGTATACGTCCAGGGCATGGCGCTGACCTACACCGCACTCGGTCTTGTCGTTGCCGCCGCAGGACTCCAGTTCCAGGCTGCACTCCAGCACCCATACGTGCTGATTGGCCTGTCGGCGCTCTTTATCCTGCTCGCCGCCTCGATGTTCGGTCTGTTCACGCTGCAGCTGCCCTCGTCGCTGCAAACGCGCCTGGCGCTGATGAGCAACCGCCAGCAGGGCGGCTCGGCGGGCGGCGTCTTTGCTATGGGCGCGCTGGCCGGGCTTATCTGCTCGCCGTGCACCACCGCGCCGCTTAGCGCTATCCTGCTGTACATCGCGCAAAGCGGAAATATGTGGCTCGGCGGCGGCACGCTTTACCTTTACGCGCTGGGCATGGGCCTGCCGCTAATCCTGATTACCGTCTTCGGTAATCGCCTGCTGCCGAAAAGCGGGCCGTGGATGGAAAGCGTCAAAACCGCCTTTGGTTTTGTGATTCTGGCGCTGCCGGTCTTCCTGCTGGAACGCGTGCTGGGCGACATCTGGGGGCTGAGGCTGTGGGGCCTGCTGGGCGTCGCCTTCTTCGGCTGGGCATTTATCACCAGCCTTGGAGCGAAGAAGTCCTGGCTACGCGTGTTGCAAATTATTCTTCTGGGTGCCGCGCTGGTGTCCGCTCGTCCGCTGCAGGACTGGGCTTTTGGCTCTCCGGCATCCGTTCAATCCGTCCCTCACCTCAGCTTTAACAAAATAGCCAACGTTGAGCAGCTCGACGCCGCGCTAGCCGGGGCGAAAGGCAAACCGGTGATGTTAGATTTGTACGCCGACTGGTGCGTGGCGTGTAAAGAGTTTGAGAAATACACCTTTAGCGATCCGCAGGTGCAAAAAGCGCTGTCTGGCACCGTTTTACTGCAGGCCGATGTCACGGCAAATAACGCCGACGACAAAGCCCTGCTGAAGCATTTACAGGTGCTTGGCCTGCCAACCATTTTATTCTTTGATGCTAACGGCGTTGAACAACCGGCAGACCGCGTAACAGGCTTTATGGACGCCTCCGCGTTCAGCGAGCATTTGCGCAATCGCAGCCAGTAAACAACACTTGATCCGTTGGGAAACGTAAGGAGAAAACCGTGCAACGCGAAGAAGTTTTAGAGCACGCCCTGCATGTCCTTGAACGTAAAGGCATTGCCAGCACGACGCTGGAGATGGTGGCGAAAGAAGCCGATTATCCGCTCGCTGAGATTCGCCAGTTCTGGCCCGACAGCGAAGCCCTGCTGTACGACGCCCTGCGCTACTTAAGTTCGCAGGTGGATGCCTGGCGGCGTCAGCTGATGCTGGACGAAGAGTTAACGCCGGAGCAAAAGCTGCTTAAGCGCTACCACGCCCTGACCGAATGCGTGAGCAACCAGCGTTATCCCGGCTGCCTGTTTATTGCCGCCTGCACCTTCTACCCTGATGCCGCGCACCCGATTCATCAACTGGCGGACCAGCAGAAAAAAGCGGCCTGGGAATACACGCACGAGCTGCTCACACAAATGGAAGTGGACGACCCAACCATGGTCGCGCACCAAATGGAATTGGTGCTGGAAGGCTGCCTGAGCAAGCTATTGGTGAAGCGTAGCCAGGCTGATATCGACACGGCCAGAACCCTTGCGGAAGATATTCTGCGCTTTGCGCTGTGCCGCACCGGCGGGGCATTAACCTGAAGCACGTCTTTTTGCTGTCTTTGACTGAAAAGCAGGCAATCAGCATAGTTTTAGGTAATTTTTATGACAAAGCCGTTGACGCCTGGCGGCCTTTACGGTTTAATGCGGCCCGTTGCCCGGATAGCTCAGTCGGTAGAGCAGGGGATTGAAAATCCCCGTGTCCTTGGTTCGATTCCGAGTCCGGGCACCACTATTTAAAGAAACCAGCCTACGGGCTGGTTTTTTGCTTTCTGGGGTTCCGGTAGATTTCTGGTCGTCTTAGCCACAGTTACCATCACTCGGCCTCTTCCATCCAGCCTAAGCATTTCCCTTTAGCTACTCCCAGCCCTTCCGGTCACGGTGCTGTTGTCTGTTAGGCTTCAAATTGCCAACAAACGCTATACCCACCATGAACAACCTTCGACTGGTTCCATCACCACAAGTGACATCCGGTCTTTGTCCGGTCTGAAGAAACAGTACATCAATCCTTTTTGACATGCCCCTAATACCAAGCAATGCTGACGTACTCGCTAATTACCAAGGAAATCAGCGATACCGCATGACCAGATTCAATGGCTCACTGCATATCAAGCCTGCTAGCTGGGCTCTTTACCTGCATTATCCTCTTTGAAATCTCTAGCTAATTTACCCGTTTCACGGTCGTAGATGGTTTTAACCACGGCTCTTTTACTGACCTTTACCTTCTTTTCCTTGGCATGACGATCGGCGGCTTTGTCTAACTCAATTTGCTTGTTTAAGTTAGCAATTGACTCTGAGTCATCTTGGGATACATACCCATACTCTTCGTTAAGAATATCTACTAACTGGTCTTGTGGTATCCCTGTCTCTTGTTCGATTTCTGAGATAGTTTTAGCCAAGCTGACCTGCTCCCCGTTGATTAATACACACCGATGTTAGTAATGTCTTCATAAGCCACATGAGGACATCCCCATGAAGAAGCGTTTTTCCGACGAACAGATCATCAGTATCCTCCGCGAGGCTGAAGCCGGGGTTTCTGCCCGTGAGCTCTGCCGTAAGCACGCCATTTCCGACGCCACCTTTTACACCTGGCGTAAGAAGTATGGCGGTATGGAGGTGCCCGAGGTTAAGCGCCTGAAGTCGCTTGAGGAAGAGAACGCCAGGCTCAAGAAGCTGCTTGCCGAAGCCATGCTGGATAAGGAGGCGCTTCAGGTGGCTCTGGGGCGACAGTACTGACGACAGGCCAGAAGCGGGAAGCCGTGGTGTTGATGTGTGATGCGACCGGTCTGTCGCAACGTCGTGCCTGCCGGCTTACAGGTTTGTCCCTGTCGACCTGCCGTTATGATGCTCAGCGTCCGGCTGCTGATGCACATTTATCTGGGCGTATTACCGAGCTGGCGCTTGAACGCAGACGTTTTGGTTATCGGCGCATCTGGCAGTTGCTGCGTAGGGAGGGCCTTCACGTCAATCACAAGCGGGTATACCGTATTTACTACCTTAATGGACTGAGCGTAAAACGCAGACGACGCCGTAGAGGGCTGGCGACCGAACGGTTTCCGCTTCTGCGCCCGGATGCACCGAATCTTACATGGTCGATGGATTTCGTTATGGATGCACTGGCCAACGGTCGAAGGATCAAGTGCCTGACCTGTGTGGATGATTTCACGAAGGAGTGTCTGACGATCACCGCTGCTTTCGGTATTTCAGGCGTTCAGGTCACGCGTATTCTGGACAGCATCGCGTTGTTTCGGGGGTATCCGACGACAATAAGAACCGATCAGGGCCCGGAATTTACCTGCCGCGCGCTCGATCAATGGGCCTTTGAGCATAGTGTGGAACTCCGGCTTATCCAGGCAGGTAAGCCAACGCAGAACGGATTTATTGAGAGTTTTAACGGACGCTTTCGCGATGAGTGTCTGAATGAACACTGGTTCAGCGATATTCTTCATGCCCGGAAAACGATTAATGACTGGCGGCAGGATTATAACGAGTGCCGTCCCCATTCATCGCTGGATTACCAGACACCAGCTGAATTCG
>NZ_JBCHWE010000004.1:0-87004 GCF_059801205.1 Pantoea sp. Ae19-2 | reverse complement strand
AATCATGTGGCTGCCTCTTTTGCAGCCATATCAACCCCAACCGAGACAGGGGCAGGACGACGAACAGCAATGATTTCCGCCGCGCTTTTGCCGTCACCTGCAGCCACACCAACCGAACGGGCAGCCCTGACGCTGGTCATCTCGTAGGCATTAAAAAGCGTGCGCGTATAGTCGGTATCGCTGTTTGAAGCGATGACCGGGCAGCGTTCTGACACGCTGGTTAACATGCTGGCTAAGTCCTGCTGCGCGGCTTTATCAAATCCGCCTGCGTGGTAGTCGCTAAACGTGCCGTCATAGGGCGGATCGCAATAAACGACGTCGCCGGTCTGTATCATGCTCAGCGTCTCGCGGAAATCAGCACAGACAAAAGTTGCACGGTGGGCTTTGGCTGCGAACGTTTCTATTTCTTCCAGGGGGAAATAAGGTTCAGAATAGTTTCCGTAAGGGATATTAAATTCACTCTTACGGTTGTAACGGCAAAGGCCACGATAGCCGTGGCGGTTCAGGTAAAGGAAGTGCGCGGCACGCTCAAGCAGAGGTAGAGCCGGGTCATGATTAAACGCTTCGCGGATGCGGTAATAATCCTCTGCCGCTTTGTTTTGGGTAAACAGGCTCATCGCCACCACGATAAACGGGCGCGTATGCTCTTTAATCTGGCGGTAAAGATTAATCAGGTCGGGATTAACATCAGCCACTAAATAAGCCGGGTAATCCGTAGCCATCATCACCGCGCAGGAACCGGCGAACGGCTCAACGAGGCGCTGCCCCAGCGGCAGATGATTAAGCAGCTCAGGCATGAGGCGGGTTTTGTTGCCCGCCCACTTGAGGATCGTACTCATACAGCACCGCCTTTGTAGTGGGCACTTTTCAGCTCGATGATTTCCTGACAGGTTACGCAGTGAGTAACGCCCTGCACGGCGCGGCGACGGGCAGCCGGTATCGCCTGATCGCAGGCTAGGCAAAAGAACTCACCAGCCCCGGCGGGCTGGCGGCGTGCGTTAGCGAGATTGCGCTGCAGCTCTTCCTCAACGCGCGCCTGGACTAAATCCATTGAATCGGCCATTAGTGCAGCTCCCGCGCCTGATGCTCAAAACGTTCTGCCTCTTTATCCAGCAGTTCAATGATTTCCGGCGCGGTCATTTCTTGCTTACGGGCATGGATGACTAGCGCCGCAATGCGGATTGACACGGCCAGCGCATCATCGCTGCGCTGTTCTGTTTTGGCCTTGTTCAGCAGTGCATTAAGCGTGTCTGCGTCGGCTTCAAAATTACGGGTTTCGGTATTTCTCATGTTTCAAATCTCCAGATTCAGGGCAAAAGAATGCCCGGCGGGTTTACGCCATTAATTTTTTGAGTCTTATTTACTCAGATAAAAAACAGTCTGCGGTAGAAAACTGTCGGGGCAGAATCTTTCCCCAGCGCGCCATTTTATTCATCGCCATGATGATTAACTCGCGGCGGTACTCGTCGAAGTATTCAAACGGCTTTCCAATTTCCTCCTGTAAAAATGTTTTAGGATTTTCGCGATTAGCAAGGGTTAACACGCAAAATTTAAACTCGTCATTCTGACGGTTGAAATAACGCAGCGACGGGTTAGCATTATTGTCACGCTGCTGCCGCCAGCTTTTCCGAAACTCATCAAACGACATTTTATTAACAGCATCAGCACGATTGCCCGTTGAAAGAGTTTTGGCAAAAGATGCCGGGCCTTGCTGTTCGGTTGTGTTGCCTGTTACTCGCTGCATGTTACCCCCTGAATAAACGCGCCATGAAACCGGTGGGTCTGCGCTTGTTGGTCAGCCCCTGCAGCAGTTGCTTTTGGCTGTTGCACGGATGCCAGGGCTTGCCGTTCTCACCCATGATCCAGCCATTACCGTAGGCCATAGACGGGCTTTGACGCTTAAGGCGTGATGCCAGTGAAATCATCATCAGTCCCTCAGCTCAGGCCAATGGATGCGCCGAGGCCGCTGATAGCGTCTATGGTAGACGCCATAGTGGGATTGGAATGGATGCGTGCCTGCACAGCGATTGCCGCAAGCGTCAGACAGCGAATGCCGGTATTGACGCTCTGCAAAAGGCTGCGGCGACAGGAAGTGCTCAACGCATCATGATTCAATGCACCGGCTGCAAGTTGCCCCACTTCTGCCGTTGCCTTCAACACATAGGCTGATAGCTTTTCTTCTGCGTGCTCATTCATCGGTACGCAAGGCAAACAATGTAGCTGCGCCAGCGCACCATCCATTAAAATTGAATCTTCGGTCAGGTCAGTAAGTGAGAGCATTTCCTTAACCGTCAATTCGTGCGGCTGCTCAGGGTTCAGCTTATTGCGCAGGGTCTGCGCGTTCATGCCTGCGGAAAAAGCCAGCTCTTTCATATTGTGAGACAGGGCGAACCGACGGCAGGCCTCGTCAAAGTGGTTATGTGTGGACACACGAAAATCAAACATGATTAATCCCTTTCTATATCCCAATATGGATACATCAACCCTGCATTGTGATTTCGCAGCCAGAAGCAGCTTCGATAGTGAGAGCAACCATGTTGATTTCGATAAGCCCGTTTAAGCCCTCCTTCTTCCTGATGGGCAAACGGTTCTCGCGGTACATCTGGCGAACGGTGCCTTCCTTGTAACCAGTGCGACGGCAGAACTCTTCGACAGTAATGTACGGTTCTGAAATCACGAGATTGATTGAAGGGCGCATTGAAAGTTTACGGGTCATGATGCACTATCCTCTGTTGAGTTCTAGCCAACTCTATTTATCTCTATTAAACACACCTCGTTACGACGAGTGAATATTAGGATCTCAAATTGGAAAGGTCAACGAAAGATTTTACGAGTCGTAAATCACCAGTTCTGCCTGAGGGGGGGAAAGAACCCGTTGAACGCATAGTTAAAGCGTATGGGCTTTCATCAAGACAAGCGTTATGCCGTCACCTCAACGTATCTCAGAGCACTATGGCTAACCGTATAATGCGTGGGAACTTTCCTGCTGATTGGGTGCTAATTTGCTCAATGGAAACGGGAGCCTCTTTGGAATGGCTAACTTATGGGACGGGCAATCCAAACATCACAGTCCAAGATAATACATCTACAAAAATCGAACTAAAAAAAATCACAAATGGGATTTTTTCATCATCTGATTGGGTTGAATATGATGCTCAGCTCTTACCAAGTGATGTTAAAGCCCCTTTATTAGTAAATTTTGAGAAGCATAATTACTTGGTTGATATGACCGCCGCAGAGATCACCGACGGGCTGTGGCTCATCGAGATTGATAAGCTCATTAGCGTTAAAGAGTTGTATCGTTTTCCCGGCGGCCGTATTCGCGTTGAAAATGGAAAAGCCTCGTTCGAATGCAAAGCAGAGGAAATCAAGGTTTTAGGCAAAGTCGTTGCCCGCACTGAGTACCTTTAAAGGCACAGCATGGCGATTAACAAATTACCCAATGGGAAGTGGCAGGTACAAGTTTTCCCAAATGGCCGAGACGGCAAAAGGATTCGCCGCCAGTTTGCAACGAAGGGCGAAGCACAATCATACGAGAAGTTCGTAAAAGAACAGGCTCAAGTTAAGCCTTGGCTGGGAGAAAAAGCAGATAAGCGGCGAGTAATTGATCTGGTTGAATTGTGGTTCAACACGCACGGCATCACGTTGGCGGACGGCGAGAAGCGACGAACCACTATGGCGTTCGCATGCGAGGCGATGGGTAATCCACTCGCAACCGAGTTTAACGCGAAAATTTTTGCATCCTATCGTGAGCAGCGATTAAGCGGCAAAATTACTCGCTCCAACCGAGTAAAGACAGTTACGCCTCGCACAGTAAATTTAGAGCTGGCGTATTTCAGAGCAATGTTTAACGAGTTGCGTCGGTTAGATGAATGGGCTGCACCTAATCCACTTGAGAACGTACGCGAGTTTAAAATCAGTGAGTCTGAGATGTCATATCTCACTTTAGAGGAAATCAGAACCCTCCTCGCCGAATGTGAGAACAGCCGCTCAAAAGATCTGATAACCATTGTGAAAATCTGCCTAGCAACTGGCGCAAGATGGAGTGAGGCGGAAGGTTTAAAGGGAAACCAAATCCGCGCCGGTCAGATCATCTACGTAAAAACTAAAGGCAAGAAAAACCGAGCGGTGCCAATAACTGAAAAATTAGAGGCCGATCTGCCATCCAGCAGGAAAGCACAGGTGCTATTTAAACCATGCTATTCAGCTTTTAGAAAAGCTATGCAACGTGCTGGCATTGAGACACCTGCAGGGCAGTTGACGCATGTTTTGCGCCACACCTTCGCCTCTCATTTTATGATGAATGGGGGTAATATTCTTGTGCTTCAACGCATCTTGGGGCATACGGATATCAAGGTAACTATGCGATATGCTCACTTTTCCCCAGATCATTTAGTAGAAGCTTCTCTTCTTAACCCTCTGAATAAAGGCAATATTTATTAATACCATTTTTATTATGCTTTTCCCCTTGAAAAAAAATGGTCGGTAAAATAATGTTATAGCAACTTTTTGTTACAATCATTCTTGAATTTTCTAAATGAGGTTATCAATGTATTACAACACGATTATTGAAACTGAAGAAAAAGATAAAAAAGGAAGTTATTTAACTTTCTATGATTTGGACAATGAAGACTTCAATGATGTAAAAAAATATATTGTATATCCTTATCTCAAGAAAGAGGAAATATTTATTGATGGACGTCACATCGATGCCTCACTAGTAAGAATGATAAAGATTAAACAGGCTGACAGACCAACAACTGAAATACAATCTATAGCGCAATCTAGAGTACCCAAAAACGTTTTCATTTTCCTTAGCAGAACAGATATTTTAACTGACAACCACACAACTGATATAACTAAAGAAACTCTTAGTAAAGCTGGTGAAGAAATTACCAAGGTTGAGACACGAAAAATAAAAGAATCTATAAACAAGAATAAAGAAACCAACAATAACATATTTATAGTTCATGGCCGGGATGATCTTTCAAAAACCGAAGTTGCTAGATTCATTGAACAACTGGGCCTGAAAGCAATAATTTTACACGAACAAAATAATAACGGTAAAACTATCATTGAAAAAATAGAAGAGCACACTAATGTTGGCTATGGAATAGTGCTTTATACACCTTGTGACTATGGCGGATTAGAGGGCAGTGGGGATTCGAGGCCTAGAGCAAGGCAAAATGTCGTGTTTGAACACGGCTATTTAATTGGCAAACTTGGCCGCAATAAAGTGTCAGCGTTAGTTAAATCCGACATAGAAATTCCAGGAGATTTAAGTGGATTAGTTTACACCGAATTGGATAAGGCTGGCGGTTGGAAAATCAGCCTTGCAAGGGAGTTAACAAGAGAAGGTTATTCCATCGATTTAAAAAATGTAATAAGTTAGTTTTGAACAATTCTTTGTAGACTTTTTTAATTTTTGGCAGCAAAGTGGCAGCAGAGCGCAATGCTATGCGCCACTTTTCATCACTATTCGGCCTAAAGAAAACATAAGAATCAGTAAGTTGCTGATTTTACTTGTTTAAAATTGTGACTCATAATCGCTTGGTCGCTGGTTCAAACCCAGCAGGGGCCACCAGATTTAGTGATGAAAATCATGCAGTTAAGCCACCTCGCAAGGGTGGCTTTTTTGTTTTCAGAATTCGTCATTGGTCGTAAAATACCAGATATAGATCTTCTCAAACGGCCGAGAAGGCAAAATGATTCGCCGCCAGTTTGCGATGAAGGGCTAAGCATAGTCCTTTGAAAAGTTCGCAAAATAGCAGGCTTAGGACAAGTCCTGGCTGGGAGAGAAGGCAGATAAGCAGCAAACCATAATGGCTTTTGCCTGCGAGGTAATGGGAAACCAACTTGCAACTAAGTTTAACGCGAAAATTTTTGCTTCTTATCGTGAGCAGCGGTTAAGCGGCAAAATCACCCGTTCCAGCCGAGTAAAGATGGTAACGCCGCGCACTGTTAATTTAGAACTGGCATATTTCAGAGCGATGTTTAATGAGTTGCGTCGGTTGGGTGAATGGACATCGCCTAATCCGCTTGAGAACGTGCGAGAGTTTAAAATTAGTGAGTCGGAGATGGCGTATCTCACTATTGAGGAAATTAAAACCCTCCTCGCCGAATGTGAGAACAGCCGCTCTAAGGATCTCACTACCATCGTGAAAATCTGCTTAGCAACAGGCGCTCGATGGAGTGAGGCCGAAAACTTAAAGGGGAACCAAATTCGCACCGGCCAAATCATTTATGTAAAAACTAAAGGCAAGAAAAACCGCGCGGTGCCGATAACTGAAAAATTACAAGCCCAACTGCCATCCAGCAGGAAAGCGCATTTGCTCTTTAAACCATGCTATTCAGCCTTTAGAAAGGCAATGCAACGCGCCGGCATCGAGACACCTGCTGGGCAGCTGACGCATATTTTACGTCAAACATTTGCTTCTCACTTCATGATGAATGGTGGCAATATCCTTGTGCTTAAGCGAATATTGGGACACACGGATATTAAGGTTACGATGCGGTATGCGCACTTTGCACCGGATCATTTGTCTGAGGCCTTGAGGCTTAATCCCTTGAGTATAATGGACTAAAGAAGATGTTAATGGACAACAAAAAATATCAATACAACTTGTACGAAATTCTTTGCCTAATGACATATGGTGAAGCATTTGAAGCTTATCGTGTTGATGACTACGACAAAGAGATTACTGAATGGGCTGAGAGGGAAATCATAGCAGGAAATGATTCAGAAACCATTTTGATTCTCGCCTCTCTTAATTTAGACAAAAAACCTGATCCTTATGAGGTAAAACATTACCTTTCAGCTTACATGCGCCAAGAGGGTATTTTCATGCCCAATCTTAGTGAAAGTTCTGTTGTGTGGTTACGGATTAAAACTTGGTTCTTATTACATATAGAATCTGCCAAAGAAATCGAACTCAGATTGCACCAGATCCCTGCGTACCCGCTGGGCCCAGATTCTCTTTTATCAAGTAAAATCACTTGGCGATACTACCATTTATACGAAGAATTATTTGACGATTGGGGACCGGATTATCCCTCTAAAGCATCTAAAATGAGTGAGTTGGAAATAGTTAATTTTGTCAGAGGTAGATTAAAACCGTTTTATCGAATACTTACCAATAAAGATTGGGTTGACTTATTATCTGGCAACTATCGCAATTCTCCTAAGATACGTAAACAGGAAATAAATTGATGGGCGCTGAATTTCATATAACAAGAGCAAAGTTTTGGGCTGAAAACGATGATAATCAAATCGCTTCAGATAGCGCAGAAGCGGAATGCCAAGGTGATAGATGATGAAGGCAGGCTTTATGAAAAAACCGATGAGTGACAATACGCGCGTAAAGAGATGGCTTCCTCTGATACTGTTAGTTTTTAGAATGCAAGTAGAGTAGGACGCAATACTTTCCAGCGTTTCCTGTCTCTTTTAACCTCAGAAAAAAATTAACAATCATCAGGTTAAAATAGTAAGGATCAAAGAGTCATTTCAAACCGGCTTCACTTTTTTCCATGGATTAACTATCACTTTTGGGTGATAAATCCCCCCTGTGCACGGAGCTTTCAGAGCGCCCTCCTCATACTAAAACGTTCATAATTTTTATGTTTTTTGGCGCTACTGAGCCATTTCTAGTTCACAAAAAGGCCCGTTAAGATTATTCTTACCCCTTCTTTTTTGTAATGGAATTCAAAATGAAAATACTTATTGGGGCTGCTGTACTTTTCTCATCTTTCGCTGCGAATGCAAGTTTCGTCCATCCCATGGACTTTGATGGTTCAGAGGCGCAAAAACAGGAAGTTATCCAGTACATTCAGGGTAAGGTTAAAGCCGCTTACTGTGAAGGTCAGTTGGACATGTGCCAGCCCACCACTTTACGTATGATGGAGCAGCAAAACCTCAAAGCATTTAAAAAACTCACTGAGGCTACCGACAGGAAAGTCATGGATCGCGTCATCAAAGATTACTGTAAAGGCAGTATCGATATGTGTAACTACTCAACGATCCAGATGATGTACAACAAGAACGTTAAAGCTGACACACAAAAACTGACCTGGTAATTCCCTGCTAACTCACTGATACTTTGTGTTTTATGAATGCCAGGTAATCGTTGCCGCGACGGAAACCGTTTGTCTCTGCAGGTTCCCGTACAGTTATTGCCATTGTCCCCCAAGGGCCCGCGCCCTACCCGCCGTACAGTTATTAACAGAACTCCCAGAGGGCGCTGTCGCCCCCTTAAACGTCAACGGCGCGCTGGCCTTCAGCCTCATCTCCCAGCGATCCCATCCAGGCCGCAGCCATAAAAAAACCCGCTTTCGCGGGTTGGGCTTACAGCAGCTGCGGTGACGGATTATTGCTGCCTTTTGCCATCATCGGCACCGTATTGATCTGCGCCGGTTCGACGATAATCCCGGACACGCTCTCCAGGGTTTTAAAGGTACAACTGCAGTTAATGTTCTGGCACTGGTGATAACGTTCTTTCGTCTCTTTCGAAACGTAGCGACTGCTTTTCGTATGGGCGGCGGTCTGACATTTTGGGCAATGCATCATGGTGGTTCTCCTCTCTGGCATACAACAACATTAGCCAAAGACTAAACAAAAAGCAACTTAAATTAGACTTAATCTAACCATTCTGTTTTTCCACTAAGACGTAATCCACGTTTTCAACCATCAGCTCCAGGTTCAACAAGGTGGTAAATCCACTTTTATCGATGGTATGCACGATATTGGTAATCAGCCATTTTTGATTATCGATGACCGATTTAAAGCCCTGGGCTTTGACCGGCGTTTCAGGAATCAGCTTTGCAGCGCCCAGTGCCAGTAGGATCTTCAACGTAGCCCGGTTACGTTGCAGTTCCTGCCACTTCGCTTTAGCCGCCTCCTCTGCTTCCTCCTGGCTACTGAAGTGCGTATTCAGTACATACAGCTTCTTATTGCTGCCAAAAACATAGGTTTTTCCCGGGTCTTGTTGCCCGATTGTGGGGATATTTTTGGCCGCCGGATGAACAGGGTTCACCGCCGGTGTTGCTGGCGGTATCGTGTTGACGGTTATCCCTTTCTGCTGCGCCTTTTTCTGATCGTACCATTTTGCTTCAACGCCACTGTAATCGTCGCGCTTAAACAATTTGTACTCATACTTATCGCCATCCTGTCGGTTCAGATTCAGGAGTGGTATCGGCTTTCCGCTCACGGTCACGCCCTGCCCGGGGGGAAAGAACAGTAGCGTCTTATCTTTTATTGCCGCCACCGCGCCAACCAGCATAGCCAGCCGGGTAATGAACGTGCCGTCCGTTTCCTGCGTCTGATCGATATGCTTAATCTTTTTTTTGGCTATCTCCGGCCGCACGTCGGAGGTAAGTCCGTTACGTTTCGCGATTTTGTCCACAACCTCGCCAACCGTCATGTCTGGATATGAATCAGTGATTTTAACATCGAGCGAGCCGCTAAAATCGGCGCTTCGGGCGACAACCGTTATCGTGTCCGGCGCGCCTTGGTAGGTGACCTGATCAATGATGTAGGAGCCCTTATCTGCAAGCGGCTGCCCCTTCCAGCCTATCTCTAAGACCACTTTTGCGCCAAAGGGCGGCATGACCAACTGGCCGTCACTGTCGTCGAGCACCAGGTCCAGCTGATCGACCTCCAGGCCGCGGTTGTCCGTCAACTTCAGAGAAATCAGCCGTGGGCGAATATCTTCCGTTTTATCCTTCGTCTCAATTTTGATAGTAAAGTCCGGCGTAGGCGCAACGCGCAGGGGCACCGGAATCGGGACGATATCGCTCATCTCAGCGCCCTCCATTCAGCGCAGAAGTGGCGCTGTTGATGACAGAGCCGACCCGTTGCGCTGCGTCGCTGGCCCGGTTTTGCAGTTCTTCCGCCTGCCTTTTTAAGTCCCCGAACATACTGGTTAGTGAATCGTCTACCCGTATCAGGTTGAGGGTAAAGCCTATCTTGCGCGCGCTGCCGTCGCTGTAGAACTCCGTATGCGTGGCCGAGAAATCCGTCACAACAAACATGCCGTAAATAATGCCATTGCCGCCAATCAGCGGCCACGCCAGCCCTTCATCGGCCATAGTCTTCAGCGCCAGCAGTGTGACATTGCCGCCGGTGATTTCAGGCCGGAGTTCGCCAGACAGCTTGATTTTATCGTCGCCGCCGCCCAAAAACTGGGTCGACTCACGACGCCCCACGCGGCTGTTTTTCGCCCAGCGATAGGTAATGTCATGCTGTAAATTGTCGAAGGGAAGGGTTTGCCGTACAAACGGCATCATGCCTAATATCATCATCATGGTTAATTAATCCAGACTAAACATGGAGTTATAGCTATGGTCAGACGTGGACCACGGCGATGCAGTGGAATACTGCGCAACGGCCTGTCCAATCGCCTGAGGCTCACCTGTCGCATAGATATTGTTGGTGACCGTGTGCTGACGGTTATCCACGTTTGAATTGTTAACCGAGGGCAAAGGCTGATTGAGCGTGCTGTTCAGGCTGGCACGCGATGCAGCCGGACGGGCATCCGCGTTATCCTCATCCTCTTCATCCTGCTCACGCATTTTGGGCGGAGGCAGCTTGTCTTTCACCTTGTCAGATTTCTCATCGATGATGCCAAGCTTGCCCAGCACCCAGTCAATGCCGCCTCGCAGCTGATTCAGGGCTTCACCGGGTAATTTGAGTGCCGTCGCCAGCATATTGCCGAAGCGCTGTCCCATCTCACCTGCCGAGGCCAGTTCCTGCTGAGAAAACTTCACGGGTTCCAGCAGCTTTGAGAACCAGGCCCCCAGCTCGGACACTTTATTGCTGAACCACTCAAATACCGGCTTCAGCGGCGCGAACGCGTCGCTTATCGGCCCCATCGCCGCACTGAAGCCCTGAGCGATGCCGCTGATAAAGGCGCTAATCGGTTCCCAGTACTGATAAACCAGCATGGCCCCCGCCGCGATAGCGGCACCAAGCACCACCACCGGCAGCGTGATCGCTCCCAGCGTGGCCGTAATGGCGCCGCCGATGATGGCAAATGCACCGCCCAGCAGCTCTACGCCCGCCATGATGGTGCTCAGCCCGCTAATGACCGGCCAGGCAATGTTCCCGACGCTGGCCAGGGAATCCACCAAGGTCAGCCCACCGGCCGCCAGCGTCAGCAGGCTGTCAGAAAGTTGAGGATTGATATTCATGACGCCGGTCAGAACGGACTGAACGGATAAGCCGTCCTGACTGATAGCTTGCAGGTTAGTATCCACAGAGGCATCTGCTGCAGGCGGCTGGGCAGCGGGCGCCTGAGAGAGCTGATCCAGCCGGCCACTGGCCGCGCCCTTCATCAATGCTGCGGCAGGTGCGGCACCCTGTTCACCAAATATTGCCTGCAGATAAGTGGCCTGCTGGGCAGCGTCGAGCTTGTTTTTCTCAAACGCCGCCTGCACCTGGCTGAGCACCGCGAAAATGGGCTGACTGTTGCCCTGGTCGTCAGCGGTTTGCACATTCAACGCTTTAAGCGCGCTGTCTGCGCTGGCATCAGGCGCCTGAACGTGCGTTAACATCGCACTGACGCCGGCGCCTGCCTGGCTGCCCGTTATACCGTTTTCCGCCAGCACGCCCATCATGGCCGCGGTCTGGCCAACGCTTACACCGGCGTCCTTCGCGGCTGGCCCTACGGCGACCATCGCCGTCTTAAGTGCGGCAAAATCGGTTGTTTTATTGGCAAAGGTCGATGAGAGCACGTCGCCTAACTGACCAACCTGGTCATCTGCAATGCCGAACGCGTTTTTAATATTGAGCACCAAAGACGCGCTTTCTTGCATGCTACGTTGCGTCGCGTTTGCAAGGTTAGCTACTGCCGGTGCTGCAGCTTTTGCCTCACCCGGTGAGCCACCCGATTGCGTAATCGCCGCGCGGGCTTGCACAACCTCATTTGCAGGTGAAAGGTAATCAATGACTTTTCGGCCCTTCTCGACAAAGTCTTTGGCTTTCGAACTGGCGCTTTGTACGTTATCTGCCAGCGCCATGCCCGCACGGTAACGTTCACGGGTGCGGTTGAGCTTGTCCTGGCGCTGATTTAGCAGATTCATGGACTCACCCTGCGCATTGAGGGTGGATGTCGTGCGCTCTGTTTGTTGATTCAGCTTCTGGCGCTCGCTGCTCAACCGGCGCGTGGAAATTCCCGCCTCGTTCAGGGACTGGCGCTGATCCTGTACTGACTGACGCAGTTGAAGGTTTTTTTGCTGCAGCGCGTTAGCCGACTGACGCAGCTTATCCAGCGCCTGGGTTTGTTCCGCGGTAGGGTTTTGAGTGTTTTTAAGTTGAATGGCAAGTGCCGCTGCTTCTGCCCGGGTATTTTTAAGATTTTGTTGGGTCAGCGTCAGTTCTTTGCGGGTTTCACGGAACCCTTCAATCTGCGCGGATTTGGCATTGAGCTCGTCCAGGCGATCCTGCGTTTCCTGGATATCCGCAGACAGCTTTTCGGTTTCTTTACGTACGGCATTGAACGGGCGCGTAGCCCGATCAACCGCTTCCAGCAGCACTTGCAGCTTGAGCGTGTTACTCATCTGAGGTTACTCCACTGCGGATCATCACTCTATGCCGCCAGTCGAGTAACTCTTCCAGCGACATGGGATACATTTCTGAGGGTGGCCAGTGAAAAACGCTGGCAATATCGGCCATCAGGTCATTGACCGTCAGATCGCGGGGCCAGCTTACGCGGCCGATTTCGCTGACAAAAAACCAATCACCTTGCCGCCCAGGGCAATCAGGTCAACTGGGTCCAGTGCGTTGCACTCTGCTTTGGTCAGCGAAGGCATAGTAATGCGGGGCAGCACCATCAACAGGGCATCCACATCGGACGAGGCCAGATCAGCCAGCCGCACACCGCGCAGCGCGCCGGCGGTCGGTTTCACCAGCTCAACCTGAGCGATCACCACATCGCCACGTGAAATCGGGCTTTCCAGCACCACCAGGTTTTCTTTCAGTTCTGGCTTATCAAGCTGTTCCATTTTTTCTCCATCCCAATCAAGAGGGGCCAGCGCAGGACGCGCCGGCCGTTGTTATTACACCAGGCCGAGGTTTTTACGGCGCTGTTCCAGACGATCGACGCCGTTGACCTTCTCCACCATGTTGACGGTGTCGATTTCGATCAGCTCTTTGCCATTCCAGGTCAGTTTGAAATAGGTGTTTTTACTGGTGATTTTGGTTTCGGTGTTTTCGCCCTGTTTGGCTTCACCGAAGTCAAAGGACTGGTGCTTACCGCGCACTTCGATTTCCACGGCGATTTCTTCGCCGGTGTCATCACGCTGATAAGAACCGGTGAAACGCAACGGTACGTTCGCCATCGCGCCCCACTGGCTTAATACCAGCTCATCCATCCCGCCCAGCGTCCACTCCATATCGAGTGCCGCATCGTCCAGGCCGTTATCAATGAATGCCGCACCGTTCATACCGCCGGCGCGGTAGGTATCCAGCTTGCGTGACAGCTTCGGCAGCGTGACGGCCGTTACAATGCCCTGATAGCTGTTTGAATCGTTGAAGAGGTTCAACCCCTTGAGTTTACGTGGCAGTGCCATTTATCCGGCTCCTTAGCTGTTTACGGATGCGGCGAAGTTCGCCAGATAGGTATCGGTGATGCGCTGACGCAGGGTCAGATCTTCCAGCGGCGGCACCGGCGTGTAGTCGTAATCGATAAACAGTTTGCCCGCCTTCAGGCTCTCTTTATCGTTGGCGCTTTCGTCGTACCAGCAGTTGGCGCCCAGCAGATAACCGGCGCTGACCAGCTCACGGAACTTGGCATTGATACCGGCGATGATTTCGCGTACCAGTACTGGCGTCAGCGGTTTGTCGTTGGCCCACATGTGCGCTTCCGCCATGGTATCGGCCAGCACCTGCGCTGAACGGGTGTAGTTTTCAAAGGCAAAAAGTGGATCATCGCTGCAGGTGCGGTTGCCCCAGAAACGGAAACCGTCCTTGCGAATCAGCGTGGTAACACACTTTTCGTTCAGCAGATCGGCATCGGTGCCGGTCTGTTGCAGATCCCAGAAAACATCTGCAGAGATACCCGTCACGCCATTGACGCCCACGTTAGACAGGGTTTTATGCCAGCCGGTGTCGTTGTCAATTTTGGCGCGCAGGCCCAGCGCACGTGCGGTGGCATAAGCCATTTCAGATTTATTGGTTGCCGTGTTCCAGGCAATAAAATCTGGCCAGATCACCATCAGCTCGCGCTGGCTGAAGTTTTCGCGGTACTTCATGGCGTCAGAGATGGTTTTGCTGTTCCAGGCAGAGACGTAGGCAAAGCCACGCAGCTGCTGGGCAATACTGGCCAGCGCTGTCGCCACTTCCAGCGAATCCAGACCCGGCACGCCAAGAATGCGGGGCTTAACACCCAGCTGCGTTTGCGCGCTGAGCAGCGCCTTCATGCCGGTGTATTTACCGTTCGCATCCGTCGAGCCAATCAGGTTAGAGGTGGTTTCAGCCTGGCTCGCGCCTTCTGCTACGCGAACCACGACGGTTACCGGCTTCGCCTGGTCAGCAATCGCCTGCAGCGCGGCCGCTAAGGTGCCTTTGGTGCCGGCTTTACCGATAGCTGCCTGCACGTTGGTCAGCAGAACAGGTGTGTTAAGAGGAAATGCCGTTGCATCAGCATCTTCTGCGGTGCAGATCATGCCAACAATGGCGGTTGAAACTGTTGAAATGGTGCGTGTACCGTCATTGACTTCGACGACGCGGACACCGTGATGAAAATCAGACATCTGTAGCACTCCGTGTTGTGGGTGTGCTCAGAGTGTCAGGTCAGTGAAAAGGATGCATTCGATTGCGGTTTGCTGATCGTTCAGTAAGAAGAACCGCGTAAATGGTGCTGTTTTGGCGCTGGAATATAACGATAAATGGTTTTGGTTGAAACATCTAATACGAGTGCAACCTGATGAAGCGTGGCGCCATTCGCCATCATGCGTTCCGCTCTGGCAACGACTTCCGGTGTCATAATGCGCCGGCGGCCACCAATGCGTCCTTTCTCACGCGCAGCGGTCAGGCCGGCACGCGTTCGCTCGACAATCAATTCGCGCTCCATCTCCGCCAGTGCGCCCATCACATGAAAGAAAAAACGGCCCATCGGTGTGCTGGTATCGATGCTGTCCGTGAGGCTACGAAAGTTTACCCCGCGTTCGCGCAGCTCTTCGGTGAGCATGACCAGGTGACGCATGCTGCGGCCTAGTCGATCGAGCTTCCATACCACCAAAGTATCGCCCTCTTTTAACGTCCGCAGCGCCCGCTTTAAACCAGGCCGCTCGCTGGTCTTGCCGCTGATTTTATCCTCAAAAATCTGTTCACAATTTGCGCTCTGCAGCGCATTCCGTTGCAAATCGGTGTTTTGGTCATTTGTTGACACCCTGACATAGCCAATCAGCATCGTTTTTCCTCCGGTAAAAGGTGAGGAGTTTGCCATTGTGCAGGTGAGGCGGGCCAGGGGTTTGTTTCATCAAAACCTCGGTTTGGGAGAAGGTGCTCCACTCATCGGTTCTCCTTTTGCATGGCCGCATTCAAAAATGCCCAATGAGCTGTTTGCATCAATGGCTGGAATGGTTTTTGTCAAAGCTAATGGTGCTTCATTCTCCAGTACAACCTACCCTAAACTGGCTGTACTTTATCCAGGGTTGAAATTGCCGGACTTACGCGGCGAATTTATTCGTGGCTGGGATGATGGTCGAGGTGTGGATAGCTCGCGCAACTTGCTTTCATCCCAAGAAGATATGTTTAAGTCCCATAACCACAGATTTGTAAACGAATATGGTACACCTACGGACCGGATAATCGCATACACGGATGAAAATAACGAAAACGCTGAGGCAAATAATGTAAGTGGTTTACGGGCCTGGACGTACATTTTCATGGAGAAAACTGGTGGCAATGAAACCAGACCACGCAATATTGCATTCAATTATATTTTGAGGGCTGCGTAATGTTAAAAGCTCAGTTAGATAAAGATTTCGTCGCTATTAACGCTGGGGAAATTAGCGTTTGTAATTATGATGGTGTTTCACGTGAATACCTTTCAACCATCACTGAAATTCTTGCTAAAGGAGTAGGCCTTCCTGCTAATTCGTGTATCGATGCTCCTTTAGAGAAAAAAGAGGGCATGGTGGTTTGTAGAACTAAAGACCTTTCTGCGTGGGAGTATATCAACGATCATCGTGGTGAAACTGTTTATGACATTGAAACAGCAAAGCCATTTATTATAACTAAATTGGGTGATTATCCGACCAATACCACTTCAATAGTTCCAGCTTCAGACTTCTGTAAATGGGATGGTGAGAAGTGGGTTGAGGATATATTGCTTAAACGTGAGGCCGATAAAATAAGTGCAGAGAAATATCGAGAAGAGATTTTGAATGGCATTGATAAAATAATATCGGACTGGAAGATTGAACTTTTACTTGGGGATATAAGCGATAGTGACAAGGAAAGACTTTCAGCATGGATGATGTATAAAGCTTCAGTTAGAGCCGTCGATGTATCGACAGCACCTGAAGTGTTATGGCCGCAAAAACCGGAATAATTTCAGTTTTTCTTTGGAATGACAGATAGCGAAGGTCGCTATCTGTTAAATCACTTCATTTAGAATCGTCCCTTCATTATCTGGAGAGGTAAATATAGCGATCGATTCTCTTTTTAAATTATTTAGACTCCACATATACAAGAATCTCTCTCCATTATAAATTTATATTTTCCAAGGGGGTCCCGACTCGAAAACCTGGCTACCTTATATCAATAAATAATATATCTTTTTCAAAATATAAACTGGCTAGGGCTTTCCCTGTAAAAAGATTGACCTTGTTATTTCATAGGGTGGGGCGATTAAAATCAGTCCTAAATAAACACCAGAGGCATTAAATTTATTTACCCCAGCAATTTTTTCGATATCAATCTAAGCATCAAAAGATGGTATATGCTAGTAGCCGTCGGTACTTCGACGGCTACTGAATTCGCATATGCCATCCAAGCTAATAATTTCGCTTTACCATTATCGTTAATGTCACAAAACAAAAGTACAATCTTTCAGTTCGAGATAGTGCCATTGATGATTTTAAAACATCTTTTCAATGCCCCCAGATATTTTACATTAAGGTTTAATATTTTCATCAGTTACTCATACAGCCTGTGCTGTCTCACCAAGAATGCTGAAGCAGGGCTGAATAAGTCATTACTTAGCCCTCACTATATAATTGAATGCTAAGTTACGTGGTCTGAAACTTATACCTTTCGATATTCCAGATTTTATGCTGGTAATAATGGTTGCATTCATACCATTATCTGAGATCGCGCCTTCATAATTATTTGGATTAGTTCCATCTGGCATTTTGAAATCATATTGCTGCATATCAAATAATGAATCTTCATTTTTGAATCCTAAACCGACTACACCATTCGCCCCCGTTGCGTCTTGGTTATAGTAATCAAGCATCGCGGTTCTTAGGGTCGTTGACTGCTGCGATGTTAAAATTCCTCTGCTGATATCGACACCACGCCCAGCATCCCAACCACGAATAAACTCCCCACGCAAATCCGGTAATCTAAGCGATGGATAAGCTTTTGCCAGGAGCGGGAAATCAGTTGCACTAAAAGCGTCACCATTACAGGTCAACCAGCCTGATGGTGGTATTTCAGACGGCCACGGAACAGGCACCCCAACCGGCAAAGCGGAGCCTTCTCCCAAACCGAGGTTTTTAAGAACCTCCGCCACCAGCCCCGCGTCTTTAATTTCTGCCAGCGCTTTAGCCGTTTGCAGATACTGACTATGGGGATTGGCCGCATCAACGTGCTTCTTCATCACATCGTCGGTGTAGGCTTTCACCTCGATGACTTTGTCATCCACATACTGGCGCGTGGCGAGCACAACTGAAGGGTCAATTTTCAACGTGACGGCACTGGTGCTGTTCACGATCAGGATCATGCGCACGGTCTGAGTACGACCGCTGCCCTCCTGCAGTTGCGGCTTGTAGGTTTCCGCGCAGTTCGCGACGGCAATCAGCACGCCGTCGGCGTCATACAGGCCAATCTCACGGATCCAGAAGCCGCCTTCGCCTTCAGGGATAATCTGTTCAGCGATAATCTGGCTGCTGTTCGCGGCATCCACCTTCAGCGAATTCAGCGCGGCACGGCGCTTTTCGCCCACCAGTTTGGTCTGCGCAGGATCGGGCGTAGGCAAAACACCGCCGCCGTCACCCACCGCCATCTGGGTAATCTGCAGTTGGGTTCCCAGGGCCGCGGCATTGGCCAGCTTTGCCGCGCCCTGATTGGTCAGTAGGGCAAAATATTTCGTTGTCATGCTCTCACTTCCGTCAGGTCAATAAGATGGACCGCTGCGCCGGTGTAACCGGAACCGCCTGCGGTGATAACTTCAGGTGTATAGGGGTAAACAGTAAGCTCATCGCCACTGTAACTGGCGGCCGCAACAGGAACGGTGCCGGTGCTGTCCAGGTTGATGGATAACCCAGTCAGGTGGCGACTCACCGGCTTGGCATCGGCAATCAGCCGCTCCAGCTCGTTGTACATCGCTTCGGTAATACCGGTTTCCAGTACGCCGACATCAAGGCGAAAGGTGCCGGGCGCTTCATTGGTTTGCCACCATTCCTTAATGCGAATCAGGTAGCCCAGTGGCTCCACCACACGGCGCAGAGAGCCAATCGTCCCTTTGTGTTTATGGATATATTCCGATGCAGCAACCACGCTGCGTTTCGTGCTTTCGCTCCAGCCCGAATCCCAACGATCCACCGACCAGGCCCAGGCCAGGTAAGGCAGTAGCTCCACCGGACAGGTCTGCGAATTCCATAACTGGCGCAAAGGAACAGGAATGGATTCCAGCGCTGCGCAGGCTTCAGCCGCGGCAACTTCCAGGGCTGATGAACCCGTTGGCAGCAGGCGTTTACTCATCGGAACCTCCTACCGTGATCTGGTAGCCGGTGCAGAACGCCGCCTGGGTTTTATCCAGCACCACATCGGCCACCGGCTGGGCCAGTTCGACGCGCTGTACACCTTCTACATGTAGCGCGGCATACAGCGCAGACTTGCGAATATCGCGGCCTAAACGAGCCTGGGTGTTGACAAATGCCTTGAGCTTCGCCTCGGATGCGGCACGGATGGGCTCCGCCTCGGGACCGGGATACAAATACAGCGTGGCGTCAACGCGGTAATCCACAATCTGAGCCGACTGGACGGTAACCCGGTCAGCAACCGGACGGACATCTTCGTCATTTAGCGCGGCATTCACGATCGCCAGCAGGTCGCTGCCCGCCGCACCGTTGCCTTCGCGGGACAGCACGGTAATCGTGACGCTGGCGGGAGAGGGACTGATAGCCGAAGCATCGGCTACGCGGCCATCGGCGCTGCGAGCATGAAATTCGTAAGCACCGGACGGCCCCGCAACACTCAGCCCTTCAAACGCGGCGGCAATGCGGGCACGGAAGTCTTCATCCCGCTCCATTACCGCCTCAACGGGCGGCGTAGCGCTGGTATCCGCCGGCGTCAGCACCAGCCGCGTCACGCCGTTGTTGGCGCCCAGTTGATCCAGATCGCTGCCGCTGGCCCAGGCCACCATCACCGCCTTGGCCGCCTCGTTGATGCGCTGACGCAGAATGACTTCCCGGTAGGCGTTCTCCTGCAGGAGTTTCACCAGCGGGTCGGACTCCAGCGCCAGAACCCGGGCAACCGATGCCTGCTCGTCTGCAGGATAGAGCGAAATCAAAGTGGCTTTGCGTTCGGCAAGCAGCGTTTCATAGTCCAGCGTTTCCACCACGTTTGGCGCAGGCAGCTGGCTCAGGTCGATAGTAGGCATGATTCAACTCACAGGGACGGTTAACGAAAAATCCTGCGCGGTGTCCGCACGGTTGCCGGTGATTTCCACCACCATCCCGCCGTCAAACGCAGATTCAAAATTAATGGCAGTCAGGCTGATGCGCGGCTCCCACTGCAGGATCGCCATATAACAGGCTGACATGATTTGCAGGCGCAACCTGTCGTTCTGCGGCTGGTCGATTAGCGCCGACAACAGTGAACCGTAGTTACGGCGCATCACCCGCGATCCCAGCGGCGTCGTCAGAATGTCACGGACGGACTGGCGGATATGCTCCAGCTCAACGAGGGTTACGCCTGTTTCGCGGCTCATGCCGGTGTAGCGTGCTGTTGTCATAATGGTGCTCCTGTGGTGCCACCGCTGTCGCCCGGATGCTGGTGCGTATGCAGCACTTTGCCGTTGGAGGCGAAGCTGCCGCCGCTGTGCGACACATCGCCCTTCATGGTGCCGCCCTGGGTCACTTCCAGCGTGGCGGTTTTCAGTAACGTGGTGCACTCCACTTCTGGCGTATCCAGCAGGATTTTGACAGCCGCCTTGATCGTCGCCGTCTGAATCCCTTCGGCTTTCAGCGCGCCGGTTGCAGGCTCGTATTCAATGACCGCACCATCGGGAAAAGAGTAGTGCAGCGCATCGGCAGAGGCCGAGGGCGCCGGGCTGGCGTCAGAGAACACGCCGGGTAACACGAAGCCGCTGTTCAGCTCACCGCCCAGGCTTATGATCAGCACCTGCTCGCCTGGCGACGGCGCATTCCATGAACGGGTTCTTCCCGCCCGGGCACTTAGCCAGTGCAGCCAGTCAGTGGTGTTATCGCCGGTTTTTACCCGGCAGGTTCCCGCCTCCAGATTGATGGCGGCAACGGTGCCAATGCGGACCATGTTGCGCAGCAAGCGCTTGATTTCTAATATTTGCTCGTTCATGGCATTAGTTTCTCGTTGCAGGAGAAAAGCGGCAATCGAATGCCGTTTACCCAGGGATGGCTAAACAGCGCGTCAGCGGATAAGGGTTATCGCTATGTTTTCCATTCGCTGACCAGCTTGCCT
Organism: Pantoea sp. Ae19-2; assembly: GCF_059801205.1. NCBI lineage: Bacteria > Pseudomonadati > Pseudomonadota > Gammaproteobacteria > Enterobacterales > Erwiniaceae > Pantoea > Pantoea sp. Ae19-2. The sequence goes on along the minus strand of NZ_JBCHWE010000004.1, from coordinate 66,120 downwards.
TTGATGTACAACTGCCAGGGGCGCTCAACATTTTCCGGCATAGCCGGTTCTGGCAGATGCGTGATGTGTAATGCGCCGTTCTGCTGCTCAACCCAGACGCGTTCGGTCAGTTGCAGAGTGATATTCACCTTACTGCGCCCATCTCCGGTTGCCTCAAGGGTGAAGGTAAAGCCGGTGCGACGTTTCTCATCCGAAACCATGATGTCGGGCTGGTTTTCCCGAAGCCATGTCAGCAGGGGAACCATGATCAGATCGATATCCTCTGCGAAGTCAGTAATCGTGACGGCCAGCTGGAAGTGGTATTCAAACGACAGCGAGCTGGCCAGCGTGGAAACCAGGTTTCCGGACTGAATCGCTATCGTCAGGTTGTCAGGATTTTGCTGAAGCAGCGGAACGCTGTTTATCAGCACCTGGCGTAGTTGGTTCGCTTTCAACATCATGCTGCTCCTGGCACGCTTTAATCATCTCAATCTGCAACCCGCACGATGCGAGCGCAGCCTCTAACTGGCGGTTATCCGCCGCCAAATCACCCTGCGTCTGCAGGTTGTTTTCCGGAATGGGGCAACTTGTCACGCGTGGACAACCAGTCCAGATAATCTCGGGCATTGCTGAAGGCCGGACGGCTGTGCAGCCGGATAACGTCAGCAGGCAAAGCAGCAGCGCTCCAGGCACGTAAAGCGGGATTGGCATCGGTTTCTCTTCTGATAATGGTTTCACGATGGAGCGCCTGCGCGCTGGCCTGGTTCTGAAGCAACCGCAGCGCCGCCTCGCGTTTTCGGCTAGCCTGGATATCCGCATCGAGTTGGGCCAGCGCCTTGTCCCGGCTGCTGACGTCAGCCGTCAGCGTACTCACCCTGCGCTGTGCCTCATCCCGTTGATGAGTCATCACGCTAAGGCGCCAGCCGGTTAAGCCCAGGGCAATAAGCAAAATGGCGATCGCCAGTGCAACCAGTCGCATCATGCCGCTCCTTTTAAACACCACGCCATTTCGCGCTGGCGACGGTTATCCAGGCCCGGGTTGTAGGTGCCTTTGACATATACCCAGCGCTTAAGCTGCAGGCAGGCATCGTGCCAGCGGCCGCTGTTGATCAATCCCGCCAGGGTTGATTGACAGGCGGCGTGCACGCCAACGTTAAAACCGAATGACACCACCGCGTCATAAACCTGGTACGGCATTTCACGTGGCATGCACTGGTCGATCCCGCGTTCAACGCGCATCACGTCGTAAACCAGGTTTACCGCGGCCTGACGCTCGTTCACCACACTGGTCGGGGTAACACCTTGCGTGTGACCAATGCCGTTGGTCCAGACGCCGGCGCTGCACTGATAGGGCGAGGTGCGGCAACCTTCTGCATCGGCAATCAGCTTCAGGCCGGCTTCAGAGGTTTTCAGCATGTTGATTTGCGGTAGCAACGCGGCCAGGGCCAGTACGGCCGCCACGGCGCAACGTTTAGCGGTCTGGCTCAAAGTTAAGCCCCTGTAAGTTGCGCTGCTGTAGCTCGTAAGTTTTGCGACGGTAGTGCCAGTTGATAAAAAACGTCGCAACGTTGGTGCACATGGTCAAAACGGCGACGCCAGAGCCAACCATAAAGGCGATATCCTGCGGTGTGTGACGTCCAAACCACATCAGGACGATCCCGATGAGGTAATTAATCAGAGAACTGATTTTTTCCATTGGCGCTAATCCCACAGATTGAGGGTTTCACCCGTGGCCGCCTGAGGCAGCTCCGGTAACACCACTCTGCATCCGTGCGGTAATGTTGGGCCTTGTTCTGCCAGGCCAGGATTGGCGGCATAAACCTGTTCAACCGCCTGCTGCGTGCGTCCGTAGTAACGCCAGCAGATCTCATCAACGGTTTCTTCCTGTTGTGCGTAAATCAGCATTGATTGGCCCCTTATGAGCGTAAAAGCCATGGTCGAGTAGGCGATAAGTTGAGAACATCCGCTGTCGTGGTGACAGGCAATAAAGGCCCCGTTGGCCAACAGAAATCGGTTCAGAGAATTGCACCGTCGGGCCACCAAACCGCCCTGAAGCCGAATCCGGATAACCCGGATACGCGATGTGCATTGGCCTTCGCGCAGAGCGATCCAGAGATTGCTGTGCCTGCCGCTTGTCAGAAGTAGTGTGTGCCTCAGCAGGCGCTTGCTCAACGCAAGGCCGTCCGCTCAAGGCTGGGCGGGCAGAGGCTTACACCCTGAATGCGGGCGCCGATGGAAGGGTCGCGAAAGCGCTGGGATGACGTGAGCGTATTTGCTTTCACAGCGACGACCGGGAGAGGTCGTAAGCCAGCAACAGGAAAGGGGCAGTAACCAAAAGATTGCCGCGAACGCTGACAGGAAAGCGGCCGGGATAACGTTATTCAGTAAAGGTGGGGGAAGACTACGCCTGGCGAACAGGGGTTGCTGCAAACGCCTGCAGGCAGCAGATGCCCGGCGTTTTCGGTCGGTCATGACGCAATGTCAGCGATAAAACGCACTGGCGCGGTTTTGCTGTTGCCCGCGCCTGAACCCTCTCATCCGTTAAGATGGCTCAGGCAACGGACAACCGTCCTGATGTCACAGTGAATGCGTCGCCATCATGATTTTTTTAAAGGCGTCGCCGCAAAGACAACAGAAAAGTGGTTATCGGAAAGGGTGTAGTTCGCAGCGATTTCAGCGATCAAATTTAACGCGATTTCCCTGTCACGCTCCCGGCAGGCTCCTTCACTGGTAAGCCTGGCGATAAGTTCGACGCGTTCAAGCATGACTCGCTCATGTAATTCATTTCCCACAATTCCCTCCCCCAAATAAATACTGTACATACATACAGTATCATAGCATTCGTTAACTGTGGAAGCGTTTTAAGATAGTTCGTAAAAAATTATATCATGTTGATAGGCATCAACTTTTGTTGTACTGCCTGCCAGACAGGTGAAGGCACACTTACGCCAGAAGCGTAAGAAAAATCAATAGATTTTCTTCATTTACCCATCCAAAACAGCAGGTTTTCACTCCGTCTTTTCGTCACGTCAGGGCGAAAAAGAAATCCTCACCGTTGGCTGGGCTGCAGGAGAAGCATCGCCTCTGTCGTAGCCTGAAACAGGGCCAGGAATGCGTAAAGGCGAAGCCCGGCAGATAAACCTGGAAGCCCTTTCGCCTTCGTGACCTCTGCGCCACGGATCTGTGCGCAGATCGTCAGAGACCTCACTTCTGGCATAAAAACGGCTTACGGGGTCCGTACAGTTATTAACAGAACTCCAAGACAACGAAGCGGACTGGCTTTTTTCGTCGCCCGCATCTTCAGCACGTTTGGGCACCAGCTTCCATAGCTTTAACCGCGTCAGGACTGGCGTATCAGCACCAACGGCAGTGGCGTAAACGCCTTTAATTGACTGGATTTCCTCACCAAATGCATTACAGTTTTCCGCGGGCTGGTACCAGGTGCGCACCGCAAGCGCGTCGCGTTTAACGAACGGGCCGCCCTGGGCATTGATGTAGTCGGCCCATTGACCGGCATCGGCCGCATCGTGCACCGCGGCGAATTCCACGCTCAGGCCATGCGCGGTTTCGGTGTCCGCCATACGGCGAAGTTCGCGATAAACTGTTACGGGCGCACCTCCAATAAACTGAAACTGGCGGATGTGCCAGCGTGCTGCCCATGCCGACACCGCCATCGCCGTCTCTCTTAGCGGTTTACCGCTCTCGTTATCCCGCTCGCCCTCTAGCGCATAGCCGTCAATGTTTTTAGAAACATATTTGGCAACATAGCCGGTCGCGCTGCCTTTCGCCGGATCGATCGCTTCGACGTGAAAACGGGCTTTACGTGCCTTTGCGCTGTTCAGTTCCTCACTGTCCTGCTGGCAGGCGTAATGGCGCAGGATCTCGTCTACGCGGTTAACGTCTTCAGGGCGCATAAACATCAGCAGATGCCAGTGGGGCGTGCCATCATGATGCGGCTCCGCAACCCGTAAACCAAAAATGCTGATCTTTTCACGATGCAGTTTGGCCCGCACTTTTTGCCAGAGTGAGCAGAGATAGTGCTGTGTTTCAGCCGGGCTGGCCCCCGTCCATTTAGCGTTACGGTGACCACTCTGCAAGGTCGCGTGATAGCGTGACGGCGCGGTTAACGTGTAGAAGCAGGCCCGAAAGCCCATATCCTGACAGATGGTTTCGAAGCCACGAATACGCGTCATCAGTTCAGCACGACGAATAGCCGGATTGGCTACGCTGCCGTCGTATTTTTCAATCAGGCTGATGCGGTTGCCCTCTTCATCCTCCAGATCCATTCCCTGGAGGAAATCACGGGTACGTCGGCGTTGCTCACGCCATTCCGCTACGGCCATAAGGCTGGCATAAGGGGAATGCGTTTTATTGACGTTCGCCAGGGCGATATGCAGATGTTCACGCCAGAAGGCACTGATACGACGCAGCTGACCTTTCCACCATTTTTCCGCCTGCATACGCAGAATGGCCGAGGTCACCGCTTCAGGGCAGAATACGCGGGCGCTGACGGTTTCCCATAAAGGCGGCGTCTGACCCAGCTCACGGGTGATCACCGCCGCGGTCATATACAGTCTGTGGGTATAACGGTAGTCCGTATCGGTTTGGGCGTGAGTGTGCAGTTGCACCAGCTCGGCGTGAATGAAATGCGCGATATCCCCTGCCAGCACATCAGTGTCGGCACGGGACATATCTGGAAGGCGGTTAAAGCGTTTCATCAGTTCCCACAGCGTGCCGGCGGCTCTGGCTGCGCCCTGCGGGCAGGACATGCTGCGGGTCAGCTGTGCGACAACGCCCGTGCGCATATCATGCAGTTGATAACGTCGGTTAACAGCGTCAACACGTGGCAATGTGCGCTCAACAAAGGTTTTTGCTAAGTAGGCATTGGCCCGGGCTGTTCCCTGCTGCTGTTCCAGACTGGCAAGACGACGCTTCACGTCCATCTGGACAATGCTGGGCTGGGCATGAAGAATTTTCTGTCCGTGCAACCACGCCGCAATCTGTCGATGACGGTGCTGCTGCTGGTCATGGGTCAGATACGGGCTGGCTATCGCCAGCCGCGGGGCGTTCCACGGGTAAGCGAACGACATCATCGCGTATTCCCGTAGTGAAGACGTGCTCTCAGCTCGCTCAACTCCTGACAGGAGAGGCAGCGGGTCACGCCCTGCAGCGCACGACGGCGCGCTTCAGGAATCGGTGCGTCGCACTCTTCACAGAACGAGGCGCCGATCGCCACAGGACGTTGCGTAACCTGCGCGATATTTTGCGCCAGGATTTCCTCGCTGCGCTGCTGCGCAATATCGATTGCATCTGCCATTAGCGCATCTCACCTGATTCGTTTTCATAACGCTCAGCTTCAGATCGCAACAGCTCTGCTGCTTCGATGCCGTTTAGCGTCTGCCGCGTAATGTGCGCTGCCATCGCACTCAGCCGCTTCGCCACGGCCAGCGCGCAGGCTTTACGCTCATTATCGAGCAGTTTATTGAGGGTAAAGGCCATGGCGTCGTTCATTGGATGTGTCTCGGTATTCATCATTTCTCTCCAGATTTTGGGCAAAGGCATGCCCGACGGGTTTACGTCATCACGTCAGGGGTGATTTATTTATTCAGGCAGAAAGCAGTCAGCCGTTGAGAACTGACGCGGCAACATGTTTCCCCAGCGGGCCAGCTTATTCATTGCTAAAATGATGTGCTCACGGCGCGCCTGGTCAAAAAACTGGAAAGGCCTGCCAATGTCTTCCAGCCTGAACATGCCCGGGCAGTCGCGGTTAGCCAGGGTTAATACGCAAAATTTAAAGTCATCATTTTGACGATTAAAATAGCGAAGCGATGGGTTTCGGTTGTGATCGCGCAGCAAGCGCCAGTGCTGTCGAAACGCATCAAACGTCATTTTTTCGCTGTGGCAGTCTTGCTCTGCGGTGAAACGTGGCCCGGCAGATGACTGACTGATGACCTGGACGGTGCGGTTCATAGGCTCCTCCGAAAAAAGTTGCAGCGGGTTTTGACGAATCAATACCCTCATCGTTATTACAGTGACGTTTTACTGGCGGCGGATTCGCGCCTGTCTCATCCATGACGCTCGTTAAGCATTAAGCGAAACGGCAGGTGCGCAGACGGTTTCCCCCCAGATTGCCCCGGACAGGGCGCGTTGCTGCGCCAGCCGCGGCCTGAGAGCGCTTTCGACCCTGAAAGCGCGCTTTTACGCGCCTCTCCACGTGCGCTGACTGCATTAGCCCTGCATCTCATTGCGACAATAAGGTTCTGGCTTGATGATTGTAAAAATGAGCCTCATCAGGCAAAATCCTGAGTTATCAGATAAAGCCGCACCCTGTTGCATCATTCAAAGGCTAACTTAAACTGGAGGATACTTAGACTAAATCTAAGTGTCAATAAAAATGAGCGTTTATACTAATTTCAAATTTCCGAACTCGAGCGCAGAAGCTCTGGATCGCGTTGTCGATGCCTACGGCTTTACCATGAAAATGCAGCTTGCAGATCACCTTGGAATTGCAGCAAGTAGCCTGTCTGCGCGCTATAAACGTGATGTTTTTCCTTCAGATATCGTTTTACAGTGCGTGATGGAAACGGGCGCAGACCTGCAATGGTTGATCACAGGCAAAGGCTCAAAATTTTCTGAAAGCAAACCCGACACGCCCACACTGATTAGAAAAAAGCTAATCAGCGGCAAAATCGAGGAAGCGGGTTATGTGATGCTGGATAAAGCGTTATACGCGCCATTGAAACAGGAACCGCGCAGTGCTTTCTTACTGTTGGCGGAAACCACCCAGTACATCATCGATACCGATTTTGAAGATATGCATGACGGCGTCTGGTTGGTCGAAATTGAAGGAACCGCCAGCGTCAGGACGCTAACGCGCATTCCGGTCAGGAAGGTGCACGTCAGCGGCATCGGCGTAGCGTTTGATTGCGGGATTGATGATATCAGGCTGATTGGCCGCGTGGTTCTGACGATTCAATAAACCGGCGTCGTGCGCACGGCAACGCCTTATCACGGCCTCAGCGTTACTCACAGAATGCGGTACAACGCGGGCCGCCTGCCTCAGGCCGCCCGCTCCGCTCTTAGCGGCAAGGGGTTCCCACCAAAGCGGCTTGCTGATCGCTGAGGTTGGCTCCCCGGTCAATACAGGTTTAACCACGGCTCGCCCGTTACCGCCAGCGTTAACGCTTAATACAGTCCGGCCTTCCCCGCTGAAGAGAAAAGCCGCATCTTGTGCTCGACAACGGCTTTCGCCGCCGCCATCGGGCGCACGTAGAGTGCGCTGGGTTCATGTCCGTTTGACTGCAATTCTTCCTGCAGCGCGACATAAAACGCCTTCTTCATATCGCTGGAGATATTGATTTTCCCTACGCCATACTTAATCGACTCCGCGACCTCGCTGTCTTTGTTGCCCGAGCCGCCGTGCAGAACCAGCGGAATTGTCAGCCGCTGTCTGATGGCTTTGAGACGGTCAATATCCAGTACAGGCTGTTTACCCGCAGGATACAAACCATGCGACGTGCCGATGGCCACGGCAAGCGTATCCACTCCGGTTTCTCTGGCAAACCGCTCCGCCTGGTCGGGATCGGTGTAGAGAATTTCACTGTGCCCCCCTTCCGCGCTCCCCTCTGCCACGCCAATCGTTCCCAGTTCGGCTTCTACCGAGACGTTAACCTTGTGGGCAATGGCGGTGATTTCACGCGTCAGCGCAATATTCTCTTCAAATGGCAAGCCTGAGGCATCGATCATGACCGAGGTATAGCCGGTGCGGATGGCGGTTAAAATATGCGCCAGCGTCTGGCCGTGATCCTGATGAATCACCACCGGCACGGAAGCGTTAACCGCCAGCTCCCTGAGATAGGCGATGAAACTGTCGCCGACGAAAGCGTGCTCATCGGGATGCACTTCCAGGATGACGGGAGATTGCAGGGATTCCGCCACCTCAATGACCAGCCGGGCAAACTCAGCGGAGGCGATGTTGAAGGCACCGACGCCGAACTGATTCTCCTGCGCCACCTTCAGTAACGCCTTCATATTTATCAACATAATTCACTCCTGCGGTAAATGTTGCGGATGATCTTTTTTAATCACTCTGAGGATCAGTGCGGTAAACAGCGCACCGGCGAGAATGGCAAACAGGTAGGCTGAGACATGGGTAATGACGTTCGGTATGAACATAACGAAGATCCCGCCATGCGGTGCGCGGGAAGCACAGCCGAGCATCATTGACAGTGCGCCAGCCAGTCCCGAGCCCGCCACAATGGCGGGAATGACGCGAAGCGGGTCCGCCACGGCATACGGAATAGCCCCCTCGGTGATAAAAGAGAGGCCGAGCACGTAGGTGACCTTGCCGGTTTCGCGCTCCTGAACGCTGAATTTCTTTTTAAAAAGGGTGGTGGCAAGGGCAATGCCCAAGGGAGGAACCATTCCCGCAGCCATACATGCTGCGATGGGTTCGTAGATTCCGGTCGACATCAATCCAATCGCGAACATACAGACGGTTTTGTTAAGCGGCCCGCCCATATCGAAAGCCACCATCATTCCGATAAGCAATCCGAAGATAGCAGCGTTGGCATTTCCCATATCCGTCAGGAAGGTAGTCAGGCTCTGTAACAGCAGCTTAATGGGCTGGCCGACGACCAGAATCATCAGCGCACCGGTCAGGAACACGCTCAACAGTGGCACAATCAGAATGGGTTTAAGTCCGGCAATGGCCTTGGGTAAGTTGATGTACTTCACCACGAGCAGCGTGATGTAGCCCGCCATAAAGCCCGCCAGTAAGGCGCCAAGAAAACCCGATCCGGTATGAATGGCTAACATGCCGCCCACCGCGCCCGACACAATCCCCATATTGCCACTAATCGACTTGCTGATGCCCAGTGAAAGAATCGGCAGCATTAACGCAAAAGCGGCACCGCCACCAATATCGGACAGCATCTTTGCAATGGGGTTATAGAGGGGATCGCCTGGCGTGGCGGCAGTGATCCCAAAAGAAAAACTGAGGGCAATTAATATCCCGCCAGCCACGACAAAGGGGATCATCAGGTTGACGCCGGTAATCAGATGCACATAGATGCTCGACAGCGCCGCTTTTTTGTCTTTGTCTCTGCCCTGCAAGGTTACGTCTTCTGGTGAGGCGGAACAGATTTCGCCGGTTAAGGCCCCGGACAAAATGTCGTCCAGTAATCCAGCGGCATCTCTCGCGGCTCGGGTAACGGACACGGTAATCATGCTTTTGCCGATAAAGCGGGAGCAATCAATCTTTTTATCCGCGGCAATAAGCACGATATCAGCACGTTTAATATCCTCTTCAGTGAAAATATAGTCACTTTCAACGGCACCCTGTGTTTCAACAAGGATCGTTATGCCTTTTTTCTCTGCGCTCTTTTTTAAATTGGCTTCCGCCAGATAAGTGTGTGCTACGCCTGTGGGACAGGCGGTAATCGCAATAATATTCATTTTTCCTCCCGGTGAAAGGCTTACTCCTGGGTGTTATTGACTAATAAATTAAATAAGGCCTCTTTTGTCTCTGCGTTTAGTAATGCCTCAACGACTTCATCATCGCCAAGGGCAATTGAAATTTTTGCCAGTAGTTTTATATGTCCCGCGCCGCTGTCGGCTTCTTTAACCGCAAACAGAATCACGAGGCTGACCGGCGAATCGTCCATGGTTTCCCATTCCACGGGGGACGCCAGTTTGGCTACCGCGATCCGGGTTTCGTTCACCCACTGCGATTTTCCATGCGGGATCGCTATCTGATTTTCGAAGCCGGTAGAACCTAATGCTTCGCGCAGCATGACGTCATGAATAAAACCTTCTTTGTTGCTGATAATATTTAATTCACACAAGCTTTGCGTTAATTTCTCAATAACCTCATCTTTATTTTTTGCATTTAGATTCATAAAAACACAGGTCTGACTTAACAGATCGGCCACAACAATTTTATTATGCATCCGTTACTCCGTTAGCATTATCTTCTTTATTAAGGCACTCCATCACCCGCAAAACATCTCTGTTTGAAAACAGGGCAGAAACATAGGCCACAGGATGTTCAGTCTCCTCCAGTCTGATCGTGGAGATAATTAAATCGCACCTGACTTTCTTAATGGCTTCGTTCAGGCGGGCACCCGGCACAATATCCACGATCTCCCATTCGGGAAAGGCCCGGCTGATTCGGCTGGAAAGCAGCTGAGATGTACCAATGCCGCTGGAGCACACCAGCATGACGCGTTTAGTTGCATGACACTTTTCTAACGCGTTCTGAATGTAAATAGTCAGATAGGCAATCTCATCATCCGACGCTGTCGGAAGCCCCCACTGCTGATTAAGGTGCAACACGGCCTGTTTGACGACGTTAAATACCGCGGCAAATTCTTTACGTATCTCGTCCAGCAACGGGTTGTGAATAACAATGCGGTAGGCCAGCCGATTAAGCATGGGCTTCACATGTGACACCAACGCGTTAAGCAGCACGCTGTCGCTGCCAATATTCTGTCTTAATAACGAAGAAAGCCGGGTGATTAAGGTCGTGGCGTAGTTCACGGCGTCTTCGTCGTAGTGCGATGGAGAGGGAAAACCGGCGCTAAACGGATGCCGACCCGACGAGATGAGGTATTGATAAATATAGTGAACCTCAACGGGCGCGAAGGAGACCGCGTAATTTTCCTCCAGCCATCTGACCGCTTGCCGGGCGACTGACCATTCGTGATTGTTGTAACCTGCCATGTCCGACTCCGCTGGCGCGGGTGGCGTGCCGTTAAGCGCTCTTTTAATCGTCACCAGCAGATGGGAAAACAGGTTGGTATAATAGGGCTCGCTAATGGCGCAGTGCAGCGCCTCTTCAATGTAGGTGATCAGATTAATGCAGCAGGCCACATTGTCGCTGCCAAACTCCGCCACCAGCTGAACGCGCGAAAAACGATCGATGCGGCTGTCGGCGACAGGGTAACCACTCATCACGCTGAAGGTAATAATCTCTTTCAGCGCCAGACGAATATCCCGGTCGCTGCCGGTGATACAGGTTCCGCTATGGCTACGCGCAATGCGCAGTGAAAAAGGCGTTAACCAGACCTCAATTTTTCGTAAATCTGCCACGATGGAAGAGCGGCTGATAAAATATTTTTCCGCCAATGCGCTCAGCGTGAGCGGTGATGGAGAACAGGTAAGCAAGTCTGTTGTGATGGCGACCAGCCTTTTATTTTTCAACAAACCTTTTACCTCTTCCCCATGCAGATCCACGGGTAAGGCGACGCCATTTTCCAGCAACAATCCCAACCCGGGTTTGCTGAGGATTCGGCTCTCCTTGTCGGCGAAATAGTGATTAACGGAATCCACATCGCGGCGCAGCGTACTGGCTGAAACCTTCAGCGTCCGGGCAATATCTGTTGCCGAGCGCCATTCGCCCTGAGAAGCTAAAAGATGAATTAATGCCTTTTGTCTTTGGGTCAGCACGTTGACTCCCGGCTTCGCTAGGTGATCCAGATGCTCGGTCATTACCGTTATATCTGCCTTGTTCCGGTAGAGAAATACCAAACCATGGCGTCGATATGACCATAATAGTGAACAGTGCACCTGCAATGCTGCTAACCCGGTTCCATTCGTGCAAACTCCAGTGTGTCGCGGCGTGACAGAAAGAGCGGGCCTGAACATCAGGCCCGATGCGGTTAATGTCCGCCAAAGACTTTTTCAACTTCTTCGGGTTTGTCATGTACGCCAAAACGATCGACAACGGTTTTTGTCGCCTCGTTCATGCCACGAATCTCGACATCCGCCCCTGTCCGACGGAATTTAACCACCACCCGATCAAGCGCGTTAACAGACGTGATGTCCCAGAAATGGGCATGGGTTACGTCAATCACCACCTTTTCCAGATCCTCCTGAACGTCAAAGCTGCGGACAAAGCGATCGGCGGAGGCGAAAAATACCTGCCCGGTAACGGCGTAATGGCGACAATCGCCTGATCGCGTGGAACTGACCGCCATTAAGCGTGCCACTTTGGTGGCAAAATTTAATGCAGCAATCAGCACGCCCACGATGACGCCAAAGGCAAGATTATGGGTAAAAACCACGACCAGGACGGTAGCTATCATGACGACGCTGCTTGAGAGAGGATGGGTGCGTAACGTCGCCACCGAACGCCAGGAGAAGGTACCTATCGAAACCATTATCATGACCGCGACCAGTGCCGCCATGGGAATCTGAGATACCCACTGGCGCAGAAACACCACCATCACCAGCAACGTGATACCCGCCATGAGTGTGGAAAGCCGTCCACGACCGCCTGATTTTACATTGATCACCGACTGACCAATCATCGCGCAGCCTGCCATTCCGCCGATGAAGGAGGTACAGATGTTGGCAATGCCCTGCCCCTTACATTCGCGGTTTTTGTCGCTCGCGGTGTCCGTCATGTCATCAATAATGGTCGCCGTCATCATCGACTCCAGCAAGCCAACCACGGCCAGACCTGCGGAGTAAGGCAAAATGATCAACAAGGTGTCCATGTTCAAAGGCACGTCGGGAAGCAGAAAAATGGGCAGGCTGTCAGGCAGTTTGCCCATATCGCCCACGGTTCGCACATCCAGGTGCAGAAACAATGAAACCGCCGTCAGAATCACAATGCAGATCAGCGGTGACGGCAGTGTTTTGTCGAACAGTGGATAAAGATAAATAATCGCCAGTCCGGCGGCGGTGAGCGCATAAACATGCCAGGTGACATGAGTGAGTTCAGGCAACTGCGCCAGGAAAATCAGAATGGCCAGCGCATTAACGAATCCCGTGACCACCGAACGCGACACATAGCGCATCAGGTTGCCGAGTTTACAGTAACCCGCAATGACCTGAAGTACGCCGGTGAGCAACGATGCGGCAAGCAGATACTGCATCCCGTGCGTTTTGACCAGCGTCACCATTAGCAACGCCATCGCGCCGGTGGATGAGGAAATCATCGCCGGACGCCCACCAAAAAAAGCCATGACAACCGGAATACAGAAGGCGGAGTAAAGACCCACTTGAGGATCGACACCCGCGATGGCAGAAAAAGCGATCGCTTCAGGAATCAGCGCGAGCGCGACAACAATACCAGCCAGCACGTCACCACGGACGTTACCCAGCCAGTCCTTACTCGTCGAGGACAGCAACATAGTATTTTCTCAAATTTTGAATGCAGTTCGCCCAAAAGGGCAGATTTCAGACAGAAAGCGTCACATCCACAGACGGGATGTCAATGAGGTGCGTCCGAATGGGATCGGGACGACAGGGAAGGGATAAAACTCAGGGTGGCGTGATACGCATGACGGTTAAAAACTCCTTATCAGCATGGGCTGGCTGCAGCAAGGCACTGCAGTAACATTGCCGGGTCATCTTAGGCAACGCCCTGTTCAGCTAACTACTCTACACAAAAAATCACCCGCACTGGAAGCCTGAATTTGCCTTACAGCCCAGGCACTCCCGGCCAGCGGCGGGAGAAATCCTCAATAAGCGCTTGTAAAACTGCTGTTTATTGATTTTATAACATTGCGTGCCGCAGGCGCATATAGCCTGACTGACCGCATAAATGAACGGTCAGCCAGGCGTGACGCATCGCTTCGGCGCGTCGTTACACTCTGAATGCCTCAACCATACCGCGTAATGAATGTGCCTGTTCAGACAGGGACTGCGAAGCAGACGAAGACTCTTCGACGAGTGCCGCGTTATTCTGGGTGACCCCGTCCATCTGGCTGACCGCAATGCTGACCTGAGAAATGCCCTGCATCTGCTCCGAGGACGCCATCGAAATCTCATCCATTGCGCCCGCCAGTTCGTTCACCATGCCCACGACTTTTAAGATGCTTTCACCCGTACCGGCCGCGACGTGCACGCCGCTGTCCACCTGCTCTACGGCACGTTCAATAAGTTCTTTAATCTCTTTCGCTGCGGTGGCGCTTCGCTGCGCCAGCGTTCTGACCTCGCCGGCAACAACGGCAAATCCGCGTCCGTCTTCACCCGCCCGCGCCGCTTCGACAGCGGCGTTCAACGCCAGGATGTTTGTCTGGAACGCGATACTTTCAATCACGCCGGTGATGTCACGAACCTTGGTAGCACTGGATGCGATTTCATTCATGGTGTGAGACATCAACTGCACCTCTGACTCACCAGTGCGTGCCAGGGTTGCAGCCTCTCTGGCAACGGTGGCGGTATGCTGAGCACTGGCAGTATTACTTTTCACCGTCGCGGTCAACTGTTCCATACTGGCCGCCGTTTCCTGCAGGGCTGCGGCCTGCTGTTCAGTGCGTGATGACAGCTCAGTATTGCCCTGGGCGATCTCGTCTGAGGCGGAGGCGACCGAACCTGCCGATTCTTTGATTTGCGTAACCAGACTTCGCAGGCTGGACTGCATGTTAGCCAGCGAGGCAAGCAGGCTGCTGGAATCGTTGTGGCGGAGTATGACCGGCGCTGTGAGGTCGCCGCTGGCGATGGCCGCAGACAGTGCCTGGGCCTGGGCCGGTTCCCCGCCCAGTTGGCGCATCAATACTCGGGTAATGATAAAGCCCGCCGCAATTGAAATCGCCACGGAAAGCGAGGCCAGAATCATTAAGATTGTGGTTGCTCTGTGAACGTTTTGACTGGTGTTTTCAACCGACCGCTCACTGTCTTCCATTTGAATGTTCGTCATTTCCTTGAGGGCCTCCAGCAACTGGCCCTGCAGCGGCCTGACCGTTTTTATCAGGTAGTTTATCGCTTCTTGCTGTTTATTTTGCAGGCCTAACTGCCCTGCGTGATCCAGCACGGCCAGAACGGGGCCTTCGCTGCTGACGATCTTGTCGAAGGCTTCCCGGGCCTGCGGGGTTGAATCTTCGGCGACCATGGCAGCAAGCCGTTCGCGGTTTTCAATATAACGGGCTTTTTGCGTGACAATACGCTGCCATTCCTTCTGCATCTGGTCGGCTTCGGTCAGCAGGGCAAGGTTACGAACGATGACGGCCATATCACGTAACCCGCCGTACATTTCCATCCCCAGACGGTATTTCTTCATTTTGACATTGACGGCGTTGTCCATGCCATTACGGGCATTATTCAGGCCGTTATAGGCCACCGAGGTGCAGATAATGAATAACGTAATCAACAGGCCAAAGCTGATAGTGAGACGCGTAGAGATTTTCATGGGGACTCCTGTTTATGTTAGGAAACAGGTATCGGTTGAAATAATAAAAACCACAGTAAAAAAATCATAAATAATAGTTATAA
Source organism: Pantoea sp. Ae19-2 (assembly GCF_059801205.1). Taxonomy (NCBI): domain Bacteria; kingdom Pseudomonadati; phylum Pseudomonadota; class Gammaproteobacteria; order Enterobacterales; family Erwiniaceae; genus Pantoea; species Pantoea sp. Ae19-2. The sequence continues at coordinate 50,919 of NZ_JBCHWE010000004.1, read as the reverse complement.
TAATGTAAGGCATTGATAATTATGTTATTATAATAATTTCCTTTAATAATTTGACGAATGCGACTTTATATTCTATTGCGCCATGAAAAAATAAATATCACCAACCAACCATTTATTAAAAAATATTCCATGCTTCCTTTTCGATTAAGAAAAATAATAGAAAAACGTCGTTGCTGCGGCATACTCTGCTGATTGATGGGCTTAACGCTATGGATTTTTGCTGTCAGCCGCGATTGTCCGGTCAGGAAGACCCGCAGACTGTCCAGGGAGTGGGTTTGTGCAACGGACAGGATAACGAAAGGATAAGTCACTGGCTGTGCCTGACGATCACCGCTGCTATCATGGCAACGAAACCGGTAGCGATGACGGTTTGGATTTGGATTTGGATTTGGGTTTGGATTGAGGTTTGGATTCGGATTGAGGTTTGGGTTTGGGTTTGGGTTTGGGTTTGGGTTTGCGGGTGAGATAACAGGAGCCAGACTGCCGCCATTCATAATTAGCGCTGCGCGAGAGAAATGGAGTAGCGTTGAGCGTTATCACTTTAATTTTTATGCATGCGCATGCCAGCATCCCGACAAGGGCGCTTTTTTAAAACACACAGAATAATTAAACGGGGATATTATCGGCACATTTTTTAAAAACTTTACTATTTTTATATTTTTTAATAAATGAAAAGGTTTTCATTTATCACAACCCCGGACATACCTATTTATGATTAGCCTGAGGTTATCGAAAAAATATTAATTTGGCTTAACCGGATCCAAAAGAAAATATTGTGCATTTCTAACGTGGAAAATAACACACCACATTCTATAATCTCCTCTACTATGGAAAGTAGATTTTCCCCTGCGCATTTCAACAGACACATAGTGACCAAGAGTCACGCGCAAGGCCTTGATAAATAGAAATTTAACAAAGATTATTATAAATAAATTACACGAATAATATTTGATGGCATTCATCAAAAAACACCATTTCACCTGGAATTCAATAAATGAAAAACATTCTCAATAACAGTAGTCTGCCGACTAAATTCCTGATCCTGGGGATTTTCGCGTTGGTATTATTTGTCTTTCCCACCTATTTATTTATCCAGACGGGTAATCAGGCTATTGATGCGAAGAAACAAGAGCTGCAGGGCGTACCGGTCGAAAAAGATATCCTGACGTTGCTTAACCTGATTCAGCGTCACCGGGCTGAAAGTGCAATCGCCATTTCATTGAATAAACCTGATAATGCGCCGCGCCTGGCACTTGCCTCTCAGATAGATACCCTGACAGATACTATTGCCGCAGAATTACGCCAGTATGATGCCAGTGCGCAGCCGACCCAGCGCTTCAACGGCGTCAAAGCCGCCTGGTCTCAGCTTCAGCAAGATGTTGCATCGGGTAAATTGACGCTGGCTACCAGCCTTTCGCATCACGCGCTGCTGATTCAGAACTTACTGGACACCAACCAGGACATTCTTGATTTATATGGTCTTTCTTTGGACGCGGACCTCAATACGTATCAACTTATCATGAGTATCTATGGTCGGTTACCTGAACTGACCGAGACGCTTGGACGCATCAGAGCCAGCGGTACCTCTGTGATTGCCGCGGGTGACAACGCATCCGATTCTTCACGCGGCACGATGGAGTACCAGATTGAAGGGGGTAATGCGGCGCTGGAAAAATTCAGTAATGTGTTAAATAAAGCGTTTGCCGTAGAGCCGGATCTCAAATCTGAATTTACCGCGCTGGCGAATGATGCCTTCCAACGTTCCGCCAGCGTCCTTAAACTGGCTGAAGATGTCTTTATTACAAAACGTGTTCAAATTACCCCTGTTGAATATGTAAAAGACTTCACCCAGGCTATTAACACTTATAACGATCTTGGCATGAAACTCAGCCTGCAGCTGGGAAAAACACTGAACGACCAAATCGACCAACGTCGTCGTTCACAATATATATTGCTGGCTTCACTGATCGCCGTGGCCTTGCTGGCCGTATGTGTGGCGGTGATGATCAGCCGGTCCGTTACCCGTCCGGTAAAAGAAGCGGTTTTACTTGCCAGTAAAGTGGCCGCCGGTGATTTAACGACGACGATTACCGTGTCAGGTAAAAATGAAATTGCTGAGTTGCTCAATGCGCTCTCGCAAATGCAGCAACGTCTTGCGCTTCTGGTATCGAATATTAAAAACAATGCGTCAACCATCGCAAACTCCTCTGAAGAGATTGCGATGGGGAATAACGACCTCTCTTCCCGAACTGAAGAACAAGCGGCCTCACTGGCGGAAACCGCGGCCAGCATGGAGCAGCTCTCTTCAATCATCAAGCAGAATGCTGACAACACGCGCTACGCATCAGATATGGCGGTTTCAGCCACTAACGCAGCGCTGAAGAGCGGCGAAGCGATGACTTCTGTAATGACTACTATGCAAAAAATTCGCAGCAGTTCGGGGCAAATCGAAGAAATAACCTCCGTTATTGACAGCATCGCCTTCCAGACGAATATTCTGGCGCTGAATGCGGCCGTGGAAGCAGCGCGTGCGGGCGAGACGGGCAAAGGTTTTGCCGTGGTTGCCGCTGAAGTCCGGGCGCTGGCCCAGCGTTCGGCCAGCGCAGCTAAAGAAATTAAGGGCCTGATTGAGCAGTCTGTTGGGCATTCGAATGAGGGCTTAATGCTGGCGCAGGATGCCGGCAGCAAAGTAAAACAGAGCGTCGAAGCAATTGAACAGACATCTCAGTTGATTCGCGATATCTCCTCATCCTCTGAAGAGCAAAGCAGCGGCGTAAGCCAGATAAATATTGCGGTTAATCAGATGGACCAGGTCACGCAGCAAAACGCCGTGCTGGTTGAACAGTCGGCGTCTTCTGCTGACGAGCTGGCAAAACGTGCAAGCGATCTGCGCGACATGGTCTCTGTGTTCCGCACCGCTTAATCTTCTCCTTTTGCCACTGCCGTCAGCCTTTGGCTGGCGCAGTGGCCGTTATAATCCCTCATGCCCGGCGTTAGCCAGGCAACTTTCGACCAGAAAAACAGCGAAATCACACGGATGATTAATTGAATGATTACCGAAAGAAACTTATTCTGTTAGCCGTAAAAAAACAGTAAGCGGTCAACGGCACTCTGCTAATGTCCGAAGGCTGGGGTTGTTACGGTCCATCGGTGCATTCTCATTTTGATATAGAGCACCTACCCGTTGGGCTAAGCTGTGCTAACCTTCCGGTTTCAGAATCGCCATTCGGGGAGAATATGAACAACGTTTTTGACGAAAAAATGACGGACATCATCATCGGTGAGATGGTGACGCAGCTACTGAATGAGGATGCGGCTATCTCGTGGAGCATTCTCCTTGAGATGCTGCAACAGTTTCTGGACATCGAGCGGGATGAAACCCGGCTCAGAGCGGCTTTGCGGGCGATGGATGAGATACGCGCCGAAATGCTGTTACATCCGGCCGAGAACAACGGGGTTGAACCTCATCCGGCAAATCTTCATCAGCTTCACTAAGTATTGAGCAACACGGCTGGACATTCCGTTTACGCGTTGTGAGTGGTCTACCGTCTGAACGACAATTTATAATATCGAAACAATGACAGTAATAATCCAGAAGCCACTGCTCTGGCGGATAACCGCCCCATGAGCGACGAGACCGCCACTGAAGATATCTATACCCTGATTGGCAGGATAGTTACCCATCTGCTCAGGCCAGATGGGGAAATACACCTGCAGGACATACTCAGTTCGTTGCACCACTTCAGCCAGCAAAGTTCCGATAAAGGTGAAAAGCGAGCCTGCGAGGAAGCCATCCGTTTGCTCTCCAGACAGCTCCACTGAGAGACAGTCACTCAGCTCGCTGCCGGGTGTTACCTTATATCGCCAGGCCTGCTAACGCCTCAGAACAGAACCCGGTTTTTTGCCCTTATGCCTGTTCTTCCTGAGAGCACGTGCGGCCGACCACAATCTCAAGGCAACTCCGCAATACATCCAGCTGTACAACATCTTCTGTACTCTCCAGCTCGGCAATCAGATTGATAATAATGGCCTTACTGGTCACTTTTTGTCCCTGAATGACAATATTACGGATCACTGCATCCAGCACTGCACTTTCAGCCTCAAGTTTATCGCCCGCACCGCGAAAGAGGCGCATAATTTCCGCTTCGGTCGTGCTTTGCTGAGTGTCGATGGTGTTCTGCATGATGCTCTTCTTAATCAATGTCAATTTAGTGGACAAGTGGTAATGCCGCGAAGCGGGCAGAAATACAGACGTGTCTGTCCTGGGTAGTGATGATTGCACTACGCATAGTAAAAAAGTTTTTTGAAAAGGCGTGAGACGAGCCTTAATGCTTGCGACTGTTGTCCGGGACGCTTTGACCGAATGCAAGCGCCGCAGAATCAACGGGATCACGCGCGGAGGCAAACTCGCTCTGCACTTCAGCAAGCACCTTTTCAATGGCCTCTTGCCGCCCGGCATCCGTTTCATCTCTGAGCATAGACTTTAGCCTGTTAGCCAGGGTCGCACCGCTGATTCTGTCATTGCTGTCCAGTAGCGCAATCACCGCCTCGCCCATGATGTGCTCAGTCAGTTTCTCAAGTTTGTCTTTCAGCATACCCGCACCTCTGATGACATTGTGCCCATACAACCGGGCAAACCAGCCTCAAACGCTCAGGCTTCTAATGACCTGCTAATTTGGCCGATCAGATTGATGCTGCGAGACGTTATTACCCTTTAACGCAACGCGGCACGAATCTCAGCGGTCAAAAAGCATGCCGATAAGTTTCTGGTAATGCTGCTCTTCTTGAGGCCCGGTCGACTGGCTAAGGCGACGGATCAGCGCGCTGCAAATGGCCTTACGGTTAAGGCTTTTACCTGCATGCAGGATCTCAAGAATGACCTGACCCAGCGTCTCTTTTTCAGAAGGCTGCGTGTCATTGCCGAAGTAGCGCGCAATGTCATGGACGGTATTTGTAGTGGTTTCGTTCTGATGCATGCTAAACCCCCAGATGTGAAATTGAGTGAACTATAACCAAGCCTTGTCCACTAAACTTATACAACATCTGGAAAATTGTACAGGAATTCCGTTTATTCCCTGCGCTGAGAATTGTGCATAAAGTGCTATGCCCTGTATAACAATTACTTGCGTGAGTATCAGATTCTTAACCTTTAGAACGTTACCCACTCTTTAACAGGCAAAGACTGTCTTAGACATTCCTTTTTCATGTCGCAAGGTGAACCTTGTACAAGTCTCTGGCAGCGAAGCTATCTGTCATCGTCCTCATCCGAACGGAATCGGATGACATCATCATTGCGCTTCGCGTTTTCATTCTGGTTCGCCAACATAAGCCACCTCAGACTCGCATTGGGACGGGCATGCAACTGCCTGAACTGTTTCAGCCAGCTACGGGCAGCAAAAATCTCTGCCAGTCTGTTGTCACAGGTTTCCTCTTCGGCCATCTGGTTGAGCTCTGTGATGAGCGTATCAAAACTTATTTCTTTCTCACCGAGAGCCAGGCTGACCACGGCTTCACCAAGAATGACGTGCTCTTTCTCATCGTCATGAAATAACACTGTATCCTCCTGCTTTATAAATTACATCGTTTCTACATAAGCTATTTTAGTGACCCGAGGCCAGATGACAAAAATATTTCCTGGCCATCAGAACAATATTTTACAGGTGCGAATATCTTATATTTTAAATGCTTTTTTTAACCTGATGAAAAACAATCATTTTGTGGGTTAATTTACTTACTAAAATCCTGTAAAAGACTATTCTTAAAGCGCAGCCTGGCTGAAAATGGTCGAACCAGGCCTGACGCTGCAAGGCTTGCGGGTCGGTGGTCATTAACGTCTCGACATCTTTAAAGAGGCAATCTGCGCAGCATTTAACCCTATAACCTGCCTTATTTTATGATTTTCATCTGATAATTTCACTTGTCACTTTTTAAGCGCCCGCTTATCACAACCTATAAAACCACACTCAATGCAGTGTTGTTTTTTTACTGATGCAGAAGACAGGATTTATTGCGGATAACATTTCCCGACGAGGTGACCAGCCCAATTTCCCCCTCCTGCAACGTTCAAAAAATCAGGCAGGTTTCGCGGTGAGTTTGAAAAACAAATATGCGCGGGTATGCCGGTATTCGTGTTTCTCAGCGGCGTGCAGGCATTGTCACACCGGGCCCAGAAAAAGTAAGCCAAACGGCACAGATTTTTGTTAGGGCACGATCGGTAATACTGCTGTACAGCAGCCCCCAGGATCGGTTAACTTGCGCACAACTCTTCCTACTTCGCTCAAGGGAACACTATGCGCCAGAACGGTTTACCACCTTCGGGGAAAACCAGCAGTCTGGCCCACTATTTCAGCCAGATTGATCATCCCCACCAGCTCGAAACGCTGGGCAGGATAGCGGTTGAAATACTTCACGAGAATAAGCCCGTCAGTCGACGGATCATCTGTCTTAAGCTCATCGGCTGTCTTGAAAAAGCCACCCGTGAGGAAGACGCTTTGCATTATCGTGAACTACTGGCCATGCTATTCAGTCAATAACACCTGCTAAACCGTGCTTCCATCAATGAGCACGTCAAACCCAACACCGCCCTCTACGTAACATCACGTCGGAATCCGTCTCTCCCTCGCTGCGCTCTGCTGTATAGCACAGTGCGAGTAGCGGTTTTCAGATGCGCTACGGAGGGCGAGCTCCCCCCTTACGCTTTACGACAAAATGCAAACCCCCTGACGCCGACAAAAAAAATGCCCGCACCTCGTTAAAGGGTCGGGCCGGAGTTCTCAGGGAAATCCTAAATGACTTCCAAACAGCGTTTTTAAATTAGTTCACCATCTGAATTGTCGCCAGTCGAAATCGGACAAATTTTTTCTAAAGCTGAAATACGTCTCTAATTTTTTGCTGATAAGTGCCGTCTGACAGTAAGAATTAAGCTTCATATCACATTTTTGCAAAGTCTTATCGGGCCGGTTCCATGTTCTGCCTGGCGAGCCGATAAGGGTAATGTGAGTTGATTATCACAATGATTGTCCTGACCACATGTTGCTTACTTCGGCACCCTTGCGGTGCCGTTTTTTTGTCATGCGTAGGGTCAATAAGTGCCTGGCGGGGTTTGCCAGGCACAGTGAAACGCTATCCCTGACGGGAACACGGCGAAGGCTTAATTCAACGGAGATAGAGTTGTTCAAACCGGGGTGCGCTGACCGGAGAGCCCGTCTGATTGCCCTGCAAAACGTCGCATTCAGCCGCGCAAATCAACGCGTGCTGTGCGTCGTTCTCAATGCCCTCGGCGGCCACCGTAATCCCCATATTTTTAGCCAGTGACGCGATAGCGTTGATTAACAGCCGGGTTTTGTTGCTCTTCTCCAGTTGCAGAGTCAGTGATTTATCAATCTTAAGCCCCGCGACGCAGCGATGTTGTAACAGGCTCATTGAGGCAAGGCTTCGGCCAAAGTGATCAACGATCAATAATGCTCCCGTCGCCTGAATGGCTTCTAAAACCTGCGATTTGATGTCCACAGTATTGGTCAGCAAGGCTTCGTCCACTTCCAGGTCGATAAAACCTGCGTCATCGCCGGCACACTGACGGATCACCTCTTCAAGGCCAGCCTCCATTAGCTGGCGCGGAAACAGGTTAATACTGACCCGCAGGGACAGATTTTGCGCACGCCACTGCTTAACCTGACTGACGGCAGACTGAACAATCCACGTCCCCAGAGTAATGGACAAAGGGCTTTTAATCAGCATATCGATGAAATCAGCGGGAAACAGCAGGCCCCTCGCCGGATGCATCCAGCGTACCAGGGCTTCACAGCCGATTAACTCGCCATTCTGGGCATCAAACCGCGGTTGATAATGCAGAACAAACTGCTGCTGGCGAACGGCGGCTTCCAGCTCACGTTCAAACCGACGCCGCCCCAGTTCCGCCTCACGAAACTCAGACTTAAACAGCACTGACTGGCCTTTGCCGCTTGCCTTAGCCCGGTACAACGCCAGATCGGCTGCTGACATCACCGATGAGGTATCCGTCGCGTGATGGGGAAAACTGGCCACCCCGGTGCTGGCACCGACCGCTATAGTCGAATCCATGTAATGAAAAGGCGTCTGAATCGCGGCGGTGAGTTGCTGGGCAATCTTCATCGCCTCATCGCTACCGCAGGGCAGTAAAACGATAAACTCATCGCCCCCCAGACGAGCGGCGGCGATAGCCTGAGTGCAGACAGCGCGGATTTGCTCAGCCACATGGCAAAGCAATGCATCACCAGCCGCATGACCGCGGGTATCGTTAACGTCTTTGAAACTGTCTAAATCTGTCATCAGCAGCGTATAAGGTACGCCTGATTCAGTGAGTTTGCTGAGCTGCGTCATGAAGGCGCTTCGGCTGGCAAGCCGTGTCAGCATGTCCAGTGAGGCCAACTCGCACAGACGGGCTTCGCTCTCGTAACGAAGCGTCACATCCCGAATGATCATACCGATGTAACGCTCAATGCCCTCCCGCCAGCCGGAAAAAGAGACTTCCGCCGGAAACTCTTCCCCATTGCACCGCTTGCCCCAGATCTGCAAGGTACGCGGCGCTGAGATAGCCGCCTCTTCATGTTCAAGGCGCTCAAGCTCATTGCGGTAATCCGTCTGGCAGCGCTCCGGAATGAGTCCGGCAACGTATTTACCCGCCATCTCTTCAGCATCATAGCCAAACATGTTGGTCGCTGCAGGGTTCCAGAAGGTAATCCCCCGGTTCAAATCCGTACAGATAATGGCATCGGGCGAGGTTATCGAGATGGCTTCGAGGCGCTGCTGACTGGCATGACGCAGCACCTCGATACGATGAACTTCCATGCGATCCATGACCAGTGCGGCAAGATCGGTCAGATTCTGACGGTCGGTCGTACTCATCGCGGGGCGTGGATGATTATCGGTCAGACAGAGCGTACCAATGCGATGCCCGTCCGGCGTAATCAGCGGCACACCCGCATAGAACCGGATAAAAGGATAACCCTGCACCAGCGGGCTGTTTGCGAAACGGGGATCGTCGAGCGCATTGGGAACGCAAAGGATATCGTCACTTTCGAGCGTGTGGTGGCAGAACGCGACGCTTCGCGAGGTTTCTGTGATTTGCAAACCATAACGCGACTTAAAAAACTGCCGTTTTTCATCAATCAGCGACACAAATGCGACCGGCACGCTGAACAGTCTGGCCGCCAGAATAGTCAGTCGATCAAAGGCTTCATTGGGCGGCGTATCCATCAGATGGTACTGGGCAAGCGCACGCAAGCGTGCGACTTCACAGCCGCTTTCAGTTGAGTGCTTCAGAGTTTGTCCTCCTGAGGTCATATACTGTGGCCGGGCATCTCACAGTAAAAAGAGGACGCCTGCAATCAGACAGAACCAGGTAACGCACTACACATCAACCTGAAGCCGCAACATAGGTCCGCCTGTACAGCATAATGTCTGAGATCAGAAACCTGTACTGATAACGACATCTACTCTTACATAGTGCCCGATGTTGCAATTATCGTCCGTTCAGGAGCGAACTTCATAGCTAAAACCGTGTTTACGCTTTCAAAGGGTAAAAATCGTCATTTTTTCTGTTGCGGCACCAGTTCGTAATGGGGATGGCGCCCTGCAAGCAGCAGCAGAAGCTCATACTCACCCTGACTCAACAGGGCGACCTTGGCGGTGGCCTCTTTGGTTTGCCATGCCCGCAAACTCAGGTCGAAGCGTTCGGCAGCCCCTTCCTGCGACAGGCCAGCGGCAATCCGCAGTTCACGCACGTTATTCTGGACGGTAACGGGCCGTCGGACGATTGAATTTCCCAAACCAGGCTCCCTGTGGATAAAGTAGGGTAACAGGTCGTCAGCCGATCCCTTCGGTGTCCGCTGACACATCTGTCTGCAACCGTTGCAGCACACATTTCATAAGGATTTTTAATCTTATCTGTTGAAATGTCAAACAGGGGGCAGCTCGTCTGTAGGGATTATTTATCTCTAAAAGGAGGGTCAGTTCAGCCCGGCTTATTTTGATTAAGCGAAACGCCTTTATATTTAACTGGCTCAAAATTTTGGTTTTTATTCTGTGTTGTTATTATGTAAGTAAATATTTATCACGGAATGCTCTATTTAATGCAAACAAAAACCCCCGCATCCAATACGGGGTTTTAAAAGGCATCGCGGCAGGTTAGCGCGTTTATAAGGTATCAGGTTGTTCCCAGTCCCTTAATATCTTATGAGACAGGCACGAATTAACGGCCAAACGCGACCCACGCATCATCATCTTTGGTCGGTGCAGAGACGATGTGACGCTTCGCCGGTGCTGGCGTGACTGGGGAAAACTGAGCGGGGGACGTCGCGGGTAGCGTAAACCGCGTGATCACGCTGGTCAGCGTTTCCGTCTGATTATTCATGCTCTCTGCTGAAGCCGATATCTTATGAACCAGCGTGCTGTTTTGCTGCGTCACACGGTCAATCTCGGCAACGGCGATCGTCACCTGAGAAAGGCCCTTGCTTTGCTCTTCGGATGCCAGCGCTATCTGGCTAATCAGCTCGTTAACGCTGCTCACGCTCTGCAGGACCTCTTCCATCGTGCTGCCGGCGCTGTCGGCTGCTCCGCGCCCTTCACCAATGCGCGCGACCGTGTCCGCAATCAGTCCTTCTATCTCTTTCGCCGCTTCAGCACTGCGCTGGGCCAGCGACCGAACTTCGCTGGCAACAACCGCAAAGCCACGCCCCTGTTCCCCGGCACGTGCGGCCTCAACCGCGGCGTTGAGGGCCAAAATGTTGGTCTGGAACGCGATGCCATTAATGGTGGCAGTAAACTGGCGGATTTTTTCAGCCCCCACGGCAAGTCCCGTCATCGCGGTCACTACTGTTTTAACCAGCTGCTCGCCTTTCTGCGTTGTCTGGGCTGTTATACCTGCCAGCTCACGCGCTTCACGACTGTTTTCAGCATTGTGCCGAACGGTGGCCGTCAGTTGCTCCATGCTGGCAGCCGTCTCCTCCAGCGCCGCTGCCTGGGTGGCCGTTCGGTTCGACAGGTCAGCATTCCCTTTCGCAATATCCCCCGCTTCAAAGTTCAAAACAGAGGCGTTATCGCGAATAGCCAGAACGGTATTTAACAAACTTTGTTGCATTTCTTTTAATAAAGGAACCATTTGCCCGACACAATTCCTGCCAAGATCTTCGGGTTCACGGGTCAGATCACCTTCGGCAATCACGCGGAAGTGAGCGCGCAGTTTCGCGACCGGTCGCACCAGGTGCACCACCAGATAACGGTCGCAAAAGAGCAGCAGCGCGGTGACGGCGGCCAGCGTCACCAGAAAGAGATCGACCAGCTTCTGATGCTCATTGCGCAGCGGTGCCTGATTAGCGGAAAGCTGCTGTTCAAGTGCCGAGAGCCGTTCCTGAGCCGCTGCGGGATAATCCTGAGGCGCGCTGGTGAGTGCGGTACGATACCGCTGCCAGTCAGCCTCTGCCGGTGCCTGGGCGGCGATGTCTGCATGCGTAGCCGTTGCGTTAGCCTGCACCTGCAAGCTGGCGCGATTAAGAAAAACCAGCTGCTGAGTCAGGCTGTTACTGCGGCTGGCCTGATGGCCGATTTCATTGATGATGAACGATCCATATGCGCCGGCTAGTGCGATAATTATGACGGCAGCGATAAGGATCCAGAGGACAACGCGTCTGATTGTAAAATTTTTTAGGATATTCATGGTATTTCCCCGGTGTGGCGGCAAAAAAAGCTCAAATAAAATATTCACGGCTAATAGTTGCGAGCAAAACAATAGCGCGCTACTCTTGTCTGAGTATTGTGGCAGCGTTATTGAAAAAATAAAGACCGAAATATGATTAAATGTATGCATCGTTGATAACTAATAAATTCATTAAAGAAAATAAAAAGAGACATAAAACCAGAACGCGCCTATTATTTACCGAGAAAAAAACTATTTTTTATTTTCCTTTCGCCGAGTCCGGCCTCATTCCGGTGTTTTTATTCGACATTTTTTCTTTTTAATTTCGCGCCGTGAGCAATCCGGAGCGGAGGACACACATGCTTATGAATCTCGACGGCGATCATGAACGCCGCACGCGTGCCCTTGAGGCCCTTCGCTACCCCGATGAAAGTCGGGATGATGTGCTGAGAAAATTCGTCAGGCTTGCCAGTCAGGCGCTGAATATTCCCGGAAGCTTTATTTCGGTCATTGATGACGAATTCCAGTACATTCGTGCCTCACACAACTTCAAGCTGGAGCGCTCCTCCCGCGAGGACTCCCTTTGCCGCTTCGCGGTAGACAGCGATGCTGCGGTGGTGGTGCCAGACACGTTTCTGGACAGCCGGTTCGCGGCACATCCGCTGATCATTGGTGCCCCCTTTATTCGTTTTTATGCGGGCGTACCGCTTAAAAACCGCGATGGCATTAATCTGGGCACGCTGTGTGTGACCGATATTCAGCCGCATCCTTTCACCCCGGCACAAATCACGACGCTGACACTGCTGTCATCACTGGTGATGTCATTTCTGGAAGCGTGGCATTCTGCAGGATTTATCGATCCGGTGACGAATCTGCCAAATCGTCAGCGCCTGATCCGCGACATGCATTATCTGGCTGCTGCCGGTGACACCACGCTACGTCGCCTGGTCCTGATTGACTGTATAGATATGCCCCGTGCCTATGAACTGGCCCGTTCAATGGGCATGGCCCCGGTCGAAAGCCTGCTTAAAGATGTTGCGACACTGCTGCCTTTACGCCTGCGTCCTGCACCCAGCGATATTCTTTACACCGTGGCAACTGGACGTTTTGCCGTGCTGACCCGGGCGGACAGCCGCATCAGTGCTAACTGGGTGGCCTGCCAGATGGCGGGCATCAGTGCGGACCTGGGTGAAGGCCTCTCGGTGGGGCTGAGTACACACACCGGTGAAGTCGATTTTGTCTCCGGCATTTTCCCCCCTCACGAAACGCTGCGTCAGGCAGTCAGTGCCTTGCATGAAGCCATCGATCGGGGATTGCCCTCTTTACGCTTTAGCGAGGCCACCGACAACAAACGTACCCAGGACTTCACCCTGGTAAACGATCTGGCAAGGGCGTTGCGGGAAAATAGCGGCCTGTATTTGGTTTACCAACCCAAAATTTGCTTACAAAGCGGCAAGCCTATTGGGCTGGAGGCGCTGATTCGCTGGCGCCATCCCGTACACGGTGAACTCTCCCCTGCCTCATTTATTCCGCTGGCCGAGCAGACAGAGATACTCACGAGCCTGACCACCTGGGTCATAGACAACGTGATTACACGCCTGAAACGTCTGCGCAATAGCTGTATCCAGTTGCCGATCACGATTAACGTTAGTGAGCGTGATTTCTCGATTGATGGCTTTGCGGACGTGCTGGAAGAGAGAATGTTAAAGGCGAAACTTCCCACGTCGCTGTTGGGAATTGAGTGCCTGGAAACAGAGCGCATTGTGGAAAGCCCTTCCGCCATGCGCGGACTTGAAATGCTTAAACTGCGCGGCTTCGGTATTTCTCTTGATGATTTTGGCACCGGCTACAGCAATATCAGCTATCTTCGCCGTATGCCGCTGGACGTGATTAAACTGGACAGGTCGTTGATCAGTGAGCTGTCGTCAGATACGGCGTCACGCATCATCGCCCGCAACATCATCGCCATGCTGAAAGAGCTGGATTATGTCGTGCTGGCTGAAGGCGTAGAATGCGTCGATACCGTCGAGGCATTAACAGAATATGGTTGTGACCAGGCGCAGGGCTTTTTCTACTCCCGGCCGCTGGCAGACAGTGAACTGGATCACTGGCTGCACTGGAAACTGCGTGAGATGTGCTGATACACGGCGCGCAGGCTTATCCGGCCGGATAGCGAGAGATCGCGCCCTCGTGGCTTATCATCACCCGATTACGGCCATCCCCTTTGGCCGCATACAACGCTTCGTCTGCCCGTCTTAACAGGGCGTCTTTGTCCTCCGTTTCACTTAGCGTCGCGACGCCGAGAGAGACAGTCATCGCACTGATAAACGGAAATGACGTTTTGCTGACGGCTTCACGGATGCGTTCCGCCATCGCGGCCGCGTCGTTCAGTGCCGTACCGGGAAGCAGCAAAATAAACTCCTCCCCCCCAAAACGGCTTATCACATCCAGCGTGCGGCATCGCTTACGCAACAACCCTGCCAGGCTTACCAGAACCTCGTCTCCCGCATCATGCCCGTAGCGATCGTTGATCTTTTTGAAGTGATCGATATCAATAGCGATGGCGCTTTGCACAGGCTCTTCGCTGTGCTGCGCCGCCTGAATATAAAAGCCGCGCCGGTTATTCAGTCCGGTCAGCGGATCGGTCATGGCTTTATCATTCAGGTCGGCAACGTGCCCGGCGACCGCCCGACGATGCTGCTGAACCGCCTCTCTCAACCTGTCCGCTTCGTTATACCAGGTGTTAACCGATGAGAGCAGCTCCGGGCTGGCATCGCTACCACCATCGCGCACCATTCCGGCCAGTTTTTCCAGCGGATAAGAGATGCGCGTCGCCAGAAAGGCCATACAGGTTGCGGTGAGCACGATAACACCGAGGATAAACCAGAACGCGCTCCTGGCCGTGTGCGCCATCAGGCTACCCACGGTTTCTGAGGTGCCTGACATAAAAATATTCCAGTCGGTTTTTTGCAGGCTGGCATAGCCGATGAGGTATTTTTTGCCCTCCTCCTGAATCATTAACTGACCACTCGTGGTTGAGGCCAGCCGCTTTTGCAACTGTGGGCTTAGCGCCATGCGTTTGCCAACCTGGGCTGGATCGTGACTGAAAATAACGGAGCCGTCATCGCTGACAATACTCACCGAGGTGCCATCCCCGTAATAATGCTGGCTCAGCACGTCACTCAACATGCTCTGTTTCTTCAGGTAGATGGTTCCACAGATAAAACCAAGATAACGTCCATCCGCTGCAAACAGGGGCTGTGACAGCAGCACGACGTAATTGCCTGAAGGGGAGTTGAAAGGCGAGGAAATAAAGGGCTTACGGAACGTAATAGCCTGCTCTGTCTGCGGAGTGTCTACTTTCACGCCCACGAGGCTGAGGCTTTCAGGCGAAACGGAAGCGATAACGGCATGACGGTCAACAACAGCGACCGAATTAAAAAAGCCGGACTGCTGCAGTAAACGCGTGGTTTCGCGATGCAGCCTGTTCAGATCGTTGAGATCGGTGATCTGATTAGCACTCCAGGCCAGTTCGCGCTGAGCAATGGTCAGGTAATGATCGGTCGTATCCGCCAGCTTGCGCGCGTAGGCGATGTTACTGTCTAACAACGACTCTTCAATATTGCTCTTTTGAAAAATAAACAGCGCGCCCAACAGCAGACCTGAAGTCAGTATGACGCTTCCAATGGATAACGCGGTAAGGAGCGTTCGTAGATGTATTTTTCTGCGATACATATTGAGTTGCGCTGAGGATGAGTTAGTCAAATTTTAACCGCCGCAGCGCCAGACAAACGCGAGAATAAACGCCTGTTTACTTGTCTTTCATACTGAATGACGTTACGCATTGCTGTAAAAGCAGCCTGATACTCTTTTTTTTGCGTTGTGCAGCATTTAGGCGCCGTGAAGGTGTAATCTGGGCCAGCGGTTACCCGGGCGTTTTTGGGTTTACCCTTGCCAGGCATTCCAGCCGGATAACGCCTCTGGCGGCGGCGCAAAGCCTTTCGTGATAAGCGGAATCATCCGATCACGGCACGGTTGCCTGTGCTTTTCTCTGCGCTAATAATGTTCAACACCTACACAGACTCTGAGGAAGACCATGATGAAAAGCGCTGTTCTTAGCATGCTGGCCAAAATTTCAAAAATGGATGCTGAAACGAAAGAACTGGTTGCTCAGACAGAAGCGCAGTCGCTGTTGCTCAGCGCGTTGACGCTGACCGTGGGCAAAAGCGGCGGTGTCGAAGAGCTGATTTCAGCGATCAGTCAGGCCATCAATACGGTTCTGGAGTCCTCTGACGGCCTGATTAAATCCGATGCGGAGCTTCTGCTGACCAAATTTCAGGAGCAGTTAACGCTGACCCGGCTGGTGGATGAGGAGTCAAAAGAGTTTCTGAAAAGCGTTCCTCAAAAATCGCTTCCCTCCGTCTCCGGTAATGAAAAAATTACCGACTGCTAGCCATCGCCTCTGAGGGCGATGCGTTAAGCGCGTCTGTCTGTCTTTTATCGTCACGCCTGTGGTAGGGTATTTATTTGCCTGTACGTGGATAAGGTTCGATGAAAAAACAGCGAGTTGGCATCGTGTTCGGTGGCAAATCCTCTGAGCATGAAGTGTCATTGCAGTCGGCTAAGAATATTGTTGATGCGATTGATAAAACCCGGTTTGAGGTTGTGCTGCTGGGGATTGATAAGCAAGGCCAGTGGCATCTTAATGATGCCTCAAACTTTCTGCTGAATGCGGAAAATCCGTCGCTGATTGCCTTGAACCGCACGGCAAAACAGGTCGCACTCATCCCCGGCGAACCCCAAAACCAGATCATTGACCGAATGGACGCCCATCCGCTGTCGCAGCTCGACGTGATTTTTCCCGTGGTTCACGGCACGCAAGGCGAAGACGGTTCCCTGCAGGGTTTGCTGCGCATGGCTTCGCTCCCCTTCGTTGGCTCGGACGTGCTGGGCTCTGCCGTCAGCATGGATAAAGACGTCACAAAACGCCTGCTGCGGGATGCCGGTTTAAAGGTTGCCCCCTGGCTGAGCGTGACGCAGGCGCAGATGAACAATCTGGACATCGAAGCCGTTATCGCACGCTTTGGACTCCCGCTTTTTATCAAGCCAGCGAATCAGGGATCGTCCGTTGGCGTCAGTAAGGTCACCACCGCTGCAGCGTTTCGTGCGGCGCTGGAGCTGGCGTTTAGGTTTGACAATAAGGTTCTGATTGAAAAAGGGATTAAAGGTCGCGAGATCGAGTGCGCCGTGCTGGGCAACGATTACCCAGAGGCCAGCCCCTGCGGCGAAGTCGTGGTGAGCGATGCCTTTTATTCCTATGACACCAAGTACATTAGCGAAACCGGCGCACACACGGTGATTCCGGCGGACATTCCTGCGGCTGTCGATGAGGCGATTCGTGAGGTGGCGCTCACCGCCTTCACCGCGCTGTCCTGTTTTGGTCTGGCCCGTGTTGACGTGTTCTATACCGAAGACGGTGAGATTATCGTGAATGAGGTGAATACCTTACCCGGCTTCACCAACATCAGCATGTATCCTAAGCTGTGGCAGGCGGCAGGTCTGAGCTATCAGGATCTGATTACCCGCCTGATTGAGCTGGCACTGGAACGTCATCAACAGAACGCGTCGCTCAAAACCAGCGTTAATTAATCGCCGCCAGCGGCCTGCTCAGGCAACGTCGCTGGTCATCTCACTGCGCGCATTGCCGGGTGAGGTCTGATTACGGCCGTTTCGCTTAGAGATATAAAGGTTTTTATCCGCGGCAGAGATCAAACGATTAACCGTTTCGGCCCACTCCACACCGGGTTGCGCCTGGCCGTATGCCAGCCCCAGGCTGACGGTGACGGTGACCGCGTTGCCATGCAGTAAGAATTTCTCTTTAACGATGCTCTGACGAATGCCTTCAGCGAGTGAATAAATCATTTCCGGCGAGAGGTCGAACTGCACAATCACAAACTCCTCTCCGCCAAAGCGGCAGATATGGCCGTGGTTGCCCACCAGCGGCGAAATGCGCCGCGCGATCTCCTCCAGTACCCTGTCGCCCGCATCATGGCCAAAATTGTCATTGACCGATTTAAAGTAGTCCACATCCAGCAGGATCACCCCAACCTGGCGTTGCTCAGAACAGGCTTCATTGCGGAGATGTTCATACAGCCCCGAACGCGACAGGAGCTGGGTCAGAAAATCGTAGTCCGCACGTAGCGCCAGACGTTCATTGAGCTGGCGAATCGCATCCATGCTTACTGCCACAATTAACGGACTCAGAGCGATCGTGGCTACGCCGAGGCGCGCTGAGGTCAGATGGCTGATGGGCAGCAGACTGTTATCGCCCTGAATATTCATCACACCGTGAGAAACCAAAATAATTTGGCTAATCCCGGTTATCAGGGTGATCAGGCTGGTCAGCGGCACAGGCAACACGATGGCACACCAGATCAGGGCTGGCACCGGTAAGGTAAGGCTGCCCGCCCCGCCCATTAACGCCCCGGCGACCAGTGACAGCACGACGGCAATTAACGGGATAATTTTGCCCATTTGCAGCCGCCGGACTGAAATCCTCACGCGCCAGCTTGAGGTCAACAGAAACGGCAGCAGCATGAGTCCGGTCGAAAACTGCTCGCTGAACCAGTTCATCCACGCGTCGGCAAATTCGGCATTTATGCTGCCGACCTGCGCCAGGCCGCCCCAGGTGGCGCAACCAAACGCCGCCAGCAGGCAAGCCGGAAAAATGCGCATGGCGTTAGCGATACGCTCGCTGCTGGAGTCGTGCTGATACTGCCGCCCCATCACCACGACGCAAATCAGGATAAACAGAATATTGGCAACGTTCAGTGTGAACGCCGGTAAGGTCCAGCCTGAAAACACCGCGTCGTTAAATACCATGGCGCTGAAACAAACAAGATAAAAACGGGTGCGATGAAGAAAGGGATAGCGCAGCATCATACCGGCAATAAAGGCGTTAACCGGCCAGAACAGGGATAAGTCATGGGGAATACGCAGATGTCCGCCGACAAAACAGAACATCAGAGTAATCATAAACAGCCAGAGGGCACTTTTTTTAGCATTGTGCTCTTCAAACAGCTTAACGCGCATACGTCTGGACCTTGTCACAAAGAGGCTTACCATCACGCCGCTTACGGGGTATATGGCGTTATGATTATTTAACCCTGAATCTTGTCTGCGCCATTCAAAGAAAAGCACCCTTAAATGAACGAACGTTAGCGATTTGAAGCCCGTTACTGGGTATATGCATGCAGGCAGAGATCCCCATTCATTATGTCTTACAAATAAAAAAATCGGATATCCGAGATATCCGATTTTTCACGTTTTGTCTGACTGTTTTGGTCTGAACGGTTATTTCACCGCCACCGGCCATTGACTCAGACGGATTCCCCGCTTATCCGCATTCTCACCAAAATCCTTCAGGACGGCTTTAACGTCCGGATCGATGTATTCTGCATTATCGTTATCGACGATTACCACGCTATTTTCGGGTATTTTATCAAGCAGCCCCTGCAGTTTAGGATTGTGCATAAACGTCAGATTTTGCTGGAAACGTAAAACGTAGTGGTCGTCATAACGTGTGAGCTGCAATGCGTTACGGTGGCTCTTATAGATGCTGTAAAGGATCTGGGTGGCAATACCGATACCGATACCGACCAGCATCCCCAGCGTAATAATCCCGATAATCGTGGCCAGGAACGGTACGTACTGTTGCGCGCCCATGCGGAACTGCTCAATAAACAGACGGGGTGCGGCCAGCTTGTAGCCGGTGTACAGCAGCACCGCCGCGAGGCTGGCGAGCGGGATAGCATTCAGCATTTCACTGAACCACATTCCGCAAATCAGCAGCATGACGCCATGCAGCAAAATGGACAGTTTAGTTTGTGCGCCAGCGTTGACGTTAGCCGAACTCCGGACGATCACCGCCGTAATGGGCATGGCACCAAGGAAGCCAGCCGTCAGGTTACCTATGCCCTGGGCAAACATTTCTCTGTTGGGTGACGGCGCTGGGGTTTGCGGCCGCAGCTTTTTCAGGGCTTCCTGGCTTAACAACGTTTCCAGACTCGCCACCAGCGCCAGCGTCAGGGCCACGACCCAGACCTGTGGATTTTTCCATGCCATCCAGTCCGGGGTTTCCAGCTCCGCCATCATCGCGGAAACGCTGTCAAAAGCGGGCAGTGAAATGCGCGGTAGGGCACCGGTGAGTTCAGGGAACAGTCGCGCGCCTGCCACGGTCACCACACAGCCAAACAGCACGGCGAACAAGGGGCCAGGTATCCATGCCAGTGCCTTGATTCGTTTAATGGGTCCGGTTGTCCATACAAACAGAATGAACAAGCCCACTAAAGAAACCAGCAGCGCGGACAGCGAGAATGTCATTTCCCCGTTGACCAGCGACACTAACTTCACGCTGCCGCCCGCGCCCAGCGCGACCGGTATCTGCTGCATAATCAGCAGCAACCCAATCGCCGCCAGCATGCCCTTGATGACGCTGCCGGGCACCAGGGCGATGAAACGCCCGGCGCGTAACAGGCCAAACAGACATTGCAGCACCCCGGCGATAATCAGGGCGGTCAGAAACGCGGAGAAGCTGCCCAGCGTCGCCATAGAGGCCACGACGATGGTCACCAGGCCCGCGGCCGGTCCGCTGACCGCAAAACGTGAAGGGCTCAGGGAGGTCACGAGTATCCCGCCAATCACCCCCGTCAATAAACCGGCAAACGGCGGCAGTCCGCTGGCCTGTGCGATGCCCAGGCAGAGCGGCAGTGCGACCAGAAACACAACCAGCCCTGCCGGCACATCGCGGCGTAATGTATCCAGATTCATGGTGAAGACTCCTCTGCAGATTGCTGAATCAACTCTTTAAGATGACCCGATTGCAGGTCGTAAACACAGCCAAACACGTCCAGTTCCTGACCAGACTGCCAGGCCTGCCGTACCGGTTCGGCCGCCACCAGATTGGCAAACTGCACCAAAACATTGGCCTCAACCAGACGATTCAGTTTCTCGCTTTCCGTCTCCTGCGTGGCTTCGCTGTGAAGATGACTCGCTAACCCACGCCGCAGAAAAGTAATACGCCGTGCCAGTGCCGAATCCTCAGTGGCCAGCGGGCTGTCGGGCAGGGATAAGGCCGCCTGAACGCCTCCGCAGCCGTAGTGACCGCTCAGCACGATTCGCTTTACCCCAAGGTAAAAAACGGCATATTGCAGCACGCTAAGCAGGTTATCGTCCTCTGCCACGACCATATTGGCGATATTACGGTGAACAAACAGTTCACCGGGATGCGATCCCGTTAATACCTCCGCCGGTACCCGACTGTCTGAACAGCCTATCCATAATGAGTGCGGTTTTTGCTGATATAAGGATTTTTCAAAATAGGCGGGGTTACGCTGGCGGCGCTGAAGTGCCCAACTGCGATTTTTCGCTAATAAGGGTTTAAGTGTCGTCACAATCATCTTCTCTCTACGACCGGGAACAGGACGTTCTGGCTGACCACGGAGTGAACCCGCTCACTTAATATCTGCGAATGGGTTACGAAACCTGAAGCTCATCACATTAAAAGGTTATAGCTGCTTATCATTATCAATGCACACGGAATATTTCAGCCCAGAAAAACAGGGCGTTTTATGTAAGCACTTATTCAACAAACGTCATGGTTACGTAAATAAAATTAAGAGGTCATACCACTGAGGCATCTGGTTACTTTAATTATTTATCATTAAAATCATTTAGTTAAATATTTATCAGGAAAAGCAAAACTGACAAATAAATACAAAACGCTTTCCGGGCGAGAATGAAAAAAAACAGAGGTCGCGCATCAGACCAGGATTACTCTTAAATGCAGAATTTATGAATAGCACAATCCACCGCCTTTATTCGAATTAGGCAGTTAAATGAACTTTGTTAAAGGGAATATTAAAGCAAGAGATGGTTAATTTAATTTGCATGAGAATAGTGACGACAGTAAGTAAATGCCCACAGCGATGTAAAAAGAGCCTGCTCATTGCAGGCTCTCTGTATTGACACATTATTTACCGTTCCAGGCCCTCAGGCGCGCTTCACGGACGGAGAGCTGCTGTTCAGGCGTCAGTTTATTGTAATTCTCGGCCATCCCGCTCTCCCAGTCGCCGTAGAGCGGGTTCGGCAACACAATGAACTGTGTACCAAACTGTGCATGGTTACGCTCAACAAACGCCTGGCGCTGTGCATTCCCCTGATGCCAGGTTGCCCCACCAAAATCGTTCAGGTTGTCACCGATATACAACACCACGTTGTAGCCCGCGTTTTTGATTGCATCGAAACGTGCCTGTTTGTTTGATGAGTCCGTTTTCAGGCTCACCGTTTTTTCGCTCACGCCGCTAAAACCAAGCTGTTCAAGGTTAGCCACCGTCGCAGCGTAATCTTTCTGATCGCGGTTGGAGACATAGAATACGGTGCCGCCATGGCTGTTGACATAACGGGCAAACTCCACCGCGCCGGGAACGGCTCTGGCCTGACGCGCCTGGGTCCAGGCTGACCAGGTCTTATCGCTGAAAGGCTGTCCGTTTTTTGCCTGCCAGGCACTGTAGGCGCTGTTATCGAGCATGGTTTCATCTAAATCGACGATGACCGCTTTAGGCTTGCCGGTCAGCGAAGCCGATTGATCAAAGGCCAGACGGGCGCTGTTAAATGCCTGCCAGCTGAGCGCCTGATATTCGCCGGACTGCTGGAACCAGTCTAACGCCAGCACCGATTGCTGCCCCAGTTGCTGCTGTGCCTGCTGCCGGGCAGGTTGCGCACAGCCCGCCAGCGCCAGCACAACCATGGCTGACAGCGCGACATTCACTGAATTTTTCATCGTTTCATCCTAAGGTGTGAAAGATTTGAGTGGGTAACGCTTCAAAAATGTAGCAGTTAACGTAAGCTGAGGGCAGCAGATTGCACGCTGACCTGACAGGAGAAGAGGATGTCCGCCATGCCGCGTTCGCCATTACTTGATGCACTCGACTGGGTCGATTACGCTTTTCAGCCCGCAGGTGAGCCGCCGCCCGAGGATGCGGCCTATGGTCATCAGCGCCACAGCGCCGTGGTCGTCACCGATATCCATAATCTCCCCCCTAAAAGCTGTGATGCAGATGGCGTGATTGCCACCGGTCATCGCCCCGTCGCCGTTTACACGGCCGACTGTTTACCCGTATTGTTTGCCGACCGGCAAGAGAAACAGGTGGCCGCCGTGCATGCCGGCCTGCAGGGCACGCTGGCCGGGGTGCTGTACCGCGCCGTGGAGCAACTCTGTGAACGCGGCGCAACGCCCCAGAGCCTGACCGTGGCGATTGGCCCGGCGCTGGCGCCCTGCTGTTTTGAGCTTGATCGGCAACGCCTGGCAGATATTGAGCGGTTGCCAGGTATCCCCCTGCCGCTGCGCTATCACGAGCAGCAGCCTCGTAATCCGTACGCACTGCGCCCCCAGGCCGTTGCCACCCAGGCAGGCATCTGGTTCGATTTACCGCAGTTGGCTAAGCAGATGCTGGTCAATACAGGCATACCTTCAGCACAAATCGACCTGATTCCTCTGTGTACCTACTGCGCCACCGAGTCTGGCTCCAGCTACCGCTTCAATACCCATCACGGCAGCGGCTATCGTTCGCGCTATTCCTGGATTCGCCGCCGCTGAATTCCACTGAGTCTGCTCTTTTGCGGCGTGTTTAAGGGGCGGGCTGCCGCGCCGGGTAGTGACGCTTTTATGATGTTTCTCACACCCTGATGCCATTTCACTTTTTTTTAACATAGAAATGGTTGAAGCTAACTCATCCGACCACTTTATCTGTGAGTGATTATGACAGCGCTGTCCTCCCACTATCCTGCTTTATTCACCCCGCTCGATCTGGGCTTTACTCAGCTCAGAAACCGTTTTCTGATGGGGTCAATGCATACCGGCCTTGAAGAGCGTGAAGATGGCGCGGCCAGGCTGGCGGCATTCTACGGCGAGCGGGCACGGGAAGGCGTGGCGCTGATCGTCACAGGCGGTGTGTCACCGAATCCCCAGGGCGTGACCGCCGAACACGGCGCGGTGCTGAACGAGGAATCACAGTGCGACTGGCACCGACAAATTACCGCCGCGGTGCATCAGCATGAGGGGAAAATCGCCCTGCAGATATTGCACACCGGTCGCTACAGCTTTCAGCGCGATCTGGTTGCCCCCTCTGCGATACAGGCCCCCATCAATCGCTTTACTCCGCGTGAACTGAGCGATGCCGAGGTTGAACAGACCATTGCCGATTTCGCCCACTGTGCCCGGCTCGCCCAGAAGGCGGGCTACGATGGTGTGGAAATCATGGGTTCCGAAGGTTATCTGATTAACCAGTTTCTGGTGCAGCACACCAACCAGCGCCAGGATCGTTGGGGCGGTGATTTTACCGGGCGCATGCAATTTGCTCTGGCAATTACTCGTGCGGTACGCGCGGCCACTGGCGAGCGCTTTATTATTATCTTCCGGCTGTCGATGCTGGATTTAATTCACCACGGCAGCACGTTAGAAGAGACGCTGCAGCTGGCCAGCGAGCTGGAACGCTGCGGTGTGACGCTGTTTAATACCGGCATTGGCTGGCATGAGGCGCGAATTCCAACCATTGCCACCTGCGTCCCCCGCGCCGCCTTTGCCTGGGTCACGCGCCGTTTGCGTCAGCACGTCGCGGTGCCGGTGGTGGCGACTAACCGTATCAACCACCCGCAGGTGGCCGAACAGCTATTACAGGATGGCTGTGCAGACATGGTGTCGATGGCGCGACCTTTTCTGGCCGATGCTGCCTTTGTCAGCAAGGCGCAGCGGGGGGATGACAACAGCATCAACACCTGTATCGCCTGTAATCAGGCCTGTCTGGACCAGATTTTTGCCGGTCATGTGACCTCCTGCCTGGTTAACCCCCGCGCCTGCCATGAATCCCTGATGCCCGTTACGCCGACGCGCGCAGCTAAACGGCTGGCCGTGGTCGGTGCCGGACCGGCGGGCATGGCGTTTGCGTTGCAGGCGGCAGAACGGGGGCATCAGGTAACACTTTATGATGCCGCGCCAGACATCGGCGGGCAGTTCAATATCGCCCGTCAGATCCCTGGCAAAGAAGAGTTCAGCGAAACCCTGCGCTATTTTCGTCATCGTTTACCTGCGGCAGGCGTGGTCA
Organism: Pantoea sp. Ae19-2; assembly: GCF_059801205.1. NCBI lineage: Bacteria > Pseudomonadati > Pseudomonadota > Gammaproteobacteria > Enterobacterales > Erwiniaceae > Pantoea > Pantoea sp. Ae19-2. The sequence continues at coordinate 26,088 of NZ_JBCHWE010000004.1, read as the reverse complement.
TTAAAACAGGTTGCCGGGTCAGCGCCGCTATGCTGGCTGACGTCGATGAGGTTATCCTGGCAACCGGCATTAAACCCCGCACGCCAGAGATTCCCGGTATCGATCATCCCAGCGTGCTGAGCTATCTGGATGTGCTGGCGGATAAACAGCCGGTCGGCGCGCGCGTGGCGATCATTGGCGCAGGCGGGATCGGGTTTGATACGGCAGAATACCTTTCTCAACCGCATCAGACCGAAACGGTGGACGACTTTTATCGTGAATGGGGCATCGATCACAGCCTGACGCAGCGCGGAGGTCTGATCGCCCCCGCGCCGCTGCGATCCCCTCGCCAAATCTGGCTGCTTCAGCGTAAGGCGGGCAAGCCCGGCGCAACGCTGGCGAAAACCACCGGCTGGATCCACCGCAGCAGCCTGCAGTCACGCGGCGTTGAAATGTGGGGCGGGATTACGTATCTGGCGATTGATGATGAAGGACTACATATCAAACGCGACGGCGAACCGCTTGTCCTGCCGGTTGATAATGTGATTATCTGCGCCGGTCAGGAGCCGCAACGCGAACTGGAAGCGGCATTGCGGGCAAACGGCAAACCGGTGCAGGTAATTGGCGGGGCCGATGTGGCGCAAGAGCTGGATGCCCGTCGGGCAATCGCCCAAGCCACCGCACTGGCGTTAACGCTTTAGTTAACGCATTTTTACGGCGCGCAGCACCACAAATTTTTTGTTGGAGGCCACCAGCGTACAGTTACCGAACAGCTTTTTCAGCTTGTGGTGATAATCAAGGTGGCGGTTGCCAACGATGCGCAGTTCTCCACCATATTGCAGGCAGCGTTTCGCATCGCGGAACATCTGCCAGGCCAGGTGGTCGGTGACCGCGTGCTGCTGGTGGAAGGGTGGATTACAGAGCACGGCATGCAAGGTATCGGATGGATAGCCACTGAGCACGTTGTTGACCCGGAACTGGCAGCGCGACAGATCGTCTGGGCGGTTGACCTCAACGTTTAACCGGCTGGAGGCCACTGCCATATAAGACTCATCAAGGAAATGCACCTCTGCCTCAGGATTCTGCGCCAGCGCCATCAGCCCGATAACGCCATTGCCACAGCCCAGATCGACGATTTCGCCCTCAATATTTTCCGGCAGATGCTGCATGAACAAGCGCGCACCGATATCCAGAGAAGATCGGGAAAACACGTTGGCATGGTTGTGAATCTGGTAAGGCGTTCCGTCCAGCGGCCAGACCTGCGTTGGCGCTTTTTCACGCAGCGCGGGTTGGGTGAACTGACTATATATCACCCGCGCTTTTTTTACGGCCAGCGAGGTTTTGGTTTCACCAATGATCTGTTCAAACAGTTGCAGCGTGGAGGTATGAATCTCTTTCGCACGCCCCGCCGCCAGCACTACGGTTTCCGGGGTAATCACCTGACGCACCGCACGCAGTTGCTGCTCCAGCAGGGCCAGCGTTTTAGGAACTTTAATCAACACCAGTGCGGGCGCCGCCGGTAAGTCAGAGAGGCTGTCGAGGAAATGGACGTCGCTGTCATCCAGCGCATTCAGGCGCAGGTTCTGGCGCGTTGCCTGCTGGCTCAGCCAGGAATCACTAATATGCCACACCGGACGCGAATGCAGCGCGCAGGTTAACGCCCCGAAACTGTCGTTAAAAATCAACGCCGGACCCGATGGCAGGCTTTGCTGCAACAGATATTCATCAGCGGCATCCCAGGCTTGTAACGGACTCTCGTCACGCATCTGCGGGAAACGATGCAGGGTTAGTGCGCGATCGTTCAGTTCAAGTTGGCTCATGAATTCTCCGGCGTGGTACACTTTGGTTGATTTTCGCCCCAAAAAGGGGGCGCAGTATACTGTCTTTCGCCGGGAATCTCTAATGTCCTCACTTATCTATCTTCAGGGTTATCCTGAGTCCATCCTTGAGCAGGTGCAGACCCTTATCGATCGCCAGCGTTTAGGCCCGGTGCTTCAACAGCGCTATCCTGATATGCATGACAGAGTGAGTGATAAGGCGCTGTACGACTTCACACTGGCGCTGAAAAACCGCTACATGCGAAATGCTCCGCCGATCAATAAGGTGGTATGGGACAACAAGATTAAGGTGATGAAGCATGCGCTGGGTTTGCACACCGCCATCTCCCGCGTGCAGGGCGGCAACCTGAAAGCCAAAGCCGAGATCCGTATTTCGACGTTTTTCCGCCAGGCGCCCGAACCCTTTTTACGCATGATCGTGGTGCATGAGCTGGCACACCTGAAAGAGAAAAACCACGACAAGGCATTCTATCAGCTGTGCTGCCATATGGAGCCGGACTACCACCAGCTCGAATTCGATGCGCGCCTGTGGATGACGGAACAGGCGATGCGGGGCAACGCAGCTTAGAGAAACTGCTGCGCTTGCTGAATCAGGCTGGTTTTGGTGAGCGCCCCCAGGAAACGGCGCTCCTGCGGGTTATTCAGCACCGGCAAGCGTTCCAGCGTCACGGCCGCAAAGGCTTCCCACCCTTCCCGTAGGCTTTGATTCTGATAGGCGACCGGGAAATCCTGATCCATCACGCACTGCACCGGCGAGTCCAGATTAATCTCCTGTGCCAGCACCCTGCGCGATATCTCATGAATCGAGACAACGCCCAGGAATGCACCTTCCGCGTTGATCACATAAACATAGCGTTCGCGCTTAAGCGAACTCACCGCCAGCGCTTCGCCCACCGACGCTTCAGGCTGGAGCGCCGCGCCCGGAATAATCAGCTCGCTGATGCGCATATTATCGAAGTCATATTTGGCTTCAGAGCGGTTGAAGTGGTGAGTCACGACCGGATAGGTACTTGCCATTTGCAGGCGATAAACCACCATTGTCGCCAGCACGGAAGCGATCATGACCGGGAACAGCAAGCTACTGTTGAGCGTCATTTCCAGCACCATCAGCATCGCCATCAGGGGAGCCTGACTCACGGCAGCCAGCACCGCCGCCATGCCTACGGCGGCGAACAGCAAAACGTTATCTAGCGGAAGATGCAGCGCCACGCCGCCGAGTGCAATGACCATGCCCAGCAGCGCGCCAATGAGCAGGGACGGCGTAAACAGCCCGCCCACCGCATTGGACCCCACGGAAAGAGTGGTCGCCAGGGTTTTTAACACCAGTAGCAGCAGTAACCCGGACAGCAGATAATGACCCGCCATCACCTTCACAATCACCTCGTAACCATTCCCGAGGATATCGGTTGAAATCAGCGCCAGCAGGCCCACGGCAAATCCCCCTGCCCCAAGGCGCAACGGCAAGGACTTGACCCGACTGAACAGCGTTTTAGCGCGCGCAATCAGCCGAATAAGGAGTAAGCCAGCCAGACCAGACAGTAAACCGATCAGGATGGTAATCAGCAGGCTGTAACTATCCATCGTGAAGCTGACATCGGCCAGCGGATACAGCGCATTACGAAAGCCTAACGTCCACATGGTCATAACCGCCACAGCGGACGACACCACCAGCGGAATCAGCCGTTGTAAAGCCGACATGCCAAAAGCAATTTCCGCCACAAAGATAGCCGACGCCAGCGGCGCATGATAAACCGACGAAAGACCCGCGGCGGCGGCCATGGCGACGACGTCACTGTTTTTTAACTGCAACGCGCCGGGCAACACGCGCCCAATGATGCTGCCGCACAGGGCGGCAAGCTGAACCATTGGGCCTTCTTTACCGATTGACGCGCCGCTGCCAATACTGGCTATCGACGACAGTGCCCGGAATAGCGAGGTTTTGGTGGGCACGACATCAAGGCGCGCGTTGATGACTTCCAGATAATCTGTTTTTACGGTTTGCTGCTGCTCGATTGCCACCGCATAGCGCAGGAAGAATCCCGCCAGCAGCCCGCCGACACCGACCAGAACCGGCCAGAATATCCAGGGCCAGAGATGCAGAGATTCGGTAATGTCGTTGCTGCGGCCAAACAGCAACTGATTGATAAACTCGATCGTTTCACGAAATAACAAGGTAACTAACGACGCCGCACAGCCAACCGGGATGGCGATAAGCAATGTGGTCCAGTTTAGTGCATGTTTACTTCCTTTCACCTGCGCTCCCCGTCTTGTGCTTAACGTGCGTTATCGAGACATATTATTGGAATGGAGATCTCAGGATCAACGTCTGGCGTTGCCTGCCCGGTTTCAGATGCTACTCTGCGTTTTTATCTGTGCAGGAGGCTAACCGTGATTCGCTTTGCCATTGTGGGAACCAACTGGATTACGCGTCAGTTTATTGAAGCGGCACATGAAACCGGCAAGATGACGCTCTGTGCCGTCTATTCGCGCACTCTGCAGCAGGCAGAGGCATTCCGTCATGATTATCCCTGCGACCAGCTTTTTACGTCGCTGGAGGCCATGGCCGCCCATCCTGAAATCGATGCCGTGTATATCGCCAGCCCCAACGCCCTGCACTGTCAGCAGGCCATGCTGTTTATGTCGCAGGGTAAACACGTGATTTGCGAAAAGCCGCTGGCCTCGAATCTACAGGAAGCTGAGGCGATGATCGCCTGCGCCTTCCGGCATCAGGTCGTGCTGTTTGAAGCCTTTAAAACCGCCAGCTTACCGAACTTTATTCAACTGCAACAGGGGCTGGCAAAGACTGGCACACTGCGCAAGGTGCTGCTGAACTATTGCCAGTATTCCTCTCGTTATCCGCGTTACCTGAATGGCGAGCGGCCTAATACTTTCGATCCCCGCTGGTCCAACGGCTCCATCATGGATATCGGTTACTATTGCCTGGCGCTGGCCGTCACGCTATGGGGCGAGCCGCAGCAGGTTAACGCCTCCGCCACCCTGCTGGAAAGCGGCGTCGATGCGCACGGCACGGTGATCCTCAATTATGGTGAGTTTGATGTCACGATTGTGCACTCCAAGGTCAGTGACTCCGTGCTGGCCAGTGAAATTCAGGGTGAGGCGGGATCGCTGGTGATAAACCGCATCGCTGAGTGCCAGTCAGTGACCTTTATCCCGCGTGAAGGGGATAAACAGGCGTTAACCCAGCCGCAGCATATCAACAGCATGTTGTATGAAGCAGAGACCTTTGTGCGGCTGGTTGAACAGCGCCACGTCAGCCATCCGGCGCTGGTGGTTTCCCGTTGCGTGGCCGGATTACTCACCGAGATCCGACGTCAGACGGGCGTCGTTTTTCCGGCCGATGCATCCTGAATGTAAATATTTCAAAATATGACTGGCAATGATTGATTCCTGAGCGCCAGCCACGTAACTTACCCGCTTGCAAAGGGGAGTAACTTGTAAGCTGATTGATCGTCACTACGTTGCGCACGCATCCGGTCATCAGGCAACCCAGAATCAATTCCTGAGTTGTAAGTGAGACCTTGCCGGAAGGCGAGGTTTGCTTACACTGAATAAGCGGCTGACGTCTTCTGACTTCAGCCGTTTTTTTATTTTTCAGACAGGATACGATTATGCAAACTGTAGGTACGCCACTCCTCTGGGGCAGTTTTGCGGTTGTAGTAGTTATCATGCTGGCGATTGACCTGTTCTTACAGGGTCGTCGCGGTTCGCAAACCATGTCCTTTAAACAGGCTGCGGTCTGGTCGCTGATTTGGGTTTCCGTCTCGCTCCTGTTCAGTGCTGCATTTTGGTGGTATCTGGACGGCACCGCCGGACGCGAAGTCGCAACCAGTCAGACGCTGGCTTTCCTGACCGGCTACGTGCTGGAAAAATCCCTCGCGGTCGATAACGTTTTCGTCTGGCTGATGCTGTTCAGCTACTTCTCTGTTCCTGCCAACCTGCAACGTCGTGTGCTGATCTACGGTGTACTGGGCGCTATCGTGCTGCGTACCATCATGATCTTCGCGGGTAGCTGGCTGGTCACGCAGTTTAGCTGGATCCTGTATATCTTCGGTGCCTTCCTGCTGTTTACCGGTATCAAAATGGCGATGGCGAAAGAGGATGATGCGGCGGTGGGCGACAAACCGGTGGTGCGCTGGTTGCGTAAACACCTGCGCATGACCGACACGCTGGAAGGGGAGAAATTCTTTACCCGTAAAAACGGCGTACTGTTTGCGACACCGCTGCTGCTGGTGCTGATCATGGTCGAATTAAGTGATGTGATCTTTGCCGTCGACAGTATCCCGGCCATCTTTGCCGTCACCACCGATCCCTTTATCGTTCTGACCTCAAACCTGTTTGCGATTCTGGGCCTGCGCGCCATGTACTTCCTGCTGTCTAACGTCGCGGAACGCTTCTCAATGCTGAAATACGGCCTGGCTGTCGTGTTGGTGTTTATCGGTATCAAGATGCTGATTGTCGATATTTACCATATCCCGGTGGCGATATCGCTGGGCGTCGTGGGCGCGATTCTTGCCTCAACCCTGATGATCAACGCCTGGGTGAATCACAAGAACGACAAGAAGAAGCTGACTAAGCCTTAACGACAGGGTAAGGAAACACAGTGAAAAAGGGCGGCAGCCATGCCGCCCTTGCGTTTACAGCGTCACGCCGCTTTTAAAAATAGCCAGCTCACGGAAATCATTCTTTTCATTGTTGGTTAATTGCCCGTTGGCAATCGCCACGATGGTGTCAACAAAGTCGGCTAACAGCGCGTCCATGCTCATGCCTTCGACCAGCCTTCCGGCGTTGAAATCAATCCAGTGCGGTTTCTTTTCGGCCAGCGGCGTGTTGGTGGCCAGCTTGACCGTAGGGACAAATCCGCCGTACGGCGTGCCGCGCCCGGTGCTGAACAGCACCATATGGCAGCCCGCACCGGCCAGCGCACTGGTCGCCACCGCATCGTTCCCCGGCGCGCTGAGCAAGTTAAGGCCCGGCGTTGTCAGACGTTCACCATACTTGAGCACGTCCACCACCTGACTTTGCCCCGCCTTTTGTGTACAGCCGAGTGACTTCTCTTCCAGCGTGGTAATACCGCCTGCTTTATTACCCGGTGACGGGTTTTCATAGATGGGCTGATGATGATCGATAAAGTACTGTTTGAAGTCGTTAATCATCGACACGGTTTTGTCGAAGGTAGCCCGATCCCGGCAACGGCCCATCAGAATCCGTTCGGCCCCAAACATCTCCGGCACTTCCGTCAGTACCGTGGTACCGCCGTTGGCGATCATCTGATCGGAGAAGCGCCCCAGCAGCGGATTCGCCGTAATGCCTGAGAAGCCATCGGAACCGCCACATTCCAGACCGAACTTGAGCTCGCTGAGTTTGCCGGACGAGCGGCGATCGTGACGCATTTTTTCATAGAGTGCGTGCAGCCGTTCCAGTCCGGCTTCCACTTCATCGTCGTGCTGCTGGCACACCATAAACTCAACGCGATCGCTTTCAAACGCGCCCAGGGTTTCACGAAACACATCCACCTGGTTATTCTCGCAGCCCAGGCCGATGACCAACACCGCGCCGGCATTGGGATGGCGCACCATGTTTTGTAGCATGGTGCGGGTGTTGTCATGATCCTGGCCCAGCTGCGAACAGCCAAAGGTGTGACTAAACAGAAAAGCGCCGTCTGTACCGGCGGCATCCTGCGTCTCCTTCAGAAAGCGCTGTAAAATCTGTCGCGCAATGCCATTCACGCAGCCGACGGTGGGTAAGATCCACAGCTCGTTGCGAATGCCGACCTCACCATTGGCACGACGGTAAAGTTGTACCTCACGGTCGCCCGGCTGGGTGGCTGACGCAATCTGGTCGGGCTGATATTCATAGTGATCCAGGTCGCTAAGATTGGTGCGGGCATTGTGGGAATGAATCAGCTCTCCTGCGCCAACGACCTGAGTCGCATGCGCAATCGGCAACCCATATTTTATGATCAACTCGTCCTTGCCGATGGCGCGCAAGGCAAACTTGTGCCCCCGTCCCACGTCCTGAAGCAGCGTGACGGGCTGGGCGGCGAGTTCAATCGTGGTGTTGGCTTCCATATCATGCAACGCCACGGCAACATTGTCCTGCGGATGAATTTTTATGGCGTCTTGCATGGTTATCTCCGTTGGCTCAGCGCGTCACGCATACCGTGCGCGAGGATGCGTTGCAGGTGCTGGCTGACAGTTTCGGCCAGGCCGGGTTGCTGTGTTAAATCTTGTCCCCAGTGCTCGGCATCACTTAATACGCGACTGACCAACGCTAAAGGAGAGATCTGCTCTGCTGCCACGGCGGCCCAGCCCTCTGAGTAGCGTTCCAGCCAGTGCGGCTCATCCTGCAGAGGCCAGCTTTTATCCGCCGATTCTCCGCGATAAAACGCAATCAGGGCTGCCAGCGCAAACGTCAGGTGCTGTGGCCACTGCCCTGTTTTCGCATGCGACATCAGCAAAGGTTGTAGCAAGCGCGTACGGAACTTGGTCATGCCGTTCAGGGCGATGGAAAGCAGTGCATGGCGAATAAACGGATTGCGGAAGCGACGCAGTACCGCATCGGCAAAAGCGTTAAGCTCATCAGCGGGCAAATCCAGCGTGGGAATAATCTCTTTGCGCAGCAGCGCATCCACGTACGCCGAGATTTGCTCATCGTCCATCGCCTCTCCTACGCTCTCCAGCCCCGCCAGATACGCAACCGGCACCATGGCCGTGTGAGCGCCGTTCAGAATCGCGACTTTTTGCGCTTTGTACGGGGCAATATCGTCAACGTGGCGGACATGCGGCGCCAGTGCGGCCAGCTTCAGTTCGTCAAACAGCGCAGCTGGCCCCTGAAGAACAAATTGATAATAAACTTCACCGGCCACCAGAAAACGGTCCTGATAGCCCAGTTGGGTTTCAAGCGTGGCGCTCTCGGACGGGAAGCCGGTTACAATGCGATCCACCAGCGTGTTATAGAATGCGCAACGCGTATCAACCCAGCGTTGAAATTCCCTGGGCAGTTGCCAGAGATCGGCATAGCGCAGCACATGTTCACGCAGCATATCGCCATTGTGATCGACCAGCTCACAGGGCACGATGAGCCAGCCTTTCTCTTTATCACCGTCGAAATGCTGGTAACGCGCCCACAGCAGTTGCGTCAGCTTGCCCGGAAAGCTGGATGCAGGCCGATCGTCCAAGCGATCCGTTTCGGTAAACGCGATGCCGGCTTCGGTGGTATTGGAGAAAACGAACCGCATAGCAGGCTGACGTGCCAGCGCCATAAAATCGTCAAACTGCTGGTAAGGCTGAATCTCACGGTTAAGGCTGCGGATCAGGCGGCTTTCGCTCACCTGTTCGCCTTGCGCGTTCAGCCCGCGGATCAGCGTGGTATACAGACCGTCCTGCTGATTCAGATTGTCGCTGACGTCGCGATTACGCGGCCTGACCACCACCACACCGGCGTCTGTGCCCTGATGTTCATTGAGCCAGTCAAGTTGCCAGTCGATAAAGGCACGCAGAAAGTTACCTTCACCGAACTGAATCACGCGATCGTGGTAGACCGCGCCGGGAAAGTCGTGGCGGTTTAGCCGCTTCATGGTCAGGCTCCCAGCTCAATGCCAAAATAGTCACGGGCATTGTTGAAGCAAATGTTTTGTACCATCTGGCCCAACAGCGCTTCATCTGCAGGCGCTTCGCCCTGTTCGACCCAGCGGCCAATCATCTGGCACAGCAGACGACGGAAATATTCATGACGGGTATAAGAAAGGAAGCTGCGGCTGTCGGTTAACATCCCGACGAAGCGGCTCAGCAGGCCAATTTGCGCCAGCTGCGTCATCTGGCGCTGCATGCCATCCAGTTGATCGTTAAACCACCAGGCGGAACCAAACTGCATTTTCCCGGCCTGGCCTTCGCCCTGGAAATTTCCGGCCATGGTCGCCAGCACTTCATTATCCCGCGGATTCAGACAATAGAGGACGGTTTTAGGCAAGGCGTTATTGAGGTTTTGCGCACCGAGTAAGCGGGCCAGCGGCTCGGCGACGGGCTGATCGTTGATGGAGTCAAAGCCCACATCTGCGCCCAGAAGTTGGAACTGGCGTTGGTTGGTATTGCGCAGCGCGCCAATATGGTACTGCTGCACCCATCCACGACGAGCATATTCCCCCCCGAGCCATACCAGCACCGCCGTTTTAAACTGGGCGATAGCCTGGGCATCCGGCTTAGCGCCTCCGCGACGATGCGCCAGAATGCTGTCCAGCGTGGTTTCATCCGCATCGGCATAACATACGACGTCCAGCGCATGGTCGGAAATCTTGCAGCCGTGTGCCGCAAAGTGATCCAGACGTTTGCTCAGCGCCTGACGTAAATCATCAAAGCGCTGCACGCTGATATCGGTCAGGCTTTCCAGTTTTTCAATCCACGGCAGGAAGGTGTCGGCTTCGATATTAAAGGCTTTATCCGGACGCCAGCTTGGCAACACCTTCACCTTGAAGCTGTTGTCTTCAGCCAGTACGCGGTGATGCGTCAGATCGTCCAGCGGATCGTCGGTGGTCCCGACCATCTTAACGTTCATCTGCTGCATGATGCCGCGCGCGGTGAAATCGTCCTGCGCCAGTAAATCATTGCAACGCTGCCAGATCTCATCAGCCGTTTTTTCGGACAGCAGCACGCCGGTAATGCCGAAGGGACGGCGCAGCTCCAGATGCGTCCAGTGGTAAAGCGGATTGCCAATGGTTTGCGGCACGGTGCGCGCCCAGGCATTGAATTTATCCCGATCGCTGGCGTCGCCGGTGCACAGCGCCTCTGCCACACCGTTAGCCCGCATCGCCCGCCACTTATAGTGATCGCCTTTCAGCCAGATATCGTAAAGGTTGGCAAAACGATAGTTTTCAGCAATCTGCTGCGGCGGTAAATGGCAGTGATAATCGTAGACAGGCTGGTCTTTGGCGTAGTCGTGATAGAGACGACGGGCGAACTCAGTGTCCAGCAAAAAATCCTCGGTCATGAAACGCGACATAAAAAGCTTCCTTATGGGATGATCCCTGAATGGCTCAAAGTTATCATACCAATTTTGGCTGACTGCAGGTTTTTTTACGACTCAGGTCACATTTAAGCAAGATGATCACATCCCATATGGACCTTATTGTCGCCCGCAGCGCGCTAACTGGCTGTGTTCTCGTCTGTTTGCAGTATCCCACAAGCTATTGCGGGTTTTTGTGATGGCTTTCAACTTTTAAAGTTGTATAACAAGTTAGGCTCTCGCTTTACCGCAAGGTAACAACTTTCTTACACAAGGCAAGGCAGATAACGGTCGCTGGTGCAGGGCCGGCGGGCGTGAGCAGAGCTGTATCACGAGATGTCCCGCTCCAGATAACAACAGCGGTAAGACCGCGCAAACAACTGGAAGAGGTACAGAATGCGTAAGATCAAAGGATTACGCTGGTATATGATTGGCCTGGTTACCCTGGGTACGGTACTCGGCTATCTGACGCGTAACACGATTGCCGTGGCAGCCCCGACGCTACAAACCGAACTGCATATCACCACCCAGCAATACTCCTATATTGTGGCGGCATACTCTGCCTGCTACACCGTCATGCAGCCTGTCGCAGGTTACGTTCTTGACTTACTGGGCACCAAAGTGGGCTACGCGGTGTTTGCTGTGCTGTGGGCGATCTTCTGCGCCGCGACGGCGCTGGCGGGAAGCTGGGGCGGTCTGGCCCTGGCGCGCGGCGCAGTGGGTGCCGCAGAAGCCGCGATGATCCCTGCCGGGCTAAAAGCCAGTAGCGAATGGTTTCCGGCGAAAGAACGCTCGGTAGCGGTGGGCTATTTCAACGTCGGCTCCTCAATCGGCGCGATGCTGGCACCTCCCCTGGTGGTCTGGGCGATTGTTGCGCACAGCTGGCAGATGGCCTTTATTATCGCGGGCGTACTGAGCATGATTTGGGCGCTATGCTGGCTGGTGTTTTATAAGCATCCCAAGCAGCAGAAAAAGCTGAGTGACGAAGAGCGCCACTACATTATTTCGGGTCAGGAGCTGCAGCATCAAACCGGCAACACCACCAAAATGTCGGCCCTGCAGATCCTGCGCAATCGCCAGTTCTGGGGCATCGCCCTGCCACGCTTTCTGGCTGAACCGGCATGGGGAACGTTCAACGCCTGGATTCCGCTGTTTATGTTTAAAGTTTACGGCTTTAATCTTAAAGAGATCGCGCTGTTCGCCTGGATGCCCATGCTGTTTGCCGACTTTGGTTGTATCCTGGGCGGTTACTTGCCCCCGCTGTTTCAGCGCTGGTTTGGGGTCAACCTGATTGTGTCACGTAAGATGGTGGTCACCATGGGCGCGATCTTAATGATCGGCCCGGGCACCATTGGTTTATTTACCAGCCCTTATATTGCTATCGCGCTGCTGTGCGTCGGCGGCTTTGCCCACCAGGCGCTGTCTGGTGCGTTGATTACCCTGTCTTCCGATGTGTTTGGTCGTAACGAAGTTGCCACGGCGAACGGCCTGACCGGGATGGCGGCCTGGACAGCCAGCACCCTGTTTGCGCTGGTCGTCGGTGCGTTGGCCGATACATTAGGCTTTAGCCCACTGTTTGCCGCCCTGGCCGTGTTCGACTTGCTCGGTGCCGTGGTGATCTGGACAGTGTTAAAAAACAAACCCATTTCTGAACTGCAGACCGCCCCTTCCCCTTCTCAGGCTGCGCCGATACGTAGCTGATCCTGAGGGCTGGCCCGTGCCAGCCCTTTTCTTCTCTTGCCGCAAAGTGGTATAACAACTTATCTGCTCGTTACTTTGGATTGCCTCATGGACCTCACTGAATCTCGTCGACTTTATCAACAGCTGGCCAGCGAGTTAAAACGCCGCATTGAAAACGGGGTTTACCAGGTGGGAGAGAAACTGCCCGCAGAGCGCCTGATCGCTGAAGAAATGGAAGTCAGCCGCACGGTGGTGCGCGAAGCCATCATCATGCTGGAGGTTGAAGGCTACGTTGAGGTGCGTAAAGGCTCGGGCATTCACGTGATTTCCAGCCAGCAGCAAAACCGGGTCACCGAAAGCAGCAGCCAGCTAGAGTTTGCCGCCTTTGGCCCGTTTGAACTGTTGCAGGCGCGCCAGCTTATTGAAAGTAACGTTGCCGAGTTCGCGGCAACCCAGGTGACACGTCAGGATATTGTCGATTTAATGGCGATTCAGGAGAAAGCGCGACAGGAGGACCATTTCAGGGACTCTGAATGGGATATGAGGTTTCACGTTCGTATTGCTCAGTCGACGCAAAACAGCGCCCTGGCCGCGATTGTCGAGAAGATGTGGCTGCACCGTTTACACAACCCTTACTGGCTTAAGCTGCATGAGCATATCGATCAGCGCAGTATCGTAAGCTGGTGCGACGATCACGATCAGATTCTTAAAGCATTAATCCGCAAAGATCCCGCCGCCAGTAAGCTGGCAATGTGGCAACATCTCGAAAATACTAAGCAGATGTTATTTAACGCCACCGCCGACGATTTTGAGTTCAATGTTGACCGCTACATGTTCAGTGAAAATCCAGTTGTCCTTCCGGATGCAGATACGATTCAGCGTTAATTTGACTGAAAAACAGTCAGTTAATCTGCAATAGTGTCAGGACATGTAAAACTCCTTTTTACATCGAGATACAGAGGGTAAAACTCCTGTTCGTTTAGGAGTAGTTCTGTCTCCGAAGCTTGATTTTTGTTACAGTTATCATCCTTTTCTTACCTTTTGCGATAAGGGCTTATCAAATCGCTGATTTAACAATCAGTTCTGGAAGGATCCAGAAACGCTTGCTCAGACTACGCTCTCAGAATCGATAAAAAATGTCAGTCTGCGCTGAGGTCCCTGTGGGACATGTTCAACGATGATGTTCGGGAATGATTGATGGAAATTTTGCAAGCGCTGCTGCATGCCTTGTGGCAACAGGATTATGAAACGCTTTCCGATCCAACACTGGTGTGGGCAATTTACGGCGTCTTATTCATGATCCTTTTTCTGGAAAACGGCTTATTGCCTGCCGCTTTCCTGCCCGGTGACAGCCTGCTGATTCTGGTGGGCGTGCTGATTGCCAAAGGAACCATGAGTTTTCCGCTGACCATTCTGGTCCTCACCACCGGCGCCAGCCTGGGTTGCTGGGTGAGCTATATTCAGGGCCGCTGGCTGGGGAACACGCCGACGGTGCAAAACTGGCTATCACACCTTCCTGCCCGCTATCATCAGCGTGCACATAATCTGTTTCACCGTCACGGCTTATCGGCACTGCTCATTGGCCGTTTCATTGCTTTCGTGCGTACGCTGCTGCCTACAATTGCGGGCCTTTCCGGTTTAAGCAACGCTCGTTTCCAGTTTTTTAACTGGATGAGTGGCTTTCTGTGGGTCGTCATCCTCACGGTTCTGGGCTTTGCCTTAGGCAAAACGCCGATCTTCCGCCGCTACGAAGATGAACTGATGTTTTTCCTGATGATGCTGCCGCTGGTGTTGCTGGTGATTGGGCTGGTGGGCTCGCTGATTGTGCTGTGGCGTAAACGCCGCGCGAACCAGCGTGGTGAGGGCTCATGAAACCTTTACACGCTTTTCCTAAACGCTGGCTTCCCTGGTTAATTGGCGGAGCATTTGCGCTGGTAGCGATCAGCATGATGCCCAGCCTGATGCGCCATGAAAACGTGGTGCAGATTCGCGTTTCGCACGCGGGTGCGCCGATGCCCGATGGCTTCTATCTCTATCAGCAGCTGAGCGCCCAGGGTATTCGAATCAAAAGCATCACGCCCTCAGGGGATGCGTTGATTATTCATTTTGACAACGAAGAGCAAAGCCTCGCCGCGCAGAAAGTTCTGCGTCGATTGCTGCCGGACGGGTTTATCGTCGCGCAACACGACCAGGCGGCTCACCTTTCACTTGCTTAATTCGTCGCCCTTCTTAAACGCTTAGCGCACTTTCAGGCTGTGCTAAGCGTTTCTCTGTATATCGGTGATCTTTGGACTTTTTCCACCTGATGTCTATGCTTAAACTAAGGCGGGTTATCAGCGCACTGCGGAGGGTTCTTGCAGTGCGCTGAATTAAGTCAGGCAACAATGGAAGGTACAAAGCCGAATGAAACATACGTTACTACTGGGAATCACGCTGTTTTCTCTTTCAGGCTCCCTGATGGCGGCACAGTCGCTGTGTCAGCAAAAAGAGCAGGACATTCAGCGTGAAATCGAGATGGCTCAGAAGCACAACAATCAGCGCCGTGTGAACGGTCTGGAGCGCGCCCTTACCGAGGTGCGCGCGGGATGTACTGATAAAAAGCTTAAAGCCTCGCATCTGGAAAAAATCAACGCTCAGAAAGAGAAAGTGGCTGAGCGTGAGCGCGAACTCAAGGAAGAGCGCGACGAAGGTCATGACAAGGACAAGATTGCAAAACGCGAACGCAAGCTGGAAGAAGCACGCCAGGAGCTTAAGAAGTTACAGGCGGAGCCCTATTAATCGGATTCAATCTACTGATGTTAAAGGAGTATTTTATGTCTAAAGACACATCATCGGAATATTTGCGTGCTGAATTGAAAAACCTGGCGGATACGCTGGAAGAAGTCCTGAGCAGCGGGACTGAAAAGTCTAAAGGTGAACTGGATAAGCTCCGTCACAAAGCGCGCGTTGCGCTGGACAGCTCTCGTGAGCGTTTAGGTGAATCGGGTGAGCGCCTGGCGGCGACTACGCGCGAAGCGGCGCAGAAAGCAGATGGTTATGTGCGTGATAATCCATGGCATGGCGTGGGTATCGGTGCCGCCATCGGCGTTGCCATCGGTATGCTGATCTCGCGTCGTTAATCATGACGGATTCACAGCAGAACCACGGACCGGCCAAAGGGGTCATCAATATTGGTCAGCGTATCGTCACCACGCTGGTTGGTATGGTCGAAACACGCGTTCGTCTTGCAGTGGTAGAGCTGGAAGAAGAGAAGGCCAATATCATCCAGATGCTGTTGATGCTTGGCCTGACCATGCTCTTCACGGCTTTTGGCCTGATGAGCCTGATGGTGCTGATTATCTGGGCAGTTGATGCGCAGTACCGTTTAATGGCTATTGCCATCACCACTGGCGTGCTGTTCTTGCTGGCGTTGATCTTTGGGCTATGGACACTGCGTAAATCACGTCAGTCAACCCTGCTGCGCCACACGCGCAAGGAACTGGCGAACGATCGTGATCTGCTTGAGGATAACCGGTAATGAGCCGCCGCGAGCGTGAAGCGCGTATCGATGAACTGCTAAAACAGGTTCAGCAGCAGCGTCTGGACATGAGTGCCGCGCGGCGTAGCTGGCTGGAGATCACCGCGCCCTACGATCGTGGCTGGTTTACGTTTTTGAGTCTGAAACGCTATCTGGCCATTGGCAGTAGTGCATTAGCTATCTATTCCATTCGCAGTCCTAATCGCCTGCTACGCTGGGCGAAACGGGGCTTTGGCCTGTGGAGTACCTGGCGCATGGTTAAATCAGCCCTTCCCCCGCGTTGAATCCCCCAAAGCCAGTCCAGTGCGACTGGCTTTTTCTTTTTTCAGTTTTACTGAATAACATCGACAGTTTATATCGCTTACAACTGTCACTTCTCGCGACTATCATCTCCAGCTATCAGCCCGGCCAATTGCAACCATGCAGTTAACGGGAATATTCACCGCGGGCATCGCTGCCTTGCAAACTTTTAGCGTTGGAGTAGATGATGAAAAAATTCGAAGACAGTGGTTTGTTAGCCGCCCGTATCCTGATGACTATCCTGTTTATTACTGCAGGCTGGGGCAAAATCACCGGTTACGCTGGCACTCAGCACTATATGGAAGCCATGGGCGTGCCCGGCTTCATGCTGCCGCTGGTTATTCTGCTGGAATTTGGCGGCGGCCTGGCCATCATGTTTGGCTTCCTGACCCGTTTTACCGCGCTGTTTACCGCTGGCTTTACGATTCTGACCGCGTTTCTGTTTCACAGTAACTTCGCCGAGGGCGTGAACCAGCTGATGTTCATGAAGAACCTGTCTATCGCTGGCGGTTTCCTGGTGTTAGGTCTGGTAGGTCCGGGTGCGTACAGTATCGATCGCCTGATCAGCAAAAAACCTCAGGGTGCTCTGGCGCGCTAACTGACGCCTGACTACACCGCTTTTCTGACGCACCGGTTGCTTTCTCCCGGTGCGTTTTGCTTTTATGATCAAAATCCTTTGCCGGGCGGTTTGAAGCGATCATGCCCTCCCATCCCGCAGAGTCCCGGCCCACCCGGTGCTTAAGGTAAGCCTAATCTAGTCATGGAAATATAGCGTTCCGTCCCTCTTCTTTTTGGCAACGCTATGAAAGTATCTTATGGTCAGTGGCTTCCCCATCACGATGCACCCTTTTTTCGACGGCTTCATCTTTTGGTCGCCGTGCTGATCCTTTCGCAGATCATCAATTCCAATTTCACCGCACGTGAAGCGCTCGGCGAGCACAGCCTGGAGACGCTGATAACCTGGCTACATATTCTCTCAGGACTGTTGCTGATCGCTGCGGGCGTTATCATGCTCATCTGGATGCTGGTTCAGCGAGGTTTTCGCTGGTACTTCGCCTGGCTCACGCTGGATTTTCGGGGTATTCGAAACGATGTCGTACAGCTGACCGGCCTGAAACTCCCACAGGCACATGGCGGTGGCATAGCCGCGACGGTGCAGGGCCTGGGGGTTATCGCGTTGATCGCCGTCGCCTGTTCTGGTGGGCTATGGTTTTTATTTAACAGTACGTCGCTCGCCACGCCTGATTTGACGCGTAGGGTATTGCACTGGCATAAATTCCTGACCACCTTTGTAGAGATTTATTTTTACAGCCATGGCGCGATGGGCGTGCTTCATATCCTGCTATCCCGCTATGAAAAATAGCACAGGGCACGCATGCAGGCTGTCGCCCTCCTGATTAAACGAATCGCTTATCACTGGAAGACCCGATGCTACATAGTGAATCGCATAAAATTGAACACGCCGGATGGCTACGGGCTGCCGTATTGGGCGCGAATGATGGCATCGTTTCGACCGCCAGCCTGCTGGCCGGCGTCGTTTCTGCCAGCAGCAGTCATCACAATGTTTTGCTCGCCGGGCTGGCAGGTATTGTTGGAGGCGCAATGTCGATGGCGACGGGAGAATACGTCTCGGTGTCCTCGCAGTCAGATACTGAAAAAGCTTCTCTGCGGCAGGAGAAAGCTGAACTCGAGGCCGATTTTGCGGCTGAAACGGTGGAGCTGTCAGCCATATACAGGGCGCGTGGCCTGTCGCCCGAGCTGGCTCGTCAGGTCGCAGAACAGTTGATGGCCCATGATGCCTTAGCCGCTCATGCCAGAGATGAGCTGGGCATCACCGATTTCAGCAGTGCCAAACCCCTTCAGGCCGCTCTGTTTTCTGCGGTCAGTTTTGCCTCAGGCAGTATTTTACCCTTCGCCGTTGCCATGCTGATCACCGGCCCCTTCGCCTTGCCCGCCATTGCGGTCTCGGCGCTCCTGGCATTGACGCTTCTGGGCGCAACGGCGGCCAAAGCCGGTGATGCGCCGGTCAGGAAAAGCGTCACGCGCATTTGCTTCTGGAGCCTGCTGGCGATGACGCTGTCTGCATCAGTCGGCTATCTTTCAGGTATGGCGCTTGGCTGACGCGCTTACTGGGTAAGGATGCATCTGCCGCCCTCAGCGCGCCAGATGCTGCCCGACAATCAGCCCGAGCTGGCCTGCCAGCGTCGTGCCCGTGACAGATTCGCCGCCCGCAGACTGCCCCTGCAGAATTTCAAGTTGTCCCTGCCCACAGCCAATAACCAGCGGTGTAACTGAAACAACTTCACCCGGCTGGCTGGCTTTACGCGCATCAATAACGCGGGTTTGCCAGACGGTGAATCGCTGTGAGTCTGCCAATGTAAAAGCGCCGGGCCAGGGAAACGCCAGCGCCCGAACAAGGTTATGGATATCGCGGGCGGGCGCCTGCCAGTGAATTTGGCCATCTTCCGGCTTACGGCTGCCAAAACAGCTTGCTGCACGCTCGTCCTGAGGGGTTTCGGTAAGCTCGCCCGCCACCAGCGCATCAAGCCAGGTCGGTAGCATTTGCGCCGTGGTCGCAACCAGTCGGGTATGCAGTGCCAGGGCATTGTCCTGTGGATGAATTTCAACGGCCTTCTGCGCCAGAATCGGGCCGGCATCAGGACGTTTAATCATGCGGTGCAGGGTCACACCGGTTTGCGTCTCGCCTTTAATAATTACCCAATTGAGATGGGCACGGCCCCGATAAGCCGGCAGCAAGGCGGCATGCACGTTATAGGCCCCTTTTTTAACAGAGGACAGGATGGCTTCGCTGAGAACCTGACGGTAAGAGAAGCAGAACAGATAATCTGCCTCAAGGCTGGCTATGCGCGCTTGCCATTCGGCTGTATTGACATCCTCGGTGATAAAAACCGGGATGTTGTGGCGCTCAGCCATGCGGGCGACGGAGCCGTAAAACTGCGCGCCGGACGCGGGATCTGCATGGGTAAACAGGGCACTAACCGTGAATCCGGCATCCATTAACGCCTTCAGGCCGGTACAGGCCATTTCGTGATAACCAAAGAGTACCGCTTTCATTCCGCTTTCCTTCATCTTTTTTTCGCCTGATCCTGCGGGACGGGCGTGATGGACGGCTTGTCCGTTACAGGCCGTAGACAGCCCCATGATAAGGCATTCTTAGCCCGATTACGCCTCTGGCCCGTTCGCCGTATAGCGCGCATTTATGCGGGTGGGCAAAATGTTTGGCAACGCACGTGGTGCGCTGTCGAAGTTATCCATAACCGCCTATGGTTAAAGTCGGAAATATTCTTTTTATCGTTTGTACGGGAGACAAGATGGGTCAGCTAATTGATGGTGTCTGGCATGACACCTGGTATGACACGAAATCAACCGGTGGGCGCTTTAAGCGCTCGGAATCCGCATGGCGTAACTGGGTTACGCCCGACGGTAGCGCAGGACTGAGCGGCAAAGCCGGATTTACGGCAGAACGCGATCGCTATCACCTCTACGTGTCGCTTGCCTGCCCGTGGGCGCACCGCACCCTGCTGATGCGTCAGCTTAAAGGTCTGGACAGCATGATTGATGTCTCGGTGGTGCATCCGCTGATGCTGGAAAACGGCTGGACGTTTGATGACAGTTTTCCGGATGCAACTGGCGATAAACTGCACCAAAATGAATTTCTTTATCAGCTCTATCTCCATGCAGATGCCGACTACAGCGGGCGTGTGACCGTGCCCGTGTTATGGGACAAACAGCAGAACACCATTGTTAGCAATGAGTCTGCCGATATTATTCGCATGTTTAACAGCGCGTTCGATGCAGTCGGGGCGCGGGCGGGGGATTACTATCCGGCTGACCTGCGAGAGAAGATTGATGCGCTCAATGGCTGGATTTACGACACCATTAACAACGGCGTGTACAAAGCCGGTTTTGCCACCTCTCAGTCCGCTTACGATGAAGCCGTAACCGCCCTGTTCTACTCACTGTCGCGGGTAGAGCAGATCTTGGGTCAGCATCGCTATCTGGCTGGCGACAGGTTAACCGAGGCCGATTTACGCTTATGGACCACGCTGGTGCGCTTTGATCCGGTTTACGTCACCCATTTTAAATGCGATCGCCACCGTATCAGCGACTATCTGAACCTGAGCGGTTTCCTGCGCGACATTTACCAGATGCCGGGTATCGCCCACACAGTAAACCTGCCTCACATTCGTCACCACTACTACTGCAGTCATAAAACCATCAACCCGCACGGGGTGATCTCTGTCGGACCGGCCTTTGACTGGGATGCGCCGCATGGTCGCGGTTAACAATAGAACACCGCGTTGAATTGGATGTGAAAAGACCTGACGTGCGCTGGCTAACAGCATACGTCAGGTCAAACAGGGCTGAATGACGGTCAGAAAAACTTATAAGCGATATTTAAAATGGTGAGTAAGCCAATCGCGCTGACAAAAACGTTGTCAGCCCGGCCTTTGTATTTTGCCAGTGCAGGGACTTTGCTGATGGCATACATGGGTAACAGGCAGAGCAGCGAGGCGATAATCGGCGCGCCCATCGCCTCAATCAGGTCGAGAATATTGGGGTTAAGGTAAGCTACCAGCCAGGTCGAGCCCATAATAAAGACCATGCTCAGCGTATTCAGCTTACGGCTGGACACAGCGTCTTTATCGCCCTTATAGCGAAATTTGATAATCAATCCGTTTAACCCTTCCAGCGTGCCCAGATAGTGCCCAAAGAAGGATTTGAAAATAGCGACCAGAGCAATCACCGAGGCGCTGTATTCCAGTACCGTAGAGAAGGTGGACTTCTCACCCGACAGGGCGGAAAAGTGATTCGCCAGGTAGGAGAGCACGGGAATATTTTGTGCCTTGGCATCCGCCATATCCTGCGGGGATAGCGTAAACAGACAGCTAAAGGCAAAGAACATCACTACCGCCACCATCAGTATGCTGGCGCAGGAGATGATCTGGCTGCACTTGTTTTCGGTATAGGTCCGGCCCATTTCCGGCTCGTATTCTTCCCGCTTTGACACCACAAAAGAAGAAACAATCGGCGAAAAATTGAATGAGAACACCATAATAGAAATACCTAACCACACGGTAACCAGAATGCCATCGTGCCCGGTCAGGGCGATGTCGCTCAGGTTGACCTGGTCGATTACAGCGGAATTCCAGTAGGGGATTAACGACAGTGAAATCAGCACCAGGCTGGCGATAAACGGAAACACCAGCCAGCTCATCACCTTTACCATCAGGTCTTTACCAAACCAGATCACAAAAGCCATCAACAGCAGCAGCAACAGCGCCACCACACCGCGATTGAGAGCCGGCAGCAGTAGCTGATATTGCCAGAACGCCATGAAGGTATTGGTGATGGTGACGCCATAAATCCAGAGCAGCGGGCAAATCGCGAAAAAGTAGAGAAAAGTAATGACCACCCCGCCCGTTTTTCCGAAATGCTCTTCTACCGTTTCGGTAATATTGCCCGATACGTTACTGCCTGACAGACACAGTCGGGCCAGCGCCCGATGGCAGTAAAACGCGATGGGCCAGGCCAGCACCAGCATGATCAAGATAGGGATCAGCCCACCGTAACCGGCCCGAATGGGAAAGAAAAGCACGCCGGCGCCAATGGCCGTGCCAAACAGTCCGAGTGTCCATGTGGTATCGGACTTACGCCAGGTTGAGGTTTTTTCCTGGTTGAGAATATTTTCAGAATTACTCATAACTTATCCTTTATGCGTCAGCAAAACCCGTAATCTGGGAAACCCGGGACAAATCAATATTGCCGCCTGAGATAATGCACACCGTTTTCCGCCCCTGAATGTAGTGGTCGACTTTGCCGCTCAGTAACGCGGCGCATGCCAGCGCGCCGGCACCTTCTGTGACCACTTTGTTTCGCTGAATCAATGCAATCATACTTTTACGAATGTCGTCTTCACTCACTAACACCATCTCATCGACCAATTCTCTCACAATCGCGAAGGTGAGATCGCCCGGACGGGCGACATCGCAGCCGTCCGCAAGGGTGCCGGTAAGACGATGGCGCGTAATGGTATCAGCAAAAAAGGAGGCTGCCATACCGTGAACGTTTTCAGACTGCACGCCGATGACGGTAATCGTGGGATTAATGGACTTGATCGCCGTGGCAATCCCGGCAATGAGCCCGCCGCCGCCTACGGGAACGATGACGTTATCGACATCAAAGAGATCCTCAAGAATTTCCAGACCGATGGTGCCCTGTCCGGCAATGATTTTCACATCATCATAAGGCGGGATAAATATGCGGCCTTCGCTGGCCACAATGTCTTCCACTTTGGTTAGCGTGTCATTAAAGTTTTCACCATAAATGACCACCTCCGCGGAGTAATCGCGCGTCGCCGCTTCTTTGGATTTTGGCGCACCCGCAGGCATGACCACTTTGCCGTTAATATGCAGCATGGCGCACGACAGTGAAACGCCCTGCGCATGGTTACCCGCTGAGCAGGCGACAACGCCCTGACGTTTTTCTTTCTCCGTCAATGAGCTCATTTTATTGAATGCACCACGAATCTTAAAAGAACCCGTTCGCTGCATATTTTCAAATTTAAGGAATATTTCTCCGTCGCAGCGCTCGCTGAGATAGTTTGAACGTGGCATGCCGGTTTTATAAACTTTCCCTGTGAGTCTCTCTCTGGCAGCATAAATTTCATCAAGGCTAACGGGAAGGTTTTTATGGATATTCATATCGACTCCTTTTTCAGGCAGGGTTTATTCAGCAAAATTCCCCGAAGAGAAATGCGATCGTATAAAAGCTGAAAAAAAGTAATGAACTTACCGTTTTCGCTTCGCAGCATGCTGTAACAGCATGAGCTTACGCAGTTGATTTAAAAAGAAACGGGCAGCGAGAGGATAGGAAAAGGATGGCGATAAAACAGCGTATTGTGTGGAAGAAACTGTATTACTGACGGAAGGGATAAAACGTATTCTTGCAGAAGAGAGGGGGTTAAAGCGATTCGTTAATAGGGGGCGAACAGTGCGCTGATACAGTGTTAGCCGGGGCGTTCGTCGTTGCGTATACCTGTGCATGATGTCATTCCTTTACGTCGCCTTTATCCGCTACGAATCTTAATCATCATAAAAAAATGGGATTGTGCTGTTTCTCACACTTCACTCTTTTCTTATGAGAACCAATGCTTTTATTTATACTGACTTTGTGCAGATCAATAAAATATCTTTTTTTCACTTAAGAATATTTCGCCGAAAAAAGCAGAGCGATGAAACAGCCGTTAACAGAACAAGGATAAGGGAAGACAATCATGCTATTTAAGACGGGCTTAGCCGGGAAAGGGGGAAGGTCATTATTATCCCTGAAACGCTGAAGATAACGCATCCAATAAAATTTCAATGCGCGACGTTTGCCGATGAGTCGCGTTAAAAGATTAACGCCCATCTGTTCAATGGGCGTTATTTAAAAATTATTTCGTTTCGCACGCGACGGGCCAGGGCTTCGCAGGGGAGTTGAACGGATGGTACTGGTAGCACCAGGTTTCCGACACCACCTTGTCTTGTGCTTTCAAATAGAGCTTAAGCTCTACCGGATCGCCTTCGCCGGCGACCAAATCAAACTGCGCCAGCCAGTTGCCTGAATCGTCCGGCAATTTAGACACGAGCACGTTCTCAAAAGTACCACGCGAGGCAGAAAGCACGGCTTCGGGGGAAACGCCTGACGGCAGATGATTAAGCACATCGCCACGGAACTCGACGGCAAACTTACGGCTGTCGTGCGGACGATCGGAACCCGGCACACCGCCCCGGCCCAGTCGTGTTGCACCGCAACGCGCCAGAGGAGAAGGATAAGGCTCATCGGCCAGCCAGTGCAAACGATAATGGAAATGATGCTGATCGCCCGCTTTTGCTGGCGCATCCGGTACCCACATGGCGACGATATTGTCGTAGATTTCATCGTCAGTCGGGATTTCCATCAGTTGAACTGAGCCTTTGCCCCATTCCCCTCGCGGTTCCACCCACAGATCGGGACGTTTCTCGTAGTGCGCAGCGTCCAGATAGCTGTCGAAATCCCGATCTTTCTGCAGTAAACCAAAGCCGCGCGGGTTCTCATCATGAAAACTGGACGTGACCACGCGTAATGGGTTGTTCAACGGCCGCCAGATATGTTCGCCGCTGCCGGTCCACATCGCCAGACCATCGGAGTCATGCACTTCCGGGCGCCAGTCTGTCGCCGCCCCTTTAACCGTTTTTGAGAACCAGTACATGGAGGTCAGAGGCGCGATACCGAAACGCTGAATGTCCTTACGCAGGAAAAGCGTACATTCGACATCCTGTATAACCCCTTTGCCGCGCTGCAGGATAAATTTGTAGGCGCCCGTGATACTCGGCCCATTGAGTAGCGCATAGACCGTGAGATGTTTGCTGTCGTCTTTCGGCGCTTCAAACCAGAAATCCGTAAAGTCAGGGAACTCTTCATCGACACCCGGCTGAACGGTATTCAGCGCAATACCACGCGCGGATAAACCAAACTGCCCCAGCTCGCCGATGGCGCGGAAATAAGACGCGCCCATAAAGGATATCCAGTCATTTTGTGGATTGGTTTTTAGCGTGTCCTGGCTGGCCAGCACTCTGAAACCTGAGAATACGTTACCTTTCAGCGCCGGCAACGTAACGTTTTTATCCGTCGTGGTGAAGTAGTCAATATTTTGAATAATTTCACGCGCGGCGTTATTTTCCACGACGTGCATTTTCACCGGCATACGGTGTAAACCGTTTACCATGAAAAAGGTAACAGGAAACCGTCCGGCATTTTTAAACAGCGCATAGTCCGGCTTGTAGACGGTTTTCATGTAGGCGTCATATGTTATGTTGGATAACAATGACGGGTCGAATGAGGAGGGTTTTTCATAGGGTTTGGCTGCCAGGGCTTTGGCCTGGGCAATCAAGGTTTCAAAGTTAAATGCTTCGCTGTTACCTAACTTGAGAACGCCTGCTGCGATAGCGCCGGGAGAAATGCCTAATGCAGATAAGGCAGCAAACGCCCCGGAATAAGTCAGTAAAGTCCTTCTTGTAACCATGATCCACCTGTTTTTTTAATCTTCATTCAATGAATTCGCGCCCAATGGGGCAAAACGTAAAATAATGACGTGTGGCAAGCTGCCTTCAACTATAGACGAGAGAAACCGTTGCCTCCCAAACAGATGGCAAGCCATCATCTGACACATCGGATGAGCCTATAGTGCATTGGAAAGAAAATGGATGGGATTTGCCTGAGAAACAAAGCCTCTGGCAACACGGCCCATTTTTCTTGCCAGATCAGGAGAGTGAATCGCGTTTCCTCTCAGGGTCGCCAGCGCGGAAGCGCCCTGACCGGCTAACGCCACATTGTTTTACGACGGTATCGGGAAACGCCCTTCATCGCGCTGGTCAGCCCGCGTCAGCAAGGAGCCGTGGCCTGCTTGCCGATATCCCCCGCGTCTGGTGGCGGCAGCGACGCCTGCTTTGCCGCGCCATAAAGCAAAAACCCCGCTTGCGCGGGGTTTGCATTAAGAAGTCGAAACTGACCGATAAGCCGGGTTCTGTCGTGGACAGTCATTCATCTAGGCCAGCAATCGCTCACTGGCTCAAGCAGCCTACCCGGGTTCAGTACGGGCCGTACCATGTGAACCCCTATTTGGCCTTGCTCCGGGTGGAGTTTACCGTGCCACGGACTGTTACCAGCCGCGCGGTGCGCTCTTACCGCACCCTTTCACCCTTACCTGATCCC
>NZ_JBCHWE010000003.1:0-205032 GCF_059801205.1 Pantoea sp. Ae19-2 | reverse complement strand
CCTCCACCTCCGGTGTGACGGTAGCTGAAGGTGCGACCCTTAATCTCAGCGGCAACAGCCAGACCGTCACCACACTGAACAACAGTGGTACCGTATTAATTAATGATACCGGCGCAGATGCACTGCCGAAAGCAGTAACACTGTACGGTGACATGATTAACAGCGGACTGGTAATGATTAATAACGGAGCCACTAATGCGGGCCAGACCCTGGCCGTGGAAGGCGACTGGACCGGAAATGGCGGTACAGTTTCTCTCGGAACTGTGCTGGGTGGCGATGACAGCCTGACAGATAAGCTGACCATCAGCGGGAATGCTTCCGGCACCACCTACATCAGGGTCGCCAACGAAGGCGGTATCGGGGCACAGACCCTGGAGGGAATTGAAGTTATTTCCACCGGTAACTCCGCCTCCGGTGCCTTTATTCAGAAAGGGCGAATTGTAGCCGGCAGTTATGAGTATCATCTCCAGCAGGGTACCCCTTCCGGCATGAATAACAATAACTGGTATCTCACCAGTCAGAGTGAAAATAATAACGGTAATAACGGTAATAACGGTAATAACGGTAATAACGGCAATAACGGCAATAACGGCAATAACGGCAATAACGGCAATAACGGTAATAGTAATGGAACTCATAACAATGCCGATACCGGACACACTTATCGTCCTGAGCGAGGAAATTACGCCGCCAACCTTCAGGCAGCCGCAACAATGTTCAACATGCGTCTCAAAGACCGTCAAAGTGGCATGATATACACAAACCTGGCCACCGGAGAGCGTCACGAAAGTAGTCTGTGGGTACGCTCTGTGGGGGGCCATACGGAAGGACATGTCTCGGACGGTCAGTCAAAATACGCCGCAAACCGGATAGTCTTCCAGATGGGGGCAGATATCTTCAACGGCAGCACCGGCAACGACGATGCGTGGCATCTTGGTCTGATGGGCGGCTACGGTAAACAGTACAGTAATTCCCGTAACACTTTGTCCGGTTATAACTCAAAAGGCTCTGTGTGGGGTTACAGCGCTGGTGTCTACAGCACCTGGCACCAGAATTCGAAGGACAAAACCGGCCTGTATGCAGACAGCTGGATGGCATGGAACTGGTTCGATAACTCCGTTAAAGGTGATGAACTGGCGTATGAGAAGTACAAATCAAAAGGTCTGAGCGCGTCACTGGAAACGGGGTATGTTTTCCATACGGGTTCATACAGAACCTCCGGCGGAATGGAAAACAACGTTTACATAACGCCCCAGGCACAGGTGCTATGGTCCGGCGTGAAAGCCGATAATCACACGGAAGTCAACGGTACGAAAGTGGAAGGCAGGGGAAGTGATAACGTCCAGACACGCCTGGGTGTACGCTTGTCAATGACCGGACAGAGCCATCATGACAAAGGTTCCTTCCGTCAGTTTGAACCTTTTGTGGAAGCAAACTGGGTTTATACCGCGAAGGATTATGGCGTGAAGATGGGTGAAAGCAGTGCATATCTTCAGGGGCAACGCAATGTGGCAGAGCTAAAAACTGGTGTTGAGGGCCACATAAGCGAAAATCTGAGCGCATGGGGCAACGTGGCGCAACAGATGGGGTCAGGTAGTTACTGGGACACTCAGGGTATGCTGGGAGTGAAATACGCCTTCTGACAAGAAGGAATACGGTAGAACTCTAAAGCGCCTCTCTGGAGGCGCCAACCTAAAAAAATCATACAGAGATGAGTCATTATAATAATAGCCAGAACAGACTTAATCAGCATTGTCTGAAAGATGCCCGCCTTCCAGCCCAAACTGCACGAAAGAAAAGTAATAAGCCATATACGAAGTAAACATTTTAACAAAAGACTCATAAATAGTTATCTCACCAGTTTTTTTGTTAAAAGAGAGCATGTTTATTTCTTCGGCCGCAATTAGTATATTTCTCAAGTGCGTTCTAGAAACACCACATTCTTTAGATACTAAGCTTAATATCGCTTTTGGCTTATTATCCTCTATGGCAAGCATATAGAGATAAACAAGAATCATATGGCCTGAATCTTTTGAAATAAAAACATCCAAATCATTGACAAAATTAATAATAAATAGTGAAGATCTGTGGATTTTTGCGTATGATTTAAAAAAAACAGAAATCTGATCATCAGATATAATCTTAGGATTATATGGGCCTTCAAACATCAAGCTTAGTGCAGGAACCATTGTGTTCAACAATTTTATAATATCTAACCTACCTTTTCTTGTTATCTTAAAACTTTTTTTCCTTTTGTCATTATCACTCTCCCTAAGTGAAATCCTTCCACTAACATTAAATAACAACAACAAAGATGTAATTGTATTATGACTAACCAACCCCGTAGTCAAACACTCGCTCACAACGTCAGACAAAAAAGCTTCATCCTTATTAAAAAAAACAGATGCAGTCACAGTCGAAATGACAAAGCGATTATTACTAAATATATATTTATAATATAACCTATCTTTCTTGAACTCTTCAATCATAAGCCTACAATGCGTTTCAACTGCAGGAATAAATAGACTATCTCTTGAGATAACTTTATAGAGATGCTGTATTCTGTTGTAAACCTTTAATTTCAGCTCCATATTCAAAACCTTTTTCAACATGTTTGGTAATTAAAATAATCCTTCATCCTCATTATACAATAAAATCACACAACTACTTAATAACTGTTTCATATATTGACGAGCGTGAACACTCTCATCTATTTACATAAAAATCAATAGCAAACAACAGCACAAAAAGTAAAAACATTAAATAATAATTATAATTTATTATTTAGCATCACAGGCCAATAAAGTTTGTTGCGCTAGTGAACTATAGTTCTGTAGATACCCAGTATTTTATAATAAATTAATCGCCGTATACTTAAAGTGGTTAAAACAAAAAAATTGATATGCTGAATTAATTGCAAAATAAAAATCGCTCCTTACACAAAAAAATATAATTAATGATCCACATCAATATTCAGACTCCAGACTGCGCGCCTTCACAAATAAATGATGCCAATTTTCAAATTAGAAAAAAAAGAAATTAATTACTACTCAAGGGCTACAAATGAGATCTGTTTTCAGGAAATTACTTTATTACAGCGGAAGTTACACCCCCCTTGCAGGATAAGACTAAAAAAATCAAAGGATATATTTCATATAGCCATATTTAGATATGTATATGCAACAATATCAATTTACATTTAATTTTTTGAAAGTTACGAAAATTGAAAAAAAACTAGTTAAATAAATTGAAATTCGTTAATTTTGAATATTAACCTTGGGACATGCGGAAAATCATTCTTCGTAAAAAAGATAAAAACAAGATTTGATTAAACTGACACCCCTTCAAAGAGATTAAATGCAAGCTGTTAACTTTAAAATAACTCACTTTAACTAAACTAACAAAAACACACTTGGCTGGGTAACTATAGTTCTGGAAACATTTTCACTCGTACAATAATAAAACCCCACTACCATACTGTAAAAATCTATCCTTGGCAGGCCTAAGCCTGCCAAATATATTTACTTAACGATATCTTTCGTCCATACACCAATAATAGGCCGAGAAAAAATTGCCAATACTGCAATGAGGCTAAACTCAATTGATACAGACCAACAAATATGCCCTAATAGTTCACTCCAGAATTCGTAACCGTTCAAATTCCACAGCCAACCAGTTTTTCCGCCAAGGTAAACTGGATAACGGAAACCCAGTGCAGGTATAAGGAATCCGTGCATAACAAACGTAATGATGACTCCATAAGCCGCACCATACCAAAGTCTAACTTTTGGCACATAAGCTGAGAGTAAAATATAAATGCCAGCAAAGATAAAACTAAATAGCCAATGATAGAGCATTACAGCACCGGGAATAGTAATTCCTTGGTATATGTAATCCATCGAGTGCGAGTTAACCCCCAGCCAGCCCAACCAGGCATCAATGTTCAACGCGGGAGGAGAAACTTCCCCTGCGAGACGAGGTGGCATATTAACTTCAGTACCTGATTTAACTAATGAGCTTATCGCACCACCAATGAAAGTCGCCCACAACAAAATGCGTACGTTAGTTTTTTTCCATGCGCTCATAATTTATCCTTAAAAGTAAAATTGATACCATCATACACCTCAATCAAGTTACTGGATGTTTCTGTACGCGTCAATATTTTACGTTTCTTTAATATCTAATGATACGCAATTGAATCAATATACTTTTAATTTGTTATTTACGCTCTGCTGCGTGGAGGATAGTGCAGTCAATCAGTAAGAGATCACAGTTAATATTATTGAAAGCTATTGGTGTAACATCATTATTTTAAATCACGAAATTTAATTCACTACACTGCCCCCTTTTCTATGATGACTGACTTGTTGGCCTAAAGTAAGATTGACCCCGAATATGCTCCAGTCATAATCAGGAATAACCGGCTTCATGTTGGTTGCATGTTCTGGCAACCGGCAGACTTTTCAGCAAATTCGGACGGGATCATACAGCCCAGCGCAGAATGAGGACGTCTCTGGTTATAGTGTATGCGCCAGGCTTCGATTTTGCACCGGGCATCCTCAAGCGACATGAACCAATTTTCGTTCAGGCACTCCTGCCGCAGTCTGCCGTTGAACGACTCCACGGTCGTATTGTCCGTGGGCGTTCCCGGTCGTGAGAAGTCGATGCGGATCCCTCTTTCGTACACCCATTTGTACAGCATTTTCCCTGCAAGTTCAGAGCCATTATCGGTTTTCAGCCATTGTGGTAAGGGACGTCTGAGTGCAATGGCGTTCAGCATCTCTGCGACCTCCATTGAGCGCAGATTCTGACCCACGCAAATCCCCAGACATTCGCGCGTGTAGAGATCAATGACCGTCAGCAGACGTAGCCGACGCCCGTCAAATAAGGCGTCAGATACAAAATCCATGCTCCAGACATAGTTCGGATACAACCCCTGAGGCTGGGGCTGTCGCCGCTGTGCCGATTTATTTCGGCGCGGGCGTTTGAGGCGCAGGGACAGACCCTTCTCGCGATAGAGCCGGTAAATGCGTTTGTGATTATCCCGCCAGCCTTCCCGCCTGAGCATGACGTGAACTCTGCGGTAGCCATAGTGGACCCGGGTTTCAGTGATCTCCCTGATACGCAGGCGGAGCGCACTGTCGTCTGCCGCCACAGCACGGTAGCGGAAAGCGCTGCGGCTGATCCGTAGTGCAAAACAGATCTGCCGCTCGCTGGCCCCGTAACGTGCCTGCAAATCCCGGCCCCATTCACGCAGACACGCCAGCGTCAGTTCTTTTTTTCCAGCACATCCTGCAGCATGGACTTGTCGAGGCTCAGATCGGCTACCAGCTTCTTCAGCCTGAGATTCTCTTCCTCAAGCTGCCGCATGTGCTTCAGCTCAGAAGGGGAAATCCCGCCGTATTTTTTTCGCCGGGTGTAAAACGTGGCATCGGAGATACCCAGCTTACGGCAAACTTCGGGCACGCTCGTACCCGGTTCGGCCTGTTTCAGGGCAAAGACAATCTGCTCTTCGGTGAATCGTGACTTTTTCATCGGCACCACCTCCGTTCAGGGAAGTATTCATCATGCCGGAATTCTGTTTCTGAATGGAGCAGGATTTTGGGTCAGGGTCACAATCACGCAACAAGTACTGGCGAAGAAAAATGGGCAGTGAAAGTTGTATCTGCTTTAGCGAGACTGATTCACTGTCTGAAGAAAAGTTTCTTTATATTCTAAGGAGGTTGGAGCGGGCGAAGGGAATCGAACCCTCGTATAGAGCTTGGGAAGCTCTCGTTCTACCATTGAACTACGCCCGCTTTGAGGTGCGTTACGCATTATAGACTTTCAGCACTCGCTGGCAAGTGCCTTTGTGTCCAGGTGATGGTTTTTCAAGCACTTTTTAAATTAACACGACGGTTTTAGGTAACGCTGAGGGTCAATTGCTGTGGCCCGGTAGCGAATCTGAAAGTGCAAACGCACCGAATCCGCCCCAGTGCTGCCCATCGTGGCAATTTTCTGCCCGGCCTTCACTTTCTCTCCGGTATTAACCAGCATCGTGTCGGTGTGGGCATAGGCGGTGATGTACTCTTCGCTGTGTTTGATCATCACCAGATTGCCGTAGCCGCGCAGCTGGTTACCGACATAAACCACCGTTCCCGCGCCGGAAGAATAAATAGGCTGCCCGCGAGAGCCTGAGATATCAATGCCTTTATTGCCGCCGTCGCTGCTGGAGAACGGTTCAACAATGTTGCCCTTCGTCGGCCACAACCAGCAGCGTGCTCCCACCGGCGGCGGCGCCACCTTTGCTATGGTCGTGTTTTGCGAACGAGCTGGCGCAGTGGTGTTTTTGGCCATGGCGGTGTTTTTCGGCCGGCTTGCAGAGCCTGAGCCTTTGATCCGAATACGCTGGCCCACCTGGATAGTATAAGGCGCAGGGATCCCGTTCAGTCGGGCGAGGTCACCCACGCTGCTGCCGGTCATTCTGGAAATTTTTGAGAGCGTATCGCCGCGCTTAACGGTGTAAACCGCGCCGCTAAACGTGCCTTCGTTTCGGGTACTTTTGGCTGGTTTTGAGGAGGAGCAGGCCGTCAGCATCAGGCTCGTCATGATAATGAAAGCGGTGATGTGCCAGCGTTTTAAAATGCTTTCCTTGCGCAAACCAGGCCCCGGAAACGTTGATGAACTTGAGGAAAATCCCCCTCCTTACGGAGGGGAATGAGGGCGTTACTTAGTCGGACGCAGAGCCGGGAACAGGATAACGTCGCGGATGGTGTGGCTGTTGGTGAACAGCATAACCATGCGGTCGATACCGATACCCAGACCCGCCGTTGGCGGCAGACCGTGCTCCAGCGCGGTGACGTAGTCTTCGTCGAAGAACATCGCTTCGTCGTCGCCTGCCGCTTTCGCATCAACCTGGTCCTGGAAACGCTGCGCCTGGTCTTCCGCGTCATTCAGCTCGGAGAAGCCGTTGCCGATTTCACGGCCACCGATGAAGAACTCAAAGCGGTCAGTGATTTCCGGGTTTTCGTCGTTACGGCGCGCCAGGGGAGAGACTTCTGCCGGGTATTCGGTGATGAAGGTCGGCTGAATCAGGTGGCTTTCCGCAACCTCTTCGAAGATTTCGGTCACTACGCGGCCCAGGCCCCAGCTCTTCTCAACTTTGATACCGATACTTTCCGCGATGGCTTTCGCCGAGTCAAAGTTATCCAGATCGGCCAGGTCGGTTTCTGGACGGTGCTTTTTAATAGCTTCACGCATGGTGAGCTTTTCAAACGGTTTGCCGAAGTCGAAGGTCTCTTCGCCATACTGCACTTCGGTGGTGCCCAGCACGTCCTGAGCCAGAGTACGGAACAGGGATTCGGTCAACTCAATCAGATCTTTGTAGTCCGCGTAAGCCATATAGAGTTCCATCATGGTGAACTCTGGGTTATGGCGCGGGGAGATGCCTTCGTTACGGAAGTTACGGTTGATTTCGAAGACGCGGTCGAACCCACCCACCACCAGACGCTTCAGGTACAGCTCTGGCGCGATACGCAGGTACATGTCGATGTCCAACGCATTATGGTGCGTGATGAACGGACGAGCGGATGCGCCGCCAGGGATCACCTGCATCATTGGGGTTTCAACTTCCATAAAGTCGCGGCCCACCATGAACTGGCGGATGCCGGCCATGATTTTAGAGCGCACTTTAAAGGTATTGCGGGACTCTTCGTTAGCGATCAGGTCCAGATAACGCTGGCGATAGCGGGTTTCCTGATCGGCCAGGCCGTGGAATTTGTCCGGCAGCGGGCGCAGCGCTTTGGTCAGCAGACGCAGTTCGGTACAGTGAATGGACAGCTCGCCGGTTTTGGTTTTAAACAGCTTACCGCGCGCGCCCAGGATATCGCCCAGGTCCCACTTTTTGAACTGCTCGTTGTAGATGCCTTCCGCCAGGTCATCACGGGAGACATACAGCTGAATACGGCCGCCAACGTCTTGTAAGGTCACGAAGGACGCTTTACCCATGATACGGCGGGTCATCATACGACCAGCCACGCTTACCTCAACGCCGAGGTCTTCAAGCTCTTCGTTCTCTTTCGCATCGAAATCAGCGTGCAGTTGGTCTGAGGTGTGATCGCGGCGGAAATCGTTCGGGAATGGGATACCCTGCTCACGCAGAGCTACCAGCTTCTCACGGCGCGCTTTCAGTTCATTGTTAAGATCGGCTGCTGCGTCAACGCCCTGTGCTTGTTGTTCAGACATGTTGGTTCCTCATAACCCTGCTTTCAAACTTGCTTCGATAAATTTGTCCAGATCGCCGTCCAGCACAGCCTGCGTGTTGCGGGTTTCAACCCCGGTGCGCAGATCTTTAATGCGGGAGTCGTCGAGGACGTAAGAACGAATCTGGCTGCCCCAGCCGATATCCGATTTGTTGTCTTCCAGCGCCTGCTTCTCAGCATTCTTTTTCTGCATTTCCAGCTCGTACAGCTTCGCCTTCATCTGCTTCATCGCCTGGTCTTTGTTCTTGTGCTGAGAACGGTCATTCTGGCACTGGGTCACGGTGCCGGTTGGAATATGGGTAATACGTACCGCAGATTCCGTACGGTTAACGTGCTGACCACCCGCACCGGATGCGCGATAAACGTCAATGCGCAGGTCCGCCGGGTTGATGTCGATATCAATGTTGTCATCCACTTCCGGGTAAACAAACGCGGAGCTGAACGAGGTATGGCGGCGGCCACCGGAGTCAAACGGACTCTTACGCACCAGACGATGAACGCCGGTTTCGGTACGCAGCCAGCCAAAGGCATAATCGCCCTGAATGCGAATGGTCACGGACTTGATGCCCGCCACGTCGCCTTCGGACTCTTCAATAATTTCGGTTTTGAAACCGCGAGCTTCTGCCCAGCGCAAGTACATACGCTCCAGCATGCTCGCCCAGTCCTGCGCTTCCGTACCGCCTGAGCCTGCCTGAATATCGATGTAGCAGTCGGCGCTGTCGTACTCGCCAGAGAACATGCGGCGGAATTCAAGCTGCGCCAGTTTGGCGTCCAACACATCCAGCTCGGCAACGGCCTCGTTAAAGGTCTCTTCATCGTCGGCTTCTACCGCAAGCTCCAGCAGGCCGGAGACATCTTCCAGGCCCTGAGACATCTGATCTAACGTGTCGACGATGGCTTCCAATGAAGAACGTTCTTTCCCCAACGCCTGTGCGCGTTCAGGTTCGTTCCAGACATCGGGCTGTTCCAGCTCGGCGTTTACTTCTTCGAGGCGCTCTTTCTTGGCATCGTAGTCAAAGATACCCCCTAAGAACGTCGCTGCGCTCTGTGAGGTCCTGGATGCGGCTTTTTACCGGGTTAATTTCAAACATGCGTAATTTCTTATGTTGATTTCAGAAGACGAAATGCGGTCGTAAACCGGAAAGTTTACCGGATTTACGCCGCATTTTGTAGCATTCTCCCTGACATATAGCCAAGTAATTAACGCTGCAGCAGCGTCGAGAATGCGGGCTATATCGGCCAGAGATGATCGATTAAAAGCTGCACGCTGCGGTTGCCGCGGAACTCGTTCACGTCCAGCTTGTAGGCCAGCTCAACTTCGCGCACGCCGTTGTCCGGCCAGCGGGTGGTATCCACGTTGAAGGCGATACCGTCCAGCAGCGGACCGCCACCGACAGGCTCCACCATCACCTTCAGGTGACGCTCGCCCACCAGGCGCTGCTGGAGAATACGGAACTTGCCGTCAAACAGCGGCTCCGGGAACATTTGCCCCCACGGCCCGGCGTCTCTGAGCATCTCCGCCACTTCGAGCGTCATCTCCTGCGCGGACAGCTGACCGTCGGACCAGATTTCCCCCTGTAACAACGCCGGGTCCAGCCACTCACCGACCAGGTCGCCAAAACGCTGGCGAAACTCCTCAAAGCGAGCCTCTTCCAGCGACAAGCCTGCGGCCATGGCATGACCGCCGAACTTCAGCATCATGCCCGGATAAAGCGTATCCAGACGTTCTAAGGCATCACGCATGTGCAGCCCCTGAACTGAACGGCCGGACCCTTTAAGCGTGCCGTCTCCCGCAGGCGCGAACGCGATGACCGGGCGGTGGAAACGCTCTTTGATGCGCGAGGCCAGAATGCCGACCACGCCCTGGTGCCATTCCGGGTGATACATTGCCAGCCCGTAAGGCAGGGCTTCGCTACTGCGCTCCAGCTGTTCGCAAAGGGTCAGCGCTTCGACCTGCATGCCTTGTTCAATTTCTTTCCGCGTTTGGTTCAGCGCGTCCAGCTCGTTAGCCAGCATACGCGCTTCACCAATGTTTTCGCTGAGCAGCAGCGCCACGCCAACCGACATATCATCCAGTCGGCCTGCGGCGTTCAGGCGCGGCCCCAGCGCAAAGCCCAGATCGCTGGCGGCGATCTTTTGCGGCTCACGATTAGCCACTTCAAGCAGCGCGCGAATGCCGGGACGGCATTTCCCCGCGCGAATGCGGCTTAACCCTTGCCAGGTCAAAATGCGGTTGTTGGCATCCAGCGGCACAACGTCCGCCACGGTGCCCAGCGCGACTAAATCGAGCAGTTCTGCAAGATTCGGAATGGCCAGCCCACGCTGTTCGAACCAGCCGTTATCACGCAGATGCGTGCGCAGCGCCAGCATCAGATAAAACGCGACGCCGACACCAGCCAGGGATTTAGATGGAAATGCGCAGTCGGCGAGATTCGGGTTAATGATAGCTTCAGCAGCGGGAAGTGTTTCCCCTGGCAGGTGGTGATCGGTCACCAGCACCGGGATCCCCAGTGCATGGGCGCGCTCAACGCCCGCATGGGATGAGATGCCGTTGTCGACGGTCACGATCACCTGCGCACCGCGGGCATGGGCCTGATCGACCACTTCCGGGCTAAGCCCGTAACCATCCTCAAAGCGATTAGGCACCAGGTAGCCAATATTCTCAGCCCCCATGCTGCGCAGGGCCAGAACGCTTAGCGCGGTACTGGTTGCCCCATCGGCATCAAAATCGCCGACAACGATGATGCGCAAGCCTTCGCGAAAGGCGTTATAAAGCATGACCACGGCCCGATCGATGCCGCTGAGCTGCTGCCACGGCAGCATTCCTTTTACGCCGCGCTCCAGCTCTTGTTCGCCACGCACGCCCCGGCTGGCATACAGCCGCTGTAACAAAGGAGGCAGCGTAGCCGGAAGCGCCACCGAGCTGTCAACGACCCGGCGGCGGAGTTGCGTTTGCTGTTTCACCCGAAATTAACCACCCGCTTTCATTAACTGCTTGTGGGCATCCAGCATTTGTTTCATTTCTTTAGGCCCCTGATAACCCGGGATCATGCTGCCGTTGCTCAGCACGATCGCTGGCGTCCCCTGCACGCCAAACTGCACGCCCAGGTTGTAGTGGTTAGCCAGGTTAATGTCACAGCTTGCCGGTGCCACATCACCGCCCTTCATTGCGGCATCGAACGCTTTGTTACGGTCTTTCGCGCACCAGATAGACTTCATGTCGCTCTCGGCCTGGCTTTGCAGCCCCTGACGAGGGAATGCCAGATAACGCACGGTGATCCCCAGCGCGTTGTAGTCGCTCATCTCTTCATGAAGCTTGTGGCAGTAGCCGCAGGTGATGTCGGTGAACACCGTAATCACATGCTGCTCCTTCGGCGCTTTGTAGATAATCATCTCTTTTTCCAGCGCGTTCAGCTTGCCGATCAGCAGTTGGTTGGTCACGTTCACCGGCTGAGCGCCGCTCACGTCATACAGCGGCCCCTGAATCACATGTTTGCCGTCTTCGGTGATATAAAGTACGCCGCTATCGGTCAACACAGTTTTCATCCCGGCAACCGGTGCAGCCTGAATCTCTGCGCCCTGCACGCCCAGCTTCGCCAAAGATTGTTTAATAGCGGCGTCATCCGCGTGAGCAATACCGGAAACGGAAGCGGCCAGCAGCGAAAGCAGCCAAAAACCTTTTTTCATGAGGATTCCTTTATCTCTTGTAGCACTCACGCTCGAGGGTGGTGCTGTTGATGCAGCTGGCGTAAACGCGCCGTCGCTACATGTGTATAAATTTGTGTGGTGGACAAATCACTATGGCCCAGCAGCATCTGTACGACACGAAGATCCGCGCCATGGTTCAGCAGGTGCGTGGCAAAAGCGTGGCGTAGCACATGCGGAGACAGTTTTTCACTGTCGATACCGGCCAGCACGGCATAGTGCTTAATGCGGTGCCAGAAGGTTTGCCGCGTCATTTGCTGTGCGCGATTGCTGGGGAAAAGCACATCCAGAGACTGCCCGTTTAACAACTCCGGGCGGCCATACTTCAGGTACTCTTCAATCCAGTACACAGCCTCTTCGCCCAGCGGCACGAGACGCTCTTTGTTGCCTTTACCAATCACTCGCACCACGCCCTGCCGCAGGCTGATATCGCTCATTGTCAGCCCAACCAGCTCCGAGACGCGCAGCCCGGTTGCGTACAAGACTTCAAGCATGGCTTTATCGCGCAGTTCAATAGGCTGATCGACACACGGAGATTGCAACAGCCGTTCAACCTGAGCCTCGCTTAAATCCTTCGGCAAACGCTGGGGAAGTTTGGGCGATGAAAGCAGCGCACTGGGGTCGTCTTCCCGCATTTTTTCGCGATACAGGTACTGAAATAACCGCCGCATAGCGCTAAGCAACCGCGCGGAACTGGTGGCTTTATAACCGCCCTCGACGCGCTCCGCAAGCAGCGACTGGAGATCCGAAGCCTGAACGGTCAAAAAACTGAGTTGCTGACGCTGCAGCCACTCGGCCACCATAGTGAGATCGCGGCGATAAGAGCTGAGCGTATTTTCGGCCAGATTTCTTTCCAGCCACAGCGCATCCAGAAACTGTTCGATACGGATCTTATCCTGCTCCACGCTCCACTCCTGATTTGGCGAATTGTGTCCATTATGCATGATGGCGAATGGGATCTGGTACACTTGGCCATCTGCACGCGATTAAAATGAGTTGTTATTGCTATGAACATTGGTCTTTTTTACGGCTCCAGCACCTGCTACACCGAAATGGCCGCCGAAAAAATTCGCGACATTATTGGTCCTGAACTGGTGACGCTTCACAACCTGAAAGATGATGCCCCGGCCATGATGGAGCAGTATGACGTTCTGATCCTGGGCATACCGACCTGGGATTTTGGCGAACTGCAGGAAGACTGGGAAACCGTCTGGCCGCAGCTGGATGGCCTGAACCTGGAAGGCAAACTCGTGGCGCTTTACGGCATGGGCGATCAGCTTGGCTACGGTGAGTGGTTCCTGGATGCGTTAGGCATGCTGCACGACAAGCTGGCACCGCGCGGGGCACAGTTCATCGGCTACTGGCCAACAGAAGGCTATGAATTTACCAGCCCAAAACCGGTCATTGCCGACGGGCAGCTGTTTGTTGGCCTGGCGTTGGATGAAACCAACCAGTACGACCTGAGCGACGAACGCATTGAAACCTGGTGCGAGCAAATTCTTGGCGAAATGGCCGAACGCTTCGCTTAAATCTGCCCGCTTCCGCTCGCCTGCTGTTGCATCAGCAGGCGGCGTAGATCGCGCCATTCACCGATGTCCATGCTGTCAGCCGCCAGCCAAAGATGCTGGCAACGATGCTTTCCGGCACGACGCAGTCTTAGCATCGCCCCGCTGTCAATCATCCATGGATTTCCGACGATATCCCAGTCACGCCCCTGCCAACGCAGACGAAAATCCGTCAGCAGTTTAATTTCGCCCTGGCGAGCGTGAATGCGGCGCTGGCTGCGTACGCTGTCGAAAACCACAAGGGAAAGCAGCAGCATCCAGACCAGCGTGTAGCTCATCGGCCACGGCATTAGCAGCACGAATAGCGCCACCAGGCCGTGGAGAAGCAACGACATCCATTGCGCGCGCCAGGAAACCCGGAGATCAGATTGCCACAGGACCACGTTCTTTATTCCGTGTCTGAATCAGGGCAACCATACGCTGAAGCTCGGCATCTGCTGGTTTACCGTGATTCATCAACCAGTTAAACAGGTCTGGATCGTCAGACTCCAGCAGGCGAACAAACAGCTGTTTGTCGCTGTCGCTGAGCGTTTCGTATTCATGTTCGAAGAACGGCATAATCGAAATATCGAGCTCGCGCATTCCACGGCGGCATGCCCAGTGAATTCGGGCTTTATTATTGATATCCATGTGCACTTTCCTGCTTAGCCATCAAGTTGGGTACGGAGTTAGTGTAACGTGTTTTCGTCACCGGGATTACCTGAATGTTCCATTGTGCGCGCTTTCCCCACACAAACCCGTGTAACAGCACCGATTGCACAAGATTCCCCGAGGCAACACGCAAACGCACGAATGGCGTTATCAAACTGCTTGCATTGCCCTCTGGCTCTTTTACCATTGAGAAATTAAACCGTTGGATAACCCGGGATCTTTGTTATGGCTTTTAATCCGTTTCCTCCTCGCCAGCCCAGTGCCGCCGCCCGTCTACCGCTGACACTAATGACGCTCGACGACTGGGCTCTCGTGACTGCCGTAGGTGCAGACACTGAGAAATATCTTCAGGGCCAGGTGACTGCCGACGTCGCGAAACTTGACGCGGGCCAGCATCTGCTCTGCGCCCATTGCGATGCCAAAGGGAAGATGTGGAGTAACCTGCGTCTGTTCCATCGGGGCGAAGGCTTTGCGTTTATTGAACGCCGCAACCTGCGTGACGCCCAGCTTACAGAGCTGAAGAAATATTCCGTTTTCTCCAAAGTTACTTTCAATGCGGATGACGCCAGCGTCCTGTTAGGGCTGGCGGGTTTCCAGGCGCGTTCTGCGCTTGCAGCCATTTTCGAAACGCTGCCGGATGAAGAGACTCAGGTTGTTCAGCACGGCGCAACGACGCTGCTGTGGCTGAACCTGCCGGCGGAGCGCTTCCTGATTGTTACTGATGAAGAAACAGCTCAGACGTTAACCGAAAAACTCAGTGAAGAAGCACAGCGTAATGATAGCCAGCAGTGGCTGACGCTGGATATCGAGGGTGGATTGCCGGTCATTGATAGTGTAAACAGCGCTCAGTTTATTCCACAGGCAACAAACCTTCAGGCGCTGGGCGGTATCAGCTTTAAAAAAGGCTGCTACACCGGCCAGGAAATGGTTGCCCGAGCCAAGTTCCGCGGGGCAAATAAACGCGCACTCTGGCTGCTGGCCGGGAGCGCAAGCCGCGTGCCTGAAGCAGGCGAAGATCTTGAGTTGCAGATGGGTGAAAACTGGCGTCGTACCGGCACCGTGCTGGCCGCTTCACGATTGGAAGATGGCCGTCTTGTTGTGCAGGCGGTAATGAACAACGATCTTGAACCGAACAGCGTCTTGCGCGTGCGTGATGATGCAAACAGCAAGCTCTCACTGGCGCCACTGCCCTATTCTCTGGAAGAAAATTAATCGAACACTGAGCCTCGAAACCGGGGCTCAGTAATTTGATTTTGGCGAGTCAGACGCTTTAACGAATATAGAGATAAATCGCGAGGAAATGGCAGACGCTGCCGCCCAGCACAAACCCATGCCAAATGGCATGATTGTACGGAATACGTTTGCAGACGTAGAAAATCACCCCCAGCGAGTAAACAATACCGCCAATCGCCAGCAGCGTAACGCTGCCCGGTGCCAGTTTGACGACCATTTGGTAGATGACGACCAGCGACAGCCAGCCCATCAGCAGATAGGTCACCAGCGACAACACCTTAAACCGGTGTGCAATGGTGAGCTTAAACAGGATCCCCGCCAGCGCCAGGCTCCAGATAACAATCATCAGCCCCTTCGACAGCGGCGAGTTGAGCCCTACCAGCAAAAACGGGGTATACGTGCCGGCGATCAGCAGGTAAATGGCGCAGTGGTCGAATTTTTTAAGCCACCGCTTGGCCCGCTCATGTGGAATAGCGTGGTAAAGCGTTGAGGCGAGAAACAGCAGGATCATGCTGCCGCCGTAAAGACTGTAGCTGGTAATTGCCGTTGCGCTGGCATTGGCATCGACCGCCTGCACCAGCAACAACACCAGGCCAACAATACCGAACACCAACCCAATGCCGTGGCTAATGCTATTGGCTACTTCCTCTGCCAGAGAATATCCATGCGCGACAAGTGGTTTACGAGCCATCTGGCTCCTCCCGAGATAAAGAAGAATAACGCGGCGTTCCTAGCCTAACTGAGAATGATTCCAGTGAACACATGTAAGCTAAAATAAATATGTGAGCGTCTGTGACGACTCCCTTCGTCAGCCTGGAGGATTTCTTTTACAATCAAACGACAGCCAAAAAACAGGGAAAATACGATGCAACAGGCATTTGGTGAAATGAGTGCAGTTATCCATTTCCTGATGGAGATTGATAAGCTGAAGCTGGTTCAGCGTCGCACCAAAATCATCGGTCATGAAAGACATGAAAAC
The DNA here is from genome assembly GCF_059801205.1 of Pantoea sp. Ae19-2. NCBI lineage: Bacteria > Pseudomonadati > Pseudomonadota > Gammaproteobacteria > Enterobacterales > Erwiniaceae > Pantoea > Pantoea sp. Ae19-2. The sequence continues at coordinate 188,659 of NZ_JBCHWE010000003.1, read as the reverse complement.
TCTGCCGAGCACAGCTGGCACTTCGCTATGGCGGCAATGAGCCTCGCCCCCTGGGCCGAAAAAGAGGTGAATATTCAGCGCGTGATCCAAATGGCGCTGCTGCACGACATCGTAGAAATCGATGTTGGCGATGTGCTGGTTTATGACATTGCGGCCCGTGAAGCCATCGCCGAAAAAGAAGCGGCGGCGGCACGGCGTCTGTTTGGTTTGTTGCCTGCGCCGCAGGGGCCACAATTTCTGGCTTTGTGGCAAGAATATGAGGCAGGCACCACGCCCGACGCCCGCTTTGCCGGGGCGCTGGATCGCATTTTACCTATTCTGCTTAACCTGCATAACGAAGGGCAGAGCTGGCGAGAGAATAATATTTCCCTGCAGCAGGTATTAACTCGCAATGCGCAGGTGGGAGAAAGCTGGCCGGAATTGTGGCAACATGTCGAGCGTCAATTATATCGGGCGCACGAGAAAGGCTGGCTGCGTTAGTTCCAGCCATCCGTAAGCACCGTACCAGCAGGAAGAAAAAGTATGTTTACCCATGCGGCAATCGCCACCCTGAACGGCCTCGAAATGATGGTGTACAACTTTGTCATTAAAAACAAAGACAAAGTCATGTACATGACCATTCGAGAGCTGGCGGATGCCGCAGGAGTCTCCACCACGACCGTGTTGCGTTTTTGCCGCAAACTCAACTGTGAAGGGTATTCCGAGTTTCGCGTTCGTTTTAAATTATATCTGGAGCAAACGGAAATTCAGCCCGCTAATTTCGGCAGTAGCGAAATTATCAGTTTTTTTAAAAGTACCAATAATGAAGAATTCGATAATTTAATCGACCACGCCGTTGATATTATTTGCTCCTCCGAGCGTATTATTTTTGTTGGCGCGGGAACATCCGGTGCTTTAGCTAAATATGGTGCACGTTTTTTCTCAAACGTTGGTAAATTTAGCAACCATATTGATGATCCTTATTTTCCGGTCACCAATGATATGGCACGAAACGCGCTGGCTATTGTGCTTTCCGTTTCAGGTGAGACGGAGGAGATCCTGCGCTTTGCCAGCCAGTTCAGCCTTCACCACTGTAAAGTGATGTCTGTCACCAGCCATGAAAACTCATCGCTGGCTAAGTTAGCCGACTTTAATATTTCCTGGCATATTCCACCGGTACGTATTGCCGGAGTGTATGACATCACTACACAAATCCCCGTTATTTATATTCTTGAAACCATTGGCCGCCGCCTGGCAAAAAGAATGCTATAAAAAAACACCCTGTTTTTTGTTTGTGACAAATCACAATTCACGCTATTTGTTATATCGTGACAATCCCATTTCATTTGTTAGACTCCAAAGCAGAAAAAAAATACTTTCAGCGCGACGATGTGAACCTACGCACATTATTTTATGCGCTAACAATGAGATGAAAGAATATGAAACAACTTAAGTTACCGAAGGACTTTTTATGGGGCGGCGCGGTTGCCGCTCACCAGGTGGAAGGCGGCTGGAACAAAGACGGTAAAGGCCCAAGCATTTGTGACGTACTGACGGGCGGTGCCCATGGCGTCCCACGCGAGATTACTCAGCAGGTTGTGCCTGGTAAATACTACCCGAACCATGAAGCAATTGACTTTCATGGTCGCTATAAAGAAGACATCAAGCTGTTCGCCGAGATGGGCTTCAAGTGCTTCCGTACCTCCATTGCCTGGACCCGCATTTTCCCCAACGGCGACGAGCAGCAGCCTAACGAAGCTGGCCTGAAGTTCTACGACGATATGTTCGATGAGCTACTGAAATACAATATCGAGCCGGTCATCACCCTCTCCCACTTCGAAATGCCGCACCACCTGGTGACCGAATACGGCGGCTGGACCAACCGCAAAGTGGTCGATTTCTTTGTTCGTTTCGCCGAAGTCGTGTTCGAGCGTTACAAGAGCAAAGTGAAGTACTGGATGACCTTTAACGAAATCAATAACCAGCGTAACTGGCGCGCGCCGCTGTTCGGCTACTGCTGCTCCGGTGTGGTTTACACTGAGCATGACAACCCGGAAGAGGTGATGTACCAGGTGCTGCACCACCAGTTTGTGGCGAGCGCAATGGCGGTGAAGATCGGCCACCGCATCAACCCTGAGATGAAAATCGGCTGCATGCTCGCCATGGTGCCTCTGTACGCCTTCTCCTGTAAGCCTGAAGACCAAATGTTTGCGCAAGAATCAATGCGTGAACGCTATGTGTTTACCGACGTGCAGCTGCGTGGCTATTACCCGTCTTATGTACTGAACGAATGGGAACGCCGCGAGTTCAACATTAAAATGGAAGCCGGTGACGAGCAGATCCTGCGCGAAGGCGTCTGTGATTATCTCGGGTTCAGCTACTACATGACGAACGCCGTTCAGGCCGAAGGCGGCAGCGGCGATGCGCTTTCCGGCTTCCAGGGCAGCGTGCCAAACCCGCACGTCAAAGCCTCCGACTGGGGCTGGCAGATTGACCCGGTTGGCCTGCGCTACGCGCTGTGTGAACTGTATGAACGCTACCAGAAACCGCTGTTCATCGTAGAAAACGGCTTTGGCGCTTACGACAAAGTAGAGGCGGACGGCACCATCAACGATGACTACCGCATTGATTACCTGCGCGCTCACGTTGAAGAATTGAAAAAAGCTGTGACCTACGACGGTGTGGATCTGATGGGCTATACGCCATGGGGCTGCATCGACTGTGTGTCGTTTACCACCGGCCAGTACAGCAAGCGCTACGGCTTTATCTACGTCAACAAACACGACGACGGCACTGGAGATATGTCGCGCTCCCGCAAGAAGAGCTTCAACTGGTACAAAGAAGTGATCGCAAGCAATGGCGAGAATATCTAAACGATCACCACCTCCATAGGAGGTGGTTTAGCGTTGATAAGCAAAAGGCGCCCTCATGGCGCCTTTTTTATTTAAACGGGCAACCCAAACCGGAAGCAGGCCCCGCGCTTTGGCTGGTCCACCAGCGAAATGTCGCTGCCGTGCAGTTGCAGCATCTGGCGCACAATCATCAGTCCAAGCCCGCCAACCCTGAGCCGGGATTGATTCACAATCGAAGGCCGCACAAACAGCCCCTCTTTTAGCTCCTGCGGAATACCTGGCCCGCTGTCGCTGACCTGCACCATGACTTTATCCACCTCTTTCCACAGCCGGACTGAAATCATGCCTTTGTCCGGCGTATGGCGAATGGCGTTGTCCAACAGATTAGTCAACACGCGCTCGATCATGCTGACATCGGCTTCAATCAGCGGCAGTCCTGGCTGGATGTCAGCTAAAAGTTCAAGTTGGCGAGTTTGCGCCGGAAGCTCAAATTTCTGGAACACATCCTGCAGCAATTCGCTCAGGGAGAAGCTCTCTTTGTGTGGCTTCACCACCCCGTATTCCAGCCTGGCCAGTTCGAACAGCGACTGCGCCAGCGCCCCAACCTTCTGACTCTGGGCCAGCGCAATATCCAGATAGCGCTTTTTCTCCGCCTCGCTCAGCGTAGCCGACATGACCGAGAGGCTTTCCAGGTAACCATGCAGCGACGTTAGCGGCGTTCTCAGGTCATGGGAGATATTGGCGATAAACTCGCGCCGCAGCTGATCTTGCTGAGTCAGGCTATGCCACTGCTCGGAGATTCGCCCGGCCATAGCAATCACCCCGTGACGCAGTTGGGCCAGCTCATCCCCATCTCCTCCTGGATTTTGCGGCAGAGCCGCCATGGCCTGCATTTCGGCCATCCCTCCTGATTCCAGCGCCTTAACGTGCTGCGAAAGTTCGCGTAACGGGCGTGTGATCCAGCGAAACGCCAGGCCGCCCACCACCAACCCCAGCACGCAGACCAGGCTGAGCAGAAACAGGCTTAGCTTTAAAACGGCATCAAACTGAGCGCTGTTGGCAAGCTGATTGTAGGTTTCCCCCAGCAGCACCACATACAAATAGCCCTCCAGCTTGCCGTCTCGCATCATCGGCGCCACGCTAAACACTTTCTGCCCGTCAAGGCTGCGCGGGTCGTCTCCATAAAGCGGGAATTTGCCGCCGTTCAGCGCGGCCCGTAGCGGAGCGAGATCGACCTGATGGCGCTTAATATGCCCATCCGGGGCTGCATCACCAATGATATTGCCTTGTTTATCCAGCAGATAAACTTCCACGCTGGGGTTAACGGCCATCAGATGGTCGAACAGCGTGCGGACCGAGTCTTTGTTCAGCCCATCCTGCCCGAGCAGCGGGTAGCTCTGGTTGATGTGCTGCGCCAGGTCACCGGAGAGTTGCTGAATCACGGCCTGGCTGTATTGCGTGCTGGTACGCACCTGCAGCCAGCCCAAAAAGGCGCAGGCGGTCAGCAGCAACACGGCAAAAACCAGCGTCAGGCGGCGGGAAAGCGTAAGAATTCGCATAGGGTTACTCACGTATCAGGGCGGTAAACTTATAGCCTTTACCCCACACGGTGCGGATAAAATTCGGCTCCGCCGGGTTATCTTCAATCTTGATACGCAGCCGGTTGATGTGGGTGTTTACGGTGTGCTCATAGCCTTCGTGCTGGTAGCCCCAAACCTGGTTGAGCAGGTGCAGCCGCGAAAACACTTTGTCCGGGTTGCGGGCGAAAAAGTACAGCAAATCAAACTCACGCGGGGTGAGATCTATCGGCATCTGATTCAGCCGAACATCTCTGGCCAGCGGATCAATCGTAAGCGGGCCAAAAGTCAGCGTGCCGGCGTCTATCTTAAGGTTTTGGCTCATCGCCTCCTGACGGCGGAACAGCGCCTTCACGCGGGCGACCAGTTCGAGCATTGAAAACGGTTTCGCCAGGTAGTCGTCCGCGCCCAGCTCAAGCCCCAGCACGCGATGCGTTTCGCTGGAGCGAGCGCTGATCATAATAATCGGCGTGTACCGCGTCATGCTTCTGGCAAAGCGGCAAATCTCCAGGCCATCGACGCCGGGCAGCATCAGATCGAGAATCAGCGCATCCCAGCCGCCCTGCCTGAGCTTTTCCAGGCCGAGATTGCCGTCGGCGGCATGCACAATTTCAAAGCCTTCTTCCCGCAAATGCAGCTGCAGAAGCTCGGCGATATTTTCGTCGTCTTCTACGATCAGTATTTTTTTTGCCTGATTCACTTTGTCTGTCCCCACACGCTGGCATAGCCAAAGTTTACACAACTCGCGTCGGTTAAGTTGTCACATTTAATTTAACTTTGCGTGAGGCAATGGGGAACAAATCTGGCCAATACTCGCTGCATCGAATCACGAGGAAGCCGGACGATGGAAAGCTCAACGCTGCATACCGCCCCAACGCTCATTCACCCGCTATGGCTGAGGCTCTGCCACTGGCTGAATGCGCTGGCGATCCTGATTATGGTCACCAGCGGCTGGCGCATTTATAACGCCTCTCCGCTGTTTCATTTCCAGTTTGCCAACGAACTGACACTCGGCGGCTGGCTGGGTGGCGCGCTGCAGTGGCACTTCGCCGGGATGTGGCTGTTTGCGGTCAACGGCGTGATTTATCTGCTGTGCAATCTCTTCAGCGGCCGCTTTAAGCAGAAATACTGGCCCTTATCGCCTCGCGAATTCTTCCAGGACGCCTTTGCGGCGCTGCGGGGGAAATTAGCCCACGCTGACCTGAGCCATTACAACATGGTGCAAAAGGCGGCCTATCTGTTTGTTATCGCCGATAGCCTGCTACTGGTTATTTCCGGCCTCGTCGTGTGGAAATCCGTGCAGTTTGCCCTGCTGCGAGAATTGCTTGGCGGCTATGACACAGCGAGGTTTATCCACTTTTATGCCATGTCCGCCCTGGTCGGTTTCGTGGTGATTCATCTGCTGATGGTGGCGCTGGTGCCCCGCACGTTGCTCGCCATGCTCCGTGGCCGCTGAGGAAGAAACATGAGCGATAAAAACGAAATCATTAAAGAAGCGACGCAGCTGATTAATAAGCAGCTCACGCAGGAAGGCCGCCGTCGTTTTTTAAAGCAGAGCTTAACGCTCGGCGGCATCGCGATGCTCACCGGCTGCGATATCAGCGATAACGCCACGGTTGAAAGTTCGCTCAGCAAGATTTCACGTTTTAACGACCGCATTCAGGCCTGGCTGTTTAACGGCAGCCAACTGGCACCGGTTTACCCGGAAAGCATGATCGACGCTAACTTCCCGTTTAACGCCTTTTACGGCGAGGACGAAGCGCCGGACATCAACGGCGACAGCTACCGCCTGGAGCTTGCCGGGCTAATTACCGACAAGCGCCCGTGGACGCTGACACAGCTGCACCAGATGGCGCAGGTCAGCCAGGTGACCCGCCATATCTGCGTCGAAGGCTGGAGCGCCATCGGCAAATGGGGCGGCGTCCCTTTTGCCCTGTTCCTGAAAGGGATTGGCGCCGACCTGCGAGCCAAATACGTCAGCTTTAAATGCGCGGATGACTACTACACCAGCATTGATATGGCCACCGCGCTGCATCCACAAACGCTGATTGCTTTAACCTGGGATGGCAAAGTCCTGCCGCGCAAATATGGCTACCCGATGAAACTGCGTATCCCTACCAAACTCGGCTACAAGAACCCGAAGCATATTCAGGTCATTGAAGTCACCAATCGCTACCCCGGCGGCTACTGGGAAGACCAGGGCTATAACTGGTTCGGTGGTAGTTAACTCTCTGTCTCACTGCAAAATCAAGGAAATACATCATGAAAAAGATCTACGCTGCCCTGCTGTGCTCCACCATGCTGTTCGGTATCGCCGGGGCTAACGCTGCCGACTCGATGAGCAAGGATTCCATGGCCAAAGACGGCATGGGCAAAATGACCCACACCTGTAAAGACGGCATGAACAAAGACGGCATGAAGAAAGATTGCATGTCCAAAGATGGCATGAAGAAAGACGGGATGAGCAAAGACCCTATGGGCAAAGACAGCATGGCCAAAGACGGTATGGCGAAAGACAGCATGAGCAAGCAATAAGCCTGACGCTACGCCAGTCTCACCCTCTTCTGGCGTAGCGAACTCATTTCCCACCTGCCGCATCAATAAAGGTGCCGGTCACGTAAGATGCCTTTTCGCTCAGCAGCCATAGAATGGCCTCCGCGATCTCTTCCGGCTGACCGCCGCGCTGCATCGGCAATGCCGTTTTCACCCGATCAACTCTCCCCGCTTCTCCACCGGAAGCATGCATTTCGGTATAAATAAAACCGGGCCGCACGCCGTTCACGCGGATCCCCTGCGCGGCAACCTCTACCGCCAGCCCGGTGGTCAACGTATCGACGGCTCCTTTGGACGCGGCATAGTCAACATATTCCCCAGCAGCGCCTAAGCGGGACGCGGCAGAAGAGACATTCACAATGGCTCCACCTTCCCCACCGTGATGCCATGCCATGCGCTTCACCGCTTCCCGGCAGCAGAGAAAATATCCGGTAACGTTTGTCGTCAGCACGCGATTGATACGTTCCGCCGTAAGGTTTTCAATGGTCGATTGCTGGAACAAGATGCCGGCGTTATTCACCAGGGCGGTCAGCGGCCCAAATGCGTTATCGATTTCGGCGAACATCGCCATCACCTGCAGCTCATCGGCAATATCCGCCCGCAGCGCCAGCGCTTCTCCGCCCTGGGCAATGATCGTCTTGACCACTTCATCCGCAGCCTGCTTATTGCGGAGGTAGTTCACCACCACTTTATAACCATGCTGAGCCAGCAAAAGCGAGGTTGCTTTACCCATTCCCCGGCTGCCGCCGGTAACCAAAGCTATCTTCATGCGACTCTCCAGAAACAAGAAAGGGCACCGAAGTGCCCTTAAGGTTGATGACAAAGAGGAAAAAAGCGTGGTTTTTTCCTCTTTGTGATTATCAGCCGAAAATCAATAAATTGATTTTCCTTATTTTTTTGACGAATCGTCTAGCATTTCTACTATCACCAGAGGATTGTCAGCAGTCTTTAGGGCACCGAAGTGCCCTTGATTCAATCTGTAAAAACTATTCGTACTCGCTCATCGGCACGCAGGAGCAGAACAGATTACGGTCGCCGTAAACGTCGTCAAGGCGCTTCACGGTTGGCCAGTATTTATTGTTGAGACCTGCCGGGAAGACCGCCAGTTCACGGGTGTACGGGTGCGCCCACTCGGCAACAATTTCATCCTGAGTGTGCGGCGCGTTCACCAGCGGGTTGTCTTCCAGCGGCCATTCGCCTGCAACGACGCGGTCGATTTCGCTGCGGATGGACAGCATTGCATTAATAAAGCGGTCCAGCTCCACTTTGCTTTCGGATTCGGTTGGCTCAACCATCAGCGTGCCCGCTACCGGGAACGACATGGTTGGCGCGTGGAAGCCGAAGTCGATCAAGCGCTTGGCGATATCCAGCTCGCTGATGCCGGTTTCTTCTTTCAGCGGACGAATATCCAGAATACATTCGTGAGCCACACGGCCATTCGCGCCGGTGTAGAGCACCGGATACGCGGATTTCAGGCGAGTCGCGATGTAGTTGGCGTTCAGAATCGCTACGGAGCTGGCTTTCTTCAGGCCGTCCGCGCCCATCATGCGGATGTACATCCAGCTGATTGGCAGAATAGAGGCGCTGCCAAACGGGGCGGCGGAAACCGCGCCTTGCTGGGTCAGCATCTCTTCAATCTGCACCACGCTGTGGCCCGGTACAAACGGAGCCAGATGCGCTTTCACGCCGATTGGGCCCATGCCCGGGCCGCCGCCGCCGTGCGGAATGCAGAAGGTTTTGTGCAGGTTGAGGTGTGAAACGTCAGCGCCGATATACCCCGGCGTGGTGATCCCCACCTGGGCGTTCATATTGGCGCCGTCCAGGTAAACCTGGCCCCCAAACTGATGCACGATCTGGCACACTTCGCGGATCGTTTCTTCGTACACGCCATGAGTGGACGGGTAAGTCACCATGATGCAGGAGAGCGCTTCGCCCGCCTGTTCGGCTTTAACACGCAGATCCTGCAGATCGATGTTGCCTTGTTTATCACAAGCCACGACGATCACTTCCATACCCGCCATTTGCGCCGAAGCCGGGTTGGTACCGTGCGCAGAGCTTGGGATCAGGCAGATGTTGCGGCTGCCTTCGTTGCGGCTTTCGTGGTAGCGGCGGATAGCCAGCAGGCCAGCGTATTCGCCCTGGGCGCCGGAGTTCGGCTGCATGCACAGCGCGTCGTAGCCGGTCAGTTTCACCAGCCAGTCGGACAGCTGGGCGATCATCTGGTGGTAGCCTTCGGCCTGGTTTGCCGGGCAGAACGGGTGCAGCTCGGCAAATTCCGGCCAGGTGATCGGGATCATTTCGGCCGCAGCGTTCAGCTTCATGGTGCAGGAGCCGAGCGGGATCATCGCCTGGTTGAGCGCCAGATCTTTACGCTCCAGAGAGTGCATGTAGCGCATCATCTCGGTTTCGCTGTGGTAGCGATTAAAGACCGGGTGGGTCAGGATCTCGTCATCGCGCAGCATCGGAGCCGGAATGGACTGGCTGTCGTTGGCAACGTCACGATCCAGCTTGTCGATATCCAGGCCGTGAGCATCGCCCAGCAGCACGTCGAACAGAGCAACAACATCTTCACGGGTGGTGGCTTCATCAAGAGTGATGCCTACCGCGTTCAGGATGTCGCTACGCAGGTTAATTTCACGCGCTTCGGCACGCGCCAGCACGGCGGCTTTATCAGCCACTTCAACACAAAGGGTGTCGAACCAGTGTTTGTGGCGCAGAACCAGCCCTTTCTGCTGCAGGCCGGCGGCCAGAATGTCGGTCAGGCGGTGGATGCGGCCTGCAATGCGTTTCAGGCCAGCCGGGCCGTGGAAGACCGCATACAGGCTGGCAATGTTCGCCAACAGCACCTGGGAAGTACAGATGTTGGAGTTCGCCTTCTCGCGGCGGATGTGCTGCTCGCGGGTTTGCATCGCCATGCGCAGCGCGGTGCGGCCAGCGGCATCGCGGGAAACGCCGATAATACGGCCTGGCATGGAACGTTTAAATTCATCGCGAGCGCCGAAGAACGCCGCGTGCGGGCCGCCGTAGCCCATTGGGACACCGAAGCGCTGGGCAGAGCCGAAGACAATGTCCGCACCCTGTTTGCCCGGCGCGGTCAGCATCACCAGCGTCATGAAATCTGCGGCTACGCTGACCACAACTTTACGCTGTTTCAGCTCGGCAATCAGAGCCGTGTAATCATGCACTTCGCCGGTGGTGCCCACCTGCTGAAGCAGCACGCCGAACACATCCTGATGGTCCAGCACTTTCGCAGCATCATCGACAATGACGTCAAAACCGAAGGTTTCCGCGCGGGTACGCACCACGTCCAGCGTTTGTGGATGAACGTCAGAGGCCACGAAGAAACGGTTAGCGTTTTTCAGCTTGCTGACGCGCTTAGCCATTGCCATAGCTTCGGCTGCCGCGGTAGCTTCATCAAGCAGAGAAGCGGAAGCGATATCCATGCCGGTCAGGTCAAGCGTGACCTGCTGGAAGTTCAGCAGCGCTTCAAGACGCCCCTGGGAAACTTCAGGCTGGTAAGGCGTGTAGGCGGTGTACCAGCCTGGGTTTTCCAGCATGTTACGCAGAATCACCGGCGGCGTTTGTACCGCGGTGTAACCCATGCCAATGTAATTTTTGAAGCGTTTATTGCGGCTGGCAATGCCTTTTAACTCTGCCAGGGCCGCAAACTCGGTCGCCGCGGCGCCAATCTGAGGCGGCTCAGCAAGCTGAATATCCTGCGGGACAATGCTGGCGATCAGGTCGGGGAGCGTCTTCGCGCCGACGGTCTCCAGCATCTCTTGCTGCTGCTGCGCGTCCGGGCCAATGTGACGGTCGATAAACGCTTCGTGATTCTCTAACTGACGTAAAGACTGGGTCATGAGCGGTGATTCCTGAAATGGTTTCCCCTCCCCGCAAGGGAGAGGGGTTTAAAAATTACTCGTCTTCTAACAGTGCTTCATAGGCAGAAGCATCCAGCAGCGCAGCAACCTGTGCTTCGTCGCTGGCTTTAATTTTGAAGATCCAGCCTTCGCCATAAGGCTCGCTGTTGACCAGTTCCGGGCTGTCGCTCAGCGCGTCGTTGACCGCAACGATTTCACCGCTGATTGGCGCGTAGATGTCAGAAGCCGCTTTCACGGATTCAGCAACGGCACAATCATCACCGGCAGAAACGGTGGCGCCCACTTCAGGCAGGTCAACAAATACCATGTCGCCCAGCAGTTCCTGCGCGTGTTCGGTGATGCCCACGGTGTAGCTGCCGTCAGCTTCTTTACGCAGCCATTCGTGCTCTTTGCTGTATTTCAGTTCGTTCGGCACATTGCTCATTGTTTTCTCCTGATACCAGATTTCAAAATTTAAAGCGCGACCGGCTTACCGGCGCGAACAAAAATAGGTTTGGTGACTTTGACCGGCATTTCGCGGTTGCGGATCTGCACGATCGCCGTTTCACCGATACCCGCCGGGACGCGAGCCAGCGCAATGCTGTAGCCGAGCGTTGGCGAGAAGGTGCCGCTGGTGATTGCCCCTTCGTGCGTATTGCCCTGCGCGTCGGTAAACCGTACCGGCAGCTCATTACGTAATACGCCTTTTTCGGTCATGATCAAGCCAACCAGCTCTTCGGTGCCGTTCGCACGCTGTGCTTCCAGCGCTTCGCGGCCGATAAAGGCACGATCTTCTGGCTGCCACGCGATGGTCCAGCCCATGTTCGCGGCTAGTGGAGAAACGCCTTCGTCCATGTCCTGGCCGTAAAGGTTCATGCCAGCTTCAAGACGCAGCGTGTCGCGAGCGCCCAAGCCGCAAGGCTTAACGCCCGCCTCAACCAGCTGCGCCCAGAATCCCGCGGCCTTGTCGTTCGGCATTGCAATTTCATAGCCCGCTTCGCCGGTGTAGCCGGTGGTGGCAATAAACAAATCACCGGACTGCACGCCAAAGAACGGTTTCATGCCTTCAACGGCTTTACGCTGCGCTTCGCTAAACAGCGTGGCGGCTTTGGCTTTCGCATTCGGCCCCTGAACAGCAATCAGCGCCAGGTCGTCACGCACGGTGACGGACACGCCAAACGGTTCAGCGTGCTGGTTGATCCAGGCAAGGTCTTTTTCACGAGTAGCGGAGTTAACAACGAGGCGGAAATAGTCTTCAGTGAGGAAATAGATAATCAGGTCGTCAATCACGCCGCCGGAAGCATTGAGCATGGCAGTGTAAAGCGCTTTGCCCGGCTGGGTGAGTTTGGCGACGTCGTTGGCGACTAAGTAACGCAGAAACTCGCGGGTACGGCTGCCGTGCAGATCGACGATGGTCATGTGCGACACGTCGAACATACCGGCGTCGGTGCGTACGGCGTGGTGCTCATCAATTTGCGAGCCGTAGTGCAGCGGCATCATCCAGCCGTGGAAATCAACCATGCGGGCACCGCAGAGCGTGTGCTGTTCAAATAAGGGGGTCTGTTGAGTCATCTTTTCCTCTTTAACCATCTGGTGGCAAGGCGGATTTGGCTTTGCCAACCGTCAGACGAAACCCGGCATCGCCACCGTTCCCCGATAGCGACGCAAACGTTACCTTTGACCTGAACTTACCACCGAACGGGGACGTAAACCATAAGCGAAAAACGGTCATTGCATTAGCTTATGACCAAAATGGGAGAGGAAGTGTGCAGAGTAATTGACTGTAAAAATGCGATTCACTCCACATTAACAGCAGGTATTTAGTGTCGAATTTAGCACTGGCTAACATTTACGACCATTTCAGAAACAAATTGACTACATCGCATAATTTGTAAGATTAGAAAATGTAATCCGAGATTTGTCCTGAGATTAGAATATTTCAAACGAGGGAGCAGATACCCTTCCCGGTCATCGGGAAGGGAAATGTGACGGGGTTATCACTATGGATTCCATCAGGTGGGTGAGTACTGCTCACCCCCGTGTAGCGCGAAGTATGACGAGTATTTATTGCAGCCAGGATGGCAGATCTTGCAACCCCATCGCCTGGCGAACCAGTTGAGGTTTAACTCCCGGCAGCGTATCGGCAAGCTTCAGGCCAATATCTCTGAGGAGTTTTTTCGCCGGGTTGCTGCCGGCGAACAAATCGCGGAAGCCTTGCATACTGGCCAGCATCACCGCCGCGCTGTGCTTGCGGCTGCGCTCATAGCGACGCAGGTAGAGATGCTGCCCAAAATCTTTGCCTTCGCGATGCAGGCGGCGAATTTCCGCAATCAATTCCGCGGCATCCATAAAACCGAGGTTGACGCCCTGCCCGGCCAGTGGGTGAATGGTATGGGCGGCATCGCCCACCAGCGCCAGACGATGGCCGGCAAAGCTGCGGGCGTAGCGGCCCGTCAGCGGGAAGGTGCGGCGCTCGCTTTCAACAGAACACAGGCCGAGACGCATGTTAAACGCAACGGAAAGCGCCTGGTTAAACGCTTCATCGTCGGCCTGCTGCATACGAGCCGCTTCTTCCGGCGGCAGCGACCAGACAATAGAACAAAGATGTGGGTCAGAAAGCGGCAGAAATGCCAGAATGCCTTCGCCGTGGAACACCTGACGTGCGACGGCCTGATGCGGCTCGGCGGTGCGAATCGTCGCTACCAGCGCATGATGGTTATAGTCCCAGAACGTCAGCGGGATATCGGCTTTGTCCCGCAGCCAGGAGTTGGCGCCATCTGCGCCCACCACCAGCCTTGCAGTTAGCATTGTGCCGTCTTTCAGGGTCAGGAAAGCGTCGTTTTCACCCCAGGCGACCTGGTGAATGTCCACGGGGGCCATCAGGCTGATGTCGCTGCATTGCTCCGCACGTTGCCACAGCGCCTGGTGGATCACCGAGTTTTCGATGATGTGCCCCAGGTGGCTAAAACCGAAGCTCTTATCATCAAAGGCGATTTGCCCGAAGCTGTCTCGCTCCCAGACTTCCATCCCGTGATAGCTGCTGGCTCGCTCGCTGATTTTTGGCCACGCGCCCAAATGCGTCAGCAGCTTTTCGCTCGCCGCATTGATAGCCGAAACGCGCAGTTCCGGGGCAGCGTCAGGCCCCAGCGGCTGGGGAAGATGACTTTCAATGACCGCAACGCGCAGGCCGCTGCCCTGAAGTCCGCAGGCCACCGCCAGCCCCACCATGCCGCCGCCGACAATCGCCACATCTACGCTTTGCAAATTGACTCTCCTTTAACGCGCCACCCAACCCAGGGTGCGCTGAGCCAGCACGTCTCGTGCCGGAGTAAAATGTTCCATCGCCATCAGGCCAAGGTTACGGCCCGCCACTAGCGGTGCCCAGCGGTTAGCAAACAGCTGAACCAGCCCGTCAGTGACGCCAATAGTTGCCGCTTTATCTGCGGCACGGCGCTGCTGATAAGCGGCCAGAACCGGGAAGCTGCCGACATCCGTGCCTGCAGCGTGCGCCTCTGCCAACCCTTCAGCCAGCGACATAACGTCGCGCAGGCCAAGGTTGAACCCCTGCCCGGCTATCGGATGCAGCGTTTGCGCGGCATTGCCTACCAGCGCCAGGCGATGGGATACGGTCTGAGAAGCCTGTTGTAACGCCAGAGGATAATGATGACGAATGCCTGCATGGGTAATTCGCCCCAGCCGCCAGCCAAAGGCACGCTGAAGCTGCTGACAAAACGCTGCTTCGCTCCAGCTTTCAACCTCGTCACGGGCATCCAGCGCATGGCACCAGACCAGCGAGCAGCGCCCGTCGGACATAGGCAGCATGGCGATTGGCCCGAATTCGGTAAAGCGCTCAAATGCCCGGCCATGATGGGGTTCAGAAGTAGTGACGTTGGCAATCACGGCGATCTGCTGGTAGCTCTGCGGCTGCCAGGTGATGCCGCACTGCGCCGCCAGCTTAGAACGGGTGCCATCCGCGGCAACCAAAACGTTGCCCTGCAGCTCAACGCCGTTATCCAGCACAACCTGCACGCTATGCTCATGCCGGGTAAACGACGAAACGCGCTGCGGGCAGTGCAGCGTTACGCCAGGCGCTTTACGCAGCAGGCTAAAAAGACGCAGCCCGACGTCGTGCAGCTCCACAACCTGCCCAAGCGCATCAATCTGGTAATCCTCAGCTTCAAGGGTGACGAAGCCGGCGTGGCCTTTGTCGCTGACGTGCACGGTTTTAATTGCCGTGGCGCAGTCGACGAGCGCAGACCATACGCCAATGCGGGCCAACTGCTGCCGGGTGCCCTGGGCGAGCGCGATGGCTCTGGCATCAAACCCCGGATGAGCGGCTGAGTCCGGGGCAATCGCCTCGATGAGGTGCACCGGCAATTTCCCCTGGGTGAGGGTCGATATGGCTAATGCCAGCGTCGCCCCCGCCATCCCGCCGCCAACAATGATGACGCTCATGGCTGACGCGCCGCTGCCATCAGCGCTTCGATATCGTCTGCCGACTTCACCACGCTGGCGGTCAAGTTCTCGTTGCCGTCTTTGGTGATCACAATGTCGTCTTCAATGCGGATGCCAATGCCACGATACTGCGCGGGCACGTCCGCATCCGGAGCAATATAAAGCCCAGGTTCGACGGTGATGACCATACCCGGCTCCAGCACGCGTGACCTGTCCTGCCCGTAAGCGCCCACGTCGTGCACGTCCAGCCCCAGCCAGTGGCTCAGGCCATGCATAAAGAACGCGCGGTGGGCGTTATTGGCGATCAGATGATCGATATCGCCTTTCAGAATACCGAGCTTCACCAGCCCCTTAACCATGATGCGCACCACTTCCGTCGTCACTTCCTGCATGGACGTGCCCGGCCGGTAGAGTTTTAGCGAGGTTTCGAGCGATTCCAGCACGATGTCGTAAATTTCACGCTGCGCTGGGCTGAATTTGCCGTTAACAGGGAAAGTGCGCGTGATGTCTCCGGCGTAGCTTTGGTATTCACATCCGGCGTCTATCAGCACCAGATCTCCGTCGCGCAGTTCACTTTCGTTTTCGGTGTAATGCAGAATGCAACCGTTCTCACCGCCGCCCACAATAGTGGTGTACGAAGGATAACGCGCGCCGTGGCGAGTAAACTCGTGGTGAATTTCACCCTCGAGCTGATATTCAAACATTCCCGGGCGGCAGGCCTGCATGGCACGAGTATGCGCCAGCGCGGAAATCTCGCCGGCACGACGCATAACGGTAATCTCTTCTTCGGATTTGAAGAGGCGTAGTTCGTGTACCGTCGGGCGCCAGTCGGTCAGGGTTACGGGCGCAGCGAGATTTTGACGCGAACCACGACGCAACTTATCCAGCGCGGCAAAAACGATGTTATCCGCATATTCGTACTCGCCCTGAGCGTGGTAAACCGCATCCAGACCGTTTAGCAGGAGATGTAATTGCTCACCGATTTCGCTGAAGGCCAGCGCGCGATCCACCCCTAACTTCTGCGGGGCAGCGTCCTGGCCAAGCCTGCGGCCAAACCAAATTTCTGCACTTTTATCCCGCACGCGGTTGAACAGCACGCTGTGATTATGCGACTCATCGCTTTTAATGAGCACCAGCACGGCTTCCGGCTCGTTAAAGCCGGTGAAGTACCAAAAATCGCTGCTCTGCCTATAAGGGTATTCGCTGTCGGCATTGCGGGTCGCTTCCGGGGCCGCGAAAATTAACGCAGCGCTGCCGGGCACCATTTTCGCCAGTAGCGCCTGGCGGCGGCGAAGAAATTCCTGCTGGGTCATCACATCTCCTGATTTTTTGATCGTTAGTGGAGCGTAGGTTTGCGTACCTCTGGCGCGGTCGGTGCCGCGTGAGTAAAGGTGTCGTGGCACAGCAGCGCAGCAACACGCACATACTCAATGATCTCTTCGAGCGACATCTCCAGCTCTTCCTGGTCTTCGTCCTCGTCGTAACCCAGTTGGGCAATATTACGCAGATCGTCAATGGCTTCGCCGGTTTCACCGGTGACTTTGTCGAGCTTGCTCTGCATGACGCCGAGGCCCAGCAGGAAGTGGTTTACCCAGCCGGAAAGCGCATCGGCGCGATCGAAAACGGAGACATCATCCCCGTCCGGCAGGTAAAGCTGGAACAGGAAGCCTTCGTCTTCCAGCGCATCGCCAATGGCGCCGTGCATCTGGCGCAGCGGATCTGCGAGGTTCTGGCTAAAGGCCAGGCCTTCGTTAGTCAGGTCATGCAGCAGCGTTTGCCAGCTGGTGTCTTTGTTACCACCGCACAGCATGCCGCTGATCAAGCCGTGCATTTCTGCAGGCGTCAGACCCACACCCTGTTGGTTCAAAAGTTGGCCGACTAAGTCGTAGTCCGGCATTGCGTTCTGTATTGACATGCGCATTCGTCATCGTTGGCAGGAATAGTGTGTGTTATGCTACCACCAGGACCCCCGCAGATACCAGAAAAGGGCTTGTATCTTGATATCGGGATAGCTATAGTGGCGCCCCTTCCGCTACCGGGGCCGGTAGCGTAAGGCAGGCGAGTAAACAGCAGGAAGGTGGCATGTCTGCACAACCAGTCGATATTCAAATTTTCGGTCGTTCATTGCGCGTGAATTGTCCGCCTGAACAACAGGATGCGCTGAATCAGGCTGCGGAAGAGCTGAATCAGCGGTTGCAAGATTTAAAAGTTCGCACTAGAGCCACAAATACCGAGCAGCTGGTGTTCATCGCAGCACTTAACATTTGCTACGAACTGGCTCAGGAAAAGTCGAAAACCCGTGACTACGCCGCCAATATGGAAGAGCGTATTCGGATGCTACAGCAGACCATCGAACAAGCATTGCTTGAGCAAGGTCGCATTGCAGACCGACAGGGTCCAAAGTTTGAATAACACTTCGCAGTTGACTGTGGTAGAGTAACTTCGAAGACAAAATTTCTCTGAGATGTTTGCAAGCGGGCCAGTCCCCTGAGCCGATATTTCATACCACAAGAGTGTGGCGCTCCGCGGTTGGTGAGCATGCTCGGTCCGTCCGAGAAGCCTTAAAACCATGACGACACACTCACCTTGAACCAAGGGTTCAAGGGTTACAGCCTGCGGCGGCATCTCGGAGATTCCCTCTTTACTACCCGGCCATCATGACGCATACCCCGTTAACCTCAACGCTTCGTCAGGACATTCGCCAAACGATTCGGCAGCGACGCCGGTCGCTCACTCCCCCAGAACAACAAACCTTTGCCCTACAGGCTGCTGAACGCATGCTGGCGTTTGAGCCGGTCATTCGTGCTCAGACCGTAGCGTTGTTTCTCTCGTTCGACGGGGAACTGAATACCACTCCGCTGATTCAGGCTTTATGGCGGGCAGGCAAAAACGTTTATCTCCCGGTGCTTCATCCTTTTAGCCCCGGCAACCTGCTGTTTTTACGCTACACGCCGCAAAGTCACCTGGTCACCAATCGCCTGAAAATTCTTGAGCCTAAGCTGGATGTTCGCGACGTGCTACCGCTGAATAAGCTGGATGTACTGGTCACGCCGCTGGTTGCCTTCGATGAAACAGGCCAGCGTCTGGGGATGGGCGGCGGGTTTTACGACAGAACGCTGCAGCACTGGCAGCAGCACGGTTTCTACCCGGTTGGCCTGGCGCATGATTGCCAGCAGGTGGAGACGTTGCCGGTAGAACAGTGGGATATTCCTTTGCCTGCCGTGGTGACGCCATCGCGCCTTTGGCAGTGGTGATGCCACTTCCCCCTTCGGGGAAGAGGCCATGGTCAGATCAGTACAGCAGACGG
Source organism: Pantoea sp. Ae19-2 (assembly GCF_059801205.1). NCBI lineage: Bacteria > Pseudomonadati > Pseudomonadota > Gammaproteobacteria > Enterobacterales > Erwiniaceae > Pantoea > Pantoea sp. Ae19-2. The sequence continues at coordinate 170,076 of NZ_JBCHWE010000003.1, read as the reverse complement.
GCGCGGATGGTGCCCGGAATCGCTTTCATTGACTTCAGCGCTTTCTCAGCCACATCTTCCGGCGCATCAATATCAATTACTACGTAACCCATGTGCGGCGTGGTCTGCAGGAACTGAGCGGCAATGTTGATACCCTGCTCAGCAAAGATCTGGTTAAGCGCGGTCAGAATGCCAGGGCGGTTCTCATGAATGTGCAGCAGGCGGCTGCTGGTGCCCCCGTGCAGCGGCAGAGAAACTTCCGGGAAGTTAACCGCAGACAACGTAGAGCCGTTATCCGAGTATTTCGCCAGTTTGCCCGCCACTTCCAGGCCGATGTTTTCCTGCGCTTCCTGAGTTGAGCCGCCGATGTGCGGGGTCAGGATCACGTTATCAAATTCGCACAGCGGAGAGTTAAACGGATCGCTGTTGGTGGCCGGTTCGGTCGGGAAGACGTCGATAGCCGCACCAGACAGATGCTTGCTGGAAAGCGCACCGCACAGAGCAGGAATATCTACCACCGTACCGCGAGAGGCGTTGATCAGCAGAGAGCCCGGCTTCATCAAGGCCAGCTCGTTCGCGCCAATCATGTTTTTGGTGGAGGCGTTTTCCGGCACGTGCAGACTAACCACATCGCTCATATTCAGCAGGTCGGAGAGATGCTGAACCTGAGTCGCGTTGCCCAGCGGCAGCTTGTTTTCGATATCGTAGAAGTAGACGTGCATCCCCAGGGATTCAGCCAAAATCCCCAGCTGCGTACCGATGTGGCCGTAGCCAATGATGCCCAGCTTTTTACCACGGGCCTCAAAAGAGCCTACCGCCAGCTTGTTCCACACGCCACGGTGCGCTTTGGCGTTAGCTTCAGGAATGCCACGCAGCAACAGCAGCAATTCACCAATCACCAGTTCAGCAACGGAACGGGTGTTCGAGAACGGGGCGTTGAACACCGGAATACCGCGCTTCGCCGCCGCATCCAGATCAACCTGGTTGGTGCCGATGCAGAAGCAGCCTACAGCCACCAGTTTTTCAGCCGCGGCAAAGATCTCTTCGGTCAAATGGGTGCGGGAACGCAGGCCAATGAAGTGAGCATCACGGATCGACTCTTTGAGCGCTTCGGAATCCAGCGCGCCTTTATGGAATTCAATGTTGGTGTATCCCGCTGCACGGAGGCTGTCTACCGCCTTCTGGTGCACGCCCTCCACAAGCAGGAATTTAATTCTGTCTTTATCCAGTGATACTTTTGCCATTTCCCGACCCTATTTTCAGTGCTGTTGTATTCGTTTTTAGGCGGTGATGCGCCACCGCCTATAAGTTACCCTTCTGTCAAAATATCAAAATCTACGTTTGGGGCAATATGAACGATTGCGTCGCCGTATCGTCAGGCGGGAATAAGGCGGCGAGAGTCAGAATAAAATGCTGAGCGGGAGAGTGAACCAGGCATGAATCACAGAACTGTTACCAAAATGTGATATATGTCACCAAAAATGCGGTTAAAATAATTTGTCATTTTTTATACGGTTTTTTGGGGCGCAGCACGCGCCCCGGTCAGATCATTTCACGATGGTTTTTACGCCGTCAGCGGTACCGATCAGCGCCACATCCGCGCCACGGTTCGCAAACAGGCCCACGGTAACAACGCCAGGCATACCGTTGATGATGTTTTCCAGCTTCATCGGTTCCATGATGCTCAAACCATGCACATCCAGAATGATGTTACCGTTGTCCGTGACCACGCCTTGACGGTACTCCGGGCGACCACCCAGTTTTACCAGTTCACGCGCGACGGCGCTGCGCGCCATAGGAATCACTTCCACCGGCAGCGGGAAGTTACCGAGAATATCAACCTGCTTGGAGGCGTCCGCGATGCAAACAAACTTGTCGGCAACGGAGGCGATGATTTTCTCGCGAGTCAGTGCTGCGCCACCGCCTTTAATCATCTGCATCTGGTGGTTGATCTCATCGGCACCGTCGACGTAGACGCCTAATGAATCCACCTCGTTGAGATCGAACACGGGGATCCCAAGACTTTTCAGTTTCGCGGTAGAAGCGTCGGAGCTGGAAACAGCACCTTCAATCTGGTGTTTGATGGTGCCCAAAGCATCAATAAAATGCGCGGCGGTTGAGCCCGTGCCCACGCCCACAATGGTGCCCGGCTGCACATACTGGAGTGCTGCCCATCCGACTGCTTTTTTCAGTTCATCCTGCGTCATAATTTTATGCCTGTGATGTGGAAACTGACGCGCATTATAGAGCATGCGGCGGAAAAATGTCCCCGGCTTTGCCGCACTGCAAACCCCATCACGTTCAAGCACAATGTCAGCTTGCTGATTTGGTCTGAATCAGCGGCAAATTTATGTCATAGTGGCTGCACGACGAAATCAGGAGCAGATGAACAACAATGAAACGCCCGGACTACAGAACGCTGCAGGCGCTGGATGCGGTAATTCGTGAACGAGGATTTGAGCGTGCGGCGCAGAAGCTGTGCATTACTCAGTCGGCGGTGTCACAACGTATTAAGCAACTGGAAACGATGTTCGGCCAGCCATTGTTGGTGCGTACCGTGCCGCCCCGCCCCACCGAGCAGGGCCAAAAACTGCTGGCACTTTTACGTCAGGTGGAACTGCTGGAAGAAGAGTGGCTGGGCGATGAGCAAACCGGCTCCACGCCGCTGCTGCTTTCGCTGGCAGTTAACGCCGACAGTCTGGCCACCTGGCTGCTACCGGCCCTTGCGCCGGTTCTGGCCGACTCCCCCATTCGCCTGAATCTTCAGGTGGAAGATGAAACCCGTACTCAGGAACGCCTGCGTCGCGGGGAAGTGGTTGGGGCGGTTTCCATCCAACCTCAGCCGCTGCCGAGCTGCCTGGTGGATCGCCTGGGCGCGCTGGACTATCTGTTTGTGGGGTCGAAAGATTTTGCCGAGCGTTATTTCCCGAATGGCGTCACGCGGTCGGCGCTGCTAAAAGCCCCTGCCGTAGCCTTTGATCATCTCGACGATATGCATCAGGCATTTTTACAGCAGAACTTTGATCTGTCCCCAGGCAGCGTGCCGTGCCACATCGTTAACTCTTCGGAGGCCTTTGTGCAGCTGGCTCGCCAGGGCACAACGTGCTGTATGATCCCGCACCTGCAAATTGAGCGCGAGTTAAATAGCGGGGAATTAATTGACCTGACACCGGGTCTGCTGCAGCGCCGCATGCTCTACTGGCACCGCTTTGCACCGGAAAGCCGCATGATGCGCAACGTGACGGATGCGTTGCTGGAGTACGGGCACAAGGTCTTGAGGCAGGATACGGAATAACGCTTTGATTAACCCTCGCCGGCTGCGGCGAGGGTTAAGGTGAAGATCACACCTTACTGAGCAGGTGCCGCAGGGGTTTGTGCGCCCTGCAGTTCAAACACCACATCGACCTGATCGTCAAACTGAATAGTCTGCTGATCGTAGGTATCCTGAGCGGAAGCCGGTGCAGCCGCGTCCGCTTTCATCATGCGAACCATCGGCGCGGGCTGGTAGTTAGATACGTGGTAACGCACGCTGTAGACCGGGCCCAGTTTGCTGTTAAAGCCTTCGGCCAGCAGCTTCGCCTGGCGGGTTGCATCGTTAATCGCTTCTTTACGTGCTTTGTCTTTGTACTCTTCTGGATGCGCAACGCCCAGCGACACGGAACGGATTTCGTTCAGACCGGACTTCAGCGCGCCATCCAGCAGCTCGTTCATTTTATCCAGCTGACGCAGCGTGACTTCCACCTGGCGTACCGCACGGTAGCCCTTCAACTGAGTTTTACCGTCTTTCAGGTAGTCATACTCTGGCTGTGTGCGCAGGTTAGCGGCATTGATGTCCTTCTTCTCTACGCCATTTTTCTGCAGGAAGGTCAGGTATTGCGCCACGCGATCGTCGGCCTGTTTTTTGGCAGAAGCGGCGTCCTTAGCGGACACGTTGACTTCGATAGCGAGCGTGGCGATATCAGGAACGGCATCGACGCTGGCTGTCCCGGAGGTGACCACGTGAGGGCCGTTTGGCAACTCACCCGCCTGCACAGAAACAGAACCTAATCCCATTAACGCGGCTAATGCTAAAATTTTAAACTTCACTGTAACTCCTCCGTGCTACGTTCCACTGTGATTACGCCGATCAACAAACTCCCGACGTCTGCCAGCAAGCTTAGCCTGTAATGGTAACTTGTCTATCAGATTATGGCGAATTAGCCCACGAGTGCCGCGATGTGCTGCACGCCATCCCGGGCCAGCTGAGCGGCAATAAACCACATCACAATCCCAACCACCCCGTTGATAATGCGCTGCGCTTTTGCGGTACGAAGACGAGGGGCCAGCCAGGCGGCAAGAATAGCCAGGCCGTAAAACCAGAGGATAGAGGCGCTAATGGTTCCCAGCGCGAACCAGCGTTTTGCTTCGTCCGCAAGCTGGCCCCCCAGGCTACCAAGTACCACAAAGGTGTCCAGATAGACGTGCGGGTTGAGCCAGGTCACCGCCAGCATGGTGACCACGATTTTCCAGCGCCCCTGCTTCAACACTTCGGCAGAAGCCAGCTCCAGGTTGCTGCTCATCGCCGTGCGCAGCGCACCCCAGCCATACCACAGCAGAAATGCCACGCCGCCCCAGGTGACCAGCGCCAGCAGCCAGGGAGACTGCATCAGAATGGCGCTGCCGCCAAAAATCCCGCCGCAAATCAGAATGATGTCGCTCAACGCGCACAGGGAAGCAATCATCAGATGGTACTGGCGACGAATGCCCTGATTCATCACGAAGGCATTTTGCGGCCCCAGAGGCAGAATTAGCGCGGCTCCCAATGCAATGCCCTGAAAATAATAAGATAACACGCGACACACCCTTTAACTGTTCATCATTGAGCGTGAGTGTAATGCGCAAAAATTATTAGAGGAAATTGATATTTTTAATCGCTTATAAGCATGGCTAATAATTGCAGGTGAAAATAAGGCCAGCGAAAGCTGGCCCCGGAGGTTATGCGTTATCAGAGTCTTTCATCTGGCGAACGTGAACGTCCATTTGCGGATAAGGAATACCGATACCGTTGGCATCAAGCGCTTTCTTGATGCGCTCCAGCACGTCCCAATAAACGTTTTGCAGGTCACCGCTTTTGCTCCATGCCCGCACCACAAAGTTGACGGATGAAGGGCCAAGCTCGTTCAGGCGCACGGTGATATCGCGATCCTTCAGCACGCGCTCGTCGCTGGTGATGATGTCAGTCAGGATCTGCTTAACTTGATCGATGTCGGCATCGTAGGCCACGCCGATGATGAACTCGTTGCGGCGGGCAGGTTCCCGGGAGAAGTTAATGATATTCCCGGCGATGATTTTGCCGTTCGGCACAACCACGATTTTGCCATCCACGGTACGCAGCGTGGTGGAGAAGATTTGCACGTTCAGCACGGTGCCCGCAATGCCGCCGAGATCGACATACTCCCCGGTACGGAACGGGCGGAAGGTAACGAGCAACACGCCTGCGGCCAGGTTGGACAGGGAACCCTGCAGCGCCAAACCAACGGCCAGACCGGCGGCACCCAGCACGGCAATCACCGAAGCTGTCTGCACCCCGACACGGCTCAGGGCCGCAATCAGCGTGAAGGCAATAATCCCGTAGCGCACCAGCGCGGAAAGAAAGTCGGCGACAGTGCTGTCGATGCTGCGAGCCAGCATCAGGCGATTAACGGCTCCGGAGACCAGACGGGCAACGATCATCCCGGCGATCAAAATGGCCACGGCGGCGACGATATTTACCGCATAGCTCAGGAGCAGCTCCTGATTGCGTACCAGCCAGCCCCCCGCATTATGAATACTGTCTACTACGTTGAGATCTTCCATTTACTGTTCCTTGTCTGAAAAGTTTCTCCGCCCGGTAAGGCAGTTCAAACCGTAAAGGGTAAACAAAAACGCATGGATGTGCCAAGTACGTCACAAAATTGATCTCAAATTGCGTATTAATGCGGCAAAAAAAGGGAAAAGCCCGGACGAATGTCCGGGCTAAAAGTGGGCTTACAACGTTTGTGTGAAGGTCCGGGAAATAACATCCTGCTGCTGCTCGCGGGTAAGCGCGTTGAAACGCACCGCGTAGCCAGAAACACGAATGGTCAGTGTCGGATAATTTTCAGGATGCGCGATGGCATCCATCAGCATTTCACGGTTCAACACGTTGACGTTCAGGTGCTGCCCGCCTTCCGTTTTGACATCGTGGTGGAAGTAGCCATCAAGCAAGCCGACCAGGTTCAGGCAGCGAATGGAATCCTCTTTCCCCAGCGCCGCAGGCACGATGGAAAACGTATAAGAGATACCATCTTTTGCGTAGCTGAACGGCAGCTTAGCCACGGAGGTTAACGAGGCTACAGCTCCTTTAGTGTCTCGCCCGTGCATCGGGTTCGCACCGGGTGCAAACGGCGTTCCTCCCCTGCGGCCATCTGGCGTGTTCCCCGTTTTTTGCCCGTAAACCACATTCGACGTAATGGTCAAAATAGACTGCGTCGGCACGGCATCGCGATAAGTTGGCAGCGCCTGAATTTTCTTCATAAAACGCTCAACCAGATCGCAGGCAATGGCGTCCACGCGATCGTCGTTATTGCCGTATTGCGGATAGTCGCCCTCAATCACGAAATCCACCGCCAGCCCGGTATGGTCGCGCACCGGCTTAACCACGGCGTGTTTGATGGCAGAAAGTGAATCCACCGCCACCGAAAGCCCGGCGATGCCACAGGCCATCGTGCGGTAAACATCCCGGTCATGCAGGGCCATCAGCGAAGCTTCGTAGCTGTATTTATCGTGCATGTAGTGGATCAGGTTCAGGGCCGTCACGTACTGCACCGCCAACCAATCCATAAAGCTGTCGAGGCTGGTCATCACCTTGTCGTAGTCCAGCACATCGTCGAGCAACATTGGCGTTTTCGGCCCAACCTGGATCTTCAGCTTTTCATCCATTCCCCCGTTGATGCAGTACAGCAGCGTTTTTGCCAGGTTGGCGCGAGCGCCAAAGAACTGCATCTGTTTGCCAATCACCATCGGGCTAACGCAGCAGGCAATCGCATAGTCGTCGCTGGCGAAATCGCTGCGCATCAGATCATCATTTTCATACTGCAATGACGAGGTTTCAATCGACACTCTGGCGGCATAAACCTTGAACGCTTTCGGCAGCGCCTCAGACCAAAGGATGGTCAAATTCGGCTCCGGCGCAGGCCCCATGGTGTAAAGCGTATTCAAATAGCGGAAGGTACTTTTGGTCACCAGAGTACGACCATCCTGCCCCATTCCGCCTAACACTTCCGTTGCCCAAATAGGATCCCCGGAGAACAGCGAATCAAACTCCGGCGTGCGCAGGAAGCGCACCATGCGGATTTTCATAATGAAGTGGTCAATAAGCTCCTGCGCCTGTTGCTCATTGAGCAGGCCAGAGCGAAGATCGCGCTCAATATAAACATCGATAAAGGTTGCGGTGCGTCCCAGCGACATCGCTCCGCCGTTTTGCGACTTCACCGCCGCCAGATAGGCGAAATAAAGCCACTGAATCGCCTCCTGTGCGTTGCTCGCCGGCCTCGAGATATCGAAACCGTAGCCAGCGGCCATGTCCTGTATTTGCAGCAGTGCGTTGCGATGCTCCGACAGTTCTTCTCGCAGGCGAATCGTTGCCTCAAGATCCTCGCCGCGTTCAAGCTTTTGCTGCAGATCGGCAAACTGTAGCTCACGTTCGCGAACCAGATAAGCAATGCCGTACAGCGCCACGCGGCGGTAATCGCCGATGATTCGGCCACGCCCGTAACCATCAGGCAGCCCAGTCAGTACGCCGGACTTGCGGCAGCGCAGAATATCCGGCGAATAAACGTCGAACACGCCCTGATTGTGCGTTTTCCTCAGCTCGGTAAACTGATACTCAAACTCAGGGTCCATTTTGCGGCCATAGGCTTCAAACGAACTTTTGATCATATTGATGCCGCCGAAAGGATGCAGCGCGCGCTTTAGCGGCTGGTCCGTCTGAAGGCCAACAATTTTCTCATGCTGCTGAATAATGTAACCGGGGGCATGGGCGGTAATGGACGTGGCCACGTTAGTATCAAAATCGACCGGGGCATGAGTGGCATTTTCAACGCGAATACCCTCCATCACCTTTTCCCAGAGCGCCGTCGTCTCAGATGTTGCGCTCGCCAGAAACGCATCATCCCCCTCATACGGCGTGTAGTTTTGCTGGATAAAATCCCGAACATTAATTTCATGCTGCCAGCATTCCCCACGAAACTGCTGCCAGGCCTGAGCATAATTATCATGGGAAATATCAATATCCATTTTCATGCATTCAATCCTCTGTACCGCAAATAAAATTAAGCGAATGCCGCAAGCTCCGATGCCTTGCCCAATTCACGGGCATCAAGAGCAATCATTTTTTCTTCGTTGCTCGGAATAACTGCACACAGTACTGCCGAGTTCTGGGTTGAAATAACACGCTCGCCGTCAGAATTAGGCCGCATATTTTTTTCTTCATTCAGTTCGAAACCGAATACCCGTAAATGTTGAATAACCAGACGGCGAATAAGCGCGGAGTTTTCACCAATACCACCAGTAAAAATTAGCCCATCAAAATGTGGCAGCGAAGTTGCGTGTCCGCCGATGGTTTTGGCAATACGATGTACAAAGGTGTTGATAGCCAACTCCGCGCGGGTATCCCCCTGCTGCCAGGCTTTTTCCAGCGTCCGTAAGTCAGAAGATATACCTGAAAGCCCCAACAACCCTGACTCGGTATTTGCCACCTGCTCAAGATCGTCCAGCGACTGCCCGGTCTGCCTTGCCAGCCACACCATCGCCCCAAAGTCGACATCGCCGCAGCGTGTCCCCATGATCAAACCTTCCAGCGGCGTCATCCCCATCGAGGTATCAGCGCTTTGCCCGTCAACAACCGCGCACACTGAAGCCCCGTTGCCCAAATGAGCAATCACCAGCCCCAATGAACGCCCTTGCAGTTCAGGTAGCTCGCTTGCCTGCATGGAAACATAGCGGTGAGAGGTCCCGTGGAATCCATAACGCCTGACGCCGTGCTCGTTGAAATAGCGGTATGGCAGGCCGTAAAGATAGGCTTCAGGTTTCATCGTCTGGTGAAAGCTGGTATCAAACACGGCAACCTGCGGCACGCCAGGGAAGCGCAGCCTGGCCGAAGCCACGCCACTGAGATTGGCATAGTTGTGCAGCGGCGCGAGAGGCGAGACCGCGCGGATTTGCTCCACGACGTCGTCCGTAAGCAATACCGACTCGCCAAAAATCGCCCCGCCGTGAGCAATGCGGTGGCCTATATAGGCCACGCTTTCGGTCAAATGACGTCTTTCAAGCTCGAGGGAGATTGCCGCCAGCGCATCCTCATAATCAGAATGCGCCAGCTTTACCGGCTCACCGCTATTAACGATAAGCATTGCGGCTTCGGTATTTATACCTTCGCAAATACCCGTTAAAAGTGGCTCCATGGTTAATTCATCCAGCACGGAGAATTTAACCGAAGATGAACCGCAATTTATGGTTAATATTACCGGATATTCATTCATATTAACGTTCACTCATCCTGAGCCAATGACAGTTAACTACAAGATTTTGTATACGATATTAAGGATCGTCAGTAAGCCGATCACGGTAACAAAGATATTTTCACTTCTGCCTTTGTATTTGCTCAGCGCCGGCACTTTGCGAATCGCGTACATCGGCAGCAGGCAAAGCAACGAGGCAATGATCGGGGCGCCCATCGCTTCAATCAGGTCAAGAATATTTGGGTTGGCGTAGGCGACAACCCAGGTTGACCCCATGATAAACACCATGCTGATCAGATTAAGTTTGCCCTCGGAAACCTTCGTTTTGTCACTCTTATAGCCAAACTTCAGGACCAGGCCATTCAACCCTTCCAGCGTGCCCAGATAGTGGCCGAAGAAAGATTTGAAAATGGCGACCAGGGCAATAATCGATGCGCCATATTCCAGCACCGTGGCAAAAGTAGACTTCGAACCAGAGAGTGAAGAGAAATGGTTAGCGAGATAGGAGAGCACCGGGATGTTCTGCGCTTTTGCTTCGGCCATATTCTGTGGCGACAGCGTGAACAGGCAGCTAAAGGCGAAGAACATCACCACGCCAACCATCAACATGCTGGCACGCGAGATGATTTTTGAGCACTTGTCTTCGGTATAGGCTTTCCCGAAGTCAGCTTCGTATTCTTCACGCTTCGACACCACAAAGGAAGAGACGATCGGCGAGAAGTTAAAGGAGAACACCATGATGGAAATCCCGAGCCACACGGTCACCAGGATGCCGTCATGGCCGGTCAACGCGATTTCACTCAGGTTCACCTGATCGATAACCGCTGAATTCCAGTAGGGAATAAGCGACAGAGAAATAATGACCAGGCTGGCGATAAACGGGAACACAAGCCAGCTCATCACCTTCACCATCAGATCTTTACCAAAGAAGATGACAAAGGCCATCAGCATCAGCAGGAATAGCGCTACCAGCCCACGATTTAAGGGCATCAGCTGGAGCTGATTTTCCCAGAAGGTCATGAAGGTGTTAGTAATGGTGACGCCGTAAATCCACAGCAGCGGGCAAATCGCGAAGAAATAAAGGAAGGTGATAACGACGCCACCCGTTTTACCAAAATGCTCCTCGACAACTTCGGTGATATTCCCCGACGGATTGCTGCCGGAAAGGCACAGTCGTGCCAGCGCGCGGTGGCAAAGGAAGGCTATCGGATAGGCAAGAACAAGCATGATAAGTATTGGGATAAGCCCGCCGTAGCCCGCGCGAATCGGGAAAAACAGGACCCCAGCGCCAATGGCGGTACCAAACAGACCTAAAGTCCAGGTGGTATCGGACTTACGCCACAGGGAGGACTCTTTTTGACCAACAAGGGTTGTTTCTACATTACTCATAATGAAGATCCTTATTTAGACCAGGCAGGCTTCCGCTGCGCCAGTAATTTCAGAAACACGAGACAAATCGATATTTCCACCAGAAATAATACTCACGGTTTTTCGGCCTTTAATGTACTGGTCAAGCTTGCCGCTTAATAATGCAGCAGAAGCCAGCGCACCAGCACCTTCAGTGACAATTTTGTTTCTCTGAATAAGTGCGACCATACTATTTCTGATATCGTCTTCACTGACCAAAATAATATCGGTGACTAATTTTTTAACGATTTCGAAGGTTAGCTTTCCTGGGCGGGCAACGTCACAGCCGTCAGCCAACGTGCTACCTGCCCGATACGCGGTAATTTCACCAGTACGGAAAGAGGAAGCCATGCCGTGGACGTTTTCCGCCTGCACGCCAATAATATTAATTGTTGGATTAATGGATTTAATGGCTACCGCAATGCCGGCAATCAGGCCGCCGCCGCCAATCGGCACAATCACATTATCGACGTCGTAAAGGTCTTCAAGAATTTCCAGGCCAATCGTCCCCTGCCCGGCAATGACTTTTTCATCATCGTAAGGTGGGATAAAGATACGCCCTTCCGTCTCAACAATTTCGCTGACCTTGGCGATGGTTTCGTTAAAATTATCGCCGTGGATAATCACTTGAGCTGAATAGTCAGTCGTGGCGGCAACTTTTGACTTCGGTGCACCTTTAGGCATCACCACTTTGCCGTTAATACCGAGCAGCGCACATGACAATGAAACACCCTGAGCATGGTTACCCGCAGAACAGGCCACCACGCCCCGGGCTCTTTCTTCTTCACTCAGTGAACTGAGTTTATTGAAAGCACCGCGCATTTTAAACGAACCGGTACGCTGCATGTTTTCAAATTTCAAATAGATGTCGCCCTTACAGCATTCGCTAAGATAATTAGAGCGAGGCATCCCGGTTTTATACACAAATCCAGATATTCTTTTTTTCGCTTCAAGAACATCGTTAATTGTGACTGGCAATTCATTATCTATATGCATGTTGATCTCCGCATCAAAGCAATAAAAGATATTCGTAGCGAATAATAAAAACTCGCCTTTTTAATTTAATGAGTGATAAAAAGTGATTATGCTAAGTAAGCTAAGCCACCACCGTTAATTTATTAAATTGATATTTACTACGCACTGAATGCACTTTGGCTAATTCAACCAGAGTCGCCGCTGATTTTTTTATACGGCAATTTTTCGACCATACCGCAGCATAGCGTGCAACAGGTAATTCATCCGTTAATGGAATTTGAACAAACTCCTGAGAGCCAAAAGGTGCGATCATTTCACGGGGAATAATCGTCAGGAAACCGGCGGTCAACACCATGTTATAAATAGTGACAACTGAGTCGGTTTTAATGATTTTATCGCTGGTGATATGGTTCTGTTGCAGGATGGTCAGAAGTTCACTGTAGTAGCCCATTTCGGTTTGAGGCAACACCCACTGCTCATGGCTTAATGAGCGGAGCGTCATCACGCCTCCGCGCGTTCGTGTTCGTCCGGCTACCAGAACAAACTCTGATTCAAACAGGGGTTCGATATGCAAATCCTGAAGCAGCATCTCATCGCTCAGCGTACCGATGGCAAAATCCAGCCTGCCGTCACGTATCGCCGGTAAGAAGGAGCAAAGTTGGGCTTCAAACATTGAAACTTCAGCCTGTGGATACTGCTCTTTAAAGGCTTTCATCATGCCCGGCAGGAAGGTAAAACCGATAAGTGAAGGATAGCCGAATGAAACATCTACCGCTTCGCTACCGACCAGACTGTTCATTTCGTTGCACATGTTGCGCATTTCGCGGGTAATCGACTCGGCGTAACCGAGCAGTACTTTACCGGCAGCCGTAAGCTGAACACCGGTATTTTTGCGAATGATAAGCTCCAGACCAAACAAGGCTTCCATATCGCTGATAATTTTACTTACCGCAGGCTGAGTCAAACTTAGCTGCTTCGCCGCAGAGCCAAATGAACCACTTCTTACCACTTCCTGAAATACAACCAGGTGCTGTGTTTTAGGTAATGTCGTATTATCCATAAAGCGCCATGCCTAATAAGTTATCAATGGCGGCGATCTTACGTATTCTCCCTACTATGTTATGTGCGGCGACTCACAAGAGCTCAACCCTCATCAGTACAACAAGCAACCAAATGAATATAAACCCATAAATAACAATGAGTTAATGTTTTATAATTTGCTATTTCCATGATTAAGGTCAACCTAAACATCCTGAATAAAAGAAATTTATGGAGATAATAAATTCATATAACCAGCCATAAACTCTTATTCAGACTGAAAACTTATCAATATTGACGTTTATTTACTCAGAGTAAGGTGCATAAAACAAAGAATTAAAAATGGCTGCAAATATTACGCTTATATTTGAATATAAAAAAACCCGCCAAGGCGGGTTTTTATCGAAGCAAATATTAGCTCAAATTACAGAACGTCTACCGCGTTCAGCTCTTTGAATGCCTGCTCCAGGCGAACGATCATAGAGGTCTGAGCTGCGCGCAGCCAGACACGTGGATCGTAGTATTTTTTGTTCGGCTGGTCAGCGCCTTTCGGGTTACCCAGCTGACCCTGCAGGTAAGCTTCGTTTTCTTTGTAGTAGTTCAGGATGCCGTCCCAGGTTGCCCACTGGGTATCGGTATCGATGTTCATTTTGATTACGCCGTAGCTGACGGAGTCTTTGATTTCCTGAGCAGAAGAACCGGAACCGCCGTGGAAGACGAAGTTCAGGCTGTTGTGCGGCAGGTTGTGTTTCTTAGAAACGTATTCCTGAGAATCACGCAGGATGGTCGGGGTCAGAACCACGTTACCTGGTTTGTACACGCCGTGTACGTTACCGAAGGAAGCTGCGATGGTGAAACGTGGGCTGATTTTGCTCAGTTCGGTGTAAGCGTAATCAACGTCTTCTGGCTGGGTGTACAGAGCAGAAGCGTCCATGTGGCTGTTGTCCACGCCATCTTCTTCACCGCCGGTGCAGCCCAGTTCGATTTCCAGGGTCATGCCCAGTTTGGACATGCGAGCCAGGTATTTGGAGCTGATTTCGATGTTTTCTTCCAGAGACTCTTCGGACAGGTCAATCATGTGGGAAGAGAACAGTGGTTTACCGGTAGCGGCAAAGTGTTTTTCACCCGCGTCCAGCAGGCCGTCGATCCACGGCAGCAGTTTCTTAGCGCAGTGGTCAGTGTGCAGAATAACCGGCACGCCGTAGTGTTCAGCCATCTGATGTACGTGGTGTGCACCAGAGATTGCGCCCAGGATAGCAGCACCCTGTGGAACATCAGTTTTCACGCCTTTACCAGCGATGAATGCAGCACCGCCGTTAGAGAACTGAACGATAACCGGAGATTTTACTTTCGCAGCGGTTTCCAGAACGGCGTTAATAGAGTCGGTACCGACGCAGTTAACGGCTGGCAGAGCAAAGTTGTTCTCTTTTGCTACCTGGAAGATTTTCTGTACGTCGTCGCCAGTTACAACACCTGGTTTTACGAAATCAAAAATTTTAGACATGTTGATGTGTCCTGTAGGCCTTGGAAAAATCGAATCACCGTCCTGAATCTTGCCGGGCGGCAATAAATCAACGGGCAGGTTACCCTGCCCGTAGGAATTACTTCTTAGCGCGCTCTTCGAGCATTGCTACAGCTGGCAGTACTTTGCCTTCCACGAACTCAAGGAATGCGCCGCCGCCGGTAGAGATGTAGGAAATTTTGTCTGCGATACCGAACAGGTCGATAGCAGCCAGAGTGTCGCCGCCGCCTGCAATGGAGAAGGCTTCGCTGTCTGCGATAGCACGGGCAACGATTTCGGTCCCTTTACGGAAGTTAGGGAATTCGAATACGCCAACCGGGCCGTTCCACAGAATGGTTTTCGCGTTTTTCAGGATCACGGCCAGTTTCTCAGCGGAAACGTCGCCCATGTCCAGAATCTGCTCTTCGTCTTTGATGTCGTTCACAGACTTCAGGGTTGCGGTCGCAGTTTCGGAGAACTCGGTTGCCACACGCACGTCGGTTGGTACTGGGATATCGCAACGGGTCAGCAGATCTTTAGCGGTATCAACCAGGTCTGCTTCGTACAGGGATTTACCTACGTTGTGGCCCTGGGCTGCAACGAAGGTGTTCGCGATGCCGCCGCCAACAATCAGCTGGTCAGCGATTTTGGACAGGGAGTCCAGCACGGTCAGTTTGGTAGAAACTTTAGAACCGCCAACGATAGCAACCATTGGGCGAGCCGGCTCTTTCAGAGCTTTGCCCAGTGCTTCCAGTTCGTCAGCCAGCAGCGGGCCTGCACAAGCAACGTCAGCAAATTTAGCGATGCCGTGAGTAGAAGCCTGCGCACGGTGTGCAGTCCCGAAAGCATCCATCACGAACACGTCGCACAGTGCAGCGTATTTTTTGGACAGTGCTTCGTCGTCTTTTTTCTCGCCTTTGTTGAAGCGAACGTTTTCCAGAACAACCAGCTCACCGGCAGCAACCTCTACGCCGTCCAGGTAATCTTTTACCAGACGAACCGGGTTAGACAGCTTGTCTTTCAGGTAGTTAACCACTGGCAGCAGAGAGAATTCTTCGTTGTACTCGCCTTCGGTCGGACGACCCAGGTGAGAAGTCACCATGACTTTAGCACCCTGTTTCAGCGCCAGTTCAATGGTCGGCAGAGATGCACGGATACGCGCATCGCTGGTGACTTTCCCGTCTTTAACCGGCACGTTCAGATCGGCACGGATGAATACGCGTTTGCCCGCCAGATCCAGATCGGTCATCTTAATTACAGACATGGTGAATCCTCTCGTTGATTCTTAAAGTTTTGCAGACGCAACGTGCGCCTTACCTGAAATCCATTGAGCCATAACCAACGTGGTGTCGAGCATCCTGTTGGCAAAGCCCCATTCGTTATCACACCAGACTAGAGTTTTAATCAGATGTTGCCCACTGACCCGCGTTTGCGTGCCGTCGACGATTGCACTGTGCGGATCGTGGTTAAAATCAGTAGAGACCAACGGTAATTCCGTATAGTCAACTATACCATGAAATGCTTCCTGTGCCGCTTTTTGCAGCAAGTGGTTGACTTCACATGCATTTACTGAATTTCTGACCGTCACGCTCAAATCAATGGCCGTCACGTTTATCGTGGGAACGCGTACCGCGATCGCCTCAAAACGGTCATTAAATTGTGGGAAAATACGCGTGATACCGGCCGCAAGACGCGTATCCACCGGAATGATCGACTGACTCGCCGCACGAGTGCGTCGCAAATCAGGGTGGTAAGCGTCAATCACCTGCTGATCGTGCATGGCCGAGTGGATGGTAGTGACCGTCCCGGACTCAATGCCAAACGCTTCATCCAGCAGTTTAATGATTGGAATAATACAGTTTGTGGTGCAGGAGGCATTGGAGACGATACGGTGGCTGTCTTCGACCTGCTCATGGTTCACGCCGTAGACGACGGTTGTATCGAGGTCGTTACCGCCAGGGTGTGAGAACAGGACTTTCTTCGCCCCTGCCGCAAGATGGGCTTCACCGTCAGCGCGGGAGCCGAACACGCCGGTACAGTCCAGCACGATATCAACGCCCAGTTCACGCCACGGGAGCGCTTCAATGGTCGGTTCATGCAGCAGGCGAATGCTGTCATCGCCCACAAACAGGACTTCACGCTCCTGGCGAACATCCCAGGCAAAGCGACCGTGGCTGGTATCGTACTTCAACAGATGCGCGATACCCGCAGCGTCTGCCAGTTCGTTGATTGCTACCACGGTAATTTCCGCACGGCGACCAGATTCGTACAAAGCACGTACCACGTTGCGCCCAATGCGACCGAAGCCATTAATAGCGATGCGTACGGTCATATCTCTCCTGCCAGAATCCCTGGGATTTAGTGGCTGACAGAGTAATCCAGCAACCGCCTGAGGGGAATCCTCGCACTCATGAAACTGCACTTGTTTGCTTAATTGTCGAACATTTATTCGACTGAAACGCTTCAGCTATGTTAAGCGAAAGCGGGAATAAAAGGAACGATACCCCAACATGCTCCGCTCAACTTCTGATGTACATCACAGTTTTGGTGGAATAACTGCAACTGAGCGCCCCGATGGTGGAATAAAGAACAGGGTATAAGTGGAATAATCGGCATAAAAAAGGGCCGCCGAAGCGACCCTGATAGTTAGCGAGACGGATTACAGAATCGCTTTAGCCTGTTTCACCACGTTTTCCACGGTGAAGCCAAACTCTTCGAACAGCAGTTCCGCTGGAGCAGACTCACCGAAGGTGGTCATGCCCACGATAGCGCCGTTCAGGCCAACGTATTTGTACCAGTAGTCAGCGATGCCAGCTTCGATAGCCACACGAGCAGAAACGGCTTTCGGCAGCACGGATTCACGGTAAGCCGCATCCTGCTTGTCGAACGCGTCGGTAGACGGCATCGACACCACGCGCGCTTTCACGCCTTCGGCAGTCAGCTTGTCCCATGCGGCCACCGCCAGCTCAACTTCAGAGCCGGTAGCGATGAAGATAAGCTCTGGCTGACCTGCGCAATCTTTCAGCACGTAGCCGCCGCGAGCGATGTCTTTCAGCTGCTGCTCGGTACGATCCTGCTGAGCCAGGTTCTGGCGGGAAAGGATCAGCGCGGTCGGGCCGTCGTGACGCTCAACGCCGTACTTCCACGCGACTGCGGACTCAACCTGGTCACATGGGCGCCAGGTGCTCATGTTCGGGGTCACACGCAGGGAAGCAACCTGCTCAACCGGCTGGTGAGTCGGGCCATCTTCGCCCAGGCCGATGGAGTCGTGGGTATACACCATCACCTGACGCTGTTTCATCAGCGCAGCCATACGCACCGCGTTACGGGCGTATTCTACGAACATCAGGAAGGTAGAGGTGTACGGCAGGAAACCGCCGTGCAGGGAGATACCGTTGGCGATAGCGGTCATACCGAATTCGCGCACGCCGTAGTGGATGTAGTTCCCGGCGGTATCTTCGTTAATTGCTTTAGAACCAGACCAGAGAGTCAGGTTAGAAGGCGCCAGGTCAGCGGAGCCACCCAGGAATTCCGGCAGCAGCGGGCCGAACGCTTCGATAGCATTCTGGGACGCTTTACGGCTGGCGATCTTGGATGGGTTAGCCTGCAGCTTAGCGATGAACTCGTTCGCTTTTGCGTCGAAGTCAGAAGGCATTTCGCCTTTCACGCGGCGAGTGAACTCTGCGGCTTCCTGCGGGAAGGCTTTCGCGTAGGCAGCGAACTTCTCGTTCCATGCGGCTTCTTTAGCCTGACCCGCTTCTTTCGCATCCCACTGCGCGTAGATGTCAGAAGGGATTTCGAACGGTGCGTGGTTCCAGCCAAGCGCTTCGCGGGTCAGTGCGATTTCTGCATCACCCAGCGGGGCGCCATGAGAGTCATGGGTACCGGCTTTGTTCGGGGAACCGAAACCGATGATGGTTTTGCACATCAGCAGGGATGGTTTGTCGGTCACCGCACGCGCTTCTTCTACTGCACGTTTGATAGCCGCGGCATCGTGGCCGTCTACACCGCGCACGACATGCCAGCCGTAGGCTTCGAAGCGTTTTGCGGTATCGTCGGTGAACCAGCCTTCAACGTGACCGTCGATGGAGATGCCGTTGTCGTCATAGAACGCAACCAGTTTACCCAGCTTCAGGGTACCAGCCAGGGAGCAAACCTCGTGAGAGATGCCTTCCATCATGCAGCCGTCACCCATAAATGCATAGGTGAAGTGGTCCACGATTTCGTGGCCAGGACGGTTGAACTGTGCCGCCAGCGTTTTCTCTGCGATAGCCATACCGACCGCGTTCGCAATACCCTGACCCAGTGGGCCAGTCGTGGTTTCAACACCGGCGGTGTAGCCCACTTCCGGGTGGCCCGGAGTCTGGGAGTGCAGCTGACGGAAGTTTTTCAGCTGCTCAATCGGCAGATCATAACCGCTGAGGTGCAGCAGGCTGTAAATCAGCATAGAACCGTGGCCGTTGGACAGCACGAAGCGGTCGCGGTCTGCCCAGGAAGGGTTCTGTGGGTTATGGTTCAGGAAATCACGCCACAGGACTTCGGCAATGTCGGCCATGCCCATAGGGGCACCCGGGTGACCGGATTTGGCTTTTTGTACTGCGTCCATGCTGAGCGCACGAATAGCATTGGCAAGCTCTTTACGAGAGGACATTTTGACTCCAGATCGGATGGTTGAAGGTCGCGCCTTGACTACGATGCGTTATGGGCTACGCCCGAAAATGTGACAACAATGTACACCAGGGGAATGGTCATGTACATGCGGCGTGCCGTTGACAGGGTAAGAAATCTCTGGATAACGCTCGCAAGTTGCGCAACCTGATGCGCAGGCCATTTATTCTTCTTTATACTGGTTCTGGAGCCGCCACGCCTGCGGTAAATCCGATTCTGTTTTTACCTATTATAAAGAAAGGAAAATGGCCATGAAGATGCGCCCAATATTGTTGAGCCTGAGCGTCGCAGCCCTGCTGAGCGGCTGCCAGGGAATGGATTCCAACGGGCTATTGACCTCTGGAGCCGAAGCTTTCCAGGCCTACACTTTAAGCGATGCGCAGGTGAAAACCCTGAGCGATGATGCCTGTAAGCAGCAGGACAGCAAAGCTACGATAGCCCCGGCAGACAGCCCATACACCCAGCGGCTGAACAAAATTGCCTCCGCGCTGGGGGATAACATCAACGGTCTGCCGGTTAACTATAAAGTTTATGTGACCAAAGACGTCAACGCCTTCGCCATGGCGAACGGCTGCATCCGCGTCTACAGCGGCCTGATGGACATGATGGACGACAACGAAGTTGAAGCGGTGATTGGCCACGAAATGGGGCACGTCGCGCTGGGCCACGTGAAAAAAGGGATGCAGGTCGCGCTCGGGGCTAACGCAGCCCGCGTTGCTGCCGCATCCGCAGGCGGCGTGATTGGCAACCTGTCGCAGTCTCAGCTTGGGGATTTAGGCGAAAAACTGGTGAACGCTCAGTTCTCCCAGCGTCAGGAATCTGAAGCGGACGACTACTCTTACGATCTGTTGCGCAAACGCGGCATCAACCCGACCGGTCTTGCCACCAGCTTCGAGAAACTGGCTAAGCTCGACGAGGGCCGTCAAAGCTCCATGCTGGACGACCACCCGGCGTCTGCCGCTCGTGCCCAGCATATCCGCGACCGCATGGCAGCGGATGGGATTAAATAAAGCGATACCGCCCCCAACGGGGCGGTATTTAAAAGCTTATTCGCCTTTCTTGGCCGCCTGGATATACAGCATTTCCAGCGCCAACGTTGCCGCAGCCAGCGCGGTGATTTCAGACTGGTCGTAGGCCGGAGCCACTTCCACCACGTCCATCCCCACGATATTCAGATCTTTCAGGCCCCGAACCAGCTTGATAGCACGATCGGACGTCAGGCCACCAATCACCGGCGTACCTGTTCCCGGCGCAAACGCGGGATCCAGGCAGTCGATGTCAAAAGTCAGGTAAACCGGCATGTCGCCGACGATCTGCTTAACCTGGGCAATAATGTCGTCTACGCCGCGATCGTTTACCTGGCAGGCATCCAGCACGGTGAAGCCGTTATCTTTGTCGAACTCGGTACGAATACCGATCTGCACGGAGTGGTTCGGATCGATCAGGCCTTCGTTTGGCGCGGTGTAGAACATTGTGCCGTGGTCGAACTCGCAGCCATTCGCGTAGGTGTCGGTGTGAGCATCAAAGTGAACCAGCGCCATTTTACCAAAGTGCTTCGCGTGAGCACGCAGCAGCGGCAGAGTCACGAAGTGGTCACCGCCGAAGGAAAGCATACGCTTGCCGGAAGCCAGCAGACGCTCAGCGTGCGCCTGGAGATTTTCGCTCATCTCACGGGCATCGCCGAAGGCGTAAACCAGATCGCCGCAGTCCACAACGTTCAGACGCTCGCGCATGTCGAAGTTCCACGGGAAGCGGTTTCCTTCCCATGCCAGGTTGGTGGATACCTGACGAATCGCTGCCGGGCCGTGGCGGCCGCCTGCGCGACCGGAAGTTGCCGCATCAAACGGAACGCCGGTGATCACCCAGTCTGCATCGCTATCGTACGGCTGGAAATTCAGCGGGAAACGTAAAAAACCAAAGGCATTAGATACCAGGGAGTTATCGTATTTGTGGCCTAAGGTGCTCATTGTCTGACCTCTCGGTTGGGGTTAAAAAACGCCTAAAAAAAATCCCCTCCGCGTCGTTAAACCCGACGAGGAAGGGATTGGATTGGGTGACTACTATTTATTGCGCGGATTATCGCCGCTAATTCATACAGGTTCAAGAGAGTATAGGCTATTGCTCGCTCTTTGCCCCTCTCCCTGAAGAGGAGAGGGAAAGCGATAGCTTACTCGTCTTCCAGATACGTATAACCGTACAGACCCGCTTCGAACTCTTCGAGGAACTGCTGCTGCAGCGCATCGTCAAGGCCGGTGTTCTTGACCTGGTCGCGGAACTGAGTCAGCAGCTTGTTCGGATCGAGCTGCACGTACTGCAGCATGTCCGCCACGGTATCGCCTTCGTCAGACAGTTCAACTTCCACGGAGCCATCAGGGAAGACGAAGACGTCCACCGCTTCGGTGTCACCGAACAGGTTGTGCATGTTGCCCAGGATTTCCTGGTACGCCCCCACCATGAAGAAGCCCAGCATCGGTGGGTTCTCCGGATCGTATTCCGGCATCGGCATCGTCGTGGCTATGCCGTCGCCATCAATATAGTGGTCAATTGCCCCATCGGAGTCGCAGGTAATGTCCAGCAGCACCGCACGGCGCTCAGGCGCGTGATTCAACCCTTCCAGCGGCAGTACCGGGAAAAGCTGATCGATCCCCCACGCATCCGGCATCGACTGGAACAGCGAGAAGTTGACGTACATTTTGTCCGCCATGCGCTCCTGCAGTTCGTCGATAATTGGACGGTGCGCGCGGTTGCTTGGATCAAGCTGCTTCTGCACGTCGTGGCACATGTTCAGGTAAAGCTGTTCTGCCCAGGCACGCTCCTGCAGGCTATATGCTCCGGAGGAGTAGCCGACGTGGATATCGTGCAGGTCCATCTGGCTGTCGTGCAACCATTCACGCAGCGAGCGGCGAGTCCCAGGCTGATGCATCTCCTCCCAGGTTTCCCACATGCTTTGCAGTGCGCGAGGGGCGTCAACCGCAGGTGGAGTTGCTTCGGTATATTCGTTACGCTCCACGCCGATAATATTGGAAACCAGCACTGTGTGGTGCGCGGTCACGGCGCGGCCAGACTCGGTGATCACCGTCGGGTGCGGCAGACCATTTTCTTCACAGGCATCGCCAATTGCCCAAATAATATTGTTCGCGTATTCATTCAGGCCGTAGTTAACGGAGCAGTCGGACTGGGAGCGAGTCCCTTCGTAGTCCACGCCCAGGCCACCGCCAACGTCGAAGCACTGAATGTTCACGCCCAGCTTATGCAGCTCAACGTAGAAGCGCGCCGACTCACGAACGCCGGTGGCGATATCGCGAATGTTCGCCATCTGCGAACCCAGGTGGAAGTGCAGCAGCTGAATGCTGTCCAGGCGGCCGCGTTCACGCAGGATTTCCACCAGCTGCAGAACCTGGTTTGCCGCCAGGCCAAATTTGGACTTCTCACCGCCGGAAGACTGCCATTTACCGGATCCCTGAGAGGCCAGACGTGCGCGAACGCCCAGGCGAGGAATCACATTCAGTCGCTCGGCTTCTTCCAGCGCGATGCCAATTTCGGACATCTTCTCGATAACCAGGTAGACCTTATGGCCCATCTTCTCGCCGATCAGCGCCAGGCGGATGTATTCGCGGTCTTTATAGCCGTTACAGACGATAACCGACCGGGTCATGCCCGCATGCGCCAGCACGGCCATCAGCTCGGCTTTAGAACCCGCCTCCAGGCCCAGCGGTTCGCCGGAATGAATCAGCGACTCAATCACACGGCGGTGCTGGTTAACTTTGATCGGGTAAACCAGAAAATAATCGCCGTTGTAGCCGTAGGATTCACGCGCACGCTTAAAGGCGGCGTTAATCGAACGCAGGCGGTGCTGCAGGATCTGCGGGAAGCAGAACAGCGCAGGCAAGCGCTGGCCCTGAGCTTCACGCGCTTTCACCAGTTCGGCGAGATCCACGCGAGCTTCCGGAACGTCCGGATCCGGGCAAACGCTAATATGGCCCAGTTCGTTAACGTCATAATAGTTATTGCCCCACCAGGCAATATTGTATGTACGCAGCATCTTGCTGGCTTCCTCGGAGCTCATGGCAACCTCCTGAATGGAACGATGTACATCCTGCTCGCCCACTGACGAACCCGAAACAGAAGTGATTTTGTCAGTCATGGCGAACCTCAAATTTTGTCGATTGTGCAAAACAGTTGACTACTATCGCAGGGGTATCCTGCAATAACAACCCATTAACAGCGCGCATTGACAGCACAAGACGCTGACAGCCAGGCTGTGCGACCGGTTTCATTTTCATATCATTGTAAAACACGTATCCGAACCCTGTATGACAGGACGGCGAAACCACGAGAAAACTCTTGTAATACAAGAGCGCCCTTGTTCAGTTACCACGGCGGATTACAGACCGGCCCGGGGATCCTGAGAAGCGCCGAGATGGGTAAAACATCGGCAAGTTTGAAAACATGAGATGCAGGCTGCGAGGAGCATACGCGCGCCAGAACGGCGTGCTGGGTTATATGAATGACGGCGGTTCATTACTTGTATCACCTCCACGCATACGTTGAATATGTATGCGACAAGCCAAAGCTGCGAACGCTGTACCTGACAAGCTCTAAATAATTGCTCAACCCGGCTGGAAGTGGGCAACACGAATCGTGTGCTTTTGATTAAGCCGCGCGCGCCGCTTTATACCCATATAAGGGGTAAAAAGCAAAACAAAATGTGTAAATTGCCAGCAGTGTCAGCTCCACTTTCCACTCAAGATTTATCACATGTTGCCGTTACCCTAAAAAATTCTGGCTATCTGCCGATTGTCTAATCTAAAATGGCCGTCCAGATGTTAATCCATCTATACTGATTAACTGTTAGACTGCCTGTTTTTCAATCTGTGGCAATAAGTTCCCGGGTTGGTCTATCTCGCCACCGCTGTGGCGTAGAGCAGCAGCCTGAACTAAATAAATCCTCTTAGGGTGAAGAAAATATGGCTAAACACCTCTTTACGTCCGAGTCTGTATCTGAAGGGCATCCTGATAAAATCGCTGACCAAATCTCCGACGCCGTCCTTGACGCAATCCTCGAGCAGGATCCGAAAGCACGCGTAGCCTGTGAGACCTACGTCAAAACCGGTATGGTTCTGGTTGGCGGCGAAATCACCACCAGCGCGTGGGTTGATATCGAAGAAATCACCCGCAAAACCGTGCGTGAAATCGGCTATGTGCATTCAGATATGGGCTTTGACGCCAACTCCTGCGCTGTTCTGAGCGCGATTGGTAAACAATCCCCGGACATCAATCAGGGCGTTGACCGTACCGATCCGCTGGAACAGGGTGCGGGCGATCAGGGCCTGATGTTTGGCTATGCGACCAACGAAACCGACGTGCTGATGCCAGCGCCAATCACCTACGCCCACCGTCTGGTGCAGCGTCAGGCTGAAGTGCGCAAAAACGGCACCCTGCCGTGGCTGCGCCCGGACGCGAAAAGCCAGATCACCTTCCAGTACGACGATGGTAAAATCGTCGGTATTGATGCGGTAGTGTTGTCCACTCAGCACTCTGAAGACATCGCGCTGAAAGACCTGCAGGAAGCGGTGATGGAAGAGATCATCAAACCAGTTCTGCCGGGCGAGTGGCTGAACGCCTCCACCAAATACCACATCAACCCAACTGGCCGTTTTGTTATCGGTGGCCCAATGGGTGACTGCGGTCTGACCGGGCGTAAAATCATCGTTGATACCTACGGCGGTATGGCTCGTCACGGTGGCGGCGCATTCTCAGGTAAAGATCCGTCTAAAGTTGACCGTTCTGCTGCCTATGCTGCGCGTTATGTCGCGAAAAACATCGTCGCCGCTGGCCTGGCTGACCGCTGCGAAATTCAGGTTTCTTACGCTATCGGCGTGGCAGAACCTACTTCCATCATGGTGGAAACCTTCGGTACCGAGAAAATCTCTACCGAGCAGCTGACCCTGCTGGTACGCGAGTTCTTCGACCTGCGTCCATACGGCCTGATTCAGATGCTGGATCTGCTGCATCCGATCTACAAAGAAACCGCCGCATACGGTCACTTTGGTCGCGAACATTTCCCATGGGAAAAAACCGACAAAGCCGCACTGCTGCGTGAAGCCGCTGGCCTGAAATAACCCGCCACCGCTTTGTACTTTAAAGGCCAGCTTATGCTGGCCTTTTGCTTTTTGGTTCTGTACCTACAGATTTCTCTTCTCCTGGCTCCCTGCTATCACCGGCAACAATTTGAAACCGATTACACATAACAGGAATAGCCTTTATTGCCACTTTTATTCATATGTGCGTTCAGGCACATCATTTGTTACATAACAGCTCATCAAACACCGATTTTTAACCGCAGGACGGATTTTATTAGCCGTAAATTCCCTGTCTTATCAACATTAAGTTTCCTCTCAATTTAGACCTCTAGTGTAAACGATTACATCACTGTGATTATCATCACACACTTCCGCCGTTTACTGCCCTACCCTTAAAAACGTCAAATCCGAAAAAATCCACGTGGAGGGCGATATGCCTGACAATAAAAAAACCGGGCGCTCCAACAAAAGCATGACCTTTTTTGTCTGCTTCCTCGCCGCGCTCGCCGGCCTGCTGTTCGGCCTGGACATTGGGGTGATTGCCGGTGCGCTGCCGTTTATCGCTAAAGACTTTGCCATCACCTCCCACACCCAGGAATGGGTGGTGAGTTCGATGATGTTCGGGGCAGCCGTCGGGGCCATCGGCAGCGGCTGGCTCTCTTTCAAACTGGGGAGAAAATACAGCCTGATGATAGGTGCCGTGCTGTTTGTGCTCGGTTCCCTGTTCTCGGCCTTTGCGCCCAATGTTGAAGTGTTGATCGTGTCTCGTGTCCTGCTGGGCCTGGCCGTTGGCGTCGCTTCCTACACCGCCCCGCTTTACCTGTCAGAGATTGCGCCGGAGAAGATCCGTGGCAGCATGATCTCCATGTACCAACTGATGATCACCATCGGTATTTTGGGCGCTTATCTCTCCGATACAGCTTTCAGCTACACCGAATCCTGGCGCTGGATGCTGGGCGTGATCACCCTTCCCGCTCTGCTACTGCTGGTTGGCGTGTTCTTCCTGCCGGACAGTCCGCGCTGGTTTGCCGCCAAGCGCCGCTTCCACGATGCTGAACGCGTGCTGCTGCGCCTGCGCGATACCAGCGCAGAGGCGAAACGTGAGCTGGAAGAAATCCGCGAAAGCCTGAAGGTGAAACAAAGCGGGTGGTCGCTGTTTAAGGACAACTCGAACTTCCGCCGGGCGGTCTTTCTTGGCGTATTGCTGCAGGTCATGCAGCAGTTCACCGGCATGAACGTCATCATGTACTACGGACCAAAAATCTTCGAAATTGCCGGGTTCGCGAATACCACGCAGCAAATGTGGGGCACCGTGATCGTGGGCCTGATTAACGTGCTGGCTACCTTTATTGCTATCGGTCTGGTTGACCGCTGGGGACGTAAACCTACGCTGGTGCTCGGCTTCCTGGTCATGGCCGTCGGCATGGGCGTGCTGGGCACCATGCTACACGTCGGCATCCATTCCCAGGGCGCGCAGTACTTTGCGGTTGCCATGCTGCTGATGTTTATCGTTGGCTTCGCCATGAGCGCTGGCCCGCTGATTTGGGTGCTGTGCTCGGAAATCCAGCCGCTCAAAGGGCGCGATTTCGGCATCACCTGCTCCACCGCCACCAACTGGATTGCCAATATGATTGTCGGCGCCACCTTCCTGACTATGCTGAACACGCTGGGCAACGCTAACACCTTCTGGGTTTATGCGGCGCTGAACCTGTTCTTTATCGTCCTGACGCTGTGGCTTATTCCTGAGACGAAACATGTCTCTCTGGAACACATCGAACGTAACCTGATGAAAGGCCGTAAATTACGCGAAATCGGCGCACACAACTGAGTCCTGAAAGCCCCTCCCGGTAACGGGAGGGGCTTGCACCGCGCTTCCTGCCCCATTATTCTCTGCCGTTATGAAAGCCCTCAGACTCCCTATCGCTCTCCAGCAAGCCGTTATGCGCTGCCTGCGTGAAAAACTTCAGCAGGCCAACGCGCATTTAGGCACTCATTATCCTGAGCCCAAAGTGGTCTATCATCAGCGCGGCACCGCCGCCGGCACTGCCTGGCTGGAAAGCAACGAAATTCGCCTGAATCCGGTGCTGCTGATGGAAAATCAGCAGGCTTTTGTCGAAGAAGTTGTCCCCCATGAGCTGGCTCACCTGCTGGTATGGAAGCACTTTGGCCGCGTCGCCCCCCACGGCAAGGAATGGAAATGGATGATGGAAACCGTGCTCGGCGTCCCTGCCCGCCGCACGCATAAATTTGAAGTCGATTCGGTACGCAAAAATACCTTCCCCTACCGCTGCCCTTGCCAGCAGCATCAGCTCACCGTGCGCCGCCACAATCGGGTGCTGCGCGGCGAAGCCGAATATCGCTGCACTCATTGCGGCCAGTTATTAAAACTCGACGTTACAACCCCATGTAATTAATCGTTTATTTCTGGAATTTTTACACTGCCCCTGATTGAAACTGGATATCCGATCAGGTAGGGTGCGGGCACGTTTTAGTAAGGATTCTGGAAATGTCTCGCAAAATTTCTTGGGCTGTTGCATTCGTTGCAGCCTTCAGTTCGCTTCCCGCCTTCAGCAACGGCATCAATAGCTTCGCACAAGCCAAAACCGCAGGCGTCAAGGTCAACGCCGATGCTCCGGGCGACTTCTACTGCGGCTGTAAAATTAGTTGGCAGGGTAAAAAGGGTATCCCGGACCTGGAGTCCTGTGGCTATAAAGTGCGGAAGAATGAAAACCGGGCCACCCGCATTGAATGGGAGCACGTCATGCCTGCCTGGCAGTTCGGCCACCTGCTGCAGTGCTGGCAAGACGGCGGACGTAAAAACTGCGCCAAAGATCCGGTATACCGCAAAATAGAAAGCGATATGCATAACCTGCAGCCTGCCGTGGGCGAGGTTAACGCCGACAGAAATAACTTCATGTACAGCCAATGGAACGGCGGCGAAGGCCAATACGGCCAGTGCGCAATGAAAATTGATTTTAAGGATAAAGTGGCCGAGCCGCCGGAACGCGCTCGAGGCGCAATTGCGCGCACTTATTTCTACATGCGCGACCAATACCAGCTGTCGCTTTCTCGCCAGCAGACTCAATTATTCCAGGCCTGGGATAAACGCTACCCGGTCAACACCTGGGAGTGCGAGCGGGATGAGCGCATTGCGAAAGTCCAGGGCAATCATAATCCATATGTGCTGCGGGCTTGCCAGGCGCGAAACAGCTAACCTACACTAGCGGCAATTCTTTATTTGCTGTGACGAATATAGCCCTCGACCTACAGAACAAGGGGGCGAAAATCCCCTCTCCCTTTTTGGGATAGAGTCAGGATAAGAGCCCATTCCTGCAGCGCAACTAACCGGAACTCACTTCATGCGTATACCCCGCATTCACCATCCTGAAAATCTTTCCGTTGGCCAGGACGTTGCCCTGAGCGAAGATGCGGCTAACCACGTTGGACGCGTGCTGCGCATGAGCGCGGGCCAGGCTATTCAGCTGTTCGACGGCAGCAATCAGGTGTTCGACGCGGAAATCGTGCAGGCGGATAAAAAAAGCGTGCGCGTTAAAATCCTGGCGGGCAACGAGGACGACCGTGAGTCACCGCTCTGGCTGCATCTCGGCCAGGTCATGTCCCGCGGTGAAAAAATGGAATTCACCATTCAGAAGGCCGTGGAACTGGGTGTGAACGAGATCACCCCATTGTTTTCCGAACGCTGCGGGGTAAAACTGGATGCGGAAAGGCTGAACAAGAAACTCCAGCAGTGGCAAAAGATTGCGATTGCCGCCTGTGAACAATGCGGCCGCAACCGGGTGCCAGACATTCGCCCGGCGATGGATCTGGCCGCCTGGTGCGCCGAGCAGGATGACGCCCTGAAGCTCAATCTGCATCCGCGAGCCAGCGCCAGTATCAACACTCTGCCGCAGCCGGTCGAGCGCGTCCGCCTGCTGATTGGCCCGGAAGGCGGCCTGTCTGCGGATGAGATTGCCATGACCGCAGAGCACCAATTTACTGATATTCTGTTGGGACCGCGCGTTCTGCGTACTGAGACCACCGCGCTCACCGCCATCACCGCACTGCAGGTGCGCTTTGGCGACCTGGGCTAAAGGAGAACAACAATGATCAAGCTCGGCATCGTGATGGACCCCATCGCACACATCAACATCAAAAAAGACTCCAGCTTCGCCATGCTGCTGGAAGCGCAGCGTCGTGGTTACGAACTGCACTACATGGAAATGGCCGACCTGTATCTGAACAACGGCGAAGCGCGCGCCCGCACGCGCCTGCTCAGCGTCGAGCAGAACTACGATAAGTGGTATGAGTTTGGCACCGAGCAGGATATCGCCCTGGCCGATCTGAACGTGGTGCTGATGCGCAAAGACCCGCCGTTTGACACTGAATTTATCTACGCGACCTATATTCTTGAGCGCGCAGAAGAGAAAGGCACGCTGATCGTTAACAAACCGCAGAGCCTGCGCGACTGTAACGAAAAGCTGTTCACCGCCTGGTTTGCCGACTTAACGCCGGAAACGCTGGTCACCCGTAACAAAGCTCAGCTGAAAGCCTTCTGGCAGCAGCACGGCGACATCATTATGAAACCGCTGGACGGTATGGGTGGCGCCTCTATTTTCCGCGTGAAACAGGATGACCCAAACATCGGCGTTATCGCCGAAACGCTGACCGAATTGGGTACCCGCTACTGCATGGCGCAGAACTACCTGCCTGCCATTAAAGACGGTGATAAACGCGTGCTGGTGGTCGACGGCGAGCCGGTACCTTACTGCCTGGCTCGTATTCCGCAGGGCGGTGAGACCCGCGGTAACCTGGCCGCCGGTGGCCGTGGTGAACCACGTCCGTTGACCGACAGCGACTGGGAAATTGCCCGCCGCGTTGGGCCTACGCTGAAAGCCAAAGGGCTGATTTTTGTTGGTCTGGATATTATCGGCGATCGCCTGACCGAGATTAACGTCACCAGCCCAACCTGCATCCGCGAAATCGAAGCTGAATTCCCTGTGTCGATCACCGGGATGCTGTTCGACGCCATCGAAAAACGCCTCGCTCACTAAGCGCATCTGGCGGGTAGCTGTTACCCGCCTTCCCCCTTCGAAGGCACGATTCACGGCGGGTAGCCCGCCTTCCTTCATTAGTGGTAAGCTGGCCACACTTCGCGCAGCCACTGCCGCTTTTATCAACCGGGATCAGAACCTCTGACAATGAATTTACAGCATCACTTTCTTATTGCCATGCCGGCTCTCCAGGACCCTTTATTTAAGCGCTCCGTAGTTTATATCTGTGAATACAACGATGAAGGCGCGATGGGCATTATCATCAATAAACCGCTGGAAAACCTGCAGGTGGATGGCGTTCTCGAAAAGCTAAAAATAGAACCAGACCCGCGCGACGCTACGATTCGACTGGATAAACCCGTATTTATCGGCGGCCCGCTGGCGGAAGATCGCGGGTTTATTCTGCACTCGCCGCCGGACAACTTCGGCTCAAGCATTCGCATCTCCGACGACACGGTGATTACAACTTCCCGTGATGTGCTGGAAACGTTAGGCACGGCCAAACAGCCGAAAGAGGTGATTGTTGCCCTCGGCTACGCTTCCTGGGAAAAGGGGCAGCTTGAGCAGGAGATCATGGAAAACTCATGGCTGACGGCTCCTGCTTCGCCTGAGATCCTGTTCCACACGCCCATTTCAGAGCGCTGGCGCGAGGCCGCCCGTCTGATTGGTATCGATATCCACACCATGCCAAGCGAAGCGGGGCACGCCTGATGAGCAGTGGAACTTTAATGGCTTTTGACTTCGGCACCAAAAGTATCGGCGTCGCCATCGGCCAGCGCATTACCGGCACTGCGCGCCCGTTAACCGCGCTTAAGGCGCAGGACGGCACTCCGGACTGGAATGCGGTAGAAAAAATCCTGAAGGAGTGGCAGCCGGAAGAAGTCGTTGTCGGCCTGCCGCTGAATATGGATGGCACCGAACAACCCCTGACGGCGAGAGCCCGCAAGTTTGCGAACCGCCTGCACGGCCGCTTTGGCGTGAAAGTCTCCCTGCAGGACGAGCGGCTGAGCACCGTCGAAGCCCGCGCCGGGTTATTCGAACACGGTGGTTTCCGCGCCCTCAACAAAGGCAGCATCGACTCCGCTTCTGCGGTGATTATTCTTGAAAGCTGGTTCGAGTACCACCCGTGAAGGGCTTAACTGCCGGGCGCGTCGTTCCCTGCGTTCAGCAGTTCATGCCTTGCGGCAATCGCCAAAAAATGGCTGCGGTCCCGGTAGCCTGAAGAGGGCTGTTTTACCCGGGAATCAATACGCCGCAGCAGCGCGTCTGGCAGCATGATGTTTAGCCGCTGCTGCTTTCCTTCCAGCGCGGATAAATCCACATCAACCAGCAGCCATTGCTGGCAGTAGCCGTACTCCGGGTCTGCGGCATAAGCAAAAGGCCCGGCATCACACAATCGAGTAATGTCTTTGCCGCTCTCCACCATTAAATCCACAATCGACAGCACCGCATCCTGCACCATCGGGGCGATATCCGCCTGACTGTCTGCGGCCGATACGCAGCCAAATTCATCATTGCATAGCGCGGGCACGACCAGGCCAAACGCTTCGTTTTCAGTTGCGGGTAATTCCACACCAACGGAAAAAAACATCATCAACCTCCGGCAGCGACAGGCTAAATGCCTGCCATTTTACGAATGGATTTGACGGTACCGACGGGCAAATCCTTTTTGGGATGCGGAACGGGGAACGTTTTTCCGGTTGTAGGTGACCACCAGATCCAGTGGCTACCCCCAGAACGCCTGACGGGTTCGCACCCCGTGGCCCTCAATTCCTTTATCAGCTCAGCAGAGGTCATCATGCTCACCCTGAATGATGGATAATATACACACCAATACACATTAAGGCAATAAAGGCGTTCAAAATGTCGCCTCCCATGGCACGCTGAATTCCCGATCGTGTCCAACAATCTTACCTTCACGCAGCAGCAGCGCCTCGCTCTGGGCAAAGCTTTGCATGCCATGCTGCTGGCCGGTTTGCAGCACGCCAGGCAGTTGATGCGTCTTCCCCTCACGAATCAAATTTGCCATAGCCGGGGTATTGACCAACAGTTCGTACAGCGCCACCCGGCCACCGTCAGTCGCCGGTACAAGCTTTTGTGCCAGCACCGCTTTCAGGCTTCCGGCAAGCTGAGTTTGAATCAGGCTTTTCTCCTGAGCAGGGAACACGTCCACCAGCCGTTCCACCGCCTGAGCAGCACCGCGTGTGTGTAATGTCGCCAGAACCAAATGCCCTGTTTCTGCCGCGGTCAGCGCCAGGCCAATAGTCTCACTATCCCTGAGCTCACCCAGCAGAATGACGTCCGGATCTTCCCTTAAAGCGGCTTTTAGCGCTGCTGCATAGCTTTCACAGTGCAGGCCGGGCTCGCGCTGCTGAATCAGGCAGCGGCCAGAGGCGTGAATAAATTCGATGGGGTCTTCCAGCGTTAGCACATGGCCGTCAAGATGCTGATTGAGATGCTGAATCATCGCGGCAAGGGTTGTAGACTTCCCGCTCCCGGTAGCTCCAGTCACCAGTATCAGCCCTTCACTTTCCCGTAAAAGCGCCTTCAGTTGGGAGGGTGCGCCAAGCGTATGCAGATCCGGGCAAGAAGATGCGAGTAATCTAAGCGCCAGCGAATAACCTTCCTGATGGAGAAAAGCATTGCCGCGTAGCCTGATGCCGTTCGCGAGCGTGAGGGAAAAATCGAGCTGGCCGGCGCGACTAAGCTGCAACTTTTGCTCCTCATTTAACCATCCGTTGAGAACCTCTTCGACTTCCGGCACCTTCTCCGGGCACGCTTCCAGCCTGCCACACTTTCGCCAGCGTGCCGCCTGGCGCGCGCACAGGTGTAGATCGGAGACATTATGCTTTACACTAAGGGCCACAATTTCTTCGATATCCATATCACTTCCAACGATCATGAATGAGATAGCGCACAATCTGGCACAGGTACATGGGAAAATCTCAGCCGCTGCGGCACGTTGCGGCAGAAGCCCCGAAGAAGTGACTCTGCTTGCAGTCAGCAAAACCAAGCCTGCGAGCGCCCTCGCAGAAGCGATTGCTGCCGGGCAACGCGCCTTTGGCGAAAACTATGTGCAGGAAGGCGTGGATAAGATTCACCACTTTGCTGAACAAGGTGTAACAGGGCTGGAGTGGCACTTTATCGGGCCGCTGCAGTCGAATAAAAGCCGCCTTGTGGCGGAGAATTTTGACTGGTGCCATACCGTCGATCGGCTGAAAATTGCCAGTAGACTCAGCGAACAACGCCCGTCGACGTTGCCGCCGCTAAACGTACTGATTCAAATTAATATCAGCGACGAAAACAGTAAGTCCGGCATCGCGCTGAGTGAGCTGGAGCAGTTAGCTGCCGAAGTGGCGGCCTTACCGGGACTGACGCTGCGAGGCCTGATGGCCATCCCTGCGCCAGAACCGGATTACGAGCGCCAGCTTACCGTTTGCCGCAAAATGGCAGAGGCCTGTAATGCACTCAAAGCCCGCTTTACCACGATCGATACATTATCTCTCGGCATGACCGATGACATGGAAGCCGCGATTGCCGCAGGCAGCACCATGGTGCGCATTGGAACCGCTATTTTCGGCGCGCGGGATTATCCCGCTCGTTAATCACCATCATTTTTGAGGAAAACCATGCTTACGTTGACTTTCCTGGTCAAAACCCTGATTGAGCTTTACGTAATGGTGCTGCTTATCCGTATCTGGATGCAGTGGGCGCGCTGTGATTTCTACAACCCGTTTGCCCAGTTCATCGTTAAAGTTACCCAGCCCGTTGTCGGACCGCTTCGTCGCGTACTGCCATCCCTGGGCCCTATTGACACCTCATCCCTGCTGGTGGCATTTATACTCACCACGCTGAAATTCCCTATTCTGCTGCTGATCCAGTCCGGCGGGCTGTCGCTCGATCCATTAAACTTACTCATCGGCGTGCTGTCGCTGCTGAAATCAGCCGGTACCCTGGTGTTCTGGGTGATCATCGTTCGTTCCCTGATGAGCTGGATAAGCCAGGGCCGCAGCCCTATTGAATACGTGCTGATGCAAATGACCGAGCCAATGATGGCGCCGATTCGCCGCATCTTGCCTGCGATGGGCGGCATTGATTTCTCCGCCATGGTGGTCATTCTTATTCTTTATGCGCTGAATTACCTCGGTATGGACCTGTTCCCTGGCCTTTGGTACGCGATTTGAGTGCTGTGACACAGCAGCCTGACGGGCTGGTTCTGCGGCTGTATATTCAGCCCAAGGCCAGCCGCGATAGCCTGGTCGGTATGCATGGCGACGAGTTAAAAGTCGCCATCACCGCACCACCGGTAGACGGGCAGGCCAACGCTCACCTGGTAAAATATCTGGCCAAACAATTCAGGGTAGCGAAAGGCCAGGTCGTGATAGAGAAAGGCGAACTTGGTCGCCATAAACAAGTTAAAATTATCGGCCCGCAGCAGATCCCGACGGAAGTCGCGGCATTGATTGCCCCCCTCGAATAACACAGGACTGACTATGCAAAAAGTCGTATTAGCTACCGGTAACGCCGGTAAAGTGCGTGAACTCGCCAATCTGCTGGCGGATTTTGGCTTCGATGTGGTCGCGCAAACCGAGCTGAACGTAGAGTCTGTCGAAGAGACCGGCCTGACCTTTATTGAGAATGCGATTCTCAAGGCTCGCCATGCGGCTAAAGTGACCGGGCTACCGGCGCTGGCCGACGATTCCGGCCTGGCGGTGGATGCGCTGGGCGGCGCACCGGGTATCTATTCCGCACGCTACGCGGGCGAGGATGCCAGCGATCGGCAGAACCTCGACAAGCTTCTGGAAGCGCTCAACGACGTGCCGGACGATAAACGCCAGGCTCAGTTCCACTGCGTGCTCGTCTATATGCGTCACGCGGAAGACCCAACGCCGCTGGTGTTTCACGGTAGTTGGCCGGGCGTGATTACCCAGGCGCCAGCAGGGCAAGGTGGCTTTGGCTACGATCCTATCTTCTACGTTCCTTCCGAGGGTAAAACCGCGGCGGAGCTAACCCGCGATGAAAAGAGCGCGATCTCCCACCGTGGGCAAGCGCTGAAACTGTTACTGGAAGCAATGCGTAATGGCTAATTTGCCACCTCTTAGTCTCTACATTCACATCCCGTGGTGCGTACAGAAGTGCCCGTACTGTGACTTCAACTCCCACGCGCTGAAAGGCGACGTGCCGCACGACGAATACGTGAGCCATCTGCTGCACGACCTCGACCGCGACGTGGCGCTTGCTCAGGGGCGTGAGGTAAAGACTATTTTCATTGGCGGCGGTACGCCAAGCCTGCTCTCCAGCGAAGCCATGCAAACGCTGCTGGACGGCGTGCGCTCACGCCTCAAGCTGGCAGACGACGCAGAAATCACCATGGAAGCCAACCCCGGCACGGTCGAAGCCGACCGCTTTGTTGGCTACCAGAAAGCGGGTGTGAATCGTATTTCTATCGGCGTTCAGAGCTTTAGCGAGCCCAAATTAAAGCGCCTGGGCCGTATTCATGATGCGGGTGAAGCCAAACGTGCCGCGAACCTGGCAAGCGGCCTGGGGCTGCGCAGCTTTAACCTTGACCTGATGCACGGCCTACCTGACCAGTCGCTCGAAGAGGCATTGGACGATCTGCGCCAGGCCATTGCCCTGAATCCCCCGCATCTTTCCTGGTATCAGTTGACCATCGAGCCGAACACGCTGTTTGGATCACGTCCGCCGAAGTTACCGGACGACGACGCGCTGTGGGATATCTTCGAGCAAGGCGATAAGCTACTGACCGCCGCGGGCTACCAGCAATACGAAACCTCAGCCTATGCTAAGCCCGGTTATCAGTGTCAGCACAACCTGAACTACTGGCGCTTTGGCGACTATTTGGGGATTGGCTGCGGCGCGCACGGCAAAATCACCTCCCCGGACGGGCGCATTACGCGCACGGCGAAAACGCGCCATCCGCGCGGCTATATGGAAGGAAAGTACCTCGACCGCCAGCATGACGTTGAGCAGGCAGACAAACCGTTCGAATTCTTTATGAACCGTTTCCGCCTGCTGGAGGCCGCACCACGCAGTGAGTTCACGCTT
Organism: Pantoea sp. Ae19-2; assembly: GCF_059801205.1. NCBI lineage: Bacteria > Pseudomonadati > Pseudomonadota > Gammaproteobacteria > Enterobacterales > Erwiniaceae > Pantoea > Pantoea sp. Ae19-2. Next base: position 133,790 of record NZ_JBCHWE010000003.1, on the reverse strand, counting down.
TATACCGGTTTAGATGAAGCGATAATTCGCCCGCAGTTGGATGAGGCGCTGGCGAAAAACTATATGACGGAAACGGATGAACACTGGCAGATAACCGAGCACGGGAAACTGTTTTTAAATTCCCTGCTGGAGCTGTTTTTAGCCGACGAAGCGTAAGTTTTTACCCTCACCCCGGCCCTCTCCCAGAGGGAGAGGGGGAAAACAAGTGATGGGCGACATGGTTTATCCCCTATCCCCTTTGGGGAGAGAACTGGTGAAGGGGAACTCGGTTTATCCCCTCTCCCCTTAGGGGAGAGGGTTAGGGTGAGGGGAAAATTACTTCAGCGCCCCCACAAGCCCTTTACGCTGATTTTCCAGCGACACCACCCGGTTACACACCTCGTGGCCGAACTGTTCAAAATCAGCCTGCTGATTATTCCATTCGTTCTGAACCGCCGTTTGCAGACCGCCCAGGTTACCCAGCACATTCTGCAGCGGGTTGCCGCCGCCTTTCAGCACCGCCTGCGCGCCCATTTCATTAATGCTGTCCTGCAGAATGCCGCCCATCGCCTGGTTCACCAACTGCTGACCATCGGCTCTCACCTGATCGACCGCTTTATAATGGAACGTCAGCCCGTCCTGGCGGCGCTCAATAATCCGGTTCATCTGCTCTTTTAACTGGGCATCCAGCTTGGTCAGGCGATTACGCATGCTGCTGCTTTCCCCAACCTGTTTAGCAATAATGCCGTCCAGCGCGACGCGGCTTTTCTCTACGCGAGAGCGAGCCCCATTATCGATCCACGGTAAATCCGTGCGCAGGGCTTTCTGGTAGTTCAGCGCCTGCTGGCGCTGTGCGGATGTCAGCGTCTTCTGAACACCGTTGTATTGCACGCTGCCGTCAGGCGCGATGACCAGATTGCCGTTCTCACCCACAACCTGCACGGACTGCGGGTTAATCACCACGTCATCACGTGGATTGACGCTGCACTGATAGTCCGCGTGTGCCGAAGCGGCGGTGACCAGCAGCGCGCCTAAAAGGACCTTACGGATCATATTTTCTCCTGAAAAATCAGCTCCTGAAAAAAAGGCCGGTTAATTAACCAGCCTGTTTTTGCTAAAGCTTAATCCCACCAGACGTCGAACAGATCGCTGATGCGAACATCTTCGAGTTTGCGGTCTTCTAACCATTTACGCACCAGCGCCTGATGCTCTTCGGTGCATTTGCCAATCTCTTCCATGCACACCAGACCTTCCCAGACCAGGTAACCGCTGCCGTCAAACGCCAGCTTGTTCGGCGCGATCACTTCGGCGATCAGCTCGTCCACGGTTTTATCAATTTGCTCTTCGGAAGTGCCCTCCGGGAAGCGCCAGGCAATCGAGAAGCCCAGTTCCTGGAACTCTTCGATATGCATTTTCTTACGCAGACGACGGCTACGATTCTTTGCCATTATTTCACCCTCTCGAACATTAAGTCCCATACGCCGTGACCAAGACGATGGCCACGTTGTTCAAATTTGGTTACCGGACGTGAGTCCGGACGCGGTACGTAGTCGTGACTCTCCGACTGGTTTTTATACCCTTCGATAGAGGACATCACTTCGAGCATATGTTCAGCATAAGGTTCCCAGTCGGTGGCCATATGGAACACGCCGCCCAGCTTCAGCTTGCGTTTTACCAGGTCAGCAAACGGTGCCTGAACGATACGGCGTTTATTATGACGTGCTTTATGCCATGGATCAGGGAAAAACAGCTGAACCATGTTCAAAGAATTGTCAGGAATCATGTTTTCCAGCACTTCCACCGCGTCGTGGCACATCACACGGAGGTTCTCCACGCCAGCCTCATGCGCGGTGCCCAGGCAGGCGCCCACGCCCGGCGAATGCACTTCAATACCGAGATAGTTATGCTGCGGATTGGTTTGTGCCATGGTTACCAGCGAGGTGCCCATACCAAAACCGATCTCCAGCGTGACCGGCGCTTCGCGGCCAAAAATCTCGCTAAAGTCGGCAGGCTCGGCCTGGAACTCAACGCCCATCACCGGCCAGTAGTTATCCAGCGCGTGCTGCTGGCCTTTTGTCAGACGCCCCTGGCGACGGACAAAGCTGCGGATGCGGCGCAGCACACGGCCTTCTTCATTAAATTCCGGTGAAATGACGTCATTCTTCATGGTTTTCTTAACGCTTCGCTTAGTGTTCGGGAAACGGGCATTATCCAAAGTTAAGGATGAGAAGCAAGTGGCAGAAAGTTCCGGTTTACAGCTTTACGCCGCTGTGCTGGAATCGGCTCCTTTATTACACCTTTGCCGGATATCCCGCGTTGACCATGCAAGCTCCTCAATTCGCCCAACAAGTCCTCGACTGGTACCACAAGTATGGGCGCAAAACCCTGCCGTGGCAGCAGGAGAAAACGCCTTATAAAGTATGGCTCTCTGAGGTAATGTTGCAACAAACCCAGGTCGCGACGGTCATCCCTTATTTTGAGCGCTTTATGGCGCGTTTCCCCACCGTGACCGACCTGGCGAACGCCCCGCTGGACGAAGTGCTGCACCTGTGGACGGGGCTGGGCTATTACGCTCGTGCGCGCAATCTGCATAAAGCCGCTAAACACGTTGCCGATAAACACGGTGGCGTTTTCCCTGAAACGTATGACGAAGTGGCCGACCTGCCTGGCGTCGGGCGCTCAACCGCAGGCGCGATTCTGTCTCTTTCGTTGGGTAAACACTTCCCGATTCTCGATGGCAACGTAAAGCGCGTGCTCGCCCGTTGCTATGCCGTTTCCGGCTGGCCGGGCAAAAAAGAGGTTGAAAACCGCCTCTGGGAAATCAGCGAACGCGTAACCCCTGCACAGGGCGTTAGCCAGTTTAATCAGGCGATGATGGACCTCGGGGCCATGGTCTGCACCCGCTCAAAGCCAAAATGCGAGCTTTGCCCGCTGAACAACGGCTGCGTGGCCTATGCCAACCACAGCTGGGCGAACTATCCCGGCAAGAAGCCTAAAGTGACGCTGCCTGAACGCACCGGCTATATGCTGATGATGCAGCATGGCGATGAAGTCTTCCTGGCGCAGCGCCCGGCGGTCGGGCTATGGGGAGGCCTATTCTGCTTCCCACAGTTCGCTGAAGAACAGGAATTACATCGCTGGCTGGAGCAGAGAGGTATTCCGGCAGATAATCTCACGCAGTTAACGGCTTTCCGCCACACCTTTAGCCATTTCCATTTAGACATTGTGCCGATGTGGCTTCCGGTGTCGTCCATGGACGCCTGCATGGATGAAGGCCCCGCTCTCTGGTATAACTTAGGCCAGCCACCGTCTGTCGGGCTGGCGGCTCCCGTGGAACGCCTGCTACAACAATTACGAGCCGAACCGGTTGCCTTAGCGCCCGTTCGTGCCGAAGAAGAGGAATAATCATGAGCAGAACGATTTTTTGTACTTACCTGCAGCGCGATGCTGAAGGCCAGGATTTCCAGCTGTACCCGGGCGAACTGGGCAAGCGGATCTACAACGAAATCTCCAAAGAAGCCTGGGCGCAGTGGCAGTCCAAGCAGACCATGCTGATCAATGAAAGAAAGATGAGCATGATGAACCCGGAACACCGCAAAGAGCTGGAAAACGAGATGGTCAATTTCCTGTTTGAAGGGAAAGAAGTCCATATCGAAGGCTTTACCCCGCCAGAAAAACAGTAATCGTCGGCACCTTTTTGCAAACACAACACGCATACACGGAATGATGAAAAAACTTCTCGCGCTGGCTCTCGTGGCCCCGTTGCTGATCTCCTGCTCCAGTAAAAAAGGCGATGACGCTTTTAACGAAGCCTACGTAAAGGACACCAACGGGTTTGATATTTTGATGGGGCAGTTTGCCAACAACATCGAAAATATCTGGGGTATGAAAGAGGTCCTGATCGCAGGCCCGAAAGATTACGTCAAATACACCGACCAATATCTGACGCGTAGCCATATCAACTTTGATGAAGGTACCATCACCGTTGAGACCATCGCGGGCACCGATCCTGCCGCGCACCTGCGCCAGGCCATCATTACCACCCTGCTGATGGGGGACGATCCTGGCTCAATAGATCTCTATTCCGATGCCAACGACGTCCAGATCTCCAAAGAGCCGTTCCTTTACGGCCAGGTCGTGGATAACACTGGCCAGCCCATTCGCTGGGAAGGCCGTGCGACGAAGTTTGCCGACTATCTGCTGCAAACGCGCCTGCAAAAGCGCAGTACCGGGCTGAAAATCGTCTATAGCGTGACCATCAATCTTGTGCCTAACCACCTCGACAAACGAGCACATAAATACATCGGTATGGTGCGTAAAGCGTCGAAGAAATACGGCGTGGACGAGTCGCTGATTCTGGCCATCATGCAGACGGAATCCAGCTTCAACCCGTATGCGGTAAGCCACGCGGATGCACTGGGCCTGATGCAGGTTGTTCAGCACAGCGCCGGGGTTGACGTGTTTAAGGCGCAGGGTAAATGGGGCAAACCAAGCCGCAGCTTCCTGTTCGACCCGGAAAGCAACATTGATACCGGCACGGCCTATCTGGCGATTTTGCAGAACAGCTATCTGGGGCAGATTGATAACCCAACGTCACGTCGCTATGCGGTGATTACGGCCTATAACGGCGGCGCGGGCAGCGTGCTGCGGGTGTTCTCTAACGATAAGATGCAGGCGTTTAGCCTGATTAACAGCATGGCGCCGGGCGATGTCTATCAAACGTTGACCACGCGACATCCGTCCGCAGAGTCTCGTCGTTACCTGTACAAAGTGAATAACGCCCAGAAGAGCTATCGCCGGCGGTAATTTACCCTCACCCTAACCCTCTCCCTAAAAGGGAGAGGGGACTTTCCGGGAATACACTTCTTCACCCTTCTTTCCTCCCTCGCCCCCTTGGGGAGAGGGCTGGGGTGAGGGGCTATTCCCTCTTACTTCAGCATGTAGCCGTACAGCCGCTTAATGCCGTCCGAATCCGTCTCGCTGTACACGCCCTGCAGCTCAGGGGAGAAGCCTGGCAGCATATTCACGCCCTCTTCCAGCGCCAGGAAGTAACGCAGTGCCGCCCCGCCCCAAACTTCACCCGGCACCACGCAAAGCACGCCCGGAGGATAAGGCAACGCGCCTTCCGCCGCGATACGTCCTTCAGATTCGCTCAGGCGCACCAGCTCCACGTTGCCGCGAATAAACTCGATGTTTGCGTCCTGCGGGTTCACCACCACGGCAGGCAGGCTCTCCTTGCGGAACATCGCTTTCTGCAGCTCTTTAACCTCAAAACTCACGTACAGATCGTGCATCTCCTGGCAAAGCTGGCGCAGGGTGTAACCCTTGTAGCGCACCGGGTATTTCTGATAAATCGTGGGCAGCACATCCGCCAGCGGCGTGTCGTCCTCAATATGCTGTTCAAACTGCGCCAGCATGGCCACCAGCTGAGCCAGCTTCTCGTGGCTCTCCGCCGGGGTAAGCAGGAACAAGATCGAGTTAAGATCCGACTTTTCCGGCACAATTCCGTTTTCACGCAGATAGTTAGCGAGGATTGCCGCTGGCACACCGAACTCGGTGTAGCGCCCGGTTTCGGGATCGATGCCCGGCGTGGTTAGAAGCAGCTTGCAGGGATCGACAAAATATTCGTCCTTCGCATAACCTTCAAAACCGTGCCAGCGCTCACCGGGTTCAAAGCTGAAGAAGCGGCGCTCCTGAGCAATCTTCTCCGTGGGGTGATCCTGCCACGGCCGCCCGGCCACTTCCGGCGGAATAAACGGCTTGATCATCTTACAGTTGGCGATAATCGCCTTGCGCGCTTCAATGCCCAGTGCCACACATTCCGCCCACAGGCGACGACCACTTTCGCCCTCGTGGATCTTGGCATTTACATCCAGCGCGGCAAACAGCGGGTAAAACGGGCTGGTTGAAGCATGCAGCATGAAAGCATTGTTAAGCCGCTTGTGCGGGCAAAAACGGGCCTGACCGCGAAGATGGTTATCTTTCTTATGGATCTGCGAAGTCTGGGAGAATCCGGCCTGCTGCTTGTGAACCGACTGAGTGACAAAGATCCCCGGATCGTTTTCATTCAGCTCCAGTAACAGCGGCGAACAGTCCGCCATCATCGGAATAAACTGCTCGTAGCCGACCCAGGCCGAATCAAAGAGGATGTAATCGCACAGATGGCCGATGTTATCTACCACCTGGCGAGCGTTATAAATTGTGCCGTCATAGGTGCCGAGCTGGATCACCGCCAGGCGGAAAGGCCTTGCCTCCTGAGCTCGTTCAGGTGCCACTTCCGAAATCAGCTCCCGCAGGTATTTCTCATCAAAACAGTGCGCATCAATGCCGCCGATAAAGCCAAAGGGATTGCGGGAAGCTTCCAGATAAACCGGCGTAGCACCGGCCTGGATGAGTGCGCCGTGGTGGTTTGATTTATGGTTGTTGCGGTCAAACAGCACCAGATCGCCGCGTGTCAGCAGAGCATTGGTCACCACTTTGTTCGCCGCAGAGGTACCGTTAAGCACGAAATAAGTTTTGTCGGCGTGGAAAACTTTCGCGGCAAACTTCTGCGCGTGCTTAGCTGAGCCTTCGTGGATCAGCAGGTCACCCAGCTTAACGTCCGCGTTGCACATGTCTGCACGAAATACGTTCTCACCAAAGAAATCATAAAACTGCCGTCCCGCCGGGTGTTTTTTAAAGAATTTCCCGTGCTGGTGCCCAGGGCAGGCAAAAGTGCTGTTGTCCATCGCCACGTATTTGGTCAGCGTGTTGAAGAACGGTGGCAACAGATCTTCTTCGTAGCCGCTGGCCGCGGTTTCCAGCTCCAGATAATCCTGCGCTTTCCCGGCAATCACGCCGGTTACCGCAGGCAAACCGTCAACGGCGGTTTCGCTAAAAATAAACACCGGCAAATTAAAACCCGAGCGTTTAAGCAAGGCCAGAATGCCGCTGCGGCTGTCCGCAACGGAGATGACAACTGCCGCCACATCGGTGAAGTCGGTCTCGTCGAGCGTGACCACTTCACGATGCGTTGAGAGTAATGCAGCCACGTCGTGACTGGCGGCAATTTTCAGTGATTTCATAAGCACAAATCCCCGTCTGCAAGGATGAGTGAGTGCCATCCGGCACGGCAAAGGGAAAATTCCCCAACGAAGGCGTTCTGAAGGTCTTAGGTGTGAATCCACTTCGACCGCCAGACATCAGTAAAACCAGGCGATTCCTGATTTTACTGATGTCCTGCAGCGAGCAAGCATTGCCCTCACCGCATGGTGAGCAAGGGACTTCGGAAGGTTATAGCAGCACGGACGAGCGCCATCCCGAAAGATGCATGGGAATTGAGAGTGAACATCAAGGCGCCCCGTAGTGGATAAGAAAACTGGCGCAATCATGGCACCTTCTGCCAGGGGGTTCAACATGAAGTCTGTAACAGCCCGCACATAAATCAGGCAAACGCACCGTGCCGTGCAACAAAGCCATTGACGCGGAATGGGGTTTACGGTTTAATGCGCCCCGTTGCCCGGATAGCTCAGTCGGTAGAGCAGGGGATTGAAAATCCCCGTGTCCTTGGTTCGATTCCGAGTCCGGGCACCACTATTTAGAAGAACCCGCCTATGGCGGGTTTTTTGCTTTTGGCGAAACGGACTCTGCATCGAACTGAAAGTCGATTATTCGTCTCATCCCTGAGACTCACCCCTTCGGGGCCAGCGCAAGCGCTGTTCAAAAACGTTCCCGACGTTTTAGTATTCGTCTCATCCCTGAGACTCACCCCATAAGGGTCCAACGCAAGCGCTGTTCAAAAACGCTCCCGTTTTACACGATACAAATTTTCAGGGCTAATATTGAGAATGCATATTAGGCAAAACTATAATTTGATAATTTAAAAACTTCAGGAGAATAAGAGCTTTGCTCAAATCCAGCATTGATAATAACCTGGTTCAATGGATTTATGCGCAACAACCCTCCCTTCGACCAACAGCAAGTAAATTCATTAAGATTATTTACTCGCAGTAATTTTTTAATAAATTCTAAATCTTTAAGAACCATCTCTATCAGTTGAGGACCGACCCGTCCACTGGAGAGAAGACTTTTTATCCCTGCATAAAAAGGACGGTAAGATATTCCATTTAATCTGATTCTATCTGTTGCAGGAAGTCCAGAATATATATTCAGGCCAGTTCGCCCAACAACTAAAATCTCATTGTACTCGGCCGTAGTTTGTTGACGCCTAATTTGACGATGAATTTCCTCAACGGATAACAAAGTATTATAAGGTTTATTCATTCTAAAGTTACCTTTAGTAGGCCTATTTTTCCCTTGAAATATAGCGTCTGCCAAAGCGTAACTATCGACCAGTGCTCCTGAAGGAACAGCTCCCTCTCTACCCGCAAAATTAGGGAATGCCACATCCTGTAGGTGAGTGCCCAGAATATTTTGCACAGGTACATTTAAATCCAATGCAATAGGGAGCGGTGCTATACCACATCCCGCTAAACGAGCCGGTATTTTTTTTACAACGCAGCAGCATGAAATAACATCCCAACTATTTAAGATCGACTCAGCAGAACGTTGCTCGAATGGAGATATAACATTTCGACCAGCTCGACTCATACTACAGATGCCACTGATAGTATGAATAATTTTAAGATCTCCATTTATATCGATTCGCCGCCGCCAACCATCGAGTATTCTCTTGGTCTCTAGCTCACTATATCTTTTATTTAGATATTCATCTCTAAACCTTGCAATTTTATTCTTATCAAGTTTCTCGCCAAACTTTTTCAAGTTAATATTTAACATAAAAACCTTACATTAACAAATGGTGAACATTGAAAACACATTAAACACCATCAAATATAAATTCAACAAAAATTGGCTTAACTACTTCCAAATACGTTCATTAAAACATTAACATACATTAATTAAGACTCTTGTAACGCCATTAATTATTTTCACCTACAATATTTATCGTCCAGACACACAACTTAAAGCCCCCCAAAAGCGTTTTTTTTACTATTTAAAACGCGCTATTTTATCGTCCACGCATCACTAAACTGTTCGCTACTGAACAGCTCAGACAGGCCGCTAATCTGCTTCAGGCGCAGCACTTCATCAGCGTCCATCCCCAATTCTGATCCGATTTTCAAATCATCCCAGCCCAGACGGGAAAGATCGCGGACAATATCGGACATCGCCGTTACCTGATGTTTTCCACGCGCCCGGTTATGGCGCACCGTCGCGGCAATACATTCGGCTTCACCACTGGATTCCAGGTTTACCACCGTAATAGGAAGAAAACCGTTGATCCTCTTTTTTGCCACAGGCGATGTTTTTCCTACCAAATGCCGGTGAAACCCATCCACGACCTGAAACTTATCTTTCAGCGGCGTCACCACAATAGGCTGAGTGAATCCATCTGTCTCAATTGAAAGCTGTAACAAGCTTCGTTCAACGGGTGCCATAACGTTAGGGTTATAATCATTGGCCACAATATCGCCCTCACGAACCCAAAGGACACAATCAACCGGCTCTTTTTTAAAAGGGCTGTGCTGATGCATGACTTTTTTGACTTCATTGATTGCGTCCACTTTTGACTCATCCGATTCGACGGAAGAAAGATAATTATCCAGTTGTTTTAATAGCGTATTAAGCATCAGAGGATCCCCCACATTTGTCGTTTCTTTTGTATCCTTTCAAGGTACCGGTTGTAGTGCTGTGGCTTATTAGGGCTAAATGATAGCGTCCGACACCAAAAGTCATTCTTCAATAGCGTCTTACATATCCTTCGCCACGAGGGTATATCTCTCGAGCCGGAATCTTTATCCTGCTCATCAGGAATATTTTCTGGAAACTCTCGTTCTCTATACCATTTTAAATAAATGGCAATTTTATTCTTGTAATGCTCCGCTGTTTTTTCCGGCATCGATGCCAGTAAAAACATGGCGTACTCTTGCCAGGTTAAATGGCTCGGTTTTGTGATGCTAGTATTGCGGGCATAGAAAGAACCGCTCTGATGCGCATAAATAGCGCCGCTGTTGGCGCCAGCCACGCGCATGCATACCCGGGACCAGGTTTCAGGCTCCAGAACATGGTAGAGCCAAAGCCCACGGCGCGCCTCCGGGCCAAAAGGTTCACACACCCTCATCGCTTTCATAGGGACACCGGCGCGATACATCAGGTCATAAAGCGGATTCCCGGCAGCTTTATATTTGCCGTTAAAAATCCAGATATCCTGTACCTTCCAGTCGTACAAAGGATAAGCGACACAAAAATTGCCCTCCCGGCTGGCCGTAGTCCAGGGCTTATCATCGGCATAGCGGGTTTTGCTTTGTGAAGCCAGCGCTAAAAAACGGTTGAGGGATTCGTCGGCCCGGATGCCGGTTAACGTGGCCAGACCTTTATCGCCGGAAAGCCAGCGTGAGAACGCTGGCATAAATTCTTCAAAGGTCATGCCATAGCGATAGAAGGGGAAGAAGTTTGGATCGGTAATGGCGTCTTCCGGCGGCTGGCGAACCCATTCCACGCCCTCCTCCCAGCAAATCCATTCCGGCTGAGCCTGCGAAACCCCGTTCACCGTGGTTAGCGGCAAAGCGACCCAGTAAAAATGCCCAACGATATCGTCATATTGCTGCCTGAGTCGCAATACATGGTCGATGGTATACTGGAACTGAACTTCCCAGTCGATAAACAGCACGTCAAACTGACGCTCCCGGCGGCGAGCGATTTCAGCCACAAGGTGAAAAAGCACGCTGGAATCCTTTCCACCGGAAAAAGAGACGCAGACCTGATCAAAGGTATCGAATACCCAATCGATTCTCTTTTTAGAAGCATTAAGAACATTATCACCAAGAATGATTTTTTTATCTTTTCTCACAAAAACTCCCTTTAACTGCTGTCTCAACATTACTACGACAGCAAAATCCCTGCATTTCGTTCAATCCACCCAGGATATCTTAGCGCACCAGCCTGGTAATATCCTCCGCCAGGAAAACCACGCTCTCCGGATAAAGCATTTACATAAATTATGATTCGCATATTTTATATAAACACCATCAATACCGCAGTGCGGTTATGTTATATCCAGCCTCAACCCCAGACAATAAAAATTTAAAATCATCAAGAAAAAATCGCAATTAATTGAATTACCTATATTTAAAATGTAAACAAAAAAATACATCAACAAAAAAATCAAAGAAGCCCTATCTACAGCCTGGCGTTAATTTTATTAAAATAATCGCAGATTAATAAAATGGATAACCACGATAGAAATAAAAAATAGCGCAGGCCATGCTGAAACAGAATAGATGAACTACCGTGGTATAAGCGGGCGACTTGCCCGGATCGAAGCAGCATCCGGGCCATCAACTCATCCTTAGGGACGATCAACCGCTACCTGTTTTTGACCACAATCAGCGGCTCGATATCGCTCTCTTTTTTAATCACCAGCGAATCATCGCCACGCAGGCAAGTGCCGCCGTAGCTGCCACCCACGGTAAAAGTGCAGACCTGGATGTATTTGCCATCCACCTTCGGCAGGCACCACAGCTGCTGATAGATATTCTTGCGATCCACGAACTTGCCGCTGGTTTTATCCAGCAGTTCATCATGGTGGCTGACCAGATCGATATTGCTGCCGCAGCGCCCGGCAATTGGCTTCACCGCGTAGCCGGTTTTTGACAGCAGGTTGTTCACCTCGAAATCCGTATCCAGCAGGTAACGGTGGTTCGGGAACAGCTGCCAGAGCACCGGCAGAATGGCTTTATTACCGGGGATCACCGTCCACAGCGGTTCAAACACCAGCACTTCCGGGCGAAGCAAGACGTCAATCAGGCGCACTTCTCCCTGTGGATGGCCGGTACGGATCGGCACGGCGGCATATTCGGTTTCGCTAACCTCACGAATTTGCTCAATCGCGGTTTCCCACGCCCAGGTTTTCCAGACACAGTTCACCGCCCGGCCATCATTATCAATAAGCTGCCCGGCGCTGTCCCAGTTCAACTCGCCCAGGCCGTGCAATATTTTGGTGTCAAACCCGGCCTGCAACAGCGAACGCTGCATAAACAACGCGTGGTAATCCTCCTCGGCGTCATTGTCCTGCATAATATGGACAAACGGCCGGGCGCTGCTGTGCTTCCAGGCCCCGGTAAGCTCTTCCAGCAACCCTTCCGCCGGATTATGCCCGGTGCCCCGGTATCCCGTCTTAACCCACTCCTCAAGGATAAGCCCGCTTTCGGTGTGGCAGGAGGCTGAATCGGCGTTGTATTCGTACACCTTCAGCCCGCGCTCATCCATGCAAAAATCCATGCGGCCGCTGACCATCTGGTGGCGGCGCCATTGCCAGGAAAGCCTCAGACGCGGCCAGAGAATTTTGGGAATATCAAAGAGTGCCAGAAGACTGTCGTCTTTCAGCACTTTATCCGTGGCGTGCAGGTACATCAGGTGTAGCTCGTTGGTGGCCTTGATCAGTTCCTGCTCGGCGCTTTCGGTAATAGTGAAATACTGGCAAGGATCTTTATTAATAATGTGGCCATTGGCCTGTATATAGGCCAGCTGGAGTTCATCTTTTTCATTCAGCCATTTGCCGTCGAACTGGCGCTTATTGGCCAGGCGAGCCCCACCAATTTTTAGCGCTTCACCGCCGATTTCCGGCTGTGGCTCGCTGTTGGTCGTCTCTTCAGTTTGAATCATCCAGCCAAGAATCGACGTGTCAGCAAACGTATCCTGCAGCGTATAGTGACCGTCGCGTTCAACCAGGATTAGCTCGCGCGTCCACTGCTGCCCGACGGGTAACGGCGCATGAATCACGTTCTGCTCGGCAATGCGCACTTTATTGCCGATAAGCTGAGTGATCACCGCGACATGGCCAGTTTCATGAAATTCGCCGCCCTTCTGCCAGATAAGTAACGCGCCCGCCTCCGGCGCTCGTTTTGAGCCATTCGCAAAGGCCTGCAGCGGCAGAATATTGTCGTTCACCACCTGACGTAAAAATCGCAGCGAGAAAATTTCCCACGCCATGTGAACGTCAGTGAAGACAAAGCCGTAGTTTAAGAAGAGAAAGCGGCGGGCAAACTCTACGCACTGCCATTTGTGGCCCATGTATTCGTTGCCGATGTAGCTGCGAAACTCCGCGTCTTCGGGGTAATTTTTCGGGTCGAGGCTGCCGTAATTAGAGGAGTAAATCGCTACGCCACCCGGCGCATAGCCCAGAAGTGTACCAAAGGGCGAATCGTTGTCTGGTGTTCCTGTATGCATGTGTCCAACCTAAATCAGGCAGGCGGCAAAGGTCACGCGGATTGTCGTCTGCACGTTAAAATTAACCTGACAGAGAAGCCGTTATCATACACCTCTGCCAACGGTTTTGTGCAGTCGCGCTTCGTTTAAACAGACATATTCCGGCAGGTCGGGGCCCAAAGAAAAAGGCTGCCTCAGCGGGCAGCCTTTGTTTAAAAGTGACTCAGCCAGTTTATTTGTTCCCGTACTCGCTGCCGTTAACCCAGGCGTGATCTTTCTCCCAGGTAAACATCCACTTGCGTACCGGCCCCGCCATCACGTTCAGGTAATAGCTGTCGTATCCGGCCATCGTCGCCACCGGGTGGTAGCCTTTCGGCACTTTCACCACGTCTTTGTCGTACACCGCCATGCACTCATCCAACGAGCGGTCATCGGTATACACACGCTGCAGACAGAACCCCTGCGGCGGGTTGAGGCGGTGATAATAAGTCTCTTCGAGATAGGTTTCGTTGGGCGGATTATCGGTGTCGTGCTTGTGGCTCGGGTACGAGCTGGTGCAGCCCTCGTTGGTATACACCTCCACCACCAGCAGGCTGTCGGCGGGCTTATCCTCCGGCAGAATATTGTGGACATAGCGCTGGTTGTGGCCTTTACCGCGCGCCTCGGCATCAATATCCTGCGGGGCAATGAGCCGCGTGGCATAAGTCCCTTTACCCGGCGCGGAGCAAACGGCCAGTTCGAGCGCGGTGAGCGCCAGAACCTTAACCCCCTCGCCGGACGTCACGTACACGGCCCAGGGTTTACGGCGCTCAAACGGGCTCATGCGGTCGCCTATTTCAGGGAAGCGAGCGAGCGGCGTGTCCACCGTCGCACGTCCTGCGACCAGCACCAGGCAGCGCTCTTCCTCCACGGCGGGCAGTTCCAGAACCTGCCCTTCCTGAAGCTGATAAGCGGCAAATCCCACGTAGCCCCAGCCCGCGTTTTCCGGCGTGACGCACTGCGTCTGCCCCTGCGCGTCCGGCTGCTGCCAGCGGGAAAGTAATTCGGCCATTCTCCCTCCTTAAATCAGCCCGGCTTCGCGAGCAAAACGGCTCAAATTAGCGTAGCCCAGCCGCGCGTAGGTCATCGGGTGTGCCACCGCCGGATCCTGCTCGGCCTCAACTACCAGCCAGCCCTGATAGCCATGCTTTTTCAGCAGCGCCATGATCGGCGGGTAGTTCACGCAGCCATCGCCCGGCACGGTAAATACGCCGCTCAGGACCGCATCCAGGAAGCTGGTTTTGCGGTTTTTCACGTCCGCCAGCACGCCAGCGCGCACATCTTTGCAATGCACGTGGTTAATGCGCGAGATCCAGCGCTCGGCCACCGCCAGCGGATCGGCCCCCGCAAAAGTCAGATGCCCGGTGTCCAGCAGCAGCCCGACTTCCGGCCCTGTGTGAACCATCAAATTATTCACGTCATCCGCGCTCTCTATCACCGTTCCCATATGGTGGTGATAGGCAATTTGCACGCCCTGCTGCTGGGTATAACGGGCGAACGCGGTAAGCTTTTCGCCGTACTCCTGCCAGCGTTCGGCAGGGAAACGGGGCCGTAAATGCACCGGAGTTTGCTGCTCACCGTGAATGCAGTGGGTGACTTCGGCAAATACCAACACCTTCGCCCCCAGTTCGCGCAGCAGCGTCAGGTGCGGCTGCACGGCCTCAATTTCCTGCTCAACGGAGCGCTCAAGCAAACGGCCAGAATACCAGCCGGAGACCAGCTTCAAATCATGCTTATCGAGAATCGGCCCCAGCACGCCGGCCTCTCGCGGGAATTTATTCCCCAGTTCAAAACCTTCAAATCCGGCCTCTTTTCCTTCGCTCAGGCAGGTGTCCAGCGGCGTGTCGGCGCCCAAAGAAGGCAGATCGTCATTGGTCCAGGTCAGCGGGTTAATACCTAAATGCACGGTCATAATGCTCTCCTTATTGTTTATGCTGGCCGCGCTCGCGCCACAGGGCGATCAGCCGCAGGTAATTGTCACGGATGCGCGCCACCAGCTGCGCATCGTCGATATCGCGTTTTAACCAGGCCTGCGAGGCTTCGCCAAACAGCGTGCGCCCTACCGCAAAGCCTTTCACAATCGGGTAATTAGCGGCGGCATTGAAGCCATCACGCAGCACCTCTACCGGGGCATCCAGGCCGAGGATCACCACGCCGCGGCAGTGGGGATCGCGTTTATCCACCAGCTCGCTCAGGGCCGCCCAGCCAGCGCTGCTCAGCGGCGGCAGCTTCCACCAGTCCGGGTAGATACCGAGGTTGTAGAAGCGGGAAACGGCTCTGAGATAAAGCTCGTCGCTGCGCGGCATATTCGCCGGGAGGATAACTTCCAGCAGCAGCTCGTGGCCCGACTGGCAGCAGGCGCGGTACACTTCGGCAATCTTCTGCTCCTGCTCCAGACGCAGAGCGTGGGCATCTTCCGGGTGGAAAAAGACCAGGCACTTAACAATGTGTTCCTGCGGCCAGCTAATCAGCTGCGAGCCGATGTTGCCATGTTCCATTTCCAACGGGCGTGACCCTGGCAGCTCAATCGGGCGACCGATCCACCAGCCTTCACCGGTGATGGAATTCAGCGCGTCCTGGCCGAAGGTGCCATCGCACAACAGCCCGGCTTTGCCCTCCAGCTCGGCACGCTGAGCGGCTTCGCGGCTAGCCTGTAAAATCAATTGTTTAAGCACCGGAATTCGGCGTAAATCCGCGCCGCTTTTCAGCGCCATCTCTTCCAGTTGGCTGCGGTGATCGAACGCCATCACGCAGAGTTCCGGCCACTGGCGTCGACGCGTGGTAACGCGGTGCAGGTGATTCAGGCGTGCGTCGAGATCCGGGCGAGGCACCTGATGTTCACGCGAAAGGTAATCATCCAGCTCAATTTTGCTCGGCATCGCCGGGGCGCAGCCATGGCGTGAAACCACCAGTGCACCGCAGGCATTGGCATAGCGGCAGGCCTGCTCCCAGCCTTCGTCATTGAGGTAGCCGCGCAGCAGGCCGGACATGAACGCGTCCCCCGCGCCCAGCACGTTGAGCACTTCCACGCGCACGCCGCTGACGTTTATCCCGCCATCCAGCGAGTCAGGGATCAGCCCGAGGAACACGGAACAACCTTGCGCGCCTCGCTTACAGACCAACGTCGCCTCGGTGTTCTGCCGCACTTTTTTCAGTGCCGCGAGCGTGTCGATTGACCCGCCGGCAATGTGGAATTCTTCTTCGGTGCCGACAATCACATCAAAAAGATGCAGAACCGTTTGCAGCTGGGTTGTGACCTGTTCGGCTTCAACAAAGCGCGTCTCGCCGTCGCCGAGGGAGGTCAGCCCCCACAGCACCGGGCGATAATCAATATCCAGCACGGTGCGAACATCGTTCCGGCGGGCATAGCTCAGCGCAGTCAGCACCGCCTCACGGGTACGCGGGTTTGAGAGGTGCGTGCCGGTAATCGCCAGGCAGCGGGCAGAGGCAATGTACTCTTCGCTGAAATCGTCCGCCGTAATCGCCATATCCGCGCAGTTGTCGCGATAAAAAATCAGCGGGAAAGTGTCGCGATCTTTGATGCCCAGCAGCACCAGCGCCGTCAGCCGCTCTTTGTCGGTAATTAAATGGCTGGTGTCGCAGCCGACCTGGCTAAGTTCTTCGCGCAGAAAGCGCCCCATGTGCTCGTCGCCAACGCGCGCCAGCATGGAAGATTTCAGCCCCTGGCGAGCGGTACCGTAGGCCACATTGCCGGAGGAGCCGCCAAGATAACGGGCGAAGCTGCTGGCATCTTCCAGCCGCGCACCAATCTGCTGGCTGTAGAGATCTACCGCGACCCGCCCCATGCAAATCAGATCCAACTGCTTTTCTTTCATGCTTCGTCCTCAGACAATGTCAGATACGTTGACCCAGCGCCCCTGCTGGTGTGACAGGGCGATAGCGTCGAGAATGCGCGACACCTTCCAGCCCTCTTCAAAGTCCGGCCACATCGGCTTATCAGTGGCAATGCCGTCGATCAGATCGCGTACTTCCACCGTTTTTTGATCGTTAAAGCCAATGCCGTGCCCCGCCCCCATACAGAACGAGCCGTAATCCGGGTGAGCCGGACCAACCAGCAGCGTGCGGAACCCCTGGCGGCCTTCGGGATCGCTTTGCAGATAAAGTTTCAGCTCCGCCATGCGTTCCTGGGTAAAGCTCAACGCCCCTTTCGTGCCGGTGATTGTCCAGGTCAGCCCCATTTTTCTACCGCTGGCGACACGTGACGTTTCGATCACGCCCTGGGCGCCGCCTTCAAAACGCACCATCGCGTGGGCCTGATCTTCGTTTTCCACGGCGATCATTTCGCTGCTGCCAGCGGAAGCCGGGCGCTCCGGCATCACGATTTTCAGGTCACCGCAGACTTCGTGGATATCGCCCACCAGGTACTGCGCCATATTGACAATGTGCGCCGCCAGATCCCCCAGCGCGCCAAGCCCGGCGGTTTCTTTGAAACAGTGCCAGTGGATCGGCGAAAGCGGATCGGCCATATAGTCTTCATTGTGGGTGCCGTAGAAGTGGATCACTTCCCCGATCTCACCGCGTGCAATGATCTGCTTTGCCAGCTGCGCCGTCGGGTTCTTCATGTAGTTGAAGCCGACCAATGTCTTCACTCCAGCCAAATCGGCAGCATCCACCATCAGGCGTGCGTCGCGGGCGTTAAGCGCCAGCGGCTTTTCTGAATAGACGTGCTTGCCGTGGCGAATCGCTTCCAGCGCCATCTCTTTATGCAGGTGGTTTGGGGAACAAATGTCCACCACGTCAATGTTCGGGTCCGCTACCAGTTCGCGCCAGTCGCCGGTGGAGCGATTAAACCCAAACGCCGCGGCGCGTTTTGCCGCCAGCTCCGGCGTGATTTCCGCTACCATTTCACGCACCAGTTCGCCCTGCAGGTCAAAGACCGTCGGCGCCTGGGCGTAGGCGATGGCGTGGGCTTTGCCGATGTAGCCGGTGCCGATTAAACCAATTCTGACCTTTTTCATGTGTTGTTCCTGAAGTCGTGACTAGCCTTTGTACCCTCACCCCACCCCTCTCCCTGAATGGGAGAGGGTTAGGATGAGGGGCAATCCCTACAGCGCGCCGCGCCGGTTCTTGGCGTAAGTATCAAACGCCACCGCCAGTACGATAATCAGCCCGGTAATGATCTGCTGGTAGTAGGCCGACACGTTCATCAGCACCAGGCCATTAATCAGGATCCCCATGATGATGGCGCCGATGATCGTGCCGCTGATCCGCCCGTAGCCGCCCATCAGCGATGTCCCGCCGATCACCACCGAGGCGATAACGCGCAGCTCGAAGGAGATCCCCGCTACCGCTTCAGCGCTGCCCAATCGGGCGCTGAGCACAAAGCCCGCCAGCCCGGCAAGACAGCCAATCACCACATACACGCTAACCAGCACGCGCCTCACGTTAACCCCGGCGAGGCGAGCCGCTTCCGGGTTGCCGCCGATGGCATACACAAAGCGCCCCCAGCGAGTTTTGTGCAGCGCCAGATAGCCCAGAATCGAGACGATGGCGAAGATCCAGATAGGTATCGAGATGCCGAGCATTTCGCCGCGTCCCCACCAGCGGTAGCCGGCATCAAACCCGGCAATTGGCGCGCCGTCGTTGATCACCAGCGTCAGGCCGCGCCAGATAGTCATCCCGCCCAGCGTGACAATGAACGGCGGCAGACGCAGCCGAGTGACGCCCAGACCGTGCAGGAACCCAATCAGCGTGCCGAGCGCCAGGCAAATCCCCAACCCCAGCAGCCAGCTAAAGCCGCCCCAGGCGTTCGGATCGACAGTGGTAAAGTTATCCCCCTTGATCACGTAGGCTGCGGTCATCGCGCACACGGCCAGGATCGAACCCACCGACAGATCGATACCCGCCGTGAGAATGACAAAGGTCATGCCCACCGCGATGATCCCGTAGATAGAAACCTCGGTCAGGATGTTGAAAATATTACGTTCGGACAGGAAGTTGCTGTTCTGCGACTGGAAGAAGATCAGCAGCAGGAACATGAAGATCAGCACCCCGAAGCGCTCGAAGAAAGCGATCGGATCGAAGCGTGAGGCACTTTTTGCCGGCGTCTGGGTTTTGGTAATCATCTGCGTCATGGGCTCCCCCGTTATGCGGCTCTTAAGGCGCTATGGTTGATGGCCATCAGGGTCATCAGCCGTTCTTCGTTGGCTTCGTCGCCGTGCAGTTCGCCGGTCACTCGCCCTTCACTGAGGGTGATGATCCGATCCGACACCGCGAGAATTTCCGGCAGGTCGGAAGAGATCACGATCACCGCCACGCCTCGCTTAGCCATATCAAACAGCACCTGATGCACTTCAGATTTCGTGCCTACGTCAATGCCGCGAGTCGGCTCGTCGACGATCAACACCCTTGGATTCAGCGCCATACAGCGCGCCAGGATCACTTTTTGCTGGTTCCCGCCGGAGAGCTTGCGCACCTCTTGCTCGGCGTTAACCATTTTGATTTGCAGCGCCTGCCGGTAGGACTCAATCAGCGCATCTTCTTTACGCGGGCTAACGAAATAGCGCCAGGTCAGCAGGGACGAAAGGCTGGAGAGCGACAGGTTGTCGCGGATCGACAGGCCCAGCACCGCCCCTTCTTTTTTACGATCTTCCGGCACCAGCGCGATGCCCTGGTCCAGCGCGTGCATCGGGTTTTGTGGCCGGTAAGGTTTGCCGTCCAGCTCGAAACTGCCGGTGGTGAATTTGTCTGCGCCAAACAGGCAGCGAGCAACCTCGGTGCGTCCGGCACCTACCAGTCCGGCGATGCCCAGCACTTCTCCGGCGTGCACGTGGAAACTGATGTCTTTCAACGCAATGCCGTGTGGATCAAGCGGCGGCTTTTCACGGCTCAGCCCCTTCACCGCCAGACGGATGGGCTTGTCTGCATGGTGCGTGAGGCTGGCATCGCGGCGGTTAAACACCACGTCTCGGCCGACCATCAGGCGAATAATTTGCTCCACGTTGGTGCCCGCCACGTCGCCGGAGCCGGTATAGCGGCCATCCTGAAATACGGTGAAACGGTCACAAAGCTGGAAGACTTCATGCAGGCGATGAGTCACATAAATAATGCTGACGCCACGGCCTTTCAGCTCGCGCACCACGCGGTGCAGGCTCTCAACTTCGCTGTCGCTCAGGGCAGCGGATGGCTCATCCATAATGATCAGCCGGGCGTTCAGCGTCAGCGCCCTGGCAATCTCCACCATTTGCTGCTGGGCAACGCTCAGGCGGGCCACGGCGGTCGTCGGCGCAACGTTGAGCTGCAAATAATCCAGAATGACCTGCGCTTCCTGGTTCACCGCTTTGCTGTCGACGATCAGGTTGCGGCGGCGCGGCTCGCGGCCAAGAAACATGTTTTCCGCCACCGTCATATTGGGCAGCAGGTTAAATTCTTGATAAATCGTGATAATGCCTTTGTTCTGGCGCGCTACCGGCGAGTCATCCGCAGAAAGCGTTTCACCGTTGAACCAGATCTCACCGCGCGTTTGCGGCTGCGCCCCGGCCAGCGCCTTCAGCAGCGTGGATTTTCCCGCGCCGTTTTCCCCCAGCAGGGCATGGATTTCCCCCTGCCCGACGCTGAGCTGCGCGCTGCTTAACGCCCAAACGCCGGAGAAACTCTTCGCCAGGTCGGTCACTTTCAGTAAAGGTTGCGACATCAGACTGCTCCTCTGTTGCGCCCGCCCGCAGGCGGACGGGCACGTTCAGATTTATTTGCCGGCTTCGCCGATACGCTCTGCTTGATCGAGGTTATCTTTGGTGATCATCGTGGGCGCGTAATCTGCCCCGGTAATCGCCTTCTTCTCGCGGATGTTGGCCACCAGCTGGCTCATCGCCGTTTTCACCGCAAAACCAGGGCGCTGATCGGCGGTTGCCGCCATCCAGCCATCGCGTACGCGGGCCAGCGCTTCCGGCACTGCGTCAAAGCCGGTTACCAGCACTTCACCCGGCTTCATGCCCTGGCCCTGCAGCGCTTCAATCGCGCCGAGCGCCATATCGTCGTTGGCGGAAAGGATCACCTGAGGCTTTTTCGGCAGAGACGGCAGAACGCTTTCAACGATGCGCATGCCTTCGGAACGCATCCAGTTCCCGGTCTGATCGGCGACGATCTTGTATTTATCGCCCCCGGCTTTCAGACCATCGCGGATCCCTTTAGTACGTTCGATATTGGAGGAGGAGCCAGGCTGCCCGGTCAGCAGCACGATGTCCGCGCCGTCAGGGAATTTGGCTTTCACAAAGTCCGCCACCGCCTGGCCGCCTTTATAGTTGTTGGCGCCAAAGTGCGGCACCGGCTTATCGCTAACAACCGAGCGGTCGAGTGTCACCACCGGCAGCTTGGCATCCTGAATTTCACCTACCGCGCTCGACACGGCGTTAACGTCGTTTGGCGAAACGATAAAGCCCTGAGCGCCACGGGTGATGGCGTTTTCCAGGTCCGCGACCTGCTTAGGAGAGCTGCCCTGGCTGTCGAGAACCTGCAGCTTGACGCCCATCTCTTTGGCGGCCTGCACAGCGGTGCGCTGCATATGCACTTCAAACGGCATCGCAAGGTTGGGGGTGCTAAAAACAATCTGTTCGTTTTCGGCCAGCGCCGGAGCCGTGGCCAGGGCGATGAGGGCGGCGAGGATCAGCTTTTTCATTGTTATCTCTCTTCTATGTGTAGGGTCTTCGGAGGTTACAAAGCAACTTCGCGCTGGCTACGCATTGACTCCAGCGCCTTGTCGGCCAGGTACAGGGCGCGTTCACCGTCATCGCCGCTGCACTCGGGTTTGGCCTCGCCGCGCAGGACGGCAACAAAGTGCTGCCATTCGGCGGCGTAGGCATCTTTGTAGCGCTGGAGGAAGAAGTGTTCTGGCAACGCGCTGGTGTTCCCGCCGTCGCCAAAGAATTGAACCTGGTTTTCCAGGATATTGCCCGCTGTTAGCAGGCCCTTAGCGCCGTGCAGCTCCAGACGCTGGTCGTAGCCATAGGCCGAGCGGCGGCTGTTCACAATGGTCGCCAGCGCCCCGGAGGCATATTTCAGGACGATAAAAGCAGTGTCGATGTCGCCTGCCTCACCAATCGCCGGATCTACCAGATTGCTGCCCTGGGCATACACGGCCACCGGCTCTTCGCCCATGATGAAGCGAGCCATATCAAAGTCGTGAATGGTCATGTCGCGGAACATGCCGCCGGAGACACGCACATATTCAGCGGGCGGCGGCGACGGGTCGCGGGAGATAATCACCAGCGATTCCGGCGTGCCGATGCGCCCCTGTAGCGCTTCGTTTTTCAGCTTGCGGAACTGAGGGTCAAAGCGGCGGTTAAAGCCGATAAACAGCGGCACATTATGAGCTTTCACCACTTTCAGGCAGTCGCGCACGCGGGCCAGATCCAAATGCACCGGCTTTTCACAGAAGATCGCTTTGCCGTGTTTGGCGGCAAGCTCAATCAGGTTAGCGTGAGTGTCGGTCGCCGAGGCGATCAGCACCGCATGAACCTCCGGGTCGCTCATCGCCTCGGCAACGCTCTGCTGGCGCGCCTGGTATTTTTCGGCAATGCGCGCGGCGTTTTCTGCATTAGGATCGACAACGGACCAGAGGGTGGAATGGGGATGGGCGGCAATATTGGCGGCGTGGATTTGGCCGATACGGCCCGCGCCCAGTAAAGCAATGTTAAACATGGCGGCTCCCGAAAGTGGTGTTGCAGTAGGGTCATGAGCCGGATCTTCCGGCTTTCACATGCAGCTGAATAACGACGCCTTAAATAAAACATTTATTTCATTTTAATGCAGAGTGAAAGTTTCATTTTTGCGCAGAGGTTAACATTTTGATAATTTATCGGCTGTATTTTGTTAGCAAAATCACAACACCGAATGAATTAAAACCTGCACAGAGAAGGGATTTGAGAGGAAGAGCGCGCCCATGCTCCAGTACGAGAAGAGAATAAAGCAAAAATGAAATAAACATTCCGCCAGACAGTCCAGCGGAATGCTGAAGGGTTAGTACTGACGGGCGTTTTTGAGCTTAGCGGCGGTTTGTTCAGCGGCATCGGCCACCGTGCTCGAGCGAGCAACCTGAGCGTCTCCGGTACGCCACCAGGCTTGGTAGCCGTGGGTCATAGTTTTAGGCAGCACTTTGATATCCAGCAGCGTTGGCCCAGGCTCATGCCGGGATGCCTCCAGCGCGGCAAGCAGCTCCGCCTCGCTATTGACCCGCCAGGCTTTGCAGCCGTAGCTTTCGGCATTTTGGGCAAAATCGACCTTCACCAGCGGGCCATCCAGCCTGCCGCTGTGTGGATTTCGATGGCGGTTTTCGGTACCAAAACTGCCCATGCCGTGGCCCATCTGCAGGTTATTGATGCAGCCGAACCCGGCATTATCGAACAGCAGAATGGTGATTTTTATCCCTTCCTGCACGGCGGTTTGCAGCTCGGAATGCAGCATCAGGTAAGAACCGTCCCCCACCATCGCATACACTGGCTGCTGCGGCTTCGCGAGCTTTGCCCCCACCGCCGCGGCAATCTCGTAGCCCATACACGAATAGCCGTATTCGAGGTGATAGCTGTCCGGCGTTTTTACCTGCCACAGGCGCTGTAAATCCCCCGGCAGCGAACCCGCCGCGCCCACCACGATAGCGTCATCTTCAATATGCTGATTCACCAGGCCCAGCACGCGGGTTTGAGTCAATGACGTACCTAGCTCACGGCTGTATTCCTGCAAAGTTTCGTCCAGATGGCCCGCCACTTCAGGGGCTTCTCCCGCCTGCCATTGCCGAGTCCACAGCCGCTGGCACTCCTCGCACCAGGCTGCTTGAGCGTTAGCAGCTTCGTTCTGCCAGGCGGCGTGATAGCCAGCCTGATGCAGCCCGGCAGTCAACTGCTCTAGCCCAATCCGAGCATCGGCCACCAGCGGCGTGGCGTCCAGCTTCAGGGCGTCGAATTCGGCTACGTTTAGCAGCAGGTACTCAGCCTCGGGTGAAAACAGCGATTTAGAGCCGGTGGTAAAGTCGGTCAGCCGGGTGCCGACGCCGATGATTAAATCCGCCTGCGGGGCCAGTAGGTTAGCCGCCAGGCCGCCCGTCACGCCGAGGCCTCCCAAATTAAGTGAGTGCTCGCTTACAAGCGCACCTTTTCCGCCCTGGGTTTCGGCAAACGGTAGCCCGAAGCGTTCCACAAAATCCTGAAAAACCTGATGCGCGCCGGAATAGCGAACCCCACCGCCGCAAATAACCAGCGGACGACGCTTGCTGGCAATGAGCTTTAGCGCGGCATGCAGCCGATTTTCATCCGGCGGACGCCGCTCGATATGGTGCACTCGCCGGGCAAAGAAGCTTTGCGGATAATCCCAGGCTTCACCCTGCACATCCTGCGGCAGGCAAATCGTTACCGCGCCGGTATCCGCAGGGTTAGTAAGCACTCGCATGGCGCTAATCATGGCGCTCATCAGCTGCTCCGGGCGGTTGATTCTGTCCCAGTAACGGGACACCGGCCGGAAGCAGTCGTTGGTGCTAATGCTCAGGTCATGAAACTGCTCGATTTGCTGGAGCACCGGGTCCGGCTGGCGGCTGGCGTAAATATCACCGGGCAAGAGCAGAAGCGGAATACGGTTGGCGGTGGCCGTTGCGGCGGCAGTCACCATATTGGCTGCCCCCGGCCCCACGGAGGAGGTCACGGCATAAATACGCTGCCGCCGGTGTTGCTTGGCGAAGCCGGTGGCGATATGCGCCATGCCCTGTTCGTTACAGCCCTGATGCACCTTCAGGTGGCCGGGGTCCTCCTCCAGCGCCTGCCCAAGCCCGAGCACGTTGCCGTGCCCGAAAATGGTCATTACGCCTTCCACAAAGGGCGCTTCCTGCCCGTCGATTTCAACGTACTGCTGATTTAAAAACCTGACCAGCGCCTGCGCCATGGTCATGCGGTGTGTGGTCATCTTTCCTCCCCTTAGCCCAGCGTCGGCATTGAGAATGCAGATCCTTGCTGATGGCTGGTTTCCGGCCAGCGAGCGGTGACGGTTTTCATCCGCGTATAGAAACGCACGCCGTCGCTGCCGTGCACGTTCAGCGGCCCGAAGATAGAACGCTTCCAGCCGCCAAAGCTGTGGAAAGCCATCGGCACCGGGATAGGCACGTTCACGCCGACCATGCCCACCAGAACTTCTTCGGTGAATCGCCTTGCAGTACCACCGTCACGGGTAAAAATCGCCGTGCCGTTGCCGTATTCGTGCTTGTTGATCAGTTCCAGCGCGCTGGCGTAATCCGGCACGCGCACCACGCTCAGTACCGGGCCGAAAATCTCTTCTTTATAAATGGTCATCTCAGGCGTGACATGGTCAAACAGCGTTGGGCCAACAAAATAGCCGCCTTCATGGCCTGCAAGCCTCAGGCCCCGACCGTCCACGCGCAGCGTCGCGCCCTGCTGCTCTCCGCTATCAATATAGCCCAGCACTTTGGCCCGGTGCGGTGCAGAAATGAGCGGCCCCATTTCGTTTTCCGGCTCCTGCCCAAGGCCCGGCCCCACACGCAGCGTAGCAAGCTGTTTTTCCAGCCCCGCGCACAGCGCATCTGCGGTTTCATCCCCCACGGCAACCACCACCGAAAGCGCCATGCAGCGTTCCCCCGCGGCACCAAAAGCCGCCCCCATAATGGCGTTAGTTGCCATCTCCAGATCGGCATCCGGCATCAAAATACAGTGGTTTTTCGCCCCGCCCAGCGCCTGACAGCGCTTGCCGTGGGCAGAAGCGGTCTGGTAAATGTATTCGGCAATCGGCGTAGAGCCGACAAAGCTAACGGCCTGAATCCTTGGGTCGGTCAGCAATACGTCCACGGCTTCTTTATCGCCCTGCACCACGTTAAACACGCCGTCCGGCAGCCCGGCTTCCTTCAGCAACTGAGCCAGACGCAGCGACAGAGACGGATCTTTTTCCGACGGTTTGAGCACAAAGGTATTCCCGGTTGCCAGCGCGATAGGGAACATCCACATCGGCACCATTGCCGGGAAATTAAACGGCGTGATCCCCGCACAGACGCCAAGCGGCTGCATCAGAGAATGGCTGTCCACGCCCGTACCCACGTTGGCCGAATGCTCACCTTTTTGCAGATGCGGGATGCCGCAGGCGAATTCCACCACTTCAAGGCCGCGGGTCAGTTCGCCCACCGCGTCAGAATAAACCTTGCCGTGCTCTTCGCTGATGAGCTTCGCCAGGCCGTCCATGTGTTCCTCAAGCAGGCTTTTAAAGCGGAACATCACGCGGGCGCGCTTAAGCGGAGACTGGCGAGCCCAGCCTGGAAACGCCTGCTGGGCAGCGGCAATGGCCTGCTCCGTCTGCCTGGCCGTGCTCATGGCGACCTGGCGGATCTGCGCGCCGGTCGCCGGGTTAAAGATCGCCTGTACCCGCTGGCCTTCGCCCGCGACGCATTCACCGTGGATAAAATTCGCTACCGTCTCCATCTCTGGCCTCTTGCTGTTAGGGTTGTCTCCCGAACACTGTATATGAAACAAACATTCCATTTTAAGTTCAAATAAAATAAATGTTGATTATTGTGATCAACACTTCGTTTTTATGTTAACCCGCAGAATGAGGTGCAAAGACTGAGACGTCAGTGTCGTTTCAGCCCCCGCCAGTTTTGGTGCATCTGTTTCATTTTTGCCAGTACTACGCTTAAATACGTTTCAGCGAATACTTTTGAGGATGGCAAATTGACCACCGCGACAACCCTGAGCGAACTCCAGCAGCAGATCCGCGACCGCTACGACAGCCTGAGCAAAAGGCTGCAGCAGGTTTCCCGCTACGTGCTGGATAACACCAATAGCGTGGCATTTGATACCGTGGCCGCCATTGCCGAACGGGCGGAGGTGCCGCCCTCAACGCTTATCCGCTTTGCTAATGCCTTTGATTTCAGCGGGTTCAACGAAATGAAACAGCTGTTTCGCATGAATCTGGTGGAAGAGACGGCCAGCTATACCGATCGGGCGAGGCTGTTCCGTGAGCTGGGCAGCGAAGCCGTGCCGGAAACGCCGCTGGATATTTTGCAGGAGTTTGCCCGCTCAAATGCTCAGGCCCTGCAGCAGCTGGCCGCCCGTACCGAACCGGAAATGCTGCAGCGTGCCGTGGAATTGCTGGCCGAAGCAGACACGATCTACGTTGTCGGCCTGCGCCGCTCCTTTAGCGTGGCGGCTTATCTGACCTACGCTCTGAGCCATCTGGATTGCCGCGCCGTGCTGCTGGACGGGCTTGGCGGCATGTTGCGTGAGCAGGTTAACCGGGTGAAAGCGAAAGATATTGTGGTGTCGATAAGCTTCTCCCCGTATGCCGAAGAGACGCTGATGGTGAGTGAAATTGCCGCCCAGGCGGGCGCTCGCCAGATAGTGATCACGGACAGCCAAATTAGCCCATTCGCCACGTTTAGCGATCTCTGTTTTGTGGTGAAAGAGGCGCAGGTAGACGCCTTCCGCTCGCAGTCCGCCACGCTTTGCCTGGTGCAGTCGCTGATGGTGGCGCTCGCGTATTATCAGGGCACGCCCCACAGCGCGCTCTCGCCGGAGGCCTGATTTTCGGATTGCCGAATGTCTCCGCAGGGTTAAGATGGAAACAACGTTTCAAAAATAACTCTTACCCTAAGGAGACACCATGCCCTACGAAGCCAGCCCGTCGCGTTATCAATCCATGCAGTATCGCTTCTGCGGCCAGAGCGGCCTGCAGCTGCCCGCGCTTTCTCTCGGCTTGTGGCACAGTTTTGGCGGCGTGAGTCCGCTGGAGTCCCAGCGCGATCTGCTGCGCACCGCGTTCGATCTGGGTATTACGCATTTCGATCTGGCGAATAACTACGGGCCGCCTCCGGGCTCGGCGGAAGAAAACTTTGGCCGCCTGCTGAAGCAGGATTTTGGCAGCTACCGCGACGAGCTGATTATTGCCACCAAAGCGGGGTATGACATGTGGCCAGGCCCTTATGGTTCCGGCGGCTCACGTAAGTACCTGCTGGCAAGTTTGGATCAGAGCCTGAAGCGCATGGGGCTGGAGTATGTCGATATCTTCTATTCCCATCGCGTGGATGAGAGAACGCCGATGGAAGAAACGGCCAGCGCCCTGGCACATGCGGTGCAAAGCGGCAAAGCGCTTTACGTCGGGATCTCCTCTTACTCCGCCGAAAGAACAGAGAAAATGGCCGATCTGCTGCGAGAATGGAAAATTCCGCTGCTTATTCACCAGCCCTCCTACAACCTGTTAAACCGCTGGGTCGATAAAAGCGGCCTGCTGGACACGCTGCAGCACAACGGCAGCGGCTGTATCGCCTTTACCCCGCTCGCCCAGGGCCTGCTGACCGGCAAATACCTGAACGGCATCCCGGAAGGCTCAAGGATGCAGGTGGAAGGCAATAAAATTCGCGGGCTGAATGAAAAGATGCTGACCGAGGCGAATCTCAGTAGCCTGCGCTTACTCAACGAGATGGCGCTGGAGCGTGGCCAGACAATGGCACAGATGGCGCTGAGCTGGCTGCTGAAAGATGAGCGCGTCACCTCAGTGTTGATCGGTGCGAGCCGGGCAGAACAGCTGAAAGAGAATGTGAAAGCGCTGGATAATCTGCACTTTACCGCAGAAGAGCTGGAGCGAATTGACCGCCACGTCGCCGATGGCGAGCTAAATCTGTGGCAGGCATCGTCCGACAAATAAAAGCCTAAGCCCCTGTAAACAGGGGCTTAGTTTTTAATATTTCCCGCTGCGGGAAAGCTTGTCGAGATAGCCCATCACAAACGCCGACAGCACAAACGTCAGGTGGATGATCACGTACCACATCAGCTTGTTGTCCGGCACGTTTTTAGCGTCCATAAAAATACGCAGCAGATGGATAGAAGAGATGGCCACGATGGATGCCGCGACTTTATTCTTCAGCGAGCCAGAGTCCATTTTCCCCAGCCAGCTTAGTTTCTCTTTGCCTTCATAAATATCCAGCGTCGAGACAAAGTTCTCATAGCCGGAAAACATCACCATCACCAGCAGGCCGCCGACCAGCGCCATATCCACCAGCGAGAGCAGGGTCAAAATTAAGTCAGCCTCCGCAATCGAGAAGATATTCGGGAGAACGTGAATGATCTCCTGGAAAAACTTCACCGTCAGCGCAAGCAGGGCCAGAGATAACCCGAAGTAAACCGGGGCCAGAAGCCAGCGCGAGGCGTACATCGCATTCTCAATAAAACGTTCCATAATGTCCTGTCTGGAAATAGCAAAAGGGCGTCATTATAGCGAATTCCGGCGTTTAAGCGTGAGCCCCGGACGCAGGATTACAGGGCTCACACGCTGTTCAGGTCGATCTCCGGGCGCTGATACTGTGGCCATACCAACGCGACCAGTGCAGGATAAGCGTCTCGGCTAAACTCGTTAAAACACTGGCGCAGGTTCAGCACTTCAATATCTGACAATGGCACCTGCTCACCTTCGGCACAGCGTTTTTTAATATTGTCATAATATTTATACACCGCCGAATTTAAATCACTGCAGCGGCGCTGGGCGCTAAATAAAACCGGCTGGGAAGTCAGTTCATCGATACGCATTTTTTTAATTGTGGCGTGAGTAAAATCAATATACTCACTGTTAATACGCCAATAATAGCTGGGCGTAATTTTAGACATCAGCATGCCAAAATAATCTTCACGCTCTTCGCTGGTGGTGATGGGTTGTATTTCACCCGCCGCACGATTTTTCTTATTATTTGAAGCGCTAAACTCCTTGAGCATAACCAATACAGCACACAACAAAATCAAAATGGTGACAATAGAATAAAATATGCTGTGCATAAGAAACTCCTGTTTTTTTTATTTTTGAATTGAGGCATCATATCGCGAATCTCTGAACCTGAATATTGAACCGATTCCAAAGGATCACATTCGATGCTGCCTGAACACTTCTTACCACGGCGCTATCCCGTTGTTGCACCGTCAACGCTCCCTGCAGAAGCTGAAAATAGTACCACGTCGGAAGTCGTTCAGGACAAGATTTTAACGCTGGAAAAAAACATCCTGAGCGGCAGTCATTATGCCGGGCAGGCCAAGAACCGCCTGCTTGAAGAAACCGACCGTCATATTAAAGAGCGGCTGCTGTGCGCGGTTAGGATAGAGGCGTTACATGCCCTGATAGGCGAACTGGTTGAAAAAGAACTTATTAGTACCGCCGATTTGCAGATGCTTATCGAAGACAAAACCGCCTGGGTGAGTAGCAAGGAGCAGGAAATTTGGGTTAATCAAATGACCCAAGAAAAACCCTGGCCATTATGCTATTCAATTGAGGAGTAGTGCTATGGCAGAACCTCTAAAAAAACAGCCCTTGTTAATTAGCGCTGATGAAAATAAAGACCATGAATTTACGTTAAGTAAAAATATAGCGATTCTGGTTCGCCTTAAGAATGAAAATATCACCCGTAATACGCAGGAAGTTACGGATATTACTTCGGCGCTTATCGATCTGAAGTGGATGAACCGCCGTGAAATCTTCCCGTGGCGCGCCAAAGAAGAGGTGTATGGGGCGGTGCTGGAAGAGATCCTCAGCCATCATCCAAAGCTTAAAGAGCAGATTCTTAAGCGGCTGGAAGGGCATTATCAGCGCCTGAAGGAGCAGGAAGCCCAGACGCTGTCGATGACCCGTGGTCTTGCAGAGAAGACGTGGAAAAGTTCTACGCTGTGAGTGGGGTTTGCCCCTTTCCCAGGCCCTCTCCCCAGTGGGGCGAGGGAATATAAAGAGTAATAAAATTTAACGATTTCTCTCTTTGGCTGTCTGTTAGTCACAAATAAGCTATATGAAGGTTCAGCTAAGGTTCCGTTCACCTCAAGCACAGCTTTTTATGCAGCCCCCAAACTTGTGAACGACTCGGTGGAGTCACCGTCACTCCCCCGAGACCCCGGACTCCCGGCCAAATAAATCGACCGCTGAAGCGGCAGACCTCCGTTTTATCTCCCAGTCCTGGGTCGGCTGAGATGCGCTCCCGACGCTCTCAGCCTCCGGCCGCTCCCGGCGTCCGGAGGCTGGCCAGTCGGAGAGAAAACGCAGGCGATTTAAGCCGGAATCGAGCCTCGCTTTAAGCTCAAAGCAACGCTGAACGCAACAGTCGCTGCAAGTCACACCGACACGCCCTTGTCCCCGGCTCTCATCGCCCCCGGTGATGACCCAACTCAGGCGGGGTTGAGCTGTCGGGAACAGCGAAAGAGAGCGATCGTCAGGAACGAATCGCGAACGACCCCGAATGTTTGGGTGATAGCCGGTGGGTTTACCGCTTCAGCGGCGATGAGCTCGCCGGGCGCCGGGGCTGTCCGGGGGATGGCGTTATCCCCCGGACACGTTCACCGTGCTCTGAACGCGCAGGGGAAACAGATTTACGGGTGAACGTAACAACTACGGAGAGAATAAACTTGAGTTGTTTTCACCCTCTCCCAAGAGGAAGAGGGCCGTGATGAGGGTCATCCCCACTTACTTCGCTTTCGTGACTTCCTGGCCGACCAGGCCAATCTTCAAATACCCTGCCTGGTGCAGCGTATCCATCACGTCCATCAGCGTTTCGTAGTCCACCGTTTTGTCCGCGCGGAAGAAAATGGTGGTGTCTTTTTTCCCTTCGGTTGCGGCAATCAGCGCATTGACCATCGACTCTTTGGTTACCGGGTCATTACCGATAAACATCGAATGATCGGCTTTTACCGACAGATAAACCGGCTTCTCAGGGCGTGGCTGTGGTTCACTGCTGGAGGCCGGAAGGTTAACCTTCACGTCCACCGTTGCCAGCGGCGCCGCCACCATGAAGATGATCAGCAGCACCAACATCACGTCGATAAACGGCGTAACGTTGATTTCGTGCATTTCACCATTGTCATCGAGGTTTTCGTTCAGACGCATTGCCATGGGGCATTAACCTACTCGCAGTTGCTGGGTATTACGCACCGGACGCGGCTGAGCGGTACCATCCAGGTCCAGATCGCGGCTTTGCAGCAGCAGAACCTGCGCGGCAACGTCGCTGAGGCTGGCTTTGTAGCTGCCGATCATACGCGCGAAGATGTTATAGATAACCACCGCCGGGATGGCAGCAACCAGGCCGATTGCCGTCGCCAGCAGCGCTTCTGCGATGCCCGGGGCAACGACCGCAAGGTTAGTGGTCTGGGATTGAGCGATACCGATGAAGCTGTTCATGATGCCCCAAACGGTACCGAACAGGCCGACGAACGGTGAAATCGCACCGATGGTGGCCAGGAAGCCGTTACCGCGCCCCATGTGACGCCCAACGGCGGCCACGCGGCGCTCAAGGCGGAAGCCGGTACGATCTTTAATGCCTTCGTTATCTTCCACGCCGGCTGAAAGTTCCAGTTCGTTCTGGGCTTCGTTGATTAACAGCGTGCTCAGGCTTTTACTGTCAAAGGCTTCTGCCACGCTGCTCGCTTCGTTCAGGGAGCGCACGTTAGCCAGCTGCTGCTGCTCTCGCTTGAGGCGACGTTTCTGGGTGATCAGCTCCACGCTCTTACTGAAAAAGATGGCCCAGGTGACAACAGAGGCCAGAATCAGGCCAATCATCACGATCTTCACTACGATGTCAGCATGTTGATACATGCCCCAAACGGACAGATCCGTCTGCATCAGATTACTCGTCACGTCTTACGCTCCAGCGAGAAATAAATGTCAAAACTGAGACTAATATATCAAAAAACTATCGAATTGATAGTCGTTCTCATTAGTATTTGCAGACTGCCGGAAATTGTTGAAGCATTCCTTGCGCTTACGCAGGAAAAGCGCCCACCTGGCGAAATGATGACTTTTTTCGCCAACCTGAGAAAACGCCATGATGCCCTTTGCCCATTCTGTGTTAATTTACGTCCAGACATCCAGATGGTTAGACGGGGAAGCGGAAATGGCGGAAAAACACATCGAAACGGCGCTGGTCAACGCCGGGCGCAGCAAGAAGTTTACTCAGGGTTCGGTTAACAGCGTGATTCAGCGCGCCTCCTCCCTCGTCTTTGAAAGCGTTGAGGCCAAAAAGCAGGCCACCGCTAACCGCGCTAAGGGCGAGCTGTTCTATGGCCGTCGCGGCACGCTGACCCATTTCTCGTTGCAGGAAGCGATGTGTGAACTTGAGGGCGGCGCGGGCTGTGCCCTCTTTCCCTGCGGCGCCGCCGCGGTGGCTAATACAATTCTGGCCTTTGTTGAACAGGGCGATCACGTTCTGGTGACCGAAACGGCCTATGAACCAACGCAGGATTTCTGTACCAAAATTCTCTCAAAGCTTGGGGTTAGCACTGGCTGGTTCGCGCCGGAGATTGGTGCCGATATTGCCAGCCTGATTCAGCCGAATACCAAAGTCGTTTTTCTGGAATCCCCCGGTTCCATTACGATGGAAGTCCACGATATTCCGGCGATTGTCGCAGCGGTAAGGCGCGTTGCCCCCGACGCTATCATCATGATCGACAATACCTGGGCGGCTGGCGTGCTGTTTAAAGCGCTGGAGTTCGGCATCGACATCTCCATTCAGGCGGGAACCAAATATTTAATTGGC
The DNA here is from genome assembly GCF_059801205.1 of Pantoea sp. Ae19-2. NCBI lineage: Bacteria > Pseudomonadati > Pseudomonadota > Gammaproteobacteria > Enterobacterales > Erwiniaceae > Pantoea > Pantoea sp. Ae19-2. The sequence continues at coordinate 100,072 of NZ_JBCHWE010000003.1, read as the reverse complement.
CATTCGGATGCGATGGTTGGCACCGCGGTATCCAATGCCCGATGCTGGGATCAGCTGCGCGAGAATGCCTATCTGATGGGGCAAATGCTGGATGCAGACACCGCGTATATGACCAGCCGCGGTATTCGGACCCTGGGTGTTCGCCTGCGTCAGCATCAAGAAAGCAGCTTAAAAGTCGCCGAATGGCTGGCACAGCATCCGCAGGTTGAGCGCGTGAATCATCCAGCGCTGCCCGGCAGCAAGGGGCATGAATACTGGAAACGTGACTTTACGGGCAGCAGCGGGCTGTTCTCATTTGTGCTGAAAAAGCGGCTGAGTGATGAAGAGTATGAACAGTACCTCAATCATTTCGAGTATTTCAGCATGGCCTATTCCTGGGGCGGCTATGAATCGCTTATTCTCGCTAATCAGCCCGATGAGCTGGCGGAGATCCGCCCGGCAGGCGGCGTCGACTTTAGCGGCACCCTGGTTCGCCTTCATATTGGCCTGGAAAACGTGGACGATCTGATGGCGGATCTGGAAGCGGGTTTCCAGCGTATTGCCTAAAAAATCCGTTTATCGGTAATCGTGGAACAGTTTTTTGCCATTATCGGGATTTTGTTGAGCCTGGGATCAAGGTGTCGAGAAGATTTTAGCAGTACAATGTGTAGAAATTAAGGTGAGCCTAAGTTGCGGGTGTAATACTCGGGGCGAACTCAATAAGCGGTTCCACAGGAATACCTATGGCTGTTATACAAAATATTGTCGAGGCGCTTTGGCATCACGATTTTGCTGCGCTGGCCGACCCCCATGTGATTGGCATTGTCTATTGCGTTATGTTTGCGACGCTGTTCCTGGAAAATGGGCTACTTCCTGCTTCATTTTTACCGGGCGATAGCCTGTTGCTGCTCGCGGGAGCGCTGATCGCCAAAGGCGTGATGGGCTTTGTACCGACGCTGGTGATTTTAACCATCGCAGCCAGCCTGGGCTGTTGGCTTAGCTATTTACAAGGGCGCTGGCTCGGCAATACCCGCACGGTTAAAGGCTGGCTGAAACAGCTGCCAACCCAGTACCACCAGCGCGCCACGCAAATGTTTGACCGCCACGGTTTACTGGCGCTGCTCGCGGGCCGCTTCCTGGCCTTTGTTCGTACTCTGCTGCCTACCATGGCGGGGATTTCCGGCCTCAGCAACCGCCGTTTTCAGTTCTTTAACTGGCTAAGCGGCCTGCTGTGGGTCGGCGTTGTGATTAGCCTGGGCTACGCGCTCAGCATGATCCCCTTTGTTAAGCGCCATGAAGATCAGGTGATGACCTTCCTGATGATTTTGCCGGTTGCTCTGCTGATTGTGGGCCTGGTCGGCACGGTGTTTGTGGTGCTGAAAAAAAAGGTTAGCGCCGCGTAACCCTGCTTGATGAAGAAAGAGCGGATAAGCCCGACTTATTCGCTCTTCGCTTTTGCCTCATTAAATAACCCGCATCCGCGCCATATCTTCCCCCGGCGTCACGCCAAAATAGCGTTTAAACTCCCGGCTAAACTGAGACGCGCTCTCGTAGCCCACGCGGATAGCCGCCGCGCTTGCCTTCATACCGTCATGCAGCATTAACATTCTTGCCTTATGCAGACGGTAAGTTTTCAGGTATTGCAGCGGCGACGTGCTGGTCACCGACTTGAAGTTGTGATGAAACGCAGAAACGCTCATGTTAGCCTCGGCTGCCAGCTGGTCCACCGACAAGTTTTCGGTGTACTGGTTTTCAATCCGGCGCAGCACGCGGCTGATCAGGCTAAAATGCGTCTGGCGGCTTACCAGCGCCAGTAGCGCCCCGCCGCTTGGGCCCGTCAAAACGTGATAAAGGATCTCACGGATAATCTGCTTGCCCAGGACTCGGGCATCGAGAGGCCTCTCTAATACATCCAGCAACCGCTCTGCAGCGCAAAGAATTTCTTCCGACAGTTCGGCAGAATTTATCCCGTCGGTACAGGACTGCGGACGGAAGAGATCGTCTTCTCCGATGTCCATCAGCAAATCCTGCAGTTGCTGGATATCCACTTTCACACGCATTCCGGCGAGCGGTACGTCTGCCGTCGCAAAAGTTTCGCACTCGAAGGGTAAAGGCACCGTCAGCAGCAGGTATTCATTGGCGTCATAGCGGAATACGCGGTCATTAAGATAACCTGTTTTATGACCCGAAAAGAGAAAAACAATGCCCGGCTCGTACATGACCGGGGTACGCGCCATCGGTTTGGTGCCGTACATCAGCCGTACGCCATCAAAAAATACATCACTCTTTTCTTTTAAAATCAGCTGATTGATTTTATCCGTCAGCTGCTGGCAGATAGCCTGGCGGTTCATTTCCTACGTCTCCACGGCGCTTTTTATCCGGCTTACAGTGTGCGATGGATTCTGCGATTTCTCCAGTCATTTGGAGAAACAGGCAAGATAAAGGCAGGAATATGCATTGAGAGAGGCAGCGTGGCGGACCACAATAAGCGCCATCAGATTTAGCAATGTGACTCATCTAACGAACGGGAAACCCATCATGAATAACTTCAATCTTCATACCCCAACCCGCATCCTGTTTGGTAAAGGCTCCCTGGCAGAACTGCGTGACCAGATCCCAGCCGACGCTCGCGTACTGATTACCTACGGCGGCGGCAGCGTGATTAAAACTGGCGTACTGGACCAGGTTAAAGACGCGCTGAAAGGCCTCGACGTGCTGGAGTTTGGCGGCATCGAACCTAACCCGTCTTACGAAACGCTGATGAAAGCCGTAGAGATTGCGCGTAAAGAAAACGTGACTTTCCTGCTGGCAGTCGGCGGTGGCTCCGTGCTCGACGGCACTAAATTTATCGCCGCTGCGGCGCACTATCCGCAGGATATCGATCCGTGGAACATTCTGCTGACCCGCGGTAGCGACGTGAAAAGTGCGATCCCAATGGGTTCCGTGCTGACGCTGCCGGCCACCGGCTCCGAATCTAACAAAGGCGCAGTGGTTTCCCGCCGCTCTACCGGCGACAAACAGGCGTTCATGTCTGACTTCGTGCAGCCTGTCTTTGCGGTTCTGGATCCGGTTTACACCTACACCCTGCCGCCTAAACAGGTTGCTAACGGCGTGGTGGATGCCTTTGTTCACACCATCGAGCAGTACCTGACCTACCCGGTCAACGCCAAAGTGCAGGATCGTTTTGCGGAAGGCATTCTGCTGACGCTGATCGAAGACGGCCCGAAAGCGCTGAAAGATCCTGAAAACTATGACGTGCGTGCGAACGTGATGTGGGCTGCAACAATGGCGCTGAACGGCCTGATCGGGGCTGGCGTGCCGCAGGACTGGGCGACCCACATGCTGGGCCACGAACTGACCGCGATGCACGGCCTGGATCACGCTCAAACGCTGGCGGTGGTTCTGCCTTCGCTGATGAATGAAAAGCGTAACGAGAAGCACGCCAAACTGCTGCAATACGCAGAACGCGTCTGGAACATCACCTCCGGCAGCGAAGAAGAGCGTATTGATGCGGCCATCGAAGCAACCCGCAATTTCTTCGAGAAAATGGGCACCGCGACTCGCCTGTCCGCCTACGGCCTGGACGGCAGCTCCATCCCTGCTCTGCTGGTGAAACTGGAAGAAAAAGGCATGACTAAGCTGGGCGAACATCAGGACATTACGCTGGACGTTAGCCGCCGCATTTACGAAGCCGCGCGCTAAGAGAATCCAGGTTAGCGATTTGATCGCCTGAGTTTCGACTAGACTTAATACAAAACTTACACCGGGCTTGCCCGGTGTTTTTCGCACTATTAAGGAGGTACGCATGACTCATCCAACCTTAATCAAGCTCCAGGATGGCAACGTAATGCCGCAGCTTGGGCTCGGTGTCTGGCAGGCCAGCAACGACCAGGTCAGAACGGCCATTGAGAAAGCCCTGGAAGTGGGATACCGCTCCATTGATACCGCCGCCGCCTACAAAAACGAGGACGGCGTAGGTGCCGCGCTGAAAAGCGCAGGCATTGCGCGTGACGATCTGTTTATTACCACCAAGCTCTGGAACAGCGACCAGCAGCGGCCCCGCCAGGCGCTGGAAGACAGCCTTGAAAAACTGCAGCTTGATTATGTCGATCTCTACCTGCTGCACTGGCCGGTGCCGAGTAAAGATCATTATCTCGAAGCCTGGAAAGGGCTGATTGAGCTGCAAAAAGAGGGACTGGCGAAGAGTATTGGGGTGTGTAACTTCAATCTTAATCATCTCCAGCGGCTGATCGACGAAACCGGCGTTAGCCCGGTGATCAACCAGATTGAGCTGCACCCTCTGCTGCAACAGCGCCAGCTCCACGCCTGGAACGCGACCCACAAAATCCAGACCGAGTCCTGGAGCCCGCTGGCCCAGGGCGGTGAAGGCGTGTTTGATCAGAAAATCATTCGTGATTTAGCGGACAAATACGGTAAAACCCCGGCTCAGGTGGTGATTCGCTGGCACCTCGATAGCGGGCTGGTGGTTATCCCTAAATCGGTCACGCCTGCCCGTATTGCTGAAAACTTTGACGTGTTCGACTTCCGCCTGGACAAAGAAGAACTGGCTGAAATTGCGAAGCTCGACAGCGGCAAACGCCTTGGGCCAGACCCGGACGTGTTTGTCGGCTAAATCCGGCTTCTCTTTTCGTCCCCAAAACCACCTTCGCCTTCACCCGCAGGGTGGTTTTTTATTTCCCGCACACCCCCTGCTCCAGCGCTTTCTACGTGTAACACATCTGTTTGATCGTCGCGTGAATTTTCACGGCGTTCATTATTTGTTCTTTTAGCCGTAATCAAAAAGTCACACAACACCACGATAAATAGGGCCAGCTTCGCTAACTCATTTGGAATGGTTATGAACAGATCCCTTGCCGTAGTTACCAACTCTGACCTGGAGTCGCTGCCGCAGTTTGCGCCCGCGCCGGGGCGTAAAGTCCTGAGCGTTAAGAGTCTGAGTAAGGCCTATAACGCACACCAGACCGTGCTGCACGACATTAACTTCGACCTGCATGCCGGTGAACTGGTGGGCGTGATTGGCCGTTCAGGCGCAGGTAAATCTACGCTGCTGCATATTCTTAACGGTACGCATTCTGCCACGTCGGGCGAGATCCTCAGCTTTCCGGAAGTCGGGATGCCGCACGATGTGTCTAAACTCAGCGGTCGCGCCCTGAACCAGTGGCGCACCGAATGCGGCATGATCTTCCAGGACTTCTGCCTGGTGCCAAGACTGGACGTGCTGACTAACGTCCTGCTGGGTCGCCTGAGCCAGACCTCCACGCTGAAATCCCTGTTTAAGGTTTTCCCTGAAGCAGACCGCGCCCGCGCTATTTCGCTTCTGGAGTGGATGAACATGCTGCCCCACGCCCTGCAGCGCGCCGAGAACCTTTCCGGCGGCCAGATGCAGCACGTCGCTATTTGCCGCGCGCTGATGCAAAACCCAAGCATTCTGCTGGCCGATGAGCCAGTGGCTTCACTCGACCCGAAAAATACCCAACGCATCATGAAAGTGCTGCGTGAAGTGTGTGAGCAAGGCATCAGCGTGATGGTGAACCTGCATTCCATCGAGCTGGTGAAAGAGTACTGCACCCGCGTTATCGGGGTTGCAAAAGGAAATATCGTGTTTGACGGTCATCCGTCGATGTTAACGGACGACGTGCTGCATCTCTTGTACGGCGATGAAATCAATCAAGTGCATTAATTCTCTCTCCAATTGATACAACACAGGCAATGATAATGAAAAAGCAACTGACTGGCGCATTACGTTTATCCGCAGTGATTACTGGCCTTGTGATTGCAGGCCACGCTATGGCTGCTGACCAGCCGCGCGAACTGAACCTCGGGATCCTCGGCGGGCAGAATGCGACCCAGCAAATTGGTGATAACCAGTGTGTGAAGCAGTTCATGGATAAAGAACTGAATGTCGACACTAAACTGCGTAACTCTTCTGACTACTCTGGTGTTATTCAGGGCCTGATCGGCGGTAAAGTCGACCTGGTGCTGAGCATGTCTCCTTCTTCCTACGCTTCGGTGTACATGAACGACCCGAAAGCGGTGGATATCGTCGGCATCGCGGTTGACGATAAAGATCAGTCCCGCGGCTACCACTCCGTAGTGATCGTGAAAGCCGACAGTCCGTACAAAACCATCGAAGATCTGAAAGGCAAATCCTTCGGCTTCGCGGATCCGGACTCCACCTCTGGCTATCTGATCCCGAACCACGAGTTCAAACAGAAACTCGGCGGCACCGCGGACAACAAATACAACAACTTCTTCTCCAGCGTCACCTTCTCCGGCGGCCACGAACAGGACATCCTGGGCGTGCTGAACGGCCAGTTTGCTGGCGCGGTGACCTGGGCTTCCATGGTTGGCGACTATAACGACGGCTACACCGCCGGGGCGTTTAACCGCCTGATCCGTATGGATCACCCTGACCTGATGAAGCAGATCCGCATCATCTGGACTTCCCCGCTGATCCCTAACGGCCCAATCCTGGTCAGCAACAAGCTGCCAGCTGACTTCAAGGCCAAAGTGGTGGATGCAGTGAAGAAGCTTGATAAAGAAGATCACGGTTGCTTCGTGAAGGCAATGGGCGGCACCCAGCACATTGGCCCGGCATCTGTGGCTGACTTCCAGCAGATCATCGACATGAAGCGTGAGCTGGTTAGCGCCCGCTAATTGATGCCCACCGCATAAAAATCGCACCCCGGCAGCCTGCCTGGGTGCTTTTTTATCAGGACGGGGCAACCCGTCACCGGAAACAAACCGGATAATAAGTGATGATGTTGAATACGGAATTTGAGCGTTACTATCACCAGGTCAGAATGCGCCAGAAGCGCGACACCCTGATTTGGTCCCTGCTGCTGGTAGGCCTGTATCTTACCGCCGGTCATATCGCAGAGTTCAGCCTGACCACCATCTGGCAATCGCTGCCAAACTTCCTCGACTACATGTTCGAAACCCTGCCGACGCTGCACCTCCCGGTTCTGCTGGCCGACGTCCACACCAAAGGCTCGCTGGCCTACTGGGGATACCGCCTGCCGATTCAGCTGCCGCTGATTTGGGAAACGCTGCAGCTGGCGCTGGCGTCGACGCTGATTTCGACCTGCATTGCCGCTGTGCTGGCATTTTTGGCCGCCGGTAATACCTGGACACCGCCCGCCGTGCGCTTCGGCGTTCGTGCTTCAGTTGCCTTCCTGAGAACCATGCCGGAGCTGGCATGGGCGGTGATGTTCGTGATGGCCTTTGGTATCGGCGCTATTCCGGGGTTTCTGGCGCTGGCCCTGCACACCATTGGCAGCCTGACCAAGCTGTTTTACGAAGCCATCGAAAGCGCGTCCGACAAACCTGTGCGCGGCCTGGTGGCCTGCGGTGCCACGCCACTTCAGCGCGTGCGCTTCGCTCTGTGGCCGCAGGTGAAACCGATCTTCCTGTCCTACAGCTTTATGCGCTTTGAAATTAACTTCCGTTCCTCCACCATTCTCGGCCTCGTTGGCGCGGGCGGGATCGGCCAGGAGCTGATGACCAACATTAAACTCGACCGCTACGACCAGGTCAGCATCACGCTGCTGCTGATTATCGTGGTGGTTTCCATCCTCGATGTCCTGTCCGGCAGGCTGCGCCGCTGGGTTCTGGAGGGGAAAAAATGAGCATTTCACAGGCAACACCGGATATCGCTAAAAGCCGCGAGCAGCACCGCGAACTTTACCGGATGCAGGGACGCTATCTGCGTCACATCGGCCTGCTGGCCGCCGCCATCCTCGGCTACTACGTCTGGTTTTTCTTCACTTTCGGCATCGACTCCGGGCAAATCCTGACCGGCATCGCTCAGCTCGGGCGCTATTTCCTGCGTATGTTTGTCTGGCATGACTTTGTTAACTGGCCGTTCGCCTATTACTTCTCGCAAATCGCTATTACGCTCGCCATTGTCTTTGCCGGGACGCTAACCGCCACTGTGCTGGCGCTGCTGCTGTCGTTCTTTGCCGCCCGCAATATCATGCAGGGCCCGGTGGCAAGGGTCATTGCGCTGCTGGTGCGCCGCCTGTTCGACCTGCTGCGCGGCGTGGATATGGCAATCTGGGGGCTAATATTTGTGCGCGCCGTGGGGCTTGGCCCGCTGGCTGGCGTACTGGCAATTATCATGCAGGATACCGGCTTACTGGGCAGGCTGTATGCCGAGGGGCACGAAGCGGTAGAACGCTCTCCGAGCCGGGGATTAACCGCCGTGGGCGCGGCAGGCATTCAGAAGCACCGCTTCGGGATCTTCACCCAGTCGTTCCCGGCGTTTCTCTCCCTCAGCCTGTACCAGATTGAGTCCAACACCCGTTCAGCGGCGGTGCTGGGTTTTGTCGGCGCGGGCGGTGTCGGCCTGGTTTATGCCGAGAACATGCGGCTGTGGAACTGGGACGTGGTGATGTTTATCACCCTGATTCTGGTCTGCGTGGTAATGGCGATGGATGCTATTTCTGCCTGGCTGCGCCGCCGCTATATCACCGGGAAGCCGGTGCCGCTGTATTCTCCGCAATAACGCCTAAACGGGGCACGGTTTTCACCATGCCCCGGTTTCGCTATAAAGACCAGCTCAGCGTTTGCCAGCCGTAGCGAGCGCCCTGCGCCGCAAGCTTCTGGCAAGGATTTACCATCAGCACTTTATCGGCCTCAAGGCAGAGCGGTAGGTCGTTAATAGAGTCGGTATAAAACGTCAGTTCTCCGCTGTATTCGGGGTTCACCGTCAGCCACTCCTTCAGACGGGTAATTTTACCTGCCTGATAGCTCGGCACGCCGCTTATCACGCTGGTGTAGGCGTTATTGCCGGTCACCAGGTCGATACCGATGGCGTGTTCAATGCCCAGCCGCGGCGCAATGGCCTTCACCAGCAGGCTGACCGACGCAGAGATGATCATCATCTGCTGGCCCTGAGCGTGTAATTGCTCAATCAGGCGCTTCGCCTCCGGGTAAACCAGCGGCAGTACATCATTTTCTACGCAGCGAGCCACCAGCGTATCGATATCGGCAACTGTCATGCCGGCCAGCGGGGCCAGCGTGACGCCAACGTATTCGTGAATGTTCATTTCGCCACGCTGGTAGTCGAGCATCAGCTTGTGCTCTTTGGCCAGATAATCAGGGTCTTTGATCAGCCCTTCGCGAGAAAGGAAGCGGCTCCAGAGAGTGCTGCAATCGGCGTCAATCAGGGTGTGGTCGAGGTCAAAAACGTACAGCGGGTTAGACATGTTCATTTCTCATTTCAGCAAAGAGGCCGCCGGGCAGCTTAGCACCAGACCCGACGGGCAGGGATTCCCACTTCTCTTTGTCGCAGAAAAAAATGACAGCGGCATGAAAGCACGGGTTACTTCACATGCGGCTTCCTCTTTCCTGCTGCTGCCGGACGGCGCTGGTGCGCAAGCGGGGTATGTTTCGTCAGCGCCGGGCGGGCGTGACGAGCATGCCTGCGGGCCTCACGTATCTCTTCCAGGGTCGGGGCAGGCACCAGGCATTCACGTCTGCCGCCAATCAGGTGCTTTTTCCCCATCGCCTCCAGCACCTCACGGATCAGCGTCCAGTTAGCCGGGTCGTGATAGCGCAGCAGAGCTTTATGAAGGCGGCGCTGGCGGTCACCGCGAGGCACAACGATATCCTCGCTTTTGTAGTTCACCTTACTCAGCGGATTTTTACCCGTGTAATACATGGTGGTGGAGTTAGCCAGCGGCGACGGATAAAAGTTCTGAACCTGATCGAGGCGGAACCGATGCTGCTTCAGCCACAGCGCCAGGTTCACCATGTCCTCATCACGCGTCCCAGGGTGCGCGGAGATAAAGTATGGGATCAGATACTGCTCTTTGCCAGCCTGCTTCGAATAGGTATCGAACAGCTCTTTAAAGCGATGATAGCTGCCCATCCCCGGCTTCATCATCTTCGACAACGGCCCTTCTTCGGTATGCTCCGGGGCAATTTTGAGATAACCGCCCACGTGGTAAGTGGCCAGCTCTTTGATGTAACGCGGATCGGCAACCGCCAGATCGTAACGCACGCCGGAGGCAATCAAGATCTTCTTCACGCCCTGCAGATCGCGGGCACGGCGGTAGAGATCGATGGTCGGCTGATGGTTGGTGTCCATATGCTGGCAAATTTCCGGGTAAACGCACGACAGGCGACGGCAGGTTTGCTCCGCGCGCGGCGACTTGCAGCGCAGCATATACATATTGGCCGTTGGGCCACCGAGATCGGACACCACGCCGGTAAAGCCCGGCACGCTGTCGCGCATCGCTTCGATTTCGCTGATGATGGAATCTTCGGATCGGCTCTGAATAATGCGGCCTTCATGCTCGGTGATGGAGCAGAAAGAGCAGCCGCCGAAGCAGCCGCGCATAATGTTCACCGAGAAGCGGATCATCTCATAGGCCGGAATGCGGGCCTTGCCGTAGGAAGGATGAGGCACACGCTGGTAGGGGAGCGCGAACACGCTATCCATCTCTTCGGTAGAAAGCGGGATTGCCGGAGGGTTGATCCAGATATAGCGATCGCCGTGCTTTTGCATCAGCGCTCGGGCGCAACCGGGGTTAGTTTCATGATGCAGGATCCGCGAAGCGTGGGCATACATCACCTTATCGGCCTTCACCTTCTCAAAGGACGGCAGCAGAACATAGGTCTTTTCCCACGGCTTTGGTCGCGGCGGCTGCACGGTTACCGCTTTGGTTTCATCCGCCTTCTTGTCCTTCGGTTTATTGCCGTCGGCACAGGGGAGATCGTCCCCGTAAGGATGCGGAATGGGGTCGATTTTTCCTGGCGTATCAAGCCGGGTGGAATCGACGCCTGCCCAGCCGGGCATCGCTTCTTTGCGCATGATGGCGGTATTACGCACGTCGCAAATGTCAGCGATCCCTTCTCCGTTAGCCAGACGATGCGCCACTTCCACCAGCGGACGTTCACCATTGCCGAAGATCAGCATATCGGCTTTGGCATCAACCAAAATCGAGCGGCGCACGGTATCAGACCAGTAATCATAATGCGCGGTACGGCGCAGGCTGGCCTCGATGCCACCGAGGATCACCGGCACATCACGCCACGCTTCTTTGCAGCGCTGGGTGTAAACCAGAGAAGCACGATCGGGGCGCTTGCCTGCCACGTTATCCGGCGTGTAGGCATCGTCGTGGCGCAGCTTGCGGTCCGCCGTGTAGCGGTTAATCATCGAATCCATGTTCCCGGCGGTCACGCCAAAGAACAGGTTCGGCTTGCCGAGGCGCATAAAGTCCTGTTTAGAAGACCAGTCCGGCTGAGCAATGATACCGACACGGAAACCCTGCGCCTCTAACATACGGCCACAGATGGCCATCCCAAAGCTGGGGTGATCCACGTAGGCATCGCCGGTGACCAGAATGATGTCGCAGCTGTCCCAGCCGAGTTCGTCCATCTCCGCTCGAGACATGGGTAAAAACGGGGCCGGACCAAAACAGGCGGCCCAGTATTGAGGCCATGAAAAGAGTTCGCGTTCCGGCTGGATCAGGCTTTTGACGCTCATAATATTTCCGAAGAGATGATGTAGAAATGAACAAAAGGGCGGCGATTATACGCCTATTAGCAGTAATCTTTGAAGGGTTATTCGGTGTTTTACGCCCCTCACCCGGCCCTCTCACCAAAGGGGCGAGGGGAAAAAGACTCTGCGTAGAGTCCCATGCTATCCCTTCTCCCTTGTAGGGAGAGGGTTAGGGTGAGGGTAAAAACTAGGGTGCGGGCTGAACCAATAGCTGACCGATGGAGCCGCGATCGGCAAGCTCCAGCGTCTGGCTGGAGTAGAGGAACGGGAAATGCTCCCAGGAAGGTTGCCCAAAGTAGACCAGCAGCTCAACCTGCCCGTCTATCCACACGGTATCCTTCCAGCCGCGATCTTCCCCGAACGGCGAAGCCCCGTTGACGTTGCGCACCAGGAAACTAACGCCCTCAATGTGGAAAGACTGCGGCGTATCAGCGCGCACCGTCCAGCGTTCCCAGGTGCCCTGCTGAGTCTGAATATCAATCCGCTTCATATCCCACAGCTGGCCGTTAATGCCAGGATCGTCACCGAGGGTGATTTCACGGCTGCGCGTTGGGTTACCGCCGATAATCTCTTCCGGCAGAAGGCGCATTGGCAGCGTGTCGGTCACCAGCGGCAACAGCCCGGTAGGACGCAGCGTTAACACCAGCGTGGAAATCAAAATGCTCGAGGGCTCAAAGAAACCACGAATGCGATCCATGATCCCCGCCGCTTCACCGGCGGTAATCGAGACCTCTTTGCCTTCGGTCATGTCGATAAGAATTTCTCGCCGCTCTCCCGGGGCCAGCGACAGCTGCTTGACCGAAACGGGTGCCGGCAGGAACCCCTGATCGCTGGAAATCACCGCGATGGAGCGACCATCGCTCATTTGCAGCTGGTAGCGACGCGAGTTTGAGGCGTTCAACAAACGCAGACGCACCCAACCACGGGACACTTCCACGTACGGGCTTTGCACCCCGTTCACCAGCAGCGTATCGCCAACAAAACCGCCGCTGCCTGGCTCCTGATACTCTGGCGCACCGAAGTTGTCGAGTCGCTTGTCCTGGATGATAATCGGGAAGTCATCCACGCCGTAATGGTTAGGGATTGGCAGAGATTTGCTGACTTCATCCTCAATTAACCACATCCCCGCGAGGCCGTTGTAAACCTGCCTTGCGGTGCGATTCGGCGTGTTGGCGTGATACCACAGCGTAGCGGCTCGCTGGCGAATGGGTAAAACGGGCGCCCAGTCTACGTTCGGCGACATCATACGTGCGGCCCCGCCAATCAGCGGCCCCGGCACCTGCAGGCCAGCAATCGTCATCGCAACATTTTCCTGCAGACGGTTGCTGTAGATCATCTTCACGTCATCCCCGCTCCAGACGCGAATGGTTGGCCCCATATAGCGCCCGTTAAAGCCCCAAACGGGCGCCTTAGCGCCGCCGGTAAATGACCAGTGAGCGCGCTGCAGCGTCAGGAATAAGGGCTGGCCGCGACGAGATTCAAGCAGAGGGGGAACAGGTAAAGGCTGCTGCTGCCCTGCCGCGTTTGCCCTCAGCGGCACCGAGCCGGCACATAGCGCAACTCCGGATGCCTGAATAAACTGACGCCGACTGAGTGACATAATTGCTCCATGTAAAACTGAATAACGAAAGGCGATACAAACCGTACCGCCAAAGGCGGCATTTAACTCGCCTGATTCTTTTCAACTTTGCCGGCGGCTTCACGCGCGGCAACTTCTTGATTGAGTTCGTCGATTTTGGCCATCATCAGTTCACGACAGTCAGTGGCCAGCTTACGGACCTGATCTTTCCCATAAGCGCTGGTATCAATTGGCGGCAGCATTTCGACGATGACCAACCCGTTGTTCCAACGGTTTAGCTTAATTTTATTACTGGTATTGGAAACGCACACCGGAATAATCGGCACGCCCGCGGCAATCGCGGCATGAAACGCCCCGGTTTTAAACGGCAGCAGGCCTCGACCACGGCTGCGGGTCCCTTCCGGGAACATCCAGATAGAAACATTACGTTTGCGAATCTGCTCGACAACTTGGGAGATAGTACCGTGGGCTTTTGCCCGGTTATCCCGGTCAATCAACAGGTTGCCAGTCAGCCAGTAAAGCTGGCCAAAAAACGGGATCCACACCAGGCTTTTTTTCCCAACCGTTACCGTCGGCGGCTGCACGATACTCGAAGCCGTCACCATATCGTAGTTGTTTTGATGGTTACCGATGTAAATCGCGGTGGGATGGTTTTCTGCCCCGGCAGGTAAGCGGGTTTCAACCTTGAGACCGAATACCGGCGCCAGACGCCCGAAAAGGTGCCCAAAAGTTGCCACATGGCGCGGATTACGCGGGCTAAACAGACAATAAATTGAACCAAAGATGCATACCAGGATGCAGTAAATAACGACAATAATAAAACGTACAATCGCTAGCATAACTACCTCATGAGCCGAAGCCGTTGATAAGTATATCGGCTTTAGCGTAAAACACACCGGACGGCGGCAACGCTGCCGCCGTACCCCGGATTATTCTTCGCTGTCTCCAGCTCCAGCCCGCATTGGGGAATCGACGTCCACGCGGTCGATACGCTGCAGGCCACGCATCAGCGTCCCGCGGCGGCCTCGCTCACCGGTAATTTTCTGCAACTCTTCAGGGCGCAGCTTAATTTTACGCTTCCCGACGTGCAGCGTCAGCGTACTCTGCGGCGGCAGGATAAACAGATGTGCCAGCTTATCTTCACCTTTCGCCGCTTCGGCTGCCGGGATAGAGATAATTTTATTACCCTTGCCTTTCGACAGTTCCGGCAGGTCACTCACCGGGAACATCAGCATGCGCCCGGCGGCGGTGATCGCCAACAGCATGTCGTCTGCGCTGTGAATTTCCAGCGGAGGGAGGACGCGGGCGTTATCCGGAAGGGAAATCAGCGTTTTACCTGCGCGGTTGCGTGAAACAACGTCGTTAAAGGTACAGACGAAGCCATAGCCTGCGTCCGAAGCCATCAGCAGCTTCTGATCGTCTGCGGCCATCAGCACATAGTCAACCGTCGCACCCGGCGGTGGCGTCAGCTTACCGGTCAGAGGCTCACCCTGACCACGTGCTGACGGCAGCGTGATAGGATCCAGCGCGTAGCTTCGCCCTGTGGAGTCAATGAACGCCACCGGTTGATTGCTCTTACCTTTGGCTGAGCCAAGGTAGCTGTCACCGGCTTTATAGCTCAGGCCCGGCGCGTCAATATCGTGGCCTTTGGCGCTGCGCACCCAGCCCATTTGCGACAGCACAATCGTCACCGGTTCAGACGGCACCATGTCATGCTCGCTCATCGCCTTCGCTTCACCGCGCTCGTGCAGCGGAGAGCGACGGTCGTCCCCGTAGGTATCGGCATCCGACTGCAGCTCTTTTTTCAGCAGCGTGTTCATTTTGCGCTCTGAAGCGAGAATACCCTGCAGCTGATCGCGTTCTTTTTCCAGCTCGTTCTGCTCGCCGCGGATCTTCATCTCTTCCAGTTTGGCGAGGTGACGCAGCTTCAGCTCAAGGATCGCTTCGGCCTGCGTTTCGCTGATATCAAAACGAGACATCAGCACCGGCTTCGGCTCATCCTCGGTACGAATGATATGAATCACTTCGTCGATATTGAGGAACGCTACCAGCAAACCTTCGAGGATATGCAGGCGTTTAAGGACTTTCTCCAGACGGTAGTTCAGGCGGCGGCGCACCGTGTCACGACGGTAGACCAGCCATTCGCTGAGGATCTCCAGCAGGTTTTTCACCGCCGGGCGACCGTCCAGGCCAATCATATTCAGGTTAACGCGATAGCTTTTTTCCAAATCGGTGGTCGCGAACAGATGGTTCATTACCTGCTCAACGTCTACGCGATTGGAACGAGGCACAATCACCAGCCGGGTCGGGTTTTCATGATCCGACTCGTCGCGCAGGTCTTCAACCATTGGCAGCTTTTTCGCACGCATCTGGCTGGCAATCTGCTCCAGCACGCGAGCGCCTGACACCTGATGAGGCAGCGCGGTAATCACAACGTCGCCGTCTTCTTTGCGCCACACCGCACGCATGCGGATGGAGCCGCGCCCGTTCTGGTAGATTTTGCGAATATCTTCACGCGGCGTGATGATTTCCGCTTCGGTCGGATAATCCGGACCGTTGACGATATCCAGCAGGCTGTCCAGCGTCGTTTTTGGCTGGTCAATCAGCGTTATGGCGGCCTGAGCGACTTCGCGCAGGTTATGCGGAGGAATGTCTGTTGCCATCCCTACCGCAATGCCGGTTGTCCCGTTAAGCAGGATGTTCGGTAAACGCGCAGGCAGCATTTTTGGCTCCTGCAGCGTTCCGTCAAAGTTCGGGATGTAGTCTACCGTTCCCTGCCCGAGCTCACTGAGCAGCAGCTCCGCGTACTTCGACAGGCGGGATTCGGTATAACGCATGGCAGCAAAGGACTTAGGATCGTCCGGCGCGCCCCAGTTCCCCTGCCCGTCCACCAGCGGATAGCGGTAAGAGAACGGCTGCGCCATCAGCACCATCGCTTCATAACAGGCGCTGTCGCCGTGCGGATGGTATTTACCCAGCACATCACCCACGGTACGGGCTGACTTTTTGAATTTTGCGCTGGCGTTTAGCCCCAGCTCCGACATCGCATATACGATTCGACGCTGAACCGGCTTGAGCCCGTCGCCAATAAACGGCAGAGCGCGGTCCATGATGACGTACATGGAATAGTTGAGATACGCATTTTCCGTGAATTCGTGCAGCGCAAGACGCTCAGCACCATCATGAGTCAAATCACTCATTGCTCATTCATCCTCAAACTGACGAACCGATTGTGGCCACAATCGGCGTAATTGCCGCCGATAGTACCTTATCTGGCCTGTTGAGTCATAGCGATGAATAGCTTTATACGAAGCGGCAGCCCATATGGGCAAGCCGCATTTTCAGCGTTACTTCAGTTTGTTAATTTGCTTTACGTCGATTTCTATCGAGTTCCAGTCTTTATCCACTTTACCCTGAATTTCCACGGTGTCCTGAGGGGTGACCGTTTGGCCGTTCCAACGCTTATGGTCAATGTCTACGTTGATACTGTCGGTTGCATCGCGGAAAATATAATCTTCACCACCAATGCGCTGCTCAATTTTACCGGTCAGCGTCACCCAAGTGTCATCAGATAACGTTTTGGCCTGTTTTACCGTGGTTTTACTCCCCGTTGGGCCCACAAAGCCGCCCTGCTGTATAGGCTGAGTATGTACCGAGGCATTAGGGTCAACAAACCCCCCGGTCTGAGCAGCAAATAGAGGGGCTGAAGTTAAAGCGATAATGGCAAATAAAGCGGCTGTCTTTTTCATAATGTAATTCTCCTTTCGTTTCTTAGCCCCTAGTAAAGCGCCCAAATCTTAACGAGATCTTAACCCCTCGGCAGGAAGTGTTTTTTTATTACAAATTTGCGGTCTTTGCCGAAGGAGCAGGCTTTTCTTCTGTACACACAAAGACGACAGGTATTTACTGCTCGTCTTAACGGCAGCAACAAGGAGTGCGCCATGCGCCTGTTACTTATTGAGGATGACCCACTAATTGGTGACGGCATTAAAGCCGGATTAATCAAAATGGGGTTTGCAGTTGACTGGTTTAGCGATGGGCCAAAGGGGCAAGCCGCACTTGGCCTGGCCCCCTACGACGCCGTAGTGTTGGATCTCAGTCTCCCGGGCATGGATGGCCTGGATATTCTGCGCGCCTGGCGTAAAGAGGGGCACAGTCAGCCCGTACTAATCCTGACTGCCAGAGACTCGCTGGAAGAGCGCATTGAAGGATTACAGCTGGGTGCGGACGACTACCTTTGCAAACCATTCGCCCTGACAGAAGTGGCAGTGCGGTTGCAGGTACTCATCCGCCGGGCACACGGCCACGCGCAGCCAGAGATTACCCACGGAAATGTCGTACTTTCTCCGGAAAACCATACGGTATCTCTCAACGGCGAGCCCCTACAGCTAAAGCCTAAGGAATTCGCTTTACTCGAGTTGCTTATGCGTAATGTCGGGCGTGTTCTGCCACGTACACTGATCGAGGAAAAAATCTATAGCTGGGACGATGAAGTCTCGCGCAACGCCCTTGAAGTTCACATCCATCATCTCCGTAAAAAGCTGGGCAGCGGTTTTATTCGCACCGTACACGGCATCGGCTATACGTTAGGTGATGCATGCTAAGAACGTTGACCAAAAGCTTACGCACACGCCTGACCGTAGGCTTTATAGTGCTGACCCTTGCAGCAGCAGCCTTTGCCAGTGCCGCCGCTTGGTATGAAGCCCGTAAATCGCTCAACAAGCTCTTCGATACCCAACAACTGCTTTTTGCTAAGCGGCTAAGCGTGCTGGATTTCGATGGCGCAAACAGCGCCGAGCCACAGCTTCCTCGCAGTAAAAACATTCTGAAAAAACATCGCGGTAAGCTCGATGATGACACATTAGCCTTCGCCATTTTTACCGCTGAGGGCAGGCTTGTGCTCAATGACGGCGACAGCGGTAAAGGACTGATCTATTCATGGCATAGGGACGGATTTACTGATGGGCAACTCGATGATGATGACGATCTCTGGCGTCTGGTCTGGCTGACAACGCCTGATGGTCGTTATCGTATCGTGGTCGGTCAGGAGTGGGACTACAGGAACGATATGGCTCTGGATATCGTGTCCGCTCAGCTCACGCCCTGGTTAATAGCACTGCCGCTGATGCTGATCCTGCTGATTGGGTTAGTCAGCAGAGAGCTGGCACCGCTGCGAAAACTGGCGCAAAAACTACAGCGTCGCCCCCCCGGTGACAACAGCAGACTCGAGACTCAGCCTCTCCCGCTGGAAGTCAGGCCCCTTGTGGATGCCTTAAATCAGCTCTTTGAGCGTACAGAAGCATTTATGCAGCGTGAAAGGCGCTTTACGTCCGATGCCGCCCACGAACTCCGAACCCCGCTTGCGGCCCTGAAGGTACAGGCAGAGGTGGCTCAACTGGCGGAAGATGATGCCCAAGTCAGAGATCAAGCGCTGAACCAGCTTCATCAGGGCATTGACCGAGCCTCCCGTCTTGTTGAACAGCTGCTGACGCTTTCCCGGCTGGACTCTCTGGCTGAACTGAATGATGTCCAGGACGTGTCACTGCAGACTCTGCTTCAGGAAAGCGTGATGGAAGCCTGGCACGCGGCCCAGCGAGAGCATATTGATATCCACCTGCAGATGCCGGAAAAACCAGTAACCCAGCTCGTTCAGCCACTTCTGCTTGGGTTGATGTTGCGCAATATCATTGATAACGCCGTCCGCTACAGCCCTGCAGGCAGCGTTGTGAACGTCGTACTTAAGGAGAATGAGCTTGAGGTTACCGACAATGGACCGGGCGTGAACCCTGAATATCTTGCCTCTTTGGGGGAACGCTTCTTCCGCCCACCAGGGCAGCTAAAAACCGGCAGCGGGCTGGGGTTGTCAATCGTAAGTCGAATTGCGGCGTTGCACGGTATGCGGGCAACTTTCGGCAACGCAGAAAGCGGTGGTTTTAGGGTTCGCATCCGTTGGAACTGAGAAATTTCAGCCGGATTATTGCTCGTGCAGCAAAAGTCTTTGCACATCCTGGTCATTTTTTCACAGTAAGGTTCTCATTATAATGATTGGCAAACGTAATTATTTAAGGGCTAACAATGAGCAACATCCTGATTATCAACGGCGGTAAAAAATTCGGTCATTCCAACGGCCAGCTTAATGACACCATGACCGAAGTCGCGGAAAGCTATTTGCGCGACCTCGGGCATGATGTCCAGGTCACCCGCGCAGACAGCGAATATGACGTTAAAGCGGAAGTTGAGAAATTCCTTTGGGCAGACAGCATCATCTGGCAGATGCCGGGCTGGTGGATGGGCGCCCCGTGGACGGTCAAAAAGTACATTGACGATGTGTTCACCGAGGGCCACGGTTCGCTGTATGCCAGCGACGGCCGTACCCGTTCAGACGCCTCTAAAAAATATGGTTCCGGCGGCCTGATTCAGGGCAAAACCTACATGATGTCCCTGACCTGGAACGCACCTTTAGAAGCTTTCACCGAAAAAGATCAGTTTTTCCATGGCGTTGGCGTAGACGGTGTTTATCTTCCATTCCACAAGGCTAACCAGTTTCTGGGCATGGAAGGGCTGCCAACCTTTATCGCTAATGACGTCATCAAGGCACCTGACGTGCCACATTATGTAGCAGAATATCGCAAGCATCTGGCTGGTATTTTTGCTTAACTGTTTGCCGGATAACATAAGGAGTTAGTCATGCTGACAGTGATTGCAGAAATTCGTACACGTCCTGGGTCACACCATCGCCAGGCGGTAATTGCAGCGTTTGAGAAAATTATTCCAACCGTGCTGAAGGAAGAAGGCTGCCACGGCTACGCGCCGCTGGTCGATCATAACGCCCAGGTCGCGTTCCAGACTACCGCCCCGGACTCCATCTTCATGCTGGAAAAATGGGAAAGCGTTGCGCATCTGGAAGCCCATCTTGAGACGGCCCACATGAAAGAACATAGCGCCCGCGTGAAAGACGACGTGCTGGAAGTGCATATCCGCATTCTCGAAGAAGCCGTGAAGTAACTGGCGCCTGAGAATGCAAAAAGGGATGGCCTGAGCCATCCCTTTTACGTTTTGGAGAAAAACGTTTAGCCCTCGATATCGGCCATGTCGCCTTTTTCCTGCAGCCAGTTGCGGCGATCTTCCGAACGCTTTTTGGCCAACAGCATATCCATTGTCGCCAGCGTGCGCTGGTCGTCTTCATCGCTGATGGTCAGTTGAACCAGACGGCGCGTATTCGGATCAAGCGTGGTTTCGCGAAGCTGAAGCGGGTTCATCTCGCCCAGCCCTTTAAAGCGCTGCACGTTTGGCTTGCCTTTCTTGCGCTTAAGCTGTTCCAGCACGCCGGCTTTTTCTTCTTCATCCAACGCGTAATAAACCTCTTTACCCAGATCGATGCGGTAGAGCGGCGGCATCGCCACGTAAACGTGACCACCTTTCACCAGTGCCCGGAAGTGGCGCACAAAGAGCGCGCACAGCAGCGTGGCAATGTGCAGACCATCGGAGTCCGCATCCGCAAGGATACAGACCTTGCCATAGCGCAACTGGCTCAGATCTTCACTGTCTGGATCAATACCGATCGCCACAGAAATATCGTGCACTTCCTGCGAGGCCAGTACTTCGTCAGAAGAAACTTCCCATGTGTTCAGGATCTTCCCTTTCAGCGGCATGATCGCCTGATATTCGCGATCGCGAGCCTGTTTCGCGGAGCCGCCCGCCGAGTCCCCTTCCACCAGGAATAGTTCGGTCCGGCTTAAATCCTGCGCAGTACAGTCTGCCAGCTTACCCGGCAGCGCTGGCCCGCTGGTCAGCTTTTTACGCACAACCTTCTTCGCGGCGCGCATGCGGCGCTGAGCGCTGGAAATAGCCAGCTCTGCCAGCTGTTCTGCCGCCTGTACGTTCTGGTTCAGCCACAGGCTGAAAGCATCCTTCACTACGCCGGAGACAAAGGCCGCACACTGGCGTGAGGAGAGACGTTCTTTCGTCTGGCCAGCAAACTGAGGATCCTGCATTTTGACCGACAGCACATAGGCGCAGCGTTCCCAAATATCTTCCGCAGAGAGCTTCACGCCACGCGGCAGAATATTGCGGTATTCGCAGAACTCACGCATGGCATCGAGCAGCCCCTGACGCAGGCCGTTAACATGAGTACCGCCCTGCATGGTTGGGATCAGGTTTACGTAGCTTTCCGTCAGCAGCTCACCGCCTTCCGGCAACCAGAGCAGCGCCCAGTCAACGGCTTCGGTGTCGCCCGAAAAATTGCCGATAAACGGCGCTTCCGGGAGGGTAATCAGGCCATTTACGGCTTCGCACAGATAGTCGTTCAGGCCGTCCTGGTAGCACCAGCGCTGCTCGGTATTATTCACCTTATCGGTAAAGGTAATCTCAACCCCCGGGCACAGTACCGCTTTCGCTTTCAGCAGATGGCTGAGGCGTGAAACGGAAAAGCGCGGGCTGTCGAAGAAGCTTTCATCCGGCCAAAAATGCACGCTGGTCCCGGTATTGCGCTTCCCGCAGGTGCCAATCACCTCCAGATCCTGCACCTTCTCGCCGTTTTCAAAAGCGATGCTGTATACCTGAGCGTCGCGGCGGACGGTCACTTCAACGCGTTTGGAAAGGGCGTTAACCACAGAGATCCCTACGCCGTGGAGGCCGCCGGAGAATTGGTAGTTTTTATTCGAGAATTTACCGCCCGCATGCAGACGGCAAAGGATCAGCTCAATGGCCGGGACCTTCTCTTCGGAATGGATATCAACAGGCATCCCGCGCCCGTCATCAATGACTTCCAGCGACTGGTCGGCGTGCAGGATGACATCCACGCGCTTAGCGTGACCTGCCAGCGCCTCATCCACGCTGTTATCAATGACTTCCTGTCCTAAATGGTTAGGACGAGTGGTGTCAGTGTACATCCCCGGGCGGCGGCGAACAGGCTCAAGCCCGGTGAGTACCTCTATATCATCGGCATTATAGGATTGCGTCATGGTTTATTCATTCAGATAGCGAAACAGGAAATCGGCCGTCAGGCCTCAGCGCAAGCCGAGGAAGTCGACAATCTGTGTGAAATAATCTTCGAAGCCCGTGAAGGCATGATTGCCACCGGGTTTCACCGTCTGGCGGCAGAGCGCGTAGTAGGCTACGGCCTGGCGGTAATCAAGCACCTCATCGCCCGTTTGTTGCAGCAGCCAAATCAGGTCTGGCGCTTCCAACGGGTCAATCTGCATGACTTTCAGATCGTAAATATGGCGTGACTCTAGCACATATTGCTGCCCGGTGTAGGGGTTCTCGTTTTTACCAAGGTAACCCACAAGCAGCTCAAAAGGGCGAACCGCCGGGTTAACCACCACCGCAGGCAGCGTAAAGCACTGCGAAAGCCAGGTCGCGTAATAACCGCCGAGGGAAGACCCCACAATGCCCAGTGGCTCTCCTCCACGTTTGAGCACCAGCGACTCTAGCAGCTCGGAAGCCTCTGCCGGATAAGGCGGTAACTGAGGCACAATCATCTCAATTTCAGGATGATGCTGAGCCAACCACGCCTTAAAACGGGTCGCTTTTGCGGAGGCCGGAGAGCTATTAAACCCGTGCAGATACAGTAACGCAGGCATTAATAACCCTCAGAAGCCGTATCAGGGCTGAATTTACCGCTTTGCAGACGGCAAACTTCCGTCGTCAGGCTGCCGTCAGGATAAAGATCGAGCCAGCGCCACCCCGGCTCAATGGTGTCGAGCGTGAAATTGGCGCAGTGAGGTTTGAACTGGACGCATGTCGAAGGCGTGGCCAGCATTCTGCGACCGTTCCAGTCGAGATCCAGTTCCTGATGAATGTGCCCACAAAGCAGCGTTTTCACCTGCGGCCAGGGCTTAAGCACGGCATCCAGTGCGGCAGCATTGCGCAGGCTGTGCTGATCCAGCCAGCTACAACCCGCAGGAAGAGGATGATGATGCAGCAAAAGTAGGGTGTGGCGCTCTGGAGCCGCAGCCAGCTGACGCTCAAGCCATTCCAGCTGAT
Source organism: Pantoea sp. Ae19-2 (assembly GCF_059801205.1). Taxonomy (NCBI): domain Bacteria; kingdom Pseudomonadati; phylum Pseudomonadota; class Gammaproteobacteria; order Enterobacterales; family Erwiniaceae; genus Pantoea; species Pantoea sp. Ae19-2. The sequence continues at coordinate 76,997 of NZ_JBCHWE010000003.1, read as the reverse complement.
AGTCGCTCAGTTCACCGTGGGGAACGCCAAAGACCTGGCTGTCCAGCAGCAAGATTTGCCAGCGATCGCCGATATAAACGCGCTTGGCCGGAGAAATACCCGCTTCCTGCAGAGCGTTAAACATTGCAGGCTGAAAATCGTGGTTACCCGGCAGCCAAACGCAAGGCGCAGAAATGCTGGAGACTCCTTCAGCAAAATGCTGATAAGCCTCCACGCTGTGATCCTGGGCCAAATCCCCGGTTGCCACCAGTAAGTCGCAGGCACGCTGTTCGGCCAGAATAGCGGTCAAGACCGCCTGATAGCTCTTCCAGGTATTAATCCCGAGCAGCGTTTCGTTCTTTCCAGCGAACAAATGGGTATCGGTTATTTGCAATATCCTGATTCGGCCTCCATCGGCCACAGGAAGGGTTAACAGGCTTTCCAAATGGTGTCCTTAGGTTTCACGCACTCACTACCCACCACACTTAAGCTGCTGATATCCAGGCGGCAGCTCGATTCATTCAGGGTATCAATATCATCCATTTATTCAGGGCGTTGTGCCGTTAACCGTCCTCAACCCTAAAAAAACTAGGTATACACAGGCACGGCCATTGCTCCATGCGCTAAACAGTAGCGCAGCCAATCAGCAAGAAACTGGTTAATTTGATGCTTTTCGTCGCGTTGATGCAACTTTTTATTCGGATAATCATATCGCGCTTTGAAGCGAAAGATCTGCTGGCTTGAACACACTTCCGCGACCATCGCGTCGTGATACAGCCTGACCGACATTGACGGCAGGCTCCAGTAACTCACCGAGGGGTGCGTTTGTTCTATTTCCACCAGGGTGGTATAACGTGTTGATTCTGAAATAGTTAATCGATATCTGGCGCTATTAACCTGATAGGTTACCGTTTCGCCCGCCGCATCATTTTTCGGCAGCAGGCGGCGCAGCTGCGCGAAGTTGGTTTCGCACAAACGCATCATTTCGGGGAAGTCAGGGGTATAGCGCTTCATAATCAGTGATTCCACTCTTTTCTTAGTTGCTCATAATGCAGCTGCAGCCATTGCAAAGCGATGACCGTTGCCGCGTTGTCGATGCTCCCCTCTTCGACACACTGGTAAGCCTGCTCCCGGCTCACCACATGAACACGAATATCTTCGTTTTCTTCCACCAGGCCATGAATACCTTTGGCCTGAGTGGCATCCACTTCGCCGACTAAAATAGACAACCTTTCGCTGGTGCCGCCGGGGCTGGCTAAATAGCTCAGAACCGGTTTGGTTCGGCCCACAGCAAGGCCAGCTTCTTCTACGGCTTCACGACGCGCAACATCTTCTACGCTTTCGCCCTCTTCAATCATGCCGGCGATCATTTCTAACAGCCATGGGGTTTCGCTGGTGTCCCAGGCGGCGATACGAATCTGCTCTATCAGCACGACTTCATCACGCACAGGGTCATAGGGTAGCAGTACCGCAGCGTGACCGCGTTCAAAAATTTCGCGCCTGACTTCGCCACTCATTTCGCCGTTGAATAAACGATGACGAAAACGATAAAGATCGAGTGAAAAAAAGCCACGATAAAGCGTTTCCCGTGCAATAATTTCTACATCCTTTTTGGCGAAAGTAGCCGCTAGCTTTTCTGACTTGTTCATAGATGATGTCCTGATGACAAATGGGCGCTGGCCGGGCGATTTCAACCCTGCGTAACTGCCCTTTCAATTTTGATGTGGTAGATTGGTGAAAATTAAGGTAGATGGCACTTTACGCCAACCTGCCCGGCTGACGGAATCTGTAGAATCGGCGATCATCTTTGACTCCTGTCGGCGTTAAACAAAATAATTCTGCTTCACAACAAGGAATGCAAATGAAGAAACTGCTCCCCATTCTTATCGGTCTGAGCCTAACGGGTTTCAGCGCCATGAGCCAGGCAGAAAACCTGCTGCAGGTTTATCAACAGGCGCGCACCAGCAACCCGGACCTGCGTAAATCCGCTGCTGACCGTGACGCCGCATTCGAAAAAATTAATGAAGCACGCAGCCCATTACTGCCACAGCTGGGCCTGGGTGCAGATTACACCTACGGTAACGGTTTCCGCGACTCTAACGGTATTAACTCCAACACGACCAGCGCAACGTTACAGCTGACGCAAACCATTTTTGATATGTCGAAATGGCGCGCACTGAGCCTGCAGGAAAAAACCGCAGGGATTCAGGACGTCAGCTTCCAGACCGATCAGCAGTCTCTGATCCTGAACACGGCCACAGCCTATTTCAACGTGCTGAGCGCCATTGACGCGCTTTCCTATACTGAAGCGCAGAAACAGGCCATTTACCGCCAGTTGGATCAAACGACTCAGCGCTTTAACGTAGGCCTGGTCGCCATCACTGACGTGCAGAACGCCCGCGCGCAGTACGACACCGTGCTGGCGAACGAAGTCACCGCCCGTAATAACCTGGACAACGCGGTGGAATCACTGCGTCAGGTCACCGGGAACGACTATCTGAGCCTGGCTTCTCTGAACGTAGACGGTTTCAAAACCACCAAGCCAGATGCGGTCAACAACCTGCTAAAAGATGCTGAAAAACGCAACCTTAGCCTGCTTCAGGCTCGTCTGAGCCAGGATCTGGCGCGCGAACAAATTCGCCTGGCTGAAGATGGTCATCTGCCGACGCTGAGCCTGAACGCATCCAGCGGCGTCACTAACAGCAGCTACAATGGTTCTAAAACTTCCGGCAATTCTCAGTATGACAACAGCTATAAAGGGCAGAACCAGGTTGGCCTGAGCTTCTCCCTGCCGCTGTACCAGGGTGGCCAGGTTAACTCTCAGGTTAAACAGGCTCAGTACAACTTTGTGGGTGCCAGCGAGCAGCTGGAAAGCGCGCACCGCAGCGTGGTACAGACCGTGCGTTCCTCCTTCAACAACGTGAATGCCTCTATCAGCACCATCAACGCTTATAAACAGGCCGTGGTGTCTGCGCAAAGCTCCCTTGATGCGATGGAAGCCGGTTACTCGGTGGGTACCCGTACTATCGTTGACGTGCTGGATGCGACCACCACGCTGTATAACGCCAAACAGCAACTCTCCAGCGCTCGTTATAACTACCTGATTAACCAGCTGAATATTAAATCAGCGTTGGGTACGTTGAACGAGCAAGATCTGATTGCGCTGAACAATACGCTGGGCAAACCGGTTTCAACCTCTGCGGACAGCGTTGCGCCGGAAAACCCAGAGCAGGATGCCCGCGCTGACGGTTACAACACCGCGCCAGCGACGGCTTCCACTAAGGCAACTCATGCCACTCCGGCTGCGGCCACCAGCGGGAAAAAAGCGAACCCATTCGCTAATTAATCGCCGGAATGCCAACGAAAGGGGCGTATTTTTACGCCCCTTTTTTTCTGTCTCGCGTTTGAACGTAAGGCAACGTAAAGATCTCCTGCCAACAGGCCAACATCGCTTCAATTTCAACCGCTCATCCCCTATCCTTAGCACCAAACCTACTGGGCTCAGGACTGATTAAATGAAACGGACAAAAAATATAAATCATTCATCGTTCCGCAAAAGCTGGAACGCACGCCATTTAACGCCGGTGGCGTTGGCGGTCACCGCCGTCTTTATGCTGGCCGGCTGTGAACAAAGCGACGAAACCGTCTCAATGTACCAAAACGCGGACGACTGCTCGCAGGCAAACCCGAGCAAAAGCGCGGAATGTACCACCGCCTATAATAACGCTCTGAAAGAAGCCGAGCGCACGGCACCGAAGTACGCTTCCCGTGAAGCCTGCGTGGCCGAGTTTGGCGAAGGCCAGTGCCAGCCAGCCCCTGCTCAGGCAAGCCTTGCCGGCGAAAGCCAGGCTCAGGCTCAACCGCAGCAAAGCGGCAGCTTCTGGATGCCGCTGATGGCGGGCTACATGATGGGCCGTCTGATGGGCGGCGGCGCGGGCTTTGCGCAGCAGCCGCTGTTTACCTCAAAAAACCCGGCCAGCCCGGCTTACGGCAAGTACGCCGATGCCAGCGGTAAAAGCTACGGCGCGGCCACCCCTGGCCGGACGACAACCGTTCCGAAAAGCGCGATGGCACCAAAACCTGCGACCACCTCAACGGTGACTCGTGGCGGCTTTGGTGAGTCAGTGGCCAAGCAATCCACCATGCAGCGCAGCAGCGCCACCTCCGGCAGCAGCCGTTCGATGGGCGGCTGATAAATCATGGAAAGAGTTTCTCTCGTTGAACGCCCGGACTGGCGCGAAAAAGCCACGGAATACGGCTTCAATTTTCACACCATGTACGGGGAGCCGTACTGGTGTGAAGACGCCTATTACAAGCTCACGCTGGCTCAGGTTGAACGCCTGGAAGAGGTCACCGCCGAGCTGCATCAAATGTGTCTGCAGGTTGTGGAAAAAGTGGTGGCCAGCGACGAGCTAATGGCCCGTTTCCGCATTCCGAAACACACCTGGGAATTTGTTCGCCAGTCATGGCGCAGCCAGCAGCCCTCCCTTTATTCCCGCCTGGATCTGGCGTGGGATGGCGTGGGTGAACCCAAGCTGCTGGAAAACAATGCCGATACGCCAACGTCGCTGTATGAAGCGGCTTTCTTCCAGTGGATCTGGCTTGAAGATCAGGTGGCTGCGGGCAATCTGCCCGAAGGCGCAGACCAGTTCAACAGCCTGCAGGAAAAGCTGATCGAACGTTTCGCCGAACTCAAGCAGCAGCATGGTTTCAATCTACTGCACTTTGCCTGCTGTCAGGACACGGTAGAAGATCGCGGCACCGTGCAGTATCTGCAGGACTGCGCCGCCGAATCTGACGTCGCCAGTGAGTTCCTGTTTATCGAGGAAATTGGCCTCGGCGAAAAAGGTCAGTTTACCGATCTGCAGGATCAGGTTATCAGTAACCTGTTCAAGCTCTACCCTTGGGAATTCATGCTCCGCGAGATGTTCTCCACCAAGCTGGAAGATGCCGGCGTGCGCTGGCTGGAGCCAGCCTGGAAAAGCATTATCTCCAACAAAGCCCTGCTGCCGATGCTGTGGGAGATGTTCCCGGGCCACCCTAACCTGCTGCCGGCTTATTTCGCCGAGGACAACTTCCCGCCGATGGAAAAATACGTCGTGAAGCCAATCTTCTCCCGCGAAGGCGCCAACGTGAAGATCATCGAGAATGGCCAGGAGATCGCGCGCGTTGACGGGCCGTACGGCGAAGAAGGCATGATCGTCCAGCAGTTCTATCCGCTACCAAAATTCGGCGACAGCTATACGCTGATTGGCAGCTGGCTTATTAACGATCAGCCTGCAGGGATCGGGATTCGTGAGGATCGCGAGCTTATTACGCAGGATCTTTCCCGTTTCTATCCACATATCTTTGTGGAATAGAGCATTAAAAAAGCGCCCATTGGGCGCTTTTCTGTTTATCCTACCACAACCGACAGCATACTCAGCGATCCCATCTCTATGCCGTCGACCGGAATCGTCACCGGCTCTTTGCCGTCCCACGCGCCCAGGACATAAAGCAGCGGCAGGAAATGCTCCGCCGTCGGGTTAGACAGTGAACCGCCTTCATGACTTAGATAGTTCACCAGCGGATGCTCCTCCGCAAGCCCCTTCCAGGTCAGGTTGGCTTTAACATAGTCGTTAAACGACTCAGCCCAGGGGTAAGGTGTATTTTCACCGTGCCAGCGCGCAGTTCTCAGGTTATGCACCACGTTACCGCTCGCCACCAGCATAATGCCCTGGTCACGTAGCGTGGCCAGTTTGCGGCCAGTCTCCAGATGCCAGGCTGCCGGCTTCGTGCTGTCAATGCTCAGCTGCACCATCGGGATATCCGCGTTAGGGTACATCTTGATCAGCACTCCCCACGAGCCGTGGTCAAAGCCCCATGCCTCTTTATCTAACGCCACCGGCGTTGGTGCCAATAATTCAACCAGCTGCTGCGCCAGCTCAGGCGAGCCAGGTGCCGGGTAATGCGTGTCATACAGCGCCTGAGGAAAACCACCAAAGTCGTGAATCGTCTTCGGTGCTTCCATCGCGGTCACGCCCGTTCCACGGGTGAACCAGTGGGCCGACACCACCACAATCGCTTTTGGCCGCGGCAGCGTTTCGCCGAGCTGAGCCCAGGCGCGGGTATAGCGGTTATCTTCCAGCACGTTCATCGGGCTACCGTGGCCAAGGAACAGCGCGGGCATACGTGGGCTTGTCATGATGGTGTCCTTAAATGGCTAAGATTCAATACACACAGATTACGCCCAATTTTTGTGGGAAGAACTCAGATAAGCATGATGATGATCATCAGAAATTTTGAACAGGTCTGAAAAGACGAAAACAGCGAGGCGGGCGTGAAGAACAAAAGCCCGATCGTGCTGACCGGGCTTTACTTTTTTAGCTGGCTTTACGCGCTTGCGCCTGGCGATATTCCACCAAATCTTCGATGGTCACAACCGCCATATTATGTTTGCGTGCAAACTCGATGCACTCCGGCGCACGCGCCATGGTGCCGTCGTCGTTGGTCAGTTCACACAGCACACCCGCAGGTTTGAAACCGGCCAGGGAAACGAGGTCGATAGTGGCTTCGGTGTGGCCGCCGCGAGTTAACACGCCGCCCGGCTGCGCACGCAGCGGGAAAACGTGACCAGGGCGGTGCAGGTCGCTCGGCTTAGCGCCGTCGGCAATAGCTGCACGAACGGTGGTCAGACGGTCGGCTGCGGAAACGCCGGTTGTCACGCCGTGAGCGGCTTCGATGGTCACGGTAAACCCGGTGCCGAAAGCGCTGGTGTTGTTTTCGACCATCATAGGCAGATCGAGCTGTGTACGGCGTTCGTCGGTCAGGCACAGGCAAACAATGCCGCTCCCGTGGCGAATGGTCAGCGCCATTTGCTCCACGGTCATGGTTTCAGCCGGGAAGATCATATCGCCTTCGTTCTCACGATTTTCATCGTCGAGAACCATGGCGCCACGGCCTTCGCGAAGCGCATCAAGAGCACGCTCAACGCGCTCAGTCGGGGTGCCAAATGCAGAAAGTAGCGTCTGATTCATGGTAATAAAAACCTCATTAATATTATGGTTACCAGAATCAGGGCAGTCTTAGGAGCTAAAAAAATAACGCGGGCAGGCCAGGGCCTGACGTGATCGTTACTCTCTCCCATCCGGACTTTAACCGTCGGCCCCGGAATTACACCGGATCTGCTGACCTTCAGGCAAAGCCTGAAGCGCTCGCGGGCTTTCAGCGTTCGCTGATTTACCGCCGGTGGGGAGTTTCGCCCCGCCCTGAGAATAAGCAGGTTCACTATAGCGCTAATCATTTTTGTGGGCAACGATTACACAGGCAACATTTCCAGTTTATCCCCTGGCAATCAGGCATTACAATTAGCCCTATTACTCGCCAGATAATGGAAGCCGCTATGATTGACCCGAAAAAAATTGAACAAATCGCCCGCCAGGTCCATGAGTCAATGCCGAAAGGGATTCGTGAGTTCGGGGATGATGTGGAGAAGAAAGTACGCCAGATCCTGCAGTCTCAGTTAACCCGCCTTGACCTTGTGAGCCGCGAGGAGTTTGACGTGCAAACTCAGGTCCTGCTGCGCACCCGCGAAAAACTGGCTCTGCTGGAGCAGCGACTGACCGAACTGGAAAACCGCGAAGCCCCGAAAGACGCCGAGTAACGCTCCGCCCCCTGACGCTCCCGCAAAGGAAAGCGTCAGGGGGAAATTCTCAGCGTAAAAATGCCTCACTCAACCGAACCCAATATGTAGCCCCCACCGAAATACAGGCATCGTTAAACTGATACAGAGGATGATGCACTGAATAGTCGTCTTTCCCCGTCGCCGTACCCAGCCAGAGATAACACCCCGGCACCTCTTCCAGCATAAAAGAGAAATCCTCGCTGCCCATCATGCTCTTCACGTGCTGAGGATCCGCGACGTTATCCGCGCCGAACGTATCCCGGGCAACCTGAAGCGCGAATGCCGTCTGTGCTTCGTTATTTATCGTCACCGGATAGCCAAAATCCACCTCTATACAGGCCTTCAGGCCAAAACTTTCCGCCTGAGCGTGGACGAGGGTTTCAACCCGTTGTTTGAGCGCCTCACGAACCTCTTTTTTAAAGGCACGCATGTTCAGCTTCAGCACGGCTGTGTGCGGAATAATGTTGTGTGTTGTGCCGCTCTGCAGGCTGCCCACGGTCACCACCGCCGCATCCTGCGGGTCGATATTGCGAGAGACAATAGTTTGCAGCGCCATCACAATAGAGGCTCCGGCAATCGTAGGATCGATACAGTGCTCCGGCATCGAGCCATGCCCACCTTTACCTTCCAGCGTGATGGTCAGGCTGTCAGAAGAGGCCATTAGCGCCCCCGGCTTCGTCACCCACTGACCGGCGGGGATCAGGGGGAAATTATGCAGCCCAAACACCGCGTCGCACGGGAACAGCCTGAACAGACCGTCGTCGATCATCCGCTTAGCACCGCCGATCTTTTCTTCCGAGGGCTGAAAGATCAGATGCAGCGTCCCGTTAAAAGGCTTCTTCTCCGCCAGGTAGCGAGCCGCAGAAAGCAGAATGGCGCAGTGGCCGTCATGCCCGCAGGCATGCATCTTACCTTCCACCTGGCTTGCCCAGGGCAGCCCGGTTTGCTCTTGCATCGGCAGCGCGTCCATATCGGCGCGGATCCCCAATCTTTTACTGCCGCTTCCCACTTTTAGTGTCCCAACCACCCCGGTGCCGCCTAACCCGCGATGTACTTCATAACCCCAGCCGGTCAGCAGTTCAGCAATACGATCGCTGGTGCGGAACTCTTCAAACCCCAGTTCCGGGTTTTGGTGGAAATCACGCCGAAGGGCGATCATCTCTTCTTCACGATCCAGAATCTCTTTAATCAACATAGGTAGCTCCTTGTATTAAGCGTCAGGTTGCGTTTTCCGTTCCCGCCAGACAAGCAGCGCCGCCAGCGAAACGAAAGAGCAAAAAATCAGATACCAGGCCGGCGTCATCGGCTGACCCGTCGCTTTAAGCAACCAGGTCACGTTAAATTGCGCAAAGCCGCCAAATAGGGTGACGCCAACGGCATACACAATGCTGATGCCCGAGGCCCGAACCGTTTTCGGAAATGCTTCGAGCAGCAGCAGGAACAGCACCACCGTGCACACATTCGCCAGCACCTGATCGACAGCGATTAACGCAATAGTGATCCACAGCGGCATACCGTTCAAAATCGACGCGAAGATTGGCCAAACCAACAAGAGTGAAACGGCAAAGCAGAACGTCATGATCGGCTTACGTCTGGGCAGCCTGTCCGCCAACTTTCCTGCGAAAAAAGGGATCAGGAGCGTCATCAGCGCCGCCGTCAGGCTTATCCAATAGGAGGTCGCCGCCGGCATGTGCAGCGTGTTCACCATGTATGCAGGCATGTAATAAATGATGATGTAGAACGTTGTCGTGCCTTTCATTATCAGCAAAATGCCCAACAGCAGAGCCCGACGATGCTCCCGCCAGAGGATTTTGGCCGAGTTCTCCTTTTGGGGAGTCGCTTCAGTATGATGCGTTTCCGGCAAATGGCGCCGGATGTACATCCCAATGGGCATGATCGCCAGACCCAGAATAAAGGGCACGCGCCAGCCCCAATCGTACAGGGCCTCTTCGCTGAGGTAGTGGCTCAATCCTGCTCCCATTGCCGCCCCAAAAAGTGCCGCGCCGCCCTGGCTGGTCATCTGCCAGCTCACGCGCTGCCCGCGCCGGGATTTATCTCCGGCCTCCATCAGCCAGCTGGTTGCCGCGCCGATTTCGCCCCCGGCGGAAAAACCTTGCAGCAGGCGGCCAGCAATCAACACGATGGGCCCCAGTATTCCGACCTGGCTGTAAGTCGGCGCAAACGCCACCAGCATCACGCCAAGGGCCATCAGTCCGAGGATCAACGTCATCCCGGAACGGCGGCCATGCTTATCCGCATAGTTACCCAGCACCAGGCTGCCCAATGGGCGCATCACAAAACCGACGCCAAAGGTCGCTACCGCCAGCAGCAGCGAAACATAGTCATTACTGGAGGGAAAAAAAAGGTGGCCAATGATCACTGAAAAGAAGCTATAAACCGCAAAATCATAGATTTCTAATCCGTTACCCAATGTTACCGCCACCAGAGACTTAGCGCTGGTTCGCTCTTCCAGAGGACGGCTTTGAGGCGGCATCGCGGCGATCAACCCGCTAGCCGCTGAGGCAATACTTGCAGATGATTTCATGCTCACTTCCTTCTCATTATTTTTTGCATGTCGGGCTGTGACTTCTGAGGGTGATTCGACTATCTGCATAAAAAAAGAACATCGCAAACATAAAAATTAGTTATGGCTTTGGTTATATTCTTCGTATCCTGAAAGTGCATTTTTTGCACTATGGCGAAAGCCGATGGCGGAGTGACAAATGAAAATCAAAATAAATCAATTAGATGTATTACTAGAAGTTGCCGCACAGGGCAGCATAGGCAAGGCTGCCCGGGCGCTGCATCTCACTCAACCCGCTATTTCCAAAACCATTCAGGAGCTGGAGACGGAAATCGGCATGCCAATTTTGCAACGCTCATCACGGGGCGTGACGCTAAATGAGTACGGGCAAGTGCTGTTGCGCCATGCCAGGGATATCGATCGCTCGTTACATCAGGCGCGGGATGAAATCGATAATCTGCTCGGAAAAGCCATGCGTCAGCTGCGCATTGGATTTACCTCCGCCGCCTCTTACGGTCCCTTTAGCACCACAATGAGCCAGTACCAGAGCCGCTTTCCCGGCGTGAAGTTAATCGCCATGGAAGGCAGGCCGCTCCAGATTCTGGATGCGCTCGCTAATCAGCGGCTGGATATGGCGGTGATGACCAGTGCCAGCGGAACGCCCATCGGCACGTTTTACCAGGAAACGCTCTACGCCCTCAGCAACACCATTATTGCCGGCGAGCATCATCCCGTCACCCACACCACCACGCTGAAAAGCCTGATGCAATTTCCCTGGCTGGACTGGGATGAGCCGGGAGAGCACTCTATTCTGGGCCAGGTCTTCCGCCGCTATAACCTGCCGCTACCGCCGACGATTGTGCACTGCTCCTCGCCGTGGATTATGGCGCGCATGATGGAACAGGCGCCCATTGTTAGCATGTGGACTTCGGTCAGGCTTCGCTTTCCTGGCTATGAAAAAAACCTTCGGCCACTGACGCTTAAAGAAGTGCTGCCGGCAACCAGCGTGAACATCGTTTGCCCCAGTATAGGGCGGCTGTCCACCGCAGGGACGACCTTTATGGAAATGCTGAGGATCAATTCGCGCGACTGGCTTCAGGACAGCGACGCGCTGGAAATGGTAGCGAGGATATAAAAAAGGCGGACAGCATTGAGCTACCCGCCTTGTTGTTCCTATACAGCTCGAATCAGAAGGTTTCCCAGTTATCGTCAGACGTAGCAGCCACGGCTTTACGCGGGGCAGTCGTCGTCGCGACAGCCTTCGGCGCAGCGGCCTGGGCTTTGGCCTGGCGTTCCTGAGCGATACGGAATACGGAAACGGACTGCGTGAGCCTGCTGGCCTGTTCTTCCAGCGCAGCGGCGGCGGCGGCAGACTCTTCCACCAGCGCGGCGTTCTGCTGGGTCACACGGTCCATTTCTGCAACCGCTAATCCAACCTGATCGATCCCGCGGCTTTGCTCGTCAGAAGCAGAGGCAATCTCGCCCATGATATCGGTCACGCGGGTCACCGCATTAACGATTTCCCCCATGGTTTCCCCGGCGCTTTCAACCAGCGTTGAGCCGGTATCCACCTTGCTAACCGAATCCTCAATCAGGGTTTTGATCTCTTTCGCGGCCTGCGCGCTACGCTGCGCCAGATTACGCACTTCCCCGGCTACCACGGCAAAACCACGTCCCTGCTCACCCGCACGGGCAGCTTCAACGGCGGCGTTAAGAGCCAGGATGTTGGTCTGGAAGGCGATGCCGTCAATGACGCTAATAATGTCAGCAATTTTCTGCGAACTGCCGGCAATTTCGCTCATGGTATGCACCACATTGTCTACGACTTTACCGCCGCGCTGCGCGGTTTCAGAGGCGCTTAGCGCCAGCTGGCTAGCCTGACGGGCGTTTTCAGCATTCTGTTTAACCGTGGCAGTCAGCTGCTCCATGCTCGCGGCCGTTTCCTCAAGCGAAGCCGCCTGTTGTTCGGTACGAGAAGAGAGATCGTTATTGCCGATGGAAATCTCGCTGGCGCCGCTATAAATGGCGTTCGCGCCGTTGCGAACCTCACCCACGGTAATCACCAGCTCGTTTTGCATATGGCGCAGATTCTCGGCCAGCTGCCCCATTTCGTTGGTGCCTTCCACGTCGATTTTGCGCACCAGATCGCCGCTGGCGATGTGGCGAATGCTTTCGATCAGGCGATTCAGCGGAGAGATAAGCGTGGTGCGGATCCCCTGCCAGACCACAAGGATCACCACCAGCACCACAATCAGGACACCAATCAGGATCCAAATCGCCATGCTGTAGGAGCTGTTGCTGCTGTCGACCGCTTCCTGATAAAGGTGGTCGTTTTGCTGCAGATAGTTAACGTATTGCTTCTCAAAGCCATCCTGATACCCCTGGGTTGGCTGATCGAAGAATTCATTAATTTTCCCCGCGCCAAGCAGTTGAATCAGCTCTGCCAGCGCACCGTGATAAATATCGTAGTTGCGCTTAATTTCTTGTGCGGCCGCGTCGCTTTGGCGTGGATCGCGCGGTAAAGCTTCATAAGCCGCCCACTCAACCTCAGCCTGTTTCAGCGAAGTGCTGGCAATCGCCATCAGTTCTTCAACGGTTGCACCGCTGCCAATTTTATTGGCATCCATCATGTAGCGAATACCGGCGCGGTTCAGGGTGTTACGGGTCTGCAACAGCGCGACCCAGCTGCCGTTCAGCGTTGACTGCTGCTGACGAATGGTTTGTAGAACGGTGAAATTTTCTTTGTCCTGCTTCAGCGCATTGAAGAACAATCCGCCGGAAGCTATCTGCAAAATGCCAAACAGCCCCAGGACGACCAGTAAGCTTGTAACGATTTTGATACGGTTTAACATTGCTTCTCATTCCCTGTAAGACAAGTCTTAATCATCGGCGTAACAGCAGAAAACTTTACCCAAAGCGTTTTTTTGCCGTTTTTTCTGCTACTCCCAGGAAATGGCCTGGCAATAATTCATCCTCCACACCTGCGGGGTTAAGTCGTAACACATTCATAATCCGAGTTTTTTTCACTATCATTTTTTTAATAGTCAACCAGCCCGGAGGAAGGCATGCTTACCGTTGCTATCTGTGAAAGAAATAGCCATTTTGCCAATGGCATTAAAATTATTATCCAGCAGCTCTGCCGTCAGTTTAGCGAGACTTATCATTTCCTACCGTTGGCGCACCAGGACGTCGCCGATCTGGTTTTTTTCGCGCTAGACGACAACTGGTCAACCGCCAACTGCTACAAAATACCGCAGACGACGCGCCATCAGCGGGTGATCCTCATCTGCAAAAAGCAGGATCAGGAGAACCTGATGTTTCGTCCCTGCCTGTATATGCTGCCGTCTATCTACCGTGAGGATGAGGTCGAAGATGTCAGGCTCAAACTGGCCCCCTGGATAGATCCAGAACGGCGCAAAAAAAACACCCTGCCCGTGCCTACGTCTATTTGCCACTACTGCACAACGCGGCATTTCAACATGCAGGAGCGTGAATTACTGAAGCTAATGGCCTGTGGTTACTCGCTGATTGACGCGGCTTTTATTATGCATATTGATGAAAATACTGCGCGGGATAAACGACTGTCGATTATGAAAAAACTTAATATCAAGAGCCAATATAAACTCATGAATTATATCAAACTCAACCTGCCGTTCTTGCTGGATTGAATTATTTAATTAAGTATTTTCTTATTATGCCAGGGAATTACTCTTAATTATAAAAAAAACGCGCCCCTCACTCTTCAGGGTTGCGAATTTTCGCAACCTGGAATAAGCCATCCCCGGTATTCACTCATTCGAGGCGCTGAGAGAATACGCTCAGAAAAATCTCCAAATTTGCTGAAAGCACACCACCTCTTCCTCTCAGGGCATTGATTGCTCAGCAATTCAGTTATAGCTGTCACAATTAGCGACAAAATAATGATAAATATTTCTAGAGATAACAATTTATTATCTGTTGACCAGCATATTTCCGGTTTCCGTCTGGAACCGATTGTTAATTTATTTAGCGGACACGTTATTAGCCACGAAGTACTCAGCCAGCTCGCCGCGCCATCACGCGATTCCGAGGTTTTTTTTGCAAACCTGTCGGCAGCCGACAGCGTGGCGCTTTTTTGCCGTCAGGCCAACCTGCTGAAGTCCCGACAGGCATCCGGTAGCTTCTTCCTTAACCTTCCCATTATGGCGCTGATTGACGAGCGGCTATTCGCCCGGCTGCTTGATGTTTGTGAATCATGGATAACAATTGAGATACAGGATGCTCCACTTTTTGATACGTGCTCCAGGCGGCATCAGCTTTGCCTGCGGGAGCGAATTAAGCTGTTACAGCAACAAAGGATATCGGTATGGCTGGATGACCTTACCGAGGGCTGTATTGAAAGCTTCCACCGCTACGCCATTGATGTCGGCGGAGTAAAAATTGATAAGCAAGCATTCTGGACGCTCGGTAAAAATCCCAGGGCACTTCAACGCCTGGTCGCACGGTGCGCGGACATTTCACCTCACATTATCATTGAAGGTATCGAAGACACACATCATCTCGAGCTCGCTCTCCAGTCAGGTGCCAGCTTCGGGCAAGGCTATTTATGGCCGCATAAACGCTGGCTGCTCTCTGATACCTTGTCATTGTGAGCAGGCTTATGTGCGCAGCTATGAGGCGAAATAAACACCGTCGTACCAGGACTGATTATCTTCTAAACCCCGCCAACTCCACCGCGCCACTTTTTTTTGATCGACTCGAATATATTCAACAGCAATTGATTGGGGGGCAAAAACCAAAGAAGCCCGACGCCATCCTCGTTTCTGCCGACAATTTCCTCAGCAGCGCAATCACCGGCACGCTTTTCCATCGCCTTAACATTCCCGTGCTCTCTTCGCTGGATGACGTTATCGCGCATCAGGTGCACTCTCCCGTACCGCGACTGATCGTCGACCTCGACAGCCTGGAGATCCCCACACTTGACGTTTTGAAGGCCATTCGCCAACAAATTATCACCACGCCGCAACACCAAATCATGCTGCTTAGCGCGCAGCGAAAGCCCGAAATAACACGATTTATTCAGCAAGCCGTTGGCTGCAAGATTGTCCAGCGTCGTCTGCCCCCGGACAAACTGAAACAGGCTTTAAGCCCCGGCGCCCCAGATTTGGCGGCGAGTTACGACACGCAGGTTTTTTCCCTCAGAGAGTGGGCGATTTTACTGGCGCTGAGCCGCGGAGAGTCATTGAAATCAATCGCCCTTTTACTTGAGAAACCCTATCATTACGTCGTTTATCGCTTCAACGTTTTGCTGACCCGACTGGCGCTCGATAACCGCAGTAAATTGCTGCACCTTCTACATGAAATTTCTGTTGCAAATAGCGCACATTGGCTATCGAACTAACCTACTGAGGCATAAGATATTTTAAGAATTTACTTAATTTCAATGTTCAAATTGAGTTAAAAACAAACAAAAAATTAACAATTACAACTATTCCTGGAAGCAATTATTCCGCTATGACGCCATTCAGCACTTTTTGATCCAAAACAAAATAACAACATTCAGAACTAAATGTCATTTTTTCTCCAATAAAAAGTCTTTTAACCCACCTTAACTAAAAAATTAGGTTCGTTAATTCAATTTAGAAAAAGGTCAATTAACTACACAGCATTTCGTATTGACTTAGACTTATTCCAGGAACATCAGACTTTTCCCACAAAAACTGCGCTGTATAATCACCTCATCACATATTTATATTTGCCATGGCATCTATAAGGATTACATGTGAAGTTATTTAGGCAGTCATTCTCCCGCCGACAATAACGAATTTAAAAAGGAAGAGAGTTAAAAAAAACAAGGAGGTTCCCGCATAAAGACCGGCAACCGCCAACTCACTGTTTATCACTTTCGCTGCCATTGACGCTGTGTCAAAGCGATGTTTTTATCAAACAATCGAGGCAAAAAAAAATGAAACCGGCATCCGTAATCATTATGGACGAGCATCCTATTGTCAGAATGTCGATAGAAGTTCTCCTCCAGAAAAATAAAGATATTAATGTTGTTTTAAAAACAGATGATGGTCGGGAAGTTATCGACTATATGCGCGCGAATCCAGTCGATCTGGTGATTCTTGACGTTGAACTCCCCAACACAGATGGCTTTACATTACTTAAAAGAATCAAAGGATTACAGGAAAAAACCAAAATCCTTTTCCTGTCGTCAAAATCAGAGTCGTTTTACGCAGGGCGCGCTATTCAGGCCGGCGCCAACGGATTTGTGAGCAAACGTAAGGAACAGGAAGATATATTTAACGCGGTTGAAATGTTGCTTTCTGGCTACTCCTTTTTCCCTTCGGAAACGCTGCATTTTATCAGCAGCCATAAATCACGCCGGGGAACGATGGACGATATGCCGTTATCCAACCGCGAAATCACAGTCTTGCGTTATTTGGCAAACGGTCTGTCGAATAAAGAGATTGCCGAACAGCTATTACTGAGTAACAAGACCATTAGCGCACATAAAGCTAATATATTCTCTAAACTCGGACTCACTTCCATTGTCGAGCTGATTGACTATGCCAAGGTGCATGAACTGCTATAAAGGACCATTACGCACCGGAAGCGGAAATACCGGGAAGACTCCTCCCGGTTATTTTCTGGAACCATTAACGATGCTTTAATTGTAGTTAATCAGAAACGTCGCATCCGCATTGGCCAGCCCGGCATCCGCGTTGTCCGCCGTGGCAATATAGTTTGCCCAAAACTTGAGCGTCACATCGCCGTTGGCATCAACCGGCATCGTTTTACTGGCATCATTCAACAACAATCGGGACTTATCCTCATTCAGTAGCTCAATGGCCACATTTTTCGCCGTACTGGCAGCGTTTAGCGCCAGCAGTCCCGTGCCGGTACTCTTGCCATTAAAGGTGATAGAGGCGGTACCGCTCGGCGGGCAGCCGGTTAGCTTCAGGTTAAACGGCATTGCCTGAGTTGTGCTCCCGGCGGTGCGCAGCTGTTTGGTCGGCCACGAGCCAAGCTTCACCGTCTTATTGTCCCCGCCCGTCTCCACGACACAGGTGTAATCCACGATTGTTCCATGCAGCTCAACGTTGATTTCCCCCAGCGGCGAAGCCGCTTTCACTGAGGGCACGCAGAGTATCGGGACCAGCGCCAGCGCGCTCAGGATAAACTTGTTCATCAGGTCCCCTTAGTCGAAATCAACGCGCAGATAGCCACGAGCCGTGAACGGCCCTTCCTTCGGCTTAACGCCCGTCACGCTGACCGGCCAGGCGCGAATTCCCACCCGGGCCGCAGCGGCATCATCAAGCTGGAAATTAATCTTGCTGCCAAGGTTGTTTGGCGTCAGCGGCGTACCGCTGGCGTTCGCCACGATAAAGCCCAGATCGCTGTTATCGGATATCATCATATTGCCGCTGCTTTTCTCAGCCTCAAGGCGCAGCGTGAGGTAAGCCTGGGCATCGATATTAGTGCATTTGATGCCGACCGTTTTACTTTGCGGCGTCACGCTTTGCGGGCGGTTACCGGCTCCGGCCTGGCTGAATAACGATGCCCCGATGCTGCCAAAATCAAACTCCACCACCTGCCCGGCGTTGATTTCGCAGGTCTGCGGGACTTCAACTTTGCCGCTGTAGCTGATGGTGTAAACGACCGTATCTAACGGGTCCGCAGAGGTGGTCGTTACGTAGACCCGGAACATCGTCTGGCGTGGAATCGGCACCATGTTAATAAAACGGCGGGTGACTTTAAGGCGAAACACCAGCTTCGAATCCTGTACGCCAAAAGGCTGCTGCTTAGAGACGTTCGGGTGGCTCCCCATTTGAATATAATTGCGCGGCGGGTAGAACGTACCAGCATAGCTGTCGGTGATCTGCATCGCCCCGTTAAGATAATCATTAATCTTCAGGTACTGATAACTGCCCACCACTTCCTGAACCGGCAGCTCCGTCTTGTAGCTTCGCATCGTCGTGTTCCCGATCGTGCCGGCCGGGCATTTGGCATTTACCCCGACCCACTGCGTTTTTTCCGCCAGGGTAACGACTTGCCCAACGTTGTTATTGCTGCTGTTAAATTTGTCCGACAGGTCATAAGAGACATCGGTGACGGTGCCGCTGGAGTTGTAGCACACCGTTGCGGCAGCAGGACCTGCGCAGGCCAGCAGCAAGCCACCCGCGATAACATTGCTCAGTTTCATTTTCATCTTCCTGAATCTCTCCGCACGCTATGAACAGGTGGCGGTTGCCATGACGATAGCCTGTTTCAGGCTCTCTTCCGGCAGGGAATAGTTGGCGCGGCACTGGGAACCCTTCCCGTCGCCCCACTGGATCAGCAATTTGCCCTTCAGCGGCAGGCCGCTGAGGTAAATCTGCCCGTCGTCACCGGCCATGCTGGTCACACCGCTTTGCTCTTCCCGCACCACGGAACCAAACGGCACCGGGCGGTCGCCGCGTTTAACGGTGAGGATGGCGCGCACGCCAATTCGGGCATCGAAGGTGGCGCGGACCAGGGCACCCTCCGTCGGCACTACGCTGCTGACGTTGTTTTCAATGTCGGTGTGGTTGTCCATTGTGTTGGTGTCGAGCGCTACGCGGTTGTAGCGGTAAACCGTGGCATACGGCATAACGGCATAGCCACGCCAGTCGGTTTTCACCCCGGTCTGGTTTTCAATGCTGACGCCGGAAGCGCCCGGCGCTTTAATCAACACGTTGGTGTCGCCCAGCGGCTGGCTGAAGGTCACCCCGTCCGCATGGCCGACCACGCCGCCGGAAGCCTGCCAGTTGAAGTCATGCTGGTTGCGGTCATAGTTGTAGCCCAGGCCAAGCGTGCCGTACGTGGCCTGCCAGTTGGCAGTGGCGCTGCCGGAATAGCCGTTATTGCTGGTATGCCCCTGACTCACGCTGTAGTTCAGGTTGCGACCTTCCAGCAGCGTGCCGCCGACCCCGGATTGCCAGCTATTTTTGCCGTCAGAGCTGCGGCTTGTGGCCATCGTGGCGTAGGCACGATCCAGCGCCGTATCGCGCGAATAACCGTGCCCAAGCAGCGTGCTAAACGGAATCGAAAGGTTGAAGGCGACAATCCGGTTGGTGTCTGCCAGGCCGAGCGACTTACTCCACGACCAGGAAAGCGAGTAGCTGATCCCGCGCCAGCCGCTGGAGTACCCCAGCTGGTACCAGGTGTTGTCCTGATCGGTTCCCCAGTAAGTTTGCTGGCTGCCGGAAACATAGACCGAGCCGTAATCCCCCAGAGACTGGGAGATATTGACCTGAAATCGGCCCTTTTTGTTGTAGCGCAGGTTGTGATAGCTGGTCGCCACCAGCTCCTGCCGGTTGCTGTCATTGTTTTGCCACTCGTACTGGTAGCCTTCCATATTCCGGTAGGCCACATCATCCAGAGTGTAAAAACCGCGCGTGGAGTAGCGATAGCCCAGCAGCTGGAAGTTAGTTCCGTAGCCGCTCAGGGATTTGGCGTACAGGAAGCGCAGCGACTGCCCCTGATGATCGCTGTCATCCGCCAGCTTGCTGCGCGCATGGGTAAGATCGAGCGAAATCGCCCCCCAGTCACCGAGGTTTTTCCCGGCACCTAACGCAACGGCGGTATAGCGTTCTGCCAGCTGTGTCCCACCATAGGCGGTGTAGCCGTTCGGCAGACCGGCAATCAACGTACCCTGAGTAAAGAACGGCTTATCCTGCTGGTTATTCCCGCTGCGGAAATCCCCCATCACCACATCATATTTAAATCGGCCTTCACGCTGCAGCATCGGCACGGTGGAATAAGGCACGGAGTATTTCTGCACAGAGCCGTCTTTCTCCTCTACCGTAACCTCTAAGTCACCGCTTGAAGAGGTCGGGTTAAGGTCGCTGATGGCAAACGCGCCCGGAGAGACATAACTCTGATAAATCACGTAGCCGTTCTGGCGGACAACAATCTTGGCGTTGGTGCGGGCAATCCCGCGCACGGTTGGCGCGTAGCCCTGCAGGCTGTCCGGGTACATGCTGTCGGAAGAATAGAGGCGCGCCCCACGAAACCCGAGGCTGTCGAACACATCGCTGCCGGTGTTGCTGTCGCCCATGACCAGCTCGCCCTTGAGCGGGATAATCGTGCGCTGCAGCGTGGTACTGATATTCTGCCATTGATTCTGGTGGTGGCCATCGCCGCTGGTGTAGTTCCAGGCCCCGTTATTGCGCAGGCGCCACGGGCCCAGATTCAGGCCGCTTTGCAGGTTCAGATAGTAGCTGTCGTTGTAAGTGCCGCGGTTGCCGGTGAAGGTGTAGTTCAGCAGCGCCGCCGGGATCCCTTCATCCCACTGATCCGGTGGAATGTAACCGCGGGCGCTGTTGATTAAAGAGGCCTGTGGCAGGCTAATATCCAGTCGCAGACGCGAAAAGTCATAGCTCATTTCAGCGCCTGGCACGGCCGTAATCACGGGGACGCACTCCCCGGACTTATATTTCGCCAGCTCAGGATACGCCAGCATATTCAGCCCGAGCCGCTTGAGCCAGTCGACGTCGAGGCAGGCCGTCAGCCCGCCGGACTTCACGGCTTCAGAAGCAGGGACTTTCGATTCCGTCGCCGTAAAATGCACGTCTTCGGTGGCAACAAATTCATCGTTGCGCCAGATGTCCACGCGATAAACGCCCGGCGGCTGGCTGCTGCCTTTTTCGAAGCGAGACAGATCCGCCACCGCCGCGGTATCGTCCGACAAAAATGCCGGGTTGAAATAGCTCTCAGCGGCAGCGAACGCGGGCCAAAATGAGGCCACAATGGTCGCCGCCAGCGGCGCTAGCGTAAACACTTTACGCGAGACTGATCTCTTCATGATTTATCGGCTTCCCTTTGCCCGCCTGGCGTTACTGCATGACACCCGCTTGTGCTTTGGTCACCGCGCCGTAGTCGTTCATAGTCTGGAAGCTCACCGCCCCCTGAACGCCAGACGGTACGGCAACCTGCACGCTATTTTTCGGTGCCACCATGGTGTTAGGCAGTTTTTCACTCCCCATTTTCAGGTTGACCAGTGAAACGTAGTAAGGCGACGGGTTACTGATCTTCAGGTACTGACCGTTGCGCGCGAAGCGAATCTCTTTCAGCGCATCTTCCGGCTGCATCTGCAGATTTTTAGGGCGTACAAACAGTTTGATGCGGGAAAGCACCGCCAGTTGAAGGACGTTTTTTCCCTCAACGCTGTTTTTATCCACGGAAGGAATGGCCTTCACGTTCATCCAGAAAATAGACTCGCGATCCGTCGGTAACGCCGGCCCGGCATAGATAATACGCAGCGTGTTTTCGCTTTTTGGCTCACTGACAAACAGCGGCGGCGTAACCACAAAACTTTTCTCTTTCTGGCCGAGATCGTTCTCGATCCATGAGTTCACCAGGAAGCGCTCTTTCGGATCGCTGTTGGTGATGGCCAGCGAAGTTTGTTTCGCGTCGGCCGGATAAATAACGCGCGTAGCGCCCAGGGCAATACCGCCCGCAGCCTGCGCATTAAAAGTCATCATCATTAAAGAGAGCATCAGTGCCGAAGCGGCTTTATATAATTTGTTCATCACGACAGGTACCATCAAAATAGCCAGAATGGAAAAGCAGAGGTTCAGGGATAAACCAGCGTGAACCAGACGTCAGAGCGAATATTTCCGGGCGACATATGCTTAGAAACCGCGCGATAACGGGCAGTAAAATGAAAACTCATTTCCTGCGTAGTTATTTCCGAATAAGACGCCGGTTCGCTATTGGGAATAATCAGCTGCTGCTGTTGGTCGAATAATGCGAGGCCAATGCCGCTGCTGGCGTCATTGCCACTTACGCTGGACGTGGCCAGAAAGACCAGAGGATCTTCCGCAGGAGTAGATCCCTGAAACGCGATGCCCACATGGTCATAAACCTCCGGGCGACAGTCCGTCAGCCGAAGGGTAAAAGGGATGCTGGGCGGCGCGTAGCTGCCAACATCTTTAAATACGTTGCTCGGGTACTGGCCCATTTGCACCGTCATTTCCTGACTTTCAGGTGCGACGGCGCAGGCGCCGTTAACCAGCTCACCCTGCATATGCACTTCCCCACCGTGGATAACCACAATGCGCTTTGCCTGAACGGGATTCACCGCAGCCAGCATCGCCAGGAGCAGGATTTTCCTTATCATCATCGTCCTCTCTGGACTCGCGTCGGACAAGCCTCATCCGTGAGGCTGAATCATCCCTGTGCTCTCAGCCGTGGCTGATTATTCGTATTTCATAACGAAAGTTGCGTCCGCGTTCGCAGCACCGGCAGTCGCGGTGGCAGCGGTTGCTTTATAGCGAGCGGTGAACGGAATGGTGTTCTCACCGTCGTTCAGAGTCTGAGCGGTAGAGAAGGTAGAACCGTTCGGAGACAGGGTCTTAGAGGTACGATCCAGGATCTCGATACCCACGCCTTTCGCGGTGGTTGCATTCCCGCTGGAGTTTACCGCCAGCAGCGTTGGGTCGGTCGCATCAGTCTGGCCGGTGAATGCCACAGAAGCGGTGGCCGCCACGGTGCTATCGCAATCGGTCAGAACGATGTTGAATGGGATCTGGGAAGAGGTATCGCCCACTTTGGTGAAAGCGGCGGTACGGTACTGGCCCAGTTTAACGATCTGGCCGTCGGACTGAGTGCTTACCGCACAAGCGGCGTTAACCAGCTCGCCCTGGAAGTGCACGGTCCCGCCATTAACGGTAACAGGATCTGCTGCGTTAGCGGCGCTGCTGACCAGAGCAACGGTTGCGATCAGAGAAGAGGCGATTTTGCTTAATTTCATGGGTATTCCTTCATATATAAAACGCACATCGGAGTCAGGCATCCTTCATGACTCCGTTTGAATCATCATCGGTCTTAAATGACCGCATAACGCATTCCCCACATCCTGTGGGAATTCCTTAGAATGCTCAGTGGTTTCATTAGAATTAAAGACAAACGTTTCCCCAGCACATAATTTAATGTGCCGTATAAAGTTATCTTTAATAATTCAAGATGAAATTTTTATATATTCGTGATGGGCTACGAAGTATGGCTAAATTAAGCTAAATTTTATTTAAGTAATAGATACCAATTCTTTATGTTGCATAAGCTCAGTCTTAATAACGCCTAAGAAATGACCAGGTAAACCTTTCGGGAAAATGATTCTGGAGAGATAAAAGCCTCGTTAATTTAGGGGGTTATATTATTCTCTTAGCCCCAGAAAATTGTTCGTTTTTTGTTAAATTTGTTTATTTTTTGTTTGATTCAGATAAAGGGATCTTGAACGCCTGCCGCGCAATACTGAGTGAAGTTGCCAAAAGGTTAAAGACGTTGCGCAAGCGGTGATACACTGGAAGGCTTGCCCCAAACTTTGACCCAGGACTTCAGGATGAATGAAACCGCCCCCCATACCATTCCGGCAACCTCAGTAACACGCCCCAACTGGTCGGCAGTCTTTGCCATCGCGTTTTGCGTGGCCTGCCTGATTACCGTTGAGTTTTTGCCGGTTAGCCTGCTGACGCCGATGGCGCAGGAACTGAATATCTCCGAAGGCCTTGCCGGGCAGTCGGTCACGGTCACCGCCTTTGTGGCGATGTTTGCCAGCCTGTTTGTCACCAACCTGATTGGATCGACCGATCGCCGCCGCGTGGTGCTGCTTTTTGCCGTGCTGCTCACCGCCTCCTGCCTGCTGGTTTCGTTCGCGGGCAACTTCTCTCTGCTGCTGCTTGGTCGCGCCTGTCTTGGGCTGGCATTGGGCGGGTTCTGGGCAATGTCGGCCTCGCTGACCATGCGCCTTGTGCCCGCGCGCACGGTGCCTAAGGCGCTGTCCGTTATCTTCGGAGCCGTCTCGATTGCGCTAGTGATTGCCGCCCCGCTGGGCAGCTTCCTCGGGGGGATCATCGGCTGGCGCAACGTCTTTAACGCCGCCGCCCTGATGGGCGTCGCCTGTATTATCTGGGTCTGGAAAGCGCTGCCTTCTCTGCCAGGGGAAGCGGCGCACCAGAAGCAAAACATGTTTGGCCTGCTCAAACGCCCGGGCGTGCTGGCGGGTATGCTGGCAATTTTCATGGCGTTCGCCGGGCAGTTCTCGTTCTTTACCTATATTCGCCCGGTTTATATGACCCTGGCGGGCTTTGACGTGGACGGCCTGACGCTGGTGCTGCTGAGCTTCGGTATTGCCAGCTTCGTCGGCACCTCTCTTTCCGCCCCGATCCTGAAACGATCGCTCAAGCTGGCCCTGGCCTGCGCGCCATTAATTCTCGCTATCAGCGCGGCGATACTGGTGCTGTGGGGGACGAACAAAGCCGTGGCATCGGTGATTGCTATTGTCTGGGGGCTGGCCTTTGCCCTCGTACCGGTCGGCTGGTCAACGTGGATCACCCGCTCGCTGGCAGATCAGGCGGAAAAAGCCGGGTCAATTCAGGTGGCCGTAATTCAACTGGCCAACACCTGCGGGGCGGCAATAGGCGGCCTCGCGCTGGATAACCTCGGCCTGCTGGCCCCGCTTATCTTGTCCGGCAGCCTGATGCTGCTGACAGCGGTGCTGGTTACGGTGAAGGTGCGGGCTTAAGTTGTAAAAACAACAAGGCCCGCACCTGGCGGGCCATATTCGTGATGAGAAGCTACAGGCGTTTAGTTAATTCACGGCGAGCCAGCTCTGCTAAAAAACCACTTCGGCTGGCGTACTCCCTATTACCACTGACATAGCTATCGATTCTCGCCAGCAAGGATTGTGGCAACGTAATATTCAATTTTACCGATTTACCTTCGTACCGGGTAATATCGATATCAACAAATCCCCAAACGCCCCCCTGGCAACTCTCATCATTTTTATGATCGTTAATCGTCAGAGCAACAGGCACCGCTCTGCCTTTCTCGCTTTGATATTCCAGATGAGCATTAATCGCGCCATGGGCGTCATCGATAGCCTCATCGATGGTGTCTCCGGCGAAATAGCAGCCTTCAATATCCGGCACAAACCCTGACCAGCTTCCACTTTCGGCCTGGTGCAAATACACAGGATATTTCATACGTTCCTCTCTCCTGAAAGCGCTACTCGTTGGCACGCCACTTATTCATTTCTCACCCAGTTGCTTAAGAATTTTATGCAACGTTCCGGGGCCAAATCCTTGGTTGGGTGGGGTACCACGACAGGGTTTGCCTCACCTTCTTTTTCAAAAATGTGGTGGCTGCCTCTGGTACGCACGTGTAGCCATCCCAACTTTTTCAACATCCTTATCAGCTCTGCACTTGTCATTCCTTCATCCATGAAGTGAAATTTGGTGGTTATAATAACCACCAAAAGAGCGAATATCAATCACACCTTCGGATGCTCAGCCGCGCCAGAAAGGCTTATCCCCGAGGATTGTCGCGCGGTGCATGATACGGCGAGCCGGGAGATAATCGGCGTTGGCGTAATGCTGCGTCACGCGGTTGTCCCAGATGGCAATATCGTTTTGCTGCCAGCGCCAGCGTACCTGGAACTCTGGTTTGGTGATGTGGGCAAACAGGAAGCCCAGCAGCGTCTCGCTCTCTTTTTCTGTCAGGTTAACAATGCGCGTGGTAAAGCCTTCGTTGACGAAAAGCGCCTGCTTGCCGCTGACCGGATGCGTGCGAATCACAGGATGGCGCAGCGGCGGGTTCTTCGCCACGGCTTCGCGCCAGCGCTGGTGTTCGACTTCGCTGTGGGCGTACTTATACTCCTGGAACGATTTACGGAAATCGTGCTCGGCCTCGAGCCCGGACAACAGCTTTTTAAACGGCTCGGACAGCGCCTCATAAGCGGCAATCCCGCTGGTCCACAGCGTATCGCCGCCGGTTTCCGGCAGCTGCTTCGCCGCCAGAATCGCTCCGGCAGGCGGCGTTTCAATAAAGGTCACGTCGGTGTGCCAGTTGTCGTTATCCGGCGGATTATCGTTGTGGGTATCCAGCACGATAATTTCTTCCACGCCTTCGGCATGCGGGTAAACCGGGTGAATATGCAGATCGCCGAAACGCAGAGCCAGCGCGCGCTGCTGCTCGGGCGTAATTTCCTGCTCGCGGAAGAACAGCACCTGATGGCGGATCAGCGCGTGGTAAATCTGCTCGAACTGGTTGTCGCTCAGGCCGCGCGTTAAATCCACGCCGTCAACCTGCGCCCCGATATACGGCCCCAACGGCTTAATGTTCACTTTTTCACTCATTGCCCTTCTCCATGCCACGGGGTCAGGCGGCGCTG
Source organism: Pantoea sp. Ae19-2 (assembly GCF_059801205.1). Lineage (NCBI taxonomy): Bacteria > Pseudomonadati > Pseudomonadota > Gammaproteobacteria > Enterobacterales > Erwiniaceae > Pantoea > Pantoea sp. Ae19-2. Next base: position 50,654 of record NZ_JBCHWE010000003.1, on the reverse strand, counting down.
TAGCGCCCGTAGCCCCAGTTCTAAACAAAATGCGATGACGGCAATGACGCCGATCCCGGCCAGCACCACGTCGGTCGCCAGAAACTCACCGGCGGACTGCACCATAAAGCCCAGCCCGCGCGTGGCGGCGATAAGCTCTGCGGCCACCAGCGTGGACCAGCCCACGCCCAGCCCAATGCGAAATCCGGTCAGAATTTCCGGCAGCGCGCCCGGCAAAATCACATGCCAGATAACCTGCCAGCGAGATGCCCCGAGCGCCTGAGCCGCACGAATGCGTACCTGCTTCGCGCTGCGCACGCCCGCCATGGTGGACATGGCCACCGGCGCAAAAATCGCCAGGTAAATCAGCAGGATTTTGGATGTCTCGCCGATGCCAAACCAAATCACCATCAGCGGTAAATAGGCCAGCGGCGGCACCGGGCGGTAAAGCTCGATCAGCGGATCAAGAATGCCGCGCACGGTGGGACTCAGCCCCATTGCAATGCCCACCGGGATGCCTATCAACACCGCAGCGGCAAGCGCGGTAAGAATGCGCCCCAGGCTCGCGGCCAGATGCTGCCAAAGCGTGGCGTCCATAAAGCCCTGCGGCCCGGCGATGGTGATAAGCTTCGCCAGCACCTGCCCCGGTGGCGGCAGAAACAGCGGGCTTATCCAATGCTGCGCCGCCACCCACCACCACAGCAGCACCAACGCCACCAGCGTGGTTGCGCTCAGGGTAAGCTGACGCGAAAACGGCCAGCGCAAGGCAAGCCTGCGGCGCACGGGTTTGTCCGGAATCACTATGCTCATAAGAAGCCCTCCCGCTGATCGAACACGCGGCTCAGCACGTATTCACGTTTGGCGATAAATTCTGGATCGGATTTGATGCTTCGGCACGGCTCTCCGGCGGCAAAGCGACGGCCAAAATCAAGCTGAAGCCGCTCCAGTACGCGGCCAGGGCCTGGCGAGAGCAAGACCAGTTCCGTCGCCAGAAAGACCGCCTCTTCAATGTCGTGGGTGATCAGCAGCACCTGCCGACGGCTTTCGTGCCACAGCTTCAGCAGTAGAGTTTGCATCTGCTCGCGGGTAAAGGCATCCAGCGCACCAAACGGCTCGTCCAGCAACAAAAGCTGGGGCTTCGTCGCCAGCGCCCGGGCAATGCCCACCCGCTGCCGCTGCCCGCCCGAAAGCTGCCAGATGGCGTTTTTCGCCTTATCTTCCAGTCCAACCTTGCGCAGCATGTCGAGCGCAATCTCTTCCCGCTCGGGCTTAGCCTGCCCGGCAAGCTGCAGTCCGAAGGCCACGTTATGCAGTACCGATCGCCAGGGCAGCAGCCCTTCGTTCTGAAAAACAACCCCGCGCTCGGCGCCAGGGCCTGCAACCGTTTTGCCCTGAAGCGTAATGCTGCCGGAATGATAGGGAACGAAACCGGCGATCAGGTTAAGCAGCGTGGTCTTACCGCAGCCGGAAGGGCCGAGCACCACCAGCAGCTCGCCCTCGTCCACCGTCAGATTAATGTCGTCGAGTACCGGCTTGCCGCCGTACTCCGCGCTGAGATGCGAAACCTGTAGCATCGCCGTGTCTCCTGTTTACTGCGCCAGCGGCTTCACGAAGCGGTCGGTCACAAACTGGCTATAATCGGTGGCGACCGCCGGCACTTTGCCCTGCTCTTTCAGGAAGTGCGCGGTGTCCACGATGGCTTTATTCACCGGGCCGCTAAGCTGCTCAACCTGCTGCTTCGCCGTCAGGTAGGTATTGCCCTTCACCAGCCCCGGGACGTCGTTTTCCGGTACGCCGCTCAGGCGCGAAAGCTTGCTCAGGTTGTCCGGCTGCTGAAGCCAGCCGTCAGGATTGTCGAGGTAGCCTTTCTGAGCCGCAACGGCGCTGCGGGCAAAAGCGGTGACCACATCAGGATGTTTTTCAGCAAAGTCTTTACGTACGACCCAGACGTCAAGCGTCGGGGAGCCCCATTTGCCCACCTGCGCCGAGTCCGTGAGCACGTTGCCGTCTTTTTCCAGCTCGTTCACCGCCGGAGCCCAGACGTAAGCGGCATCGATATCCCCGCGCTGCCACGCGGCAATAATTGCCGGAGGCTGAAGATTTAGAATTTGAACCTGATCCGGCTTGATGCCCCAATGCTTGAGGGAAGCCAGCAGGCTGTAATGGGTAGTAGAAATAAACGGCACGGCGATGCGTTTGCCGATCAGGTCCTGCGGCGTTTTGATGCCTTTTTTGACCACCAGCGCTTCAGAGTTACCGAGCTGGGAGGCCAGGAGGAAGACTTCAATCGGTACGTTTTGGCTGGCGGCAACGGCCAGCGGGCTGGAGCCGATATTGCCGATTTGCACATCGCCCGAGGCGAGCGCACGCACCACGCTCGCGCCGCTGTCGAACTTACGCCATTCCACTTTCGCCCCGCTATCTTTGGCAAAAGCGTCGTCGGCTTGCGCAACTTTGGCGGGTTCGGCGGAGGTTTGGTACGCCACGGTAACGTCCACCGCGTGGGCCTGAGCCGCAATTAGGGCCAGTGCAACCAGCCAGAGTGAGTGTCGTTTTGCTGCCATGATTCTGCTCCTGTCTCGGGGGAGAGAGCAGTATTTCCAACGGCAACGATTCCATAAAAGAATAAAAAATTATCGCTAATGCCTTTCCGTCCTTAGAAAAAAAGTGGGCAAGGTTAGCTGCTGAGCGGGAATAACGCCGCCCGCAGAAGGCGGGCGGGCAAGAGTCATATTAACTTAAGTCAAATCAACGTTCTTACTGCCAAAACACCAGGTCATGATAAACCCGGCCACATAGGCGATAACAATCCCGGCAACGTAAACCGCCATCCCGGCGAAGATCCCCTGATGGGAAGTCATCAGCGGAATCGACACCAAACCTGACGGCCCAAACACCGTATTCAGTCCGACGGGCAGCCCCAGCCAGGCCACCAGCCCGATAAAGAACCCGCCGATGCCGCCACCGATACAGGCGGTAATAAACGGCTTCAGGCGCGGCAGCGTCACGCCGTAAATCAGCGGCTCACCAATGCCCAGCAGGCCGGGAATAATCGCCCCTTTGATTTGCGTACGCAGGACCGAGCCTTTCGGCGAGCGGGCAAACAGAGCCAGCGCCGCGCCCACCTGCCCCGCACCGGCCATCGCCAGAATCGGGAACAGCGAGTTAAAGCCCTGGGCATCCATCAGCGCGAAGTAGACCGGGACAAATCCCTGGTGAATACCAAACACCACGGCAATCAGGAACAGCCCGGCCAGAATCGCCGTGCCGAACGGGTTGCCGTTCAGGTGCATAAACAGCCAGGACATGCCTTTGAACAGCTCGCCGCCGATGGGCATGATCGCCACAAAAGTGATCGCCCCGGTGATCAATAAGGTGATCGTCGAGGTGAGGATCATATCCAGGTTGTCCGGGATCATCCGTCGAACCTGGCGTTCGATCCACGCTCCGAGCATACAGGCCAGCAGCACGCCAATAATGTTGCCGCGCGGGTCGATAGCCAGCCCGAAGAAGGTATCCATCCCGGCGTAGTAGCCCACTTTGCCTTCCGGCACGTAGCGCAGAATAAACAACGAGGCGATGATTGCCCCGTTCACGCCGGTGCCGCCGAAAGCTTTCTGGGTGTTGAAGCCAATCAGAATGCTCAGGAAGGTAAACAGCCCGATGCTGAATACCTTCATATAGGCGATAAGCTGGGTCAGCCAGGCCGCAGGCGCTGTGCCTTCAACGATCAGCGTTTGCTGCAGCAGCGTGGCAATACCCAGCAGCAGCCCGGCGGCGATAAAGCCCGGGATCAGCGGCGTGAAGATGGTGGCAAACTTGGTGAGGAAGTTATGCACCGCGCTGTTCTGCTTCGCCTTCATCTGCTGTTTGTTCTGGCTGGCGAGCGCGGCCAGGTCCGCGCTTTCGCCACGCTCCGGCTCGCTTAAGCCCTCCTGCTTTAACAGGCCATTCATCAGCTCGCTGGCGGTTTGCGCTTTGCCGGGGCCGAGAATAATTTGCAGCTGGTCGTCGCCGTTGACCACGCCCATCACGCCGGGGATTTTCTTCAGGTCGTCGTGCTGAACGAGATCTCTGTTTTTGAGCGTCAGCCTGAGGCGCGTCATGCAGTTGCCGCAGACAAGGATATTGCCGCTGCCGCCCGTCAGGCGCAGGATGTCTGCCATCATCGAGCCGGTGATTTTCGCCATAGCTACCCGTTTAACCCCCGTAATGCTTCACGTATAAAGCCTTGTTTTTTCGCCAGCAGATCGCTTGCCTCTTCGGCTGACAGGCCGCTCAGCAGCATGAAGATCGCCGTTTTGCAGTGGCGGCGGCAGGCGCTAAGCGCCGCTTCGGCCTGCTCCGGGCTGCATTCGGTCGCCGCCACCACAATATTGACCTGGCGCTGGATCAGCTTGGCGTTGGTGGCTTCCACATCCACCATCAGGTTGCCGTAGACTTTGCCGCTGCGAATCATCGACCCGGTAGTGATCATATTCAGGATTAGCTTTTGCGCCGTCCCGGCCTTCATGCGTGAAGAGCCGGTGACGATTTCCGGGCCGACGACCGGTTCAATGGCGATATCCGCCGCCAGGCTCATTTCGCTGCCCGGATTACAGGAGACTGCGGCGACGGTGGCCCCCACGCTTTTTGCATAGGCCATAGCGCCCAGTACGTAAGGCGTGCGCCCGCTGGCGGCAATCCCTACCAGCACGTCACGCGCGCTGAAGTTCAGGTTACGCAGATCCTGCTCACCCATTTCACGGTTGTCTTCGGCGTTTTCTACCGCCTGCAAAATGGCCGGGTGCCCACCGGCAATCAGCCCGACGACCTGCTCACGCGGCGTGCCAAAGGTTGGCGGGCACTCACTTGCATCCAGGATCCCCAGACGGCCGGACGTTCCTGCGCCGCTGTAAATCAGCCTGCCGCCCTGGGCGAAAGCCGCCACCACTTTATCGACAACCTGAGCGACCTGCGGCAGCGTGGCTTCCACCGCCAGCGGCACCTGCTTGTCTTCATTATTAATAACTTTAAGCATCTCTAAGGTGGGCAGAGTGTCGATTTCCGCGCTGGCCGGATTGCGGCCTTCGGTGACCAGTTTGGTTAAGTTAATTTTCATCGGGACATCCGTTATGTGTGTTCTGTTGTGCATAGTATGGAATATTTTATTCCATGTGCGTGAACACAATCACGAATATTTTATTCCAAAACAAAGGAAATAGCAGAATAACTCGGGCGAGAAAGCCGCCCTTGCGGGCGGCAAAAGAGGGAATCAGGCGATGCGGGTAAAACCGGCTTCCAGGTCAGCAATCAGTTCTTCAACGTTTTCCAGGCCAATATGGACTCGCACCAGCGTGCCGCTGAAGTCAACTTTGCCTGCCGGACGAATGTCGTTCAGCTCTTCCGGCTGGTTGGCCAGGATCAGTGACTCAAACCCGCCCCAGGAATACGCCATATGGAACAGCGTAAAATTATCCAGGTAACCCGCAAGCTGCTCGTCCGTCAGGCGCTGTTTTAGCACAAAGGAGAACAGGCCGGAGCTGCCGGAAAAGTCGCGTTCGAAGAACGCATGTCCCGGACATTCAGCCAGCGCGGGATGGTTAACCCGTTCCACCAGCGGATGAGCCGACAGCCAGCGGGCAATCGCGAGGCTGCTTTCCTCATGTTGCTTCAACCTCACCCCCAGCGTGCGCAGGCCACGGGCAGCCATATACGCCGTATCGGCATCCAGCGTCTGGCCCATCAGGTACGAGTTTTCACGCAGGCGATCCCAACAGCGTTCGTTGGCAACCGCCGTCCCCAACATGCCGTCCGAATGGCCGATGGTGTATTTGGTCCCGGCCTGAATCGAGATATCTACACCACAATCCAGCGCACGGAATAGCACCCCGGCGGCCCAGGTATTGTCCAGCATGACAACAATTTCTGGGTTAACGGCGCGAATAGACTTAATCATGCCGGGCACGTCCTGAACCTCCATGGTAATTGAGCTCGGAGACTCAAGGAAAACAACGCGGGTATTCGGCTGGATGAGCTCAGCGATCCCGGCGCCAATCAGCGGATCGTAATACGTTGTTGAGACGTTGAATTTGCTCAGGATCTTGTTGCAGAAATCCTGCGTTGGCTCATAGGCCGCGCCGGTCATCAGGATATGATCTCCGCCGCTGACAAAAGCCAGAATCGCATTGGTGACCGCCGCCGCGCCGCACGGATAAAGCGAGCACCCGGCACCGCCTTCTAACTCCGTCATCGCCTTCTGGAAGGAAAAATGCGTCAGCGTGCCTCTGCGGCCATAGAACAGTTCGCCGTTTGCCCGGTTGGCAGTGGCAAATTTTTTGGCTTTCACGCTGTCAAATACCAGCGAGGACGCGCGCTGGATAACCGCATTTACCGCCCCCTGGGTGTAGCGTTTTTCACGCCCGGCGACGATCAGCTGAGTTTCAAGATGACTTTTCTGTTTCATAAAATTCTCCCGTTATTTCCTGATTCATTCCATTCAGAGGGCTTAGCCAGCGAGGCTGTTTGCGGCCAGCGGAGCGCTGGTTTCCGGTTCACCACGCTTCTTTCCGGCGAAGCGTTCCACGATTTGTGCCGCATTAAGATCGTGGATCACGTTGATGAGCGTGGCCGGTGCATCGGTAATGGTGCCAAGCACCACCAGCAGCGGGATGGCTTCCATCGGCAGCCCCAGCGTCGTGACAATAAAGATCTCCCCGAGGAACGCGCCGCCCGGCACGCCGCCAACGATGATGGCCGACAGCACGGCAATCAGCATCGCGAGGAAGAAGGTTTCGCTGGTAAATGGCAGGCCAAGAACTGAATAGATAAAGACGATTTTCAACGCGGCAATCATCGCCACGCCGCCTTTATTGAGGTTCACCAGCAGCGGAATCGAGACATCGACGATTTCAGGGTTGATGCCCATAGCCTTGCCCGCACGCAGCGTAACCGGCAGAGTACCGAGCGAAGAGCAGGTGCCCAGCGCGGTCGCGGAAGGTTCAATCGCGTGTTTCCAGAACGCTTTTACTGCCGGAAGCCCGCCGCCAATCCACGAATAGAAAATGGAGCCAAGCACGTAATAGATAAGCGTTGCCGCCATAAATAATCCGATGGCTCGAGCGAAGGTCATCAGCAGCGAAGCATCCTGGCTCGCCATGGTTGCAGCGAAGTAGCAGCCCAGGCCGACAGGTGCCACCTTCATGATAATAGAGACAATTTTCATGATAACGGTATTGGCGTCCTGCAGCAGAGCGGCGATGCGTTTACCCGCATCCGCCGACTGACCAATCGCTACACCGGCGATAATCGCAATCACGATCAGCGCCAGGATGTTCGACTTGGAGAACAACCCGACAAAGTCGCTGGTGGTCACCATGCTGACAAAATCCATCTCCCCTGAGCCGCCTTTCACCGAATGGGAAAGATCGATGGTCACGCCATGTGCCGGGTTGTACCAAAGCGCCAGCAGCACAATGCCTGCGGCGGGAATAAGCGCCATGGCGATGGAAACAATAAAAATAACCACCATGATGCGGCCTAACCGTTTAAGGTCGGTCATGCCGGCAATAGATGACATCACGCTGACGCCAACCAGCGGCACAATAATCACAAACAACAGGTTGAGGAATATTTGCCCGACAGGTTGTAATTTAATGGCGTAAGTTGGGGCATAAATACCCAGCAAGCCGCCGACAATGAGAGCAAATAAAAGAACAAAAGATGATTTGTAAGGTTCGAGGCGTGTCCACATAAAGGATACCTTCTCAATAAAAGTAATAATAACTGGGACGAAAATCACAATTACCAACTGCTGTAATTAAATCCCCGGACTTTTGTGATGAAAATCACTAATAATGTATAAAATTCATTTTCCAACTTATTTATTTACTACAGCGCAATAGTTACACTTTTGAAATTGGATTGGTATGGGGAATTAATACCGTTTCCTCAAATCACTTGTGAATAAAAGGAAAAAATGAGCGCGCCAATTTCACTCAAGCATCTCGAGGTATTCGTCAAAATTATCGATTGCGGCGGGCTGTCTGAAGCGGCGGCACAGCTCAGCGTGTCGCCTTCGGCGGTGAGCAAGAGCCTGGCGGCGCTGGAGGATTTACTGGGCACAACGCTTATCAAAAGAACGACCCGCAGCATCACGCTAACCGATGCGGGGCAATATTTGTTTAACCGCGCTAATAAGTTAATTAAAGAATTCGACGACACGCTAAATACCACATCAAGCTATTACAACAATCCGCAGGGTGAATTGCGCATCACCTGTTCTATTGCGTTTGGCTACGCCAGGCTGGTCAACCTTGTTGATAAATACCGGGCGAACTTCCCCGATGTGAATCTTTATATTGATCTCAACGATAACTTTATTAATCTTAATGAATCCGACTTCGATATCGCCCTGCGAATATCCACCTCTCCGCCGCAAAATTACGCCATGCGCAAACTGGCTCCAGTTCGCTGGGCTTACTGTGCCACCGCAGACTACCTCAGCAAGAAAGGGATGCCGGGCAAACGCACGGATCTGGTCACGCACGACTGCCTGGTTTACCCAGGGCTGACACCGCAGATTAAAACTACAGACGAGCACGAACGGCAGCACCTGGTAAAAATGCGTACGCCAATCCAGGCCAACAGCAGCCTGGTACTGCTTAAATCCGTACTGGAAAATCAGGGCGTCGCCTACCTGCCCACCTATCTGATTGGCGACCATATTCAAAAGGATGAACTAACCCCGCTGCTGCTGGACGGCATCATCACTTACGAAACCCATGCGCTGTACGCCCTCTATTTCCCGAGCAAATACAGCAATCCTAAGGTCAGGTCGTTTATTGATTTCCTTGTGGGGGAGCTTTCGCCGCAGCCAGCGTGGGACAACTGGATCCCTTAATTATTTCCCTTTAGTTTTTCTGTGTTATTATCCGCCCGTTGTTTCTACCGAACTTACTCAGAGGCTTGATGCTGGAGAATGTCATCATCTGATAATCAGTGCCCCGCCTGTCACAGGCCGGACTGATTATCACTGCGCTTAACTCTTATGCGAACACACGCGTTGTGTTGGCACGTTTTGCACATGATGATAAAAGGTTTTTCAGCATGAATTTATCCCGTCAGGAACAGCGTACCCTTCACATTTTAGCGAAAGGGGGACGCATCGTTCACACTCGCGACTCGTCAGGCCGCGTCACCGCCGTTGAATGTTACTCCCGCGAAGGGTTACTGCTTAGCGACTGCACGCTGGCCGTGTTCAAAAAGCTCAGAACCAAGAAGCTGATTAAATCCAGCAACGGGCTGCCATACCGGATCAACACCAGCGGGTTGAACAACGTTCGCGCCCAGCCGGATAACAGGTAATTGACGAGAGTCTGGATGAAACAGGCGTTTTGAAGGGCTAAAACAGATAACGGGCCATCTGGCCCGTCGAGACTGATGACAAAGCTCATGCGGATAAAGTTCTGCAATCTGTTACCTGAAAATAAACTGGAGAATCAATCCATTGATTTTCGGCTGCTCGCCACAAAGAAGGAAAAACCACGCTTTTTCCTTCTTTGTCTGCAACTTTAACGGGCCGCATGGCCCGTTATTTCAATGTTCGAGCTCGGCGGCCCGGAATTCTTCTTCGCAATACTGGTTGAAGCGTTCGCAGAACCACGTTTTCTGCTCACGGCTCATGTTGCCTGTCACGGCCTGGAGATTCACCTGCTGCCCCGAAGCCTGCATATGCGCGAAGCTGCGCGCCAGAAAATCAAAATTCTTTACTGCCTGTAGATCTCTGTTCATCAGCATATCCCTCTGTGAGTTAACTTTTGGGTAAGTCATATGCTTCTGGTTTCAGTATCGACCCGCCGACGATTATTTTTTGAACAATGAATGCGCTTTTGGGATTTCTCCCTGCGATATATCGAAACGCGACTTTAGCGCTGCCGAATCGGCCTTGTGAACTGCGCCGCCTCCAGCGTTAACTTTGCGGCAGTAAACCTGTCGCTGCGCACGCCAAGGACCTCCTTTTCCCACAGCGGATTCAGCGGCACGTGGTAGCCCGCGTTCTTGGCCTGAAGCACCAGCTCCGCAAGATCGTCTTTGTTTTCAATAATGCACAAAGGTGCAAAGCGCCCGATTTTATGGGGCAGCGCGAACGTGGCCGGGTAGTTGCTCTCAGGATCGGTAACCGGGTTGGCGCTGTCCGTTGCGTGATGCACCACTTTTTCCCCGTCCCCCACCAGCGCCTGGTGCTCAGGCAGCGTGCGGTAATTTTCCAGCCGCTGGCGAAATACCTGATGCGACACATCCGGCACCTGCAAATTATCCTCAGGCCCTAACTCGCTGACGTGCGGGGCGATGACCAGCAGATCATAATCCGCGGTGAAGGGCCGGGCTTCAGCGTGTGGGGCAAGCACCTGCAGGGGTACACCGTGATGGGAAATTTGATACCGCGCTTCTCCGCTGCCCGGCAGGCGCCGGGCCTCAAACGCATAAAGCTCCCCGCCCGGCCCGCTGGCCCTGAGATGACTCACGCCGCCGGCGCTCTCAGGTGACAGCTTGTCGATAAGCCCCTGCTCAAACAGGTCGTGCAGGCGGCTCTGGGAAACTTCCAGCGGCACGGCGGCAGCATGCCCGTCAACAATGCAGGCCTGCGTTTGCAGGTTAAACTTCGCGATTCGCTCGGGCGAGGCATTCTCCAGCTTGCTGAACCGCTGCTCCACGCAGATAAACCCCGCCTGCGGCCCCCACGAGGCGCTTTTCCCCTTGATGTGAAATCCTTTGGTCGGATACCCGGCCTCAATCAGCGCCGTTGCCAGCTTGTCCACCGGGCGAACGGCAATGATGCAATTGTGTTCCGAGGCGACTTTTTGAAGCGGGATAAGGTGCTCAGGCACGATGCCGGTTTTGCCTTTGATGTGTGAGACAAGCTGCGGGAGATCCGTGCCGGGCGTTTGACTCGCTATGGACAGGTGAAGTTCTAAAGGGCGATACGCCGCAGGGGAGGATTCAACTTTCATTTTTACGGCCAGGCTCCCGGCGATAAACAACAAGCCATTGAGGCTGCGACCGGGAAAAGGCGGCCGGGGCAGCATCACGCGAAAACATCACCCAGGTGAATGCTCGCGGATTGCCCCGCCGCCCTGGTTCCGGTTAAGTCTTGTCTTTCACCGTTTCGGTTCCACCGTTATTTTTCACCGAGGCAATGCCTTTATCCCGGGATTGCTCCGTGGCGTACATCTGGCTGGTACCAATCACCTGATGATTGCCGGCCTTGAGGTTGAAGTAGAACTTCCCGTTGCTGGCAACCTTCTTGTCGTAGCGCTCCTCCAGCGGGCTGTTGGTTCGCACGGAGGCGATACCGTTGTCCGCCGAGGCGCGGGTTTTATACAGCTCGCTGGTGAGGACCACTTCGCCATTGCCCGCCTTGAGCACGAACTTAAACTGCCCGTCGCTGCTTTTGCTTAATTCGAACCAACCAGACATGTTAACTCCTTGATTAAAATCATAAACAGTTAATAGATTGGGTGAACGTCAAAAACAGTATGTACGAAAAACAAACAAATCGCCCACCCCACCTGCGCCCTGGCGGGACAAATGTCCCGGCCACGATGCGGATTTAAGATCCCGCTGGCAGTTTTCACGCTAATCTGTGGGCAACGCGGGACGGGCGTCCTGTCCTTATTTGACGGGAAATTTTATAGTGAACAGCATGAAAAACGAGAACAGACCCGGCGACTGGCTGAACGTCATTGAACGCGTGACCGGCGACCCGGTGCTGTATGAGCTGCTGAAGTATTGCCCGCTGGATATTCTGCGCAGCTGGCAGCTAAAACATTACCCACGCGGCTCGCTGATTTTTCGCCAGGGGGAAATTTGCGATGAATTCCACCTGATTGTTAAAGGGGAAATCGACGTTTTCACCACCGCCGACGACGGGCGAAAATATTCCCAGGCGCTCTATAAAAAAGGCGACATTCTGGGGGAGCTGGAAATCTTCGAGCGACGGCAATACATCTGCTCGGTAGAAACGGTTAGCGACGCGGCGCTTTTAGTGCTGACGCGGGAAGAGTTTATTCGCTGGCTGGGGTTAGACAATTACTTTAATCAAAAAATATTACAGGCCGTGAGCGATCAATATTATCAGCTCTCCAAAAAGGCCGGGGAAGACATTCTTTATTCGTTACATCAGCGTCTTTGCCTGGTGCTGTGGCAGAAATACCAGCAAATACAGGGCAGTATTCCGCTTAATAAGCAGCAATTAAGCGAGCAGTTTGCGGTGGCTCCGCGCAGCATTAACCGCATTTTATCCGAACTGCGGGAAGACAATATCATTGCGATTCACGGCGAGCAGATTCAGGTTCTCGACCCTCAGCGCCTGCGCCAGCACGCCGAACATTAAATAACAGCAGCCAATCCTGAGCCATCCCAAATGGCTCGTTTAACGCCAGGTAACTATCATGACCCAACTCCAGCCCCATATCCGGCTCAGCCGGGAGATGACGCACGCCCGTTATGCGCTCCTGCCGGGCGATCCGAAACGCGTGGAACACGTCGCGCAGTTTCTGGACAACGTGGAAGACTTCGGCAGCAACCGGGAATATCGCGCCCTGCGCGGCTGGTTCCGCGGCGTGGAAGTGCTGGTGATGTCCACCGGCATGGGCGGGCCTTCTACCGCCATCGCCGTGGAAGAGCTGCGCCAGATTGGCGTCACCAATCTCATCCGCATCGGCAGCTGCGGAGCGATGCAAAACCACATCCGCCTCGGCGACCTGGTGATCGCCACCGCCGCCGTGCGGGACGAAGGCACCAGCCAGATGTACATCGACAAAGGCTACCCGGCCTGCGCGGACATCGGCCTGGTGCACCACCTGACTCAGCAGGCCAAGCACCAGGGCTACGCCAGCCACTGCGGCTATGTGCGCAGCCACGACAGCTTCTACACCGAACGCGAAGACGAGATTAACCAGTTCTGGTCCGGCAAGGGCATTCTGGCTGCGGATATGGAAACGGCACCGTTGATGGTAGTTGGCGCATTGCGCGGTTTGCGCATCGCCTCCGTGCTTAACGTGGTGGTTGAGCACAGCGGCAATCTGGAAGAAGGCATTAACAACTACCAGCAGCAGGAACACTCCTGCCTGCAGGGTGAATCCCGCGAGATTTTACTCGCCCTCGAAGCGCTCTACCTTGACAGCCAGGAGCAGTAATCATGGATTTCTTCAGCATTAAGAATGTGATGGTCACCATTCCGCTCGGCGAGGGCGGCTACGCGCTCTCGTGGATCGAGGCCATCGGCACCGTCTTCGGCCTGCTCTGCATCTGGTTCGCCAGCAAAGAGAAGATCATCAACTACCTGTTCGGCCTGATTAACGTCACGCTGTTTGCGGCGATCTTCTTCCAGATCCAGCTTTACGCCAGCCTGCTGCTGCAGGTGTTCTTCTTCGCCGCCAACCTTTACGGCTGGTACGCGTGGAGCCGCCAGAACGAGGCCAACGAGGCCGCGCTGAAGATCCGCTGGCTGCCGCGCAGCAAGGCGTTCACGCTGGCGGCGGTTTGCCTGGTTGCCATCGCGCTGATGACCTTCTTTATCGACCCGGTCTTCGCCGTGCTGACCCACATCGCAGTGGGCATTATGCAGAGTCTTGGCGTCCCGGTTCAGATGCCGCAGCTCCAGCCGGATGCCTTCCCGCTGTGGGACTCCGCGATGCTAATCCTGTCGATTGCCGCGATGGTGCTGATGACGCGTAAATACGTCGAAAACTGGCTGCTTTGGGTGGTTATCGACGTGATTAGCGTGGTGATTTACGCCATTCAGGGCGTATATGCCATGTCGCTCGAGTACATCCTGCTGACGGCCATTGCGGTGATGGGGTCCATGGCGTGGATCAAGAGCGCCCGCTCGATCGGCTCCCGGCCTCTGGCTTGAATCGTTTTATTCACATCAAGGGCCGCTTAGCGGCCCTTTTTCCCGTTCAAATATATCTCATTTATCAAGCCGGATGAAAATAAAAAGCTTTTTAAAAATCTCGCGATTTTCAGCGACCGCTTTCAACTCCCTCAGCGTATTCATCTACACTTTATTTCAGGCACAGCAGCGAGATAATTTTTAACGATCGTTAGCAGGTCTTTTTCACTCTCTCTTTTTACTGCCTTATCCGTTTTTATTTTCATTCAGGCCGCTCCCTTTAATCGCTCAAGACCACAGGATAACCTCATGAAAATATTATTTTTAAAAATCTTCACGCTGAATTTCAACCCACAACTTTACCTATCAGAGCAATCAAACAACTCGCAAAACAGTTTGTTATAACCAGCTGACTGCCGCGTATAAGCCCGCAGCACAAAATTTTGCGACATCTGTTTTTTGCACCTTCTAATAAAAGTACGGGGTTAAACGATGAATAAGTTAAAAACATTAAAACTGGCGCTGAGTATTACCGCCCTCGCCTGCACCGGGCTGGCACAGGCCGCCACTGTCGCCATGAACACCGTCGACGCCAGCGGCACTTCCACCCCGGCGGGCACCATTGAATACCACGCCACCCAGTACGGCGTGGTCTTTACGCCGAACCTGAAAGGCCTGCCGCCGGGCATTCACGGCTTCCACGTTCACACTAATCCGAACTGCGGCCCCGCCATGCAGGACGGCAAAATGGTGGCTGGCCTGGCGGCGGGCGGCCACCTTGATCCGGCCCACACCGGCAAACATGAAGGCCCGTGGGGCAACGGCCACCTCGGCGATCTGCCTGCGCTGTACGTCGACAGCGACGGTACCGCGACCTATCCGGTGCTGGCTCCTCGCCTGCGCATGTCAGACTTAAAAGGCCACTCGCTGATGATCCACGCCGGCGGCGACAACCACTCTGACCATCCGGCAATGCTCGGCGGCGGCGGTGCGCGTATGGTTTGCGGAGTGACGTCATGAGCAAGCGCTTCTTAACGACGGCGTGCTTCACGCTGATGATGGGCGGACTTCCGACCCTGGCGAACGCGGCTGATACCTCCATCGACGCGCCCAAAGGTGAGCACCTGCAAACCGAGCTTTATGCCCGAGGCGTGCAGATCTACCGCTGCGCGGCGGCGGACGCCGAAGCCAAAACCGGGAGCTGGGTATTCCAGGCCCCGGAAGCCGATCTGTTCAGCGACAAAGCCCTGAAGCACCTCGTCGGCAAACACTTCGACGGCCCACACTGGCAGGCCACGGACGGCAGCGTGGTGGCCGGCGCGCTAAGCGCCACTCGCCCGTCGAAAGATAAAGGCTCGATTCCATGGCTGCTTCTAACCGGCACCTCAGAGGCCCAGCCAGGCCTGTTCGCCAACGTGAGCAGCATCCAGCGTGTGGACACCCGTGGCGGCGTAACCGGCCCCACGGTTTGCGACCCGGCAACCTTTGGCGCGACGCTGAAAGTGCCTTACACGGCGACTTATAAGTTCTATACGAAGTAGCAGCCTGCGAAGTCCTGGTCGGAAGGCCGGGGCTTTGTGCTGATGGAGTTGTCTTCAGGGGAACGGGCGTTCACTGATATTTTATCAGCTCCCCTTTTTCGCTTAATCGATATTGACCATCACGAAAAATAACTACTGTATTTTTATATCTATCCTGCCACACCGTAAAAGCTTTATCTTTATCGATGCAATTTAACGGTGGCTCGAGATCGTCAAAACATAGCCGATCGTAACCATCCGTTTCTACATAACCGTCCCCAAAATACCAAAATATAATTTCAAAAAAGCATCTTTCCCTGTACCTGGAACATCATATTTTTCTTTGAGCATATCTTTATTTTTCAACCACCAGTGTACTTTACCTTTATTTGTTAAGGGGAAGTTTTTCACTAAAATGTGGCTATAACTATTTCTCTTATGAACTGCAACAATTTCTACCGGTCGAAATGCTAACCATAAGCAATATCCTGCCAATAGACCGCCAGCTAGAAATTTCAGTCCCCTTATTATGTTACCTTTCAATTTAATCACTCCAAAAAACTGACTAAAATATAAAGCATTTTCTGTTTATTCAAAACTGCAGACATTATATTCTAATATTCAAGCCTGACAATCTTACCGTTCTCTTCCTCTCGATAAATAGCATCATCCACAGTAAATGTAATTCCTCTGTTTTTACTTTTCCTTATAGTAAAAACAGAGTTTTTATCAATGCAGTTTATTTTGGTATTCATATCATCAAAACAAAGCCTGTCATACTTACCCTCTTCTTTATAGCCATCCTTAAAAAGCCAAATAGTGATAGTAAAAGCCTCATAAGATGCAGGCTTTGGAATATCATACTTTGCTTTAAGTGCATCCTTATTTTCTAACCACCAGTCAATCTTACCTTTGTCTGTGAACGGGAAGTTCTTGACCAAAATACTGCTGTAGTTATTTCTCTGATTAACAGCGACGATTTCAACAGATCGAAAGAACAGCCATAAGCAGTATACCGCCACTATACATCCAGCCAGACAGAAAAAACCCACCATCATTTTATTTTTTAACTGCATTTCGCCGCCCAATAATATGAATAGTGGCTTCCATATTGGTAATAAAGGGTTTGAAGGCAAACTCGCTGTAGCGTTGCAGGACAAACCATATACGAAATAATCGAATACTTTTAAATTTTATTTTTAAAATATCATCATCATCCAATCAAAAATGATCCTGAACTTTATAGTGAACCTTAGCGTGATATTGTTCGTTATCAATCGTTAGGGACTTAATTGTGATATGCGTTGCCCAGGTATCATGCACTGTAATTCCCATACCATTCACCCGATCCCGAAGACGATCGAATTTTGGTAGTATTCCGTTCATAATTGTTTCTGTTAGCTCATTTTTATATTTTGCAGGATAACATCTACGCTCCCAATCAATTTGGATATCAAAAACTTTCTTCAGACGGAGCCGCGTACTGTTTTCCTCCGAGCGATCGCTCAATATTTGCTCCTCCAGCGCACTATTCAGTAATGGATGACTGAAGGGCTTCCCGTCACACTTTTGCATGTGCGTGATCATTAGTTCGATCAAAGATGTGTAAGGACCGTCCCACGAAAATGGACGTGATAAATACCGGAACTCATCAAAGAGGATGCGAGTGCACTCCCATTCTGTCAGTTTTTTTACCTCCTTCTTAGGGCGAAAGAACTGCACCATCGGATGCTCATATGAAGGGCTCTCCGTCAACGTGTAAGGATTTACACTTGTAGAAATATCTGTCAGGTGGAATTTTGCCTTCAGATCGATTTCGGACAGATCGCCGGACTTCATATCTTTGGCGTTTTTGTCATCCATCTTTTTCTGGGTTTCAAATATCTTGCAGGGAAATTGTAAGGCCGACATAAATCACGTCCTTGTATATTTTGGTCTCTACCATCCCGGTAGCCAGGCATGATAAGCAGTCTTTAGCCGCTGTGTAAGTGTTGTACATTATTAAGAGTCTGAATTCAGATTTCTTAATTGGGATTTTATTCATATCAGAGATGTTGATTTACGTCGCTCCCCAGCGCCACTGCTAGATCGGAGCCGGTACCCTGAAAGGCCTGCCGCCGGGCATTCACGGCTTCCACGTGTACACTAATCCGAACTGCGGGCCAGGCATGCTGGACGGCAAAATGGTGGCCGGCGCGCTAAGCGCCACTCGCCCGTCGAAAGATAAAGGCTCGATTCCGTGGCTGCTGCTGACCGGCACTTCAGACGCACAGCCGGGCCTGTTCGCCAACGTGAGCAGCATCCAGCGCGTGGACATCCACGGCGGCGTAACCGGCCCCACGGTTTGCGACCCGGCGACCTTCGGCGCGACGCTGAAAGTGCCTTATACGGCGACTTATAAGTTCTATACGAAGTAGCAGCATAAAGCCCTGGCCTTACTGCCAGGGCTTTATGCTGCTGGGATCAATTCAGAGAGTAAGCACTAATTCGGGTGCTGAATACTTATTCCGCCGGAAGCGTTCTCCGTGATAGAAAACTCTGCTGTGACCAGATGAGAGGAAGAATTATCAGATTTTACATCGTAAGCGACTGAGTATTTTTTGCCGGGAGAGAAGGTAAAACCAAAGGCGGGCAGACAGTCTCCCTTCGCGACATAAACTGGAGCATCATCGAAAGTCTTGTACTGCACGTTCCCATGCCCTTCGTTAATTTGTACGGCCGTTATGCGCTCGCCGCTGCCAAGAGGAGACACCACGCAAACAATATTACCTTTGGCCACGACTTCTGCAGGCTGACGCGGCACCATTCTGTCGCCCGGACCAGGACACCCGGCCAGCAAGAGCACGGCAGCGGCTAACAAACATTTTCTCATAGCGTTGTTCTCACCTTCCCTGTGACTATTTTGCGATACAGCACCGGAACTTCACGGCTACTGTCTGTACCTCTGTATTTCCCCATCCGCCCGGGCCTTTGGTAGTAGGACCACGCGTCTATACCATAAACCAATAACAGCCAGTAATCCGCTAAAATGGAGGCCTGCTGCTCCAGGGAATAATCTGTTAGCGCCTCTTTATCTAATTTATAGGTATATTCAGCCGCCCAGCTAAAAGCCCCCCTTAGCCTTACCCATTGCCCGTGTTGATGTTGCCACACATGGCCCAGCTCATGGATAAAAACATATTTATCTTCAAGAAAGACGCTGCCAGATGAGAAATCATCTTTATACATCGTCTTGCGGTACCACAATTCTCCGTTTGGCGTCATCGCGTAGTTTTGTTTCTGCAGGCCGAACGGGAGATAGCTGTCGCAATGAATCCATACTCGGCTGTAAGAAATTGAATCTCCGAAAACCCGGCGAGCCATTGCAATTTCGCCCAATGTCATTCTTCTGAGGCTGCCCTCTTCCGCCTGTGCGCTCATTCCTTTTCCTTAAGGTTTGCTTTTCCACAGCATAAAACCAACGCTCAATATAATCTATGTCCCGATTTCTTATTTTTCGATAGTCAGAATTTGGCGCTTAGAAATTTATGGGATAAAAAAATGTTATGTAGCCGGTGATTGCAAAAAGTTGTGGCCGTTGGGCAGTGACCTCTGTCTAATGGAGACCACTTTATTCGCCAGGACAAACCAAGATGAAAATCCTGAAAAGCGGCATCCGCGACGTGATTGCCAGCGAAGACGTTACCGTGATTGAGCCGGTTATGTTCAGCGACAAAGGCCTGAAGCACCTCGTCGGCAAACACTTCGACGGCCCACACTGACAGGGGACGGACGGCAGCGTGGTGGCCGGAGCGCTAAGCGCCACTCGCCCGTCGAAAGATAAAGGCTCGATTCCATGGCTGCTGCTGACCGGCGCTTCCGAAACGCAGCCAGGCCTGTTTGCCAACGTGAGCAACATCCAGCGCGTGGAAACTCGTGGCGGCGTAACCGGCCCCACGGTTTGCGACCCGGCGACCTTTGGCGCGACGCTGAAAGTGCCTTATACGGCGACTTATAAGTTTTATACGAAGTAGCGGCATGCAAAGTCCTGTCTGAAAGGCCGGGGCTTTGTGCTGACGGAGTTGTCTTCAGGGGAACGGGCGTTCACTGATATTTTATCAGATCCCCTTTTTCGCTTAATCGATATTGACCATCACGAAAAATAACTACTGTATTTTTATATCTATCCTGCCACACCGTAAAAGCTTTATCTTTATCGATGCAATTTAACGGTGGATCCAGATCGTCAAAACATAGCCGATCGTAACCATCCGTTTCTACATAACCGTCCCCAAAATACCAAAATGTAATTACATAAAAACCATCCTTCTCTGGCCCTGGAGCACCATATTTTTCTTTGAGCATGGCTTTGTTTTTCAACCACCAGTGTACTTTCCCTTTTTTTGTAAAAGGAAAACCTTCCACTAATACATCGCTGTAACTATTTCTCTGATGAACAGCAACAATTTCTACCGGTCGAAATGCTAACCATAAGCAGTATCCAGCCAATAGACCGCCAGCTAGAAATTTTAGTCCCTGTATACTACGTCTCAACAATTCGGGTACTGTCATGCTTATTAAACCTTTATAATTAAAATTTCTTATCAATATCTCTGCCGTACAACCAACCATTATTTATTGATTTTTATAACCCTGCCATTTTCATCAATTCGATAAATCCCATCGGAGAGAGTAAATCTGGTTCCATACCTCTTGCTATTACCGACAGTAAGCACTGTGTTTTTATCAATGCAGTTTCCTTTTGTTGCCATATCATTGAAACAAAGCCGATCATATTTCCCCTCTTCTTTATAACCATCATTAAACAGCCAAAAAACAACACTAGAACTACCGTAGGATGAAGGCTTAGGAATATCATACTTCGTCTTTAGCATTTCTTTATTTTTCAACCACCAGTCTATTTTACCTTTGTTAGTAAAAGGAAAGTTACTTACTAAGACATCGCTATAGCTATTTCTCTGGTGTACGGCAATAATTTCTACCGGACGAAATAACAACCATAAGTAACCCTCTAAAAAAACACCACCAGATAATAACAGGCTAATTATTATTTTATTTTTTAATTCCATTGCGCTTCCCAATAATATGAATAGTGGCTTCCATATTGGTAATAAAGGGTTTGAAGGCAAACTCGCTGTAGCGTTGCAGGACAAACCATATGCGAAATAATCGAATGTTTTTGAATTTTATTTTTAAAATATCATCATCATCCAATCCAAAATGATCCTGAACTTTATAGTGAATTTCAGCGTGATATTTTTCGTTATCAATCGCTAGGGACTTAATTGTGATATGCGTTGCCCAGGTATCATGCACGGTAATCCCCATGCCATTCACCCGATCTCGAAGACGATCGAATTTAGGCAGCCTGCCGTTCATAATAGCCTCACTCAGATCCTTTTTTTGTTCTGCTGGATAGCATTTTCTATCCCAGTCAATATTAGTACCTTTAGGCGGAGCCGCGTACTGTTTTCCTCCGAGCGATCGCTCAATATTTGCTCCTTCAGCGCACTGTTCAGTAATGGATGACAGAAAGACTTCCCGCCACACTTTTGCATGTGCGTGATCATTAGTTCGATCAAAGATGTGTAAGGACCGTCCCTCGAAAAAGGACGTGATAAATACCGGAACTCATCAAAGAGGATGCGAGCACACTCCCATTTTGTCAGTTTTTTTACCTCCTTCTTAGGGAGAAAGAACTGCACCATCGGATGCTCATATGAAGGGATCTCCGTCAACGTGTAAGGATTTACACTTGTAGAAATATCTGTCAGGTGGAATTTTGCCTTCAGATCGATTTCGGACAGATCGCCGGACTTCATATCTTTGGCGTTTTTATCATCCATCTTTTTCTGGGTTTCAAATATCTTGCAGGGAAATTGTAAGGCCGACATAAATCACGTCCTTGTATATTGTTGTCTCTTCCATCCCGGTAGCCAGGCATGATAAACAGTCGCTTGCCACTGTGTAAATGTTGTACATTATTAAGAGTCTGAATTCAGATTTCTTAATTGCGATTTTGTTCATATCAGAAATGTTGATTTATATCGCCACCAATGGCTCTACGATAAATTGGGATCATAAAAGCCCATGAGTTATGCTCAATAAAATTCATTCTATTCACCGGGGCAGACCACTATGAAAATACTAAAAAGCGGTATCCGCGACGTAATTGCCAGCGACGACGTCACCATTGTGGAGCCGGTCAACCTCTACGAATGCACGCTGCAGAGCGGCGTATTCGTCGGGCCTTTTGTTGAGATCCAGCGCCACTGCATGATCGGCTCTGGTACCCGCGTCCAGTCCCACTCGTTCCTGTGCGAAAATGTCACCACCGGCAAAAACTGCTTTATCGGCCACGGCGTCACCTTCGCCAACGACCTGTTTCGCAGCGGCAGGCCAGACCCCAACCCGGAGAACTGGATAGCCATTACCCTCGGCGATAACGTTACCATAGGCAGCGGCAGCACTATCCTGACGGAGCATATTTGCAGCGGCGCGGTGATTGGCGCAGGCAGCGTGGTGACGAAAGATATTCTGGTGGCTGGGGTTTATGTTGGGAGCCCGGCGCGATTGGTGCGGGAATTATAACGACTGCCGTTAGCCGTAAAGCTGATAACCGGCATAATCGCGACGCCATCGGAATAGAACAAGTCAGAGTTGGTAAACGAATACACACGACCGGTGAGCGTGACGTTAACGTGGCTGCCATAACCCGTAACCTTCGCATTGCTTACTGCTGATATCAAAAACGGGGCACGATTCTTCAGATGCTCCACTGGATCGCCAGATAGATTGCCGTCCAGATAATAGCGATAGACATCCGAAACCGTAGCGCCTCCGCCGTTGTAGCGGGTAATATATAAGAACGTAGCATCGGTGACTTTTTGGCGGGCGAAAAACACCTCATTCGGCGAGCCATTGAAGTAATACTGATATACCGCATATCCAGCAACCAGCAACCAGCAACCAGCAACCAGCAACCAGCAACCAGCAACCAGCAACCAGCAATAACAGTACAACGGTTAACGCACAGTGCAGATCTAAATAACCGAGTTGTTTGGCATAATCCATTCCCTGTTTAATCCGGCACCGATCGTGTGGTTCATTCCCAAGAAAATTCACTGACTTTTAGATTCTGCTTACAGATTTTTAGCCCCCGGCAGGCAGTATATAATCACCTACAATTTACATTCCATTTTTGCTATAAAGAAATAAGCAGGCAAAGACATTATTAATAGTCCATATTGGTGAGCTGCCCATTGTTGTCAATAAAAAATCGGTGTATATAGCGTTTATCATTCAGGCCATAAGAAATCGCATAGCTATAGCCGTACTTCCATTTCACATTGATACAATTATCGGGATATGTTAGATGTAGCCCTTCATCATTTTTTATTACGGTGTATCCTTTTTCCTGAGTTGTTTCTATTCGGTAATAATTCAATACATCATTTTTATCAACGCTGAAACAGAGCTTTTCTTCATTGATGTACGTATATCTTGCCTGTGGCGCAGGTTTACCCCCTGGGCAACCTGTAAGCATAATGACAACCGTAAATATAGACGCTATTTTCCTCACCCGGGGAACCCCTTTAAAATCGATTTGTATCTTGAGATCAATGAATGAACAGGTTCATTAACATTGTAATTACGATATTCATGCAAGTCGCTATGACCCTGTAAGCCATAATTTAACAATAACCAATAATCACTGACTATTGATGCTTGCTGTTCTAATCCGTAGCGAAGTAAATCAGCTTTATCCAGACTATAGCTATAATCGACGAACCGGGAGAACATTCCTCTTGTTCTTACAAACATCCCTTTTTGGGATTGCCATACATGCATCATCTCATGCATGAATAAGTGCTTTTTTTGTATCTCTTTCTCTAACGAAAAATCCGGTGAATATGTACCTTCCCTGTACCACATCTCTCCATTTGGGCTCATGGCAACACCAACTGGCTGTAGATTGAAGGGAAGATAACTTTTCCTATGAACCCAAACCCTGCTGTAATTGATACTGTTACCATAAAGTGTCTTAGCTAATGCAATCTCACTTAATGTTAACTGCCTGACTCCCCCGGGAGTTATAGGTGTTCCCGATGTAGGTTTTGTCCTTTCACCAACTGTCATTAAAAATCCCTTTTTCGTGTTATCATTAATTATCCACCGTACTACACCGTGATAACAAAAGATAACACCCAGTCGGAAGATTATTCTTAAATAGTAAAAATTCAGATAATGATCACAAGTCAGCGTTCGTTAATGAAGGAAAGCAAGTTTTGAAATAATTTTTCATAGAACGTAATTTATTATTTAAACAATACCCATCAAATATCTTTACCAATTAAAAAGTCATGTATATGAATTATTAAATCAATATCGAAAGATAGCGTTATCTCGTTCTACTTCTCATGAGGATAAAACTACGTTTGCGTAATATCCAGCGATTTCTTTTTCTTTTAAGTTAGCTACCGAACTAAGAAATAACCGTTAAATTAATAGTTGGAGGGAATCATGACTAAAGGTTGGCATCCGGCGGATATCATCGCCGGTTTACGCAAGAAAGGAACATCCCTGGCAGCACTTTCACGAGAATCAGGCTTGGTTTCTTCAGCGCTGGCAAATGCACTTATGCGACCTTGGCCGAAAGGTGAGTTTTTGATTGCTAAGGCGCTTGAGGTTCACCCGAGTGAGATATGGCCTGAGCGGTATGTTGGGGCTGATGGGGAGATCGTGAGAGATCTCTTCGCGGGAATCGGGAGTTAATGCCTTCGTCTCAGTGATTGCCTGGTCGTAAAAGTTTTGGGACAAACCACTTATATGTGGCGAAGGCCGGACTCGAATTTCACACCTAATAGACTGATATCAATATTGTTTATAAACAGGAATAAATAGTTATACCCGCACTTGTACCCACAAGTTAAAATCCGTACAAAAAATAGACATTGCAAGTAGGTATAAAGCCATACCAGTAGAACACTGATATGGCTGTTGAAGCAAGATTCAGGCAGGCAGGAACGTTTTCTTCAGAGGCACCAAAAGTTTAGTCTCGATATCAACTTGTTCGTAGTTCTCAATAAGCGCACGGACGAGATCATCAAGTGTCCAGAGCGTCAGTGGTATTGTCGAACGGTCGGCTTCATATCGAGCATCTTTCGTAAAACCCCCTGTACTGACATAAAGCCCGCGATCGTCTTTATGGCGACCGCCGATAAAGCTGCGTATCTGTTGGCTTCCCATCTGTTCCCTGCGGTGCTTTACTTCAACGATGATACGCGGATTTTCAAAACCGAACCCATCAGGTGAAGCAATGATGTCTTTACCCCGATCAGCTCCCGCAGGTGAGACCTGCGTTTTATAGCCCATACTGCGTAAAACTCCGGCAACAAGATTTTGCATCTCATCCCAGTCAAGAGAGTTGATACGATCTTTGATACCCTCAAACGCCAGCATTTCCATATCGCGAAGCGGATCAGAAACAACCTCATCTTCATCCATCGCAATTGGATTCTGAGTAATTACATCTGCAGTGGGTTTCTTATCCTGCAAAAGCTCTTCTAGCGCATATTCTGGAAGCTGGAAAACCGTCAGCGTAGAACCCAATGTGTTTTTGGTAGCAACAGACAGTCTATCGCGGTCGATTTCTTGAGTATTCCATTTAACCTGCCGAGCGATACCCATCCCCTCTTCCACCCATTCAGGATGATACTGGAAGTCTGAAGTAACTTTGCCTAGCAAATAAGTACGGTTGGCTGGCGAATAGGTAATAACCCAATCACCCTTTTGGATCTCATTCACAAAACGCCAGACCTGCGATGCGCCAGAACGGGCTGTTCCGAGCTTTGTTAAGGGATCAGCCTCCTGGTATAAGGCGAGTAACTGGGCTCGGGATAGGCCGGGTTTGACTAATGGAGCCAGCTGAGACCAACCGATGCCTACAATTTGCTTATCGCGAAAATCGTCATAGAGCTTGCCGCCGTCACCGCGGATCATCCACATTCTGTTGCCCATACCAGTCCCTTCATGAGGAAAAGAAATTATGCTGGATCATAAGCTTGTTCGTAGTATGCGTCAAAACCATCAACAACGACGGCCCAGCATTCCCGGATTGTGCTTGCGATAATGTGCCCAGTTAAAATTACAGCTTCAATTTGCATGATGTTTCGTCCATATAAGTAAAAGCACCAACCAGCATCGGCAGGTGCTTTTTGGAGTGAGTAAATAAGTAAGACTGCAATGTGAATCAGGGAGGCTATTCCCAATGTTCACCGTGCCGCGCTAATACGATTTCTTTTCAATAAACCAGTTGCCTGTCGCGCCCGCAGAATATCGACCGCCCGCAGATATGGGGACTGTTCTTGCCAGTTGAATCCCCTGCGATCAATACGAACCAGCCCGTACTTTTCCACCAGAAAATTAACGGCATCGGCCAAAGATATACCGGCATCGATATGTTCCTGAATTACCGTTTCATCACTGAATGGCGTGTCGTTGAGTGTCAGGCCATAATGTTGTTCCAGCAGGCGTGCAAGCAGCATTTGCCACACTGCCACGGGCGACAGACATAGCTTCGCCGCCTGCGGAGTTGTTGCAGGTAGAGTTTTCATATTTGCTCTTGTGGAGTTAGTTAACGTTGAGTGGGGTAAACGGCGATGTATACGTAGCCGTAACTGCCAAGGGTATCGGCTTCGCAGGTGAAACCATTGTGGTACAGGGTGACACAGTGGGCATGGCGAGGATTCATTTCACCAGTAGTCAACATCGACTCCATCTGGCTGATAAAATGTGGGAATGCCACATCCAGCTTAAGACATTCTGCTTCGCTGAACTTACCGGTGATACTGGCCCGGTCAGCCAGATAGTGCAGCCGGTTTCCCTCCTGTACCAGACGAGCGCCAAAGCAAGGTGTCACATTACGATTCAGACCCCACTTGAGAAATGAATCGTTCTCTGAGTCAGTAGATTTCATTGAAGTGCCCTCATATCCAGCCTCGCTCTGCAAACGACACAATTCCATCTGAACCGATAACCAGATGATCGAGAGTGTTCACATCAACCAGTGCCAGTGCTTCTTTAAGCCTGCCCGTAATGTTGCGGTCACATTGGCTGGGCTCCGGATCACCGGATGGATGGTTATGCGCCAGCACAACAGCAGCAGCATTGAAGCGAAGCGCTGACTTCACCACCTCACGGGGATGGACCTGGACATGGTTAACCGAACCGGCAAATAGCGTTTCACTCTCCAGTAAACGGTGCTGGTTATCGAGATAGAGCACCATAAACACTTCCCGTTCTTGTCCTGCCAGCTGTAACCGAAGCCAGTCACGGGCAGCCGTACTTGAGGTAAAGGACATGCCGGGCTGGCGCAGATATTTATCCAGCAGGTTGATAGCACGTCGAATGGTCCGTTGGGCATAAGGTGTCAATCCGGAGGTCGCGGGGAGCAGGCAACCATGCTGGGCCATAACCGCCAGCGGAAAGAGTTCAGGCTGCGATGACTCCAGGGATAATACAGTATTCATGTCAGGCATTCCTTAGTCGATAAGATGCATAATGGCGCTGCATTCCGGATGGTTTAGCGCGTAGTCGCGTAAGCGATAATAGTGTCCAGTCATAGCGTCACACTCGGTGCGGCAGGCGTGGTGGCTGTAAGCCATCAGGCAGACTGCTATACCGGCAGCCTCTCCGCTCATCTCCGCATCGTTGCCATTCATCGGGTTGAACAACGTCCATTTCTCACCGTCAGGCTCCGGGGCCATAAATGCGCCGCTATTGCTGAGTGTGTAAAAGCTCCAGACGCCGCCGCTGTAATCAGCGCACAGGCGATCCATCCAGCCGAAGATTTGGGGCTCAAGGGTTATCCATTGTGGGATGGAGCCAAAGTGCTGCGGCCAGAAGCCGATGCGTAGCTCGTCAGGGACCACCGAGGCAGTAATTGCTGCCTGCTCAGCGAACTCAGGGTTGTGTGTATCCATTAAACTATCTCCTTATGCCGGAACGGTTGTTTAACGCTCGAAAAACGCGAGCATGTTTTCTGCCATTACCCACAGGGCGCGATTGAGCTTCACATCGCCATCAATACCGGTAACAGCACGGGTGCGGCTGCTTTTCCCCTGAGCTGTTCGCCCCGACAATCCACCTTTCATCAGGTTCTCCTGCACGCGCTGGTATACGGTCCACAGGTCATCGCTGTAGTCCTCCCGGCGACGTGGGGTCAGCAACTGCGATACCGTGACCGGCTGGTAGTCCTCACCAAATCGATACTTCAGTGCAGCATTCGCCAGTGCGTGACGAGCGGGTACAGGTAGCGCCAGTGACTGCATTGCATCGCGCTTCTCCTCTACCCGGTCAAACACCCCGAGCACTTCGTAAGCCCCCTCAATCACCTTCTCGACAACATTACCCTTATGCGGCACCCGCACTTCGCCAAATGACTGACCACAAACCAGTCCGTTGGTACAGACGCCGCGAAACAGCCCCGGCAGCATCTGGTAGCTTGATGAACCGTCATGGCTGTTGAGAAGAATGATTTCCGGCACCTGATGGCCGGTCAGTTGACCGACACGACGCAGGCGAAGCATGTGTTTGGTGTGCTCCCGCTTGCTCTGGTCGCGAACTTTTGTCTGGCAGGCAAAGAACGGCTCAAAGCCTTCACGCTGCAGGCTTTCGAGGATGGTGATGGTCGGAATGTAGGTGTACCTGTCTGAACGAGATTCATGTTTGTCACTCCCGAACACGCTGGGAACATGACTCATCAGCTCTTCGTGGGTCAGAGGCCGGTCACGGCGTATCTGGTTTATACGGCCAAAGCGGCTGGCTAATCGCATGGGTAACTCCTTATGCAGTGGGTAAAAAGACAAAAGGCCACACTTCCCGAAGGAGGTGTGGCCTGACTTTGTTTATATCGATGATGTGCTGGTGGTGGTTATGCAGGAAATTTGCTGATGCCATAACGAGTGATATACCGGTTCAGCCAGTAACCGGCATCCGGCTCAAAGTTCCAGGCTCGCCAGACCATGCAACGCTCATGACGGATAACCAGACGGAAATGCGTACCTTGGTCGTCCTCTATAGCTATGTTGGAATATTGAGCCGCAACCGCCTCTGCCTGCTGGGACGAATACGGTCCCTCAGGTAGTTCAGTGAGTTCAGGCATACAGGCTCCTTAAAACAAAAAGCCCCTGTGGCATAAGCGACAGGGGCTGAATCAAACGGGTAAAGAATTGGCTAAGACGCCTTACCTCCGACAACCGTGACTTGCAGCGGTTGGTAATACTGCGGGTCGAAAACAGACAGTGGCAGGTCAATCTGGTAACCATTGCGCTCTTCCGTTGCCTTCATGATTTCAACAGAGCTGACGTTTTCCACGCATTCGTTCTCCAGCGAGGCTTCCTGAGAGCGAGTCGCATCGCTCTCACCAAATGCAGCCACTGCCATATTCCCCATGGCCAGCGTGTTCCCCCCTTTATCTTTCAGACGCAGGGAAAGTGTCAAAGGCCCGAATCCTTCACCACTTCCGCCGTTGTCCAGGCGAAACTGCCAGACGCAGGCATTGCCTGGCACCCAGACCATGTCTGTGTTGCGGATACTGATGTAACGCTGTTCTTCGGCCTGAGCCGGTGACAGCAGACAAAGGCTCAGAGCGAAAACTGAGATAACGCCTTTCAGCTTCTTCATGGATTTTTCTCCTGATTCTCCGGCAGATAGAGTTTTCCCATTTCCTTGCCATCGTGCGAATACACCACCGATTTTTCACCCGTATAGCTGTCGGTTTCAATTCTGAAACTCAGAGTGATATTGTCCGCAAGGCACAGGGCTGCCATCAGTGGCTGCACCGTTTTCTGCTGCATATCAGCAATGTAGTAATAATTGCCTGACTCGCATCCTTCCGGTGACTGGCGGGTTTTCATCACCGTATATTGCGGTGTACCGAAGGCATCCTTTTTTACCCATTCCTGGGCAATATCGGATTTATGCGAGACAACCTTGCTGAATGGTGGTGGAGTCAGGTCTTTAAACCTGGCTACCGCTTTCACGCCAGCATCTTCCTTGCTGTCGCAGCCAGAGGCACTCATTGCACCGATAACTGTCAGAACGGCAAGCACAGGTGGATACAATTCCTTCATGGTGCAGATTCCTTATTATTCGTCCGTTCCGTTGCTTCAGCAGTTGCCAGTTCGTCGGCACAACTCAGCCAGACTCTGTTGGGCTACCCACTGCTGCAATTTCTGCTCTGAGGCAGAACGCTTCGCCGCCAGGGCAGCCTGCTGCTGTTTGTTGACACAGTTTTCCGGAAATGCAGCAAGCACCTGCTTGCTGTGAGGTTCATTAACCAGCTCCAACTGATACTGGGTGTCGATGATAGTGAAGTAACACCCTTTCCCCTGGTCTTCACCCTGATAGATCGATGTCAGGTCGGAATAATAACCGCTGGCAGGTTTCAAATTCAGCTTGCGCACGGTATGTGTTTTCTTGTCGGCGAGAAAATAAGCACCACCACCACGCTGACGCAGCAGGAATTGCCTGGTCCAGGGATAATTGCCGATCACACTGGCCTGATAGAGCGTATTGTTTAGCGTGTCGTTATCCATGCCATCGGCCGATTTCCAGCCATCCGCCTGCATGTACTGCCAGAATTTGACGGTACCCACGACAGTTTCGGCAGACGCCGGAAAGGTAGCGCCAGCGCAGAGACTGACGGCCAGTGCCGTTGTGGTCAGTAATTTCTTCATCATGATTCCTTATGAGGTAAAAGACCGTCGCCGGTTCTGGCGAGCAGTGAATGAAAAACGTGAAAATGGGGAAGGGCTCTGAGTAATTCCGGTTCGGCGAGAACGTTACGAATCTGAAGGTCGGGCACGAACAGTTCCGGGTGCAAGGTAACCGCATGGATATCTTTCAGCGGAAACACTGCCACGCGATGATGATGCTCTCCAGTCAGATACCAATGCCCGCCGCAGAGTACGAGGCGGTATGGTGCAAGCCCTGAGCAACGACAACCTTCAGCCAGCAGCGTCACGCGACGATGCTCTGATATGGCCCTGACAAGGCGTGTAAATATGCCTGCCCTGGGCGGCGACAATGACTCCGATTCTGCCCATATGAGGCACGGAGACTCACCGGGCCCACTCAGCAGTGAGCTGACCATGTGGTTATCCATGTCAGGAAACAAGGCCTCCACACCTGACTGACGAGCAAAAGTCAGCACCGCCAGTTCGCGCTGATGGCTACCTGAAAGCAGACGACAGGTGCCGTCGCGATATTCCAGGTCCAGGTACATCAGTCGCTCACGAAAATCGCGGCGGAGGGTACGGAGCGATACACCAAACTCTGCGGCAAGAAGACCCATATCCAGTGTTTCGCCAGCAACAAGGCGGCTGATAATGAGGGACAGCCGAACCGCCAGCCGCTCATGGCGACGCTCAGTCTGGGACATTAGATTTTCTCCATCCTGTTAACAGGCTGAAAATTAAGTGATTAGTGTAACGAAGGGGTCGGACAGGGTATGGACATGGGAAGGCGTATTTTTTCAGTATGTGGATTTCAGCCATGATGCGGCTTTGCGCCTAATCGATGGGTTGGTTGCTCATTAATTGAGCGCGGCAAGGACAGGGAGTGTCCGCCATAAGCGGTTTGTCAGAAGAAAATCCAGTCCCAGACGACACGGGCAACAGTCACCACTGCTTCCCGTACGGTTCGAATCACAGCCCTTACAGGCTCTGGCAGAAAAGATGATGACTCCACAGTGCCAATCATTTCATCCACTGCATTACCAAAGCGCTCGCGTGCCTGCTTTTTTACTGGCTCTGTGCAGAGCCTGCCATGCAACTGTGTCGTTAGTGGACTGGTGGCCCGGTCAGGCAGGCTATTCATCATGGTATCTACCAGAAATTCTATACCCCACCCGGTTCGTGCTGACACCACACAAACAGGGTGATGCGGCAGAAACTGCTGTTGTACGGCATTTCGCTTCGCCTTAATCGTCGACATCTGAGCCAGGGAAGGCAGGTTATCGGCAACACTCCACTGATGGCAGGGCTCGGCCTTGTCAGCCTGATTAACAACAAACAGCACCCGGCGCTGATACGCCAGCATCACTTTGTGATAAAAGTGTTCATCCACTGACAGTGCCCGATCATCAGCTTTGATGACCCATAACACCAAATCCAGCTCGGGTAGGATGCGACGATACAGTGCGGTGTATTTTTCGTCACGTTGCTCGCTTTCACCAACACCAGGTAAATCAACAATCATCAGGCTGTGATTGCCATTGCGAAACCGGAAGCGCAGCACATCGCGCGTGCAGGCCGCCACATCGCTGACAGGCGTGACTTCGCCCTGGAACAGGGCATTGCAGAGAGACGATTTACCTGACCCGCTTTTGCCCATAATGCCAATAACCGGCTCGTACTGTGTGAGACTACGAAGGCGTTTAAGAATAAGACTGCGAAGAGTGGGAGGCAGTGAAGCTAGAGGCTTCTCAATGGCCAGAAGGCCGTCAGTTTTTTGCATACGGAGATCTCAATGTGAAAAATAAAAAGACCCGCGATCCTGTAAAGGATGCTGGGTATTCACTGAGATAATATCTGTCTGAAATTATTTGGAGTGAATGCTATTTATCTTCTGCATATCTGGCATCGTGCCAGGCATTCATAATGATAACTTCCAGCTCTTCGTTAATTTTTCGACCATTTTTCTTTGCAAGCATATCGAGCTTTTCTTTAATGTCCTTCTGGACATAGGTGTTAATCACTTTTTTGTCAGCAATGTTTTCCCGGAACACATTCTGATTGTATGTTTTTTTCATCCGTTGAATCATCAGACGCCGAGTGTCGGGATGGGCAGGCCAGGAATACAGCACGGCCGTGAGAAACGTAACCACCTGTTGCTGTCTGATTTCAGTCATAAATGAAGGCATGTAATCGGGTTTGATATGCTCCATAACATATTTAAAAGCCCATGCACATTGTTTATGATTTTTAAGGTCAATCCATTTAAATGGTTCTGGTAACTCCCGGTTTCGCTGAATCCAGATATTTTTTAATGAAGAGAGTGTTTTGATCTTAAAAATTAACTCGACATCCCAGCTATCGAAACAGGTGTGGAGTACTAAAAGTGCATGCTGGTAGGTTTCTGGAATAACAGCCAATACGCCATGCCGAATAACCGGAGGCCGTTCACGGTAAAAATCAACCTCTAGTGGATTGATTTCCTTAGGGCCCATGGTTGAAAGTATATTCCATGCAAAATAAGCGGAGCTATAGTCCTTTATCCATTCAAAATTCGTCTCCGGGACGATACTGGATAATAACCCATTTTTCATTTCCCGTACAAACTTATTGTACTCATGGGTGTTTTTAAATTCATTATTAAGGTCTCTCAGGATCATGTCCATAACCTCCTGATTTTTATAATCAGTTATGAGGATTAGCGGAGTGCGCTCCCGGTATCCTTCGATGCTTTTCTTCATGTATTCGATATAAAACCGGCACGCTCTTTCTGTTCTGTCCGTCAGCTGTTCTTTCATAATTACATTTTCATTGATTTTAAAGTGGGTATCACTACGTAGGTTAATGCGTGTGTAATGCGTAGTCAAATGCGTTGCTTTCTGCGTCGATATATGCGTAATAAAAAGTGTAGTGAAAGTTATGTTTTATGTAATGTGTAGTGATGCGGGATTAGCTAGTTTTCGATGTAAAACAAGAGGATAAGCCGCTCACTGACCTTCGGGAAAGTAAGAAGGGCTTTTTCAAAGGACAGGTAGTCCGGTGACTATAAGCCCATGAAGACAAAAGAGGAAGGATGACGGTTGCCTGAGCGATTGATGTCTGCAACAGATGAGGTAACAGAAAAATGTAAGACAGTCATGCACATGAGCGCGTCGAAATACATCTCAGAACCGGTTGACCCCTAGAGGTCAACATAATCCGCTTTTTTTACGTATCTCCCCATGGGTATGCCCCGGAGCAGTGACCGCAATTAAATATCACTAATCCGGCTGACCTTTCTTAACCGGAGATACAAATCATGACTACCCGCCCCTCACTGACCGAAGACCAGTTCGTTGACATGGCATTTATCACCAGTCTGCTGCAAATGACAGATAAGTGGATTTATAAGCTAATTAAGGACGGAATCTTTCCCAAGCCAATCAAGCTGGGGCGAAGTTCCCGATGGTTAAAAAGCGAAGTCGAAAACTGGCTACAGGAGCGAATCGACCAGTCCCGTAAATAACCTCACTCTTAACTAATCCCACTGGCAAGAAAATAACTATCCGGCTCATCCGGAGGTTTTCTGCTACCTGTCATTTGCCCCTGAAGGAATAAGCATCATGAAAGACTATAAACCGCGTTACGAAGAACTTCACAAATACTACCAGACCTGGCTGACCGACTTTACGAAGTTAACGGTCAGGTCGGGTATGTGTCACCAGAATATCTACCATAACCATACCCTGACGGTTGGCAGCCTTAAGTTTCCGGGAGAGGAAGAGGTTATTGCTGTTGTTCCCCAGTGCCTGCAGCGGATTATTTATGGCAGAGCAGCAACCCCACTGACTGTTAATGATGACCTGAGCGTCAGTTTATTTACTCAGGAACATCTGCTGGCTCACCATCCCATGCTGGAAGGTATTCTGCTGTCTGAGTGCGTGCGGTTAAAACAGCGTCCTGTGGCAAATAAACTCATCAGTTTGTTTCGGCAGTTCAGCGGTAGCGAGCTACGTCTGAAGCTGGTCTGGCTATGCTGGTACGATTTGATGCTGGGTAATTGCCTAGATGACTGGACCGACCATCTCAGATTCAAAAAAGATAAAGAGATGGATATCTGGGTCAATGACCGGCAGGCAGAAAACTCTGCGCTGACCAGTCTGATGGACGAGTACGTCTGCTTTGCATGGCGGACGACAGCCGAGCCACTGAATCAGGCCTGATGCCTTGCCCTGCAAGATTTCTGAAGGCACTAGTGAGTGTGATTATTAATATCGGTTATTAGTATTATTAATAGGCATTCCCTCTTAATCCTTCACCCTGATTAATCCCAGCATTACCAGATCTTTCAGTAGCCCTGTCAGATACTGCGTCATAGCCTCCCCTCCGGAGGCTTCCTCACATCTGCTGATCTTTGTCAGCACGAAGGAATCTGTTCTATGCAAAACAAACCGCAATGGGAGCCAGACTGGTATCTGGAATCTCTTCTGAACATCCATATTGACGAAATGGTTGATCGCTATGCCTGCCTGCGGGCACTCCGAATCGACTTGTTCTATCAGCATCACACCGCTAAGTACTACCTGCAAAACCACTATCATCTTGAATGGGATCTCCGGTTACTCATGGATTACATGATGCAAATGGGCGCAGTCGTGGGTTATTTCTGGGTTATCGAATGGACAGAAGACCATCACTACCATGCGCACGTAGTCTTCTGGGTAGATGGCAACCGCAGTCGGAAGGTTTATCCCTGGGCTGAGAAGGCCCGTGAGTTCTGGACGTTAATTACCGAAGGTGACGGGGGCTTCCATCGTAGTGAATACAAAAAATATTACAGAGCCAATATCAATATCCCGGTGCGTTACAGCGAACCAGACAGTATCGACAACATCCGACAGGTGTTGGCGTATATGACCAAAATTCAGCAGAAACATGGCCTGCTGCTGTTCGGCTGCAACGATGTCCCTGAACGACCAGCAACCGGGCGACCACGCAAGACTGACTTCTGAGTAAGGCAGTTTTTTACGCCAGCAATTCATAGTGTGACTACCACACGGCTATTTACCTCGCAACACCTTTAAACCTTCCAACCGCATAGCTTCTGTCTGCCCTTCAGGGACGGCTTATGCCTGCGTGTTGGCTGGCTGGAGCCTAGAATATGTTTGCCAAATCCTTTCTCGCTCTCGACGGTAACGGTGGTCTGAACGGTGCACGTACCGCGCAGATAGCCCCTTATGATAGCGATACCTGCCACCTCTGCGGTTGCGCGCTGCAATGCCATCCTGAGTACAACAACGAATGCCCGTGGTTCGAACACACCGAAACGGGTCTCACCAGCAATGGTCGACAGCATTGTCCCTATACCAATCCGGATGCCAGTGAACAGCAACTGGTCAGACGGTTGCAGGCCTCCTCCCCGATGCCACTCCCAGGGTCAGTAAAGCCGACTGGCAATGCACACAATGCGAGAGCAGTTACTATGGTGAACGTTACTGCCTAACCTGTCGTACCAGAGACTTCAGCCAGTCAAAATGGGTGACATCATGAGAATGTTGAAATGTTTCTCGCCACTAACGCACTGGGTATTTATATCGCCACTGACATGGTCGAAGCACCACCAACTTGATAAACTCTCTCGTAAATTCTTACGGGGCAGAAACTATTTGGACGATTGTGTCGTCACCTCTTTGCCGCGTTACATGCATTGTTTTCACCGGACACCATATGGCTATCAAGAAGAACGAACTTTACTCCTCCCTTTGGGCGAGCTGCGACGAGTTGCGTGGCGGAATGGATGCTTCACAGTACAAAGACTATGTGTTGACTCTACTGTTTATGAAGTACGTCTCTGACAAAGCTAAGGGCAACCCTTACGCGATGATTGAAGTGCCGGAAGGTGCAAGTTTCGACGATATGGTTGCTCTCAAGGGCAACAAAGAAATTGGCGAAAAAATTAACAAAACCATCAGATTACTGGCTGAAGCTAATGACCTGAAAGGTGTTATCGACATTGCCGACTTCAATGATGAAGACAAGCTGGGCAAAGGCAAGGAGATGATCGACCGCCTTTCCAAGCTGGTGGCAATCTTTGAAGGGTTGGATCTCTCAGCCAACCGCGTTGACGGAGACGATCTGCTGGGTGATGCCTATGAATATTTGATGCGTCACTTTGCTACAGAGTCAGGTAAATCCAAGGGGCAATTTTACACCCCTGCAGAGGTGTCACGCATTCTGGCGAAAGTGATTGGCATCAGCAAACAGACACCACAAGATGCTACCGTTTATGACCCTACCTGTGGCTCAGGATCACTATTGTTGAAAGCTAGTGACGAAGCAGGTCCGAAGGGGCTGACCATTTATGGCCAAGAGATGGATTATGCGACCAGCGCACTGGCACGCATGAATATGATCCTTCATGACAACGCCACCGCTAAAATATGGAAAGGCAACACCCTAGCCGATCCGCACTGGAAAGATGGCAACGATAATCTGAAAACCTTCGACTTTGCTGTAGCTAACCCCCCTTTCTCTAACAAAAACTGGACCAGCGGGCTGGATGCTGCGAACGATACTTTTGACCGTTTTGTCTGGGGTACACCACCAGAAAAGAACGGCGACTATGCTTTCCTGTTGCACATCATCAAAAGCCTGAAAAGTACCGGCAAAGGTGCTGTGATCTTACCTCACGGCGTTCTGTTCCGTGGCAATGCTGAAGCACGTATTCGTGAGAATCTGCTCAAACAGGGTTATATCAAAGGCATCATTGGCCTGCCCGCTAACTTGTTCTACGGCACGGGTATCCCAGCATGCATCATTGTCATCGATAAAGAAGATGCTCAGCTCCGAGCGTTCAACGCTAATGGCGAGAGTCAGCAAGGCATCTTTATGATCGATGCCAGTAAGGGCTTTATTAAAGACGGCAATAAAAATCGCCTACGCGCCCAGGACATCCATAAAATTGTCGATGCGTTTAATCGCGAGCAGGAAATCCCCCGCTTCAGTCGCATAGTCCCACTGTCAGAAATTGCGGCCAACGACTTCAACCTCAATATCCCTCGCTATATCGACAGTAGCGATCCGGAAGATCTACATGACCTTTCGGGGCATTTGGCTGGTGGCATCCCTGATCGTGATATCGATGCTCTCAGTGCTTACTGGAAAATTTTCCCGACTTTACGTCAGGAACTGTTCGAACCTGCCCGGCCTGGCTACAGCAATGCTCGAGTCGAAGCAAGTGAAGTTAAGGCCACTATCCTGGCACACCAAGAATTTGCTGCTTTCAGAGCTGGAGCACTGCTCCCCTTTGAGAAGTGGTTTGCAGGTTGTCAGCTTGATGAAATTGCTCGTGGTGACTCACCGAAACAGCTGATTGAAGAAATTGGTGAGCGCCTCCTCGTTACTTATGCTTCAGAAGTCACGACAGATACTCCGCTTCTCGAGAACTATGCCATCTATCAGTTACTAATGGATTATTGGATGGAGGTGATGCAGGACGATGTTTATGTCCTGAGCCAGGATGGTTGGCAAGCAGGCAAAGTACTACGTGAACTGATTGTGGAAAAAGGCGAAAAGCTCAGAGAAACGCCGGATTTGGTAATTGGTAAGAAAAAATATAAGGCTGAACTGTTGCCGCCAGCTCTTTTAGTGGCGCGAAATTTTGCAACCGAGAAGCAGAAACTTGATCAACTTCAGGTCGCTTATGATGAAGCAGCACAAGAACTTGAAAGCTTCCTTGAAGAAAACAGCGGTGAAGATGGACTACTTGCCGATGCGATGAATGACAAAGAAAAAGTGACTGCTTCCAGCATTAAGACTCGGCTAAAAATTGTCACAGATAAAGAAGAAAAGGCAGTACTTAAAATTGCGCAAGCATTGTTCGATGCTGAATCAAAAGCCAAAAAAGCGCATAAAGATGCACAGGAAAAACTGGATCTTGCAGTATTTGCTTATTATCCCAAACTCAATGATAACGAAATAAAAATCCTGCTGGTACAGGACAAATGGCATGCCAGCCTGACTAGTACTCTGGAAGCGGAGATTGAGCGAGTAACTCAGAGGCTGGCAAATCGTGTAAAAGATCTGGAGCAACGTTATAACTCTACACTACCTATTCTCACCCAAAATGTGGCTGAGTTGGAAGCGAAAGTCGCGGCTCATCTGAAGGCGATGGGGCTGGAGTGGAAATGATCAAAAACCCAGAAAAAATGCAAAGTAAAAAATCGATTGCTTCACCGCAAGAGTCTGTTGCGACAAGCTTTAGACTAACTGAATTAGGACTCATTCCAGAGGATTGGGATGTTGTTTCAATTCATGAAGTTACTGACATCCGAGTTGGTAAAGACGTCAACGAGAAGAGAATATCTACAGAATTTGACAATAAATTCTGTTATCCCGTATTTTCAAATACTGTAGATGAGCCAGGTATATATGGATACTACGATTATGCCGAATATCTAGGGGATGCTGTCACCGTCGTTGGGCGCGGTGTAGGGCTTGGTACCGCAATTTGTCGGTCTGGAGGGTTCGGCGCAATTGGCCGTTTGATCGTATTATTCCCTAAAGGGAATATCATATTTCTATCCAATTATATTAATCATTCAGTTAATGTATTCAATGAAAGTAGCGGTGTTCCACAATTAACTGGAGTAGCTCTTGGTAATTGCAAAATTGCATGGCCACCATTAAAAGAGCAAATAGCCATCGCTAGTGTACTCTCCGATACCGATGCACTGATTACTGAGCTTAAGCAGTTAATTACCAAAAAGCAGTTCATCAAAAATGCCACCATGCAGCAGTTACTGACTGGCCGTACCCGCCTGCCACAATTTGCTCAATATTCCAATGGCACCCTTAAGAACTATAAGTCCAGTGAGTTAGGACTTATTCCTGAAGATTGGGAAGTCGCTCGTCTAGTACAGGTAGCAAGAGTTATAGATCCACATCCTAGCCACAGGGCTCCACCAGAAGAGTCTTATGGTGTTCCTTTCGTAGGCATTGGTGATTTGAATGAATCAGGTGAACTAATCAATTCTGAAGTAAGAAGAGTTAATCAAAGCATTCTTCAAGAACATTCAGAAAGATATACCTTACATAATCAACCTATAGGTCTTGGTAGGGTTGCTTCGATTGGTAAAGTCATCCGTTTACGTCTAGGTAAAGAGCCTTATGCTATTTCACCAACATTAGGTGTAATTGATGGTTTCGCCTGCACTAATGATTTTTTATTTTATTATTTGAAATCAGAGTCTGTAACAGAGCAGTTTAGCCGGGTGATGAGCGGTTCCACTAGATCCTCTGTTGGTATGAACGTCCTAAAAGAGATATTAGTCGTAAAAATATCAAATGAAGAACAAATCTCCATCGCTGCCATTCTCTCAGATATGGATGCTGAACTCAAAGCGCTAGAGCAAAAGCTCGCAAAATTCCGTTCTATAAAGCAAGGAATGATGCAACAGCTGCTGACCGGCCGTATCCGTTTACCGTTGGAACAGCAGCCATGAAACATGCCCTTGATAAGACAGTTCTGTCGGTCAAGGGTCTACTGAGCCTGACTGACGTAACCATTCCGGCCTATCAGCGTCCTTATAAATGGACGGTAAAAAATATCAGTGAACTGTTTGCGGACATAAACAGTCATCTCGATAAATCGGCCTACCGCTTGGGCTCAGTAGTGTTTCATCAGCCTGAGAGCAATGAAGAACATAGACTGGATATCGTCGATGGTCAGCAACGAACTTTAACATTAATACTGGCAGTATGGGCCATTATCGAAACCCGACTTGCTGAATTGGAACGTCAGGATTTGCAGGAAGCGCTAACCCAGCTAAAGCCCTCCGTTGAAGGTTTTATGGGACGGCAACGCTTTGCCAGTCAGGTATCGGAATACAATCTGTACCAGAATTATCAGGAGCTAAAACGTAGGGTTAGCCATCGAGAATTCAGCGAGCAACATATTGATTTTCTCCTCAACCGCTGCCAGTTGGTGGTCTTTGTGCTAACTGACCTGTCTGAAGCCTTTCAGTTCTTCGACTCACAAAATGCCCGAGGGCGGGATCTGGATCCACACGATCTGCTTAAGGCCTTCCATCTACGTGAATTCGCCAGCCATGAGGTAGAACTGAAAGCTGCTTCCGTTGCCCATTGGGAAGGATTACCCAGCGATGACCTGGCTAATCTTTTCGCATCCTATCTCTACAGGGTACGTCAGTGGTCGCAGGGAAATTCAGCTCGTTTCTTTGGTAAGGATGAAGTCGGCCTATTCAAAGGGATCAACCTTGATCAGATTGGTCAGTTCCCTTATGTGGAATCTTTGCGCATAGCTCACCATTTTGTAGATGATTATAACAATCAGTATCAGCGCAAGATTGATGGCCAGAAAATGCGTTTCCCTTTCCATCTGGATCAAATGGTTATCAATGGAAGACGTTTTTTCGAAATGGCAGAACACTACCAGCAACAGGTATCGGCAATTATCGCCAGTGAGCATGCCAGCACTCATACTCAAAAGCCGTTAATGATTCAGGGCATAGTCCTTGGTGAAATGGCAACTCAGATACTAAGAACGTTAAATAGCTATCGAAATCGCTATCGAACAGGGGATCAATATATACGCACTATGTTTGATTGTGCTCTGATCTTTTATATCGACAAATTTGGTGGGCAGTCGTTATCTGCAGCGATTGAAAAAAGCTTTATCTGGGCATACAGATGCCGAATCCGACAGCAGGTTGTACAGCTAGCGACTATGGATAAGTACGTGCTGGAAAATAATCTGTTCCGGGTAATCAAAGAAGCCAGAGTACCT
The DNA here is from genome assembly GCF_059801205.1 of Pantoea sp. Ae19-2. Taxonomy (NCBI): domain Bacteria; kingdom Pseudomonadati; phylum Pseudomonadota; class Gammaproteobacteria; order Enterobacterales; family Erwiniaceae; genus Pantoea; species Pantoea sp. Ae19-2. Next base: position 9,755 of record NZ_JBCHWE010000003.1, on the reverse strand, counting down.
GGTGATGTGCTATCTATACCATTACTCACAATTCGGGCTTCAGAAAATAATAATAACCGCCGTACCGGTAACCATGAGCAAGATGAGCTGGTGAGACTGTTCAAGGAGATGAACTACTATGAGTGATGCACAGGTAACTTCCTATACGGTCAGATCATTACTGGGCGATGCATCTCGTTATCTTATCCCCATGTATCAGCGTAACTATGCCTGGGGAGAGGGGGAAATCACTCAACTTGTGCAGGACATACTCGACTACCAGCAAAAAAGCCTGCATAGCCCACTCCCTCAAACTTACTACATCGGCACGTTGGTCGTTTTCACTCGTCCTGATGGGCGATCAGAGATAATCGACGGACAGCAGCGTTTCACTACCCTATCTCTTCTTGCTAACTGGTTAAAAAAACATGCGGGATCCACGCTGAATATGAGCTGGTACCAAGGCATTAATCTGGGTTTCGAGAGTAGACCAAAATCCAGTGAGACCTTTGCACGCCTCTGGCAAGGTGTGGAACCGCATAAACTGCGGAGCAAGGATTTTAATGAAGGGCTGATCAATGGCTATGAGCTTATTGGCAAGGTGCTGCGCGACTTGAAACTGGTTGGAGAGCCGTTAAACCATTTTTGTTCCTATCTGTTCGACTATGTACAAATTGCCCGAATAGAAGTGCCTGCCGATACCGACCTCAATCATTTTTTTGAGGTGATGAACAATCGAGGCGAGCAACTTGAAAAGCATGAAGTGGTAAAAGCACGGCTCATGGCTGCGCTCAACAAGATAACGGACCAGCAAGATCGACAGAGCAGCCTGAACACCCTCTCACGAGTTTGGGATGCTTGCTCTAACATGGAACGTTATGTCCAGTACGGTTTCACACCAGCCGAGCGTCATCGCTTATTTGGTCAGGAAAATTGGGGGCAGTTTGTGCCTGCTGATTTTAATTCGCTAGCTGACATGCTTATCTCATCGGTTTCGGAGCTTAGCACAACAGAGAACCAAACAACCCGCACACTGGCTGACATAATCAAGTCATCTTCAATCGTAAGTAGTGATAGAAGTGAAGAAGATGAAGGTAGCTCAGAGCGTTTTAATAGTGTTATCAACTTCTCCAACTTCCTACTCCATGTGTTGCGTGTCTGTAGCCAAACTGGAAAGGACAGAGTGGATGTTCCGCTTGATGACAAACAATTAATCGACCAGTTCGAACTTCAGTTATTAAAGCAGAATGACCCGGTTAAAACGGTACAGGATTTCGTCTTTGCACTTCTCAAATGCAAATACCTTTTTGATCAGTTCGTGATAAAACGAGAGTTCGCGAAAGGTAGCGATAGCTGGAGTTTGAAGCGCCTGCGTTGGTATTCGGAAAAGAGCACCAGCTATACCAATACGTTTAATGAAGATGATGGTAGCTATGTAGACATCAACCGACAGATTCTGATGCTACTTTCCGCATTCCATGTTTCAACCCCTACTCTGGTTTATAAACACTGGTTGAATGGAGCTTTGTACTATCTGTTTAATGCCCATTCCGCTGAAAACCAGATAGATGCAAGGAAGTACCTCGGTTATCTGGAGCATCTCGCCTCCGCGTTTGTCTTTCAAAACTTCCTAGCAGAACAAGAACCAAAATCATATTTTGAGATCATCTACGGTAAAGGGGCACCTCTCCAACCTGTGGTACTGTCGGACAAGACTCAGAAGAAGATGCGCTTTGGTATGATAGCAAACAACTTGGTGTTCAATTACCTGGACTACTTACTTTGGTGTCGTGACAGAAATAAAGCTGAGGTAGTGAAACGTTTTGAATTTACGTTCCGAAGTTCAGTAGAGCATTTCTACCCTCAGCACCCCATGGATGGCTTTAGGAAATTACCAGATACATCGTTGCATTCCTTCGGCAACCTCAGCCTGATTAGCCACAGCAAGAATTCGCGACTTAGTAATTTCCAGCCAAAACAAAAGCAAGAGTACTTCGAAACGAGCCTTGAACGTAATGAAATTGATAGTCTGAAACTGCTCGCCATGATGGAGCTGATGAAGAAGAACAATCAGTGGGGGGAAGAAGAAATCGCCACTCACGAAGCAGAAATGCTGGCAGTGTTAACCAGTGCCGGTGGTAGTGATAGCGTATTTAGGGAGGTGTTATGAACAGTGTAGGTCAACGTGAACGCATGACACAAAAACGTGTTATCCAGTTATTCACCGATCATCTCGGTTATCACTATCTTGGTAACTGGCACAAAAGAGAAGACAACCGGAACATCGAACCAGGCTTAGTTTCTGCCTGGTTAACAAAACGCGGCGTTTCAGAAGTACTAATAGCCAGAGCATTACGGCAACTGGATCGAGCCGCAAGCCTCGGTGAAGGCCGTATCCTCTATGATGCAAACAAAGAGGTGTATCGCCTGCTACGCTACGGCGTGAAGGATAAAGAAGGTGCTGGTGAGCAGAATCAAACCGTGTGGTTGGTGGACTGGAAAAATCCAGAAGCCAATGATTTTGCTATAGCTGAAGAAGTGACCTACAACGGTGAAAATAAAAAGCGCCCGGATTTGGTGCTGTATGTTAACGGTATTGCGCTTGGTGTCATTGAGCTAAAACGTTCTACAGTGTCAATTTCAGAGGGTATCCGCCAAAACCTCGATAATCAGCAAAAAGCATTCATCCGCAACTTCTTCACTACCATCCAACTGGTGATGGCCGGCAATGATTTAGAAGGACTTCGCTATGGCGTAATCGAAACGCCGGAGAAATATTACCTTCAATGGAAAGAAGCCGCTGAATCACCTCACACCAACATGCTTGATCGTCACCTGGCTCAGATATGCAATAAACAGCGCCTGCTGGAATTGATCCACGACTTTATCGTTTTTGATGCCGGAGTGAAAAAAACCTGCCGTCATAACCAATATTTTGGCGTCACTGCAACAAAACCTTTTATTCAACGCAATGAAGGGGGGATTATCTGGCATACACAAGGCAGCGGTAAAAGCCTTACAATGGTTTGGCTTGCAAAGTGGATCAGAGAAAATATTACCGACAGCCGAGTTTTGATCATTACCGACCGTACAGAACTTGATGAACAGATCGAAAAAGTGTTTAACGGCGTGGAAGAAGAGATCCTTCGCACCCGGAGCGGCGCGGATCTCGTGGCTCGCCTGAATCAAACTAAACCCTGGCTTATATGTTCGCTAGTACATAAATTTGGTCGTCAGGAGGAGGATGACAAAGACGCTGACACGGACGATTTTATCGAACAAATGAAACGAAATATCCCCGCCGATTTTAGCCCAAAGGGGAAATTATTCGTGTTTGTGGATGAGTGCCACCGAACCCAATCCGGCAAATTGCATTCGGCAATGACAAGCATTCTGCCAGATGCACAATTTATCGGTTTCACCGGTACCCCACTGATGAAGAAAGATAAGAAGAAGTCAGTGGAGGTCTTCGGGCCTTATATCCACACCTATAAATTCGATGAAGCAGTCAATGATGGGGTTGTTCTGGACTTGCGCTACGAAGCTCGTGACATCGATCAGCGGGTCAAATCTCAGAAAAAAGTCGACCAGTGGTTTGATGCTAAGACATCAAAACTTTCTCGCCTTGGCCAACAGCAACTCAAGCAGAAATGGGCTTCGATGCAGAAGTTGTTGTCGAGCCGCTCGCGGCTGGAACAGATTGTAGCTGACATCCTTCTCGATTTTGAACAAAAACCACGACTCGCCGACGGCCGAGGTAACGCCATGCTGGTTTGTTCCAGTGTCTATCAAGCCTGCAAATGCTATGAGATGTTTAGTGAAGCTGGTTTTGCCGGTAAATGTGCGATTGTGACGAGCTACCAGCCAAATGTCAGTGAGATTAAAGGCGAGGAGAGCGGCGAAGGACTGACTGAGAAACTAGCCAAGTACAACATCTATCGCAAAATGCTTGCGGAGTATTTTGAACAACCTGAGGCTGAAGCAGCCAAACGAGTAAGTGATTTCGAAAAAGAGGTCAAACAACGCTTCATCAAAGAACCAGGCCAGATGCGCCTTCTGATAGTCGTTGATAAGTTATTGACTGGCTTTGATGCTCCGTCAGCCACATACCTCTATATCGATAAGAAAATGGCCGATCACAACCTTTTCCAAGCGATATGTCGCGTTAACCGGTTGGATGGTGAAGATAAAGAATACGGCTATATTGTCGACTATAAAGACCTTTTCCGCTCATTGGAAAAAACAGTGCAGGACTACACCGCAGAAGCTTTTGACGGCTACGACAAAGAAGATGTAGCCGGTTTACTGAAGGATCGATTGCAGCAGGCAAAAATCGATCTGGATGGTGCTCTGGATGCCGTTCGCACCCTTTGCGAACCAGTAAAAATGCCACGCAATCAACTTGATTATCAGCATTATTTTTGTGGAGAATCAGGGGCGTCGATAGAGCAGTTATCTGAGAAAGAAGCTTTACGTCTAACATTGTATCAATCCGTGGCGAAGCTTATCCGTGCTTTTACCAATCTGGCAGGTGAGCTAACAGATGCTGGTTATAGCGAGCAGCAGGCAAATCAAATCCGCATTGATGTTGAGTTTTATACAAAAGTCCGCGATGAAATCAAAATAGCCAGTGGTGATTTCGTGAACATGAAGCAATTTGAGCCAGGTATGCGGCAGATGCTGGATCTTTGGGTGGATGCCGATCCTAGTGAAACTCTTATGGATTTTGAGGAACTAGGGCTGCTTGAGTTGATTATTGAACGCGGAGAAGAAGCACTGGATGGACTTCCAGCCGACATGCGTGGCAACCAAGAGGCGATGGCTGAAGCGATTGAAAATAACGTTCGCAGAACCATTGTTGATGAAAACCCAGTCAACCCGAAATACTACGAAAAAATGTCGGTGTTGCTTGATGAACTGATCGCACTTCGTCGTCAACAGGCGATCTCCTATCAGGAGTATCTGGAGCACGTACGTGAACTGGCGAAGCAGGTTAAACATCCGCAGTCAGGTAGTAAAAGTACTTATCCAGCAAGTATTGATACCCTCGCCAAGAAAGCGTTGTATGACAACCTCGGGCAGGATGAAGTGTTAGTTATAAAGATAGATACTGCAGTACGTCACACTAAAAAGGCCGACTGGTATGGGGATCGTTTTAAAGAGCGCGAGATCAGCTTTGCTATCGCGGAAGAAATTAAAGGTTATTCAGTAACGGTCGCGGATGTTATGGCTCTGGTGAAGGCACAGAAGGAGTACCGCTGATGCCATTAGTTACCTTTGGTGAGCTCACTCTCGATTTACAGCGCAAGCAAATCAAAAATCTGCATATCAGCGTACTGCCTCCGGATGGCCGAGTGAGAGTATCGGCCCCCGTCTCACTATCAGACACAGCTATCAGGATGGCTGTTGTCAGAAGGCTAGTATGGATCCGACAGCAGCAAGCACAATTTCAGGCTCAGCCGCGCCAGAGTGAACGAGAAATGTGTAGTGGCGAAACACACTACCTTTGGGGAAGAGGATATCGGCTGGATGTAGTTTTAGTAGATAAGCCCGCTGAAGTGAAACTTCAGGGTGGTTGGATACGTATGAAAGTACCTCCACATTATGATACGGCCCAGCGGGAAGCGGTTCTCAACCAGTGGTATCGTGGTATTTTAAAACAAAGACTGCCTAAGTTAATGGCAAAATGGCAGCAAGAGGTAAAGGCTGAAGCCAGTTTTGTTGGCATCAAGCGAATGAAGACCAAATGGGGTAGCTGTAATCCACAGACAGCACGTATCTGGATCAATCTCGAACTGGTAAAAAAACCACCTGAATGCCTTGAATTCATTGTGGTTCACGAGCTAGTTCATCTACACGAACGCAAGCATAATGAGCGTTTTATCGGCCTGATGAGTATTCATTTGCCAAACTGGCGTGAACACAGAGCTAAGTTGAATAAAATGCCCTTGGCTTATAATCATTGGGGATATTGAAATTTAATCAGAAAATGGTTGATACTATTGCATCAACCATTTCCATCAATTATCAATAAAATCTTTCATTTCTCTTTCTAATTCGTGCAATGTTGATAGTAGTTCTTCACGCTGTTGACGTAATCTCTCAAGATCAACAAAAACCTGCTCCTCATGCTTCTTAACATACCGAGATATATTTAAATTAAAATCATTTAATTGTATTTCATCATAAGAAGCCACATGTGAAAAATCATCGACACTACTCCTTTCAAAGTAGCATTTCGATACTTTTTCAATGATTTCATTTGTTATCAAATTGCGCCCTTTTACGGGTTTAGCCAAATCAGATGCGTCAATAAACACGACATTAGAATTGTTTCTATCTCTCCTGAATATCAAAATAGCGGTTGGTATCGCTGTCCCAGGAAGCAACCTATCTGGTAGACCTATTACCGCATCTAACAACCCTTCACTGATTAAATTTTTCCTTATACTCTCCTCTTGACCTCCACGGAACAATACCCCGTGAGATACCAGCATGGCCATTCTACCAGTTGCACTTTTAAGTGTTGAAACCATGTGCAAAATAAAGGCATAATCACCCTTAGACTGAGGTGGGAAACCTAAATTAAAGCGACCATAATCATTACGTACTAAATCATCATGATTCCAACCGAAAATATTTAACGGAGGGTTAGAAGCAACTACATCAAACTGCATCAATCTATTATCTGTATCCAGAAGCTGAGGGTTAGATATAACATCCCCCCATTCTATCCGACTATTAATTTCGTTATGCATAATCATATTCATTTTAGCCAAGGCCCAAATGGATCTATTAACTTCTTGACCAAATAAAGTATAATTATTGCTTCTAAAGGATTTTTTTATTTTTTCCCCTAGGGTAATTAAAAGAGAACCAGACCCACAAGTAGGATCACAAATACTATCTCCATCCCTAGGCTGCAATAACTCTGCAAATAGTAGTGAAACACCTTCTGGGGTATAAAATTCTGCCCCCCTCATAGCTGAGTCAGATGCAATTTTTTCAAAAAGATATCTACATGCTACTTTTATCTTTTTATTACCATCCTGGGTATAATCAAATTTCATTTCAGGACTTGCAAAAATATCGAGTAATTCATTAAGCATCCGGTCTCTTTCTGATTTTGCACCAAAATTAACCGTCGCAAATTTTATCGACTCGAATAAATAACCACCTCTACTTTGGCAGACCGAATCAATGGCCTGATCAATTAATCTCAGCGAATCATCAATCCTCTCTCCGATATAATCACCATGATTCTTAGCATCATGATATATTTTATAAAAACTAGCATCCTCTGGCACTCGAGAAACAATTTCTAACAACTCAGAATATTCTTCATTGATTAAATCGTATTCATAATCAGCCTTAACATCAGAAATATATTTCAGCAATAACATTGAAAATATATAATCTTTATAAGAAGATGAGTCAACCTTCCCTCTAAACAAATCACAAGCAAGTAAAAGTGATTTATGAAGCACCTTCATTTCACTCATTTTCTAACTCCTCGCTATTAATGATACTTTCACATATACCATCAAAGAGCATATCGCCATTTTGTATTAGTGAATTATAGACTATTTTTTGTTTATTCCAGTTTCTATTAATAGAACCAATATTTTCTTGAACCCCCAAATTTGGGAGTTTAACAGTCATTTTAGAAACCGTTTTTGAATTAATTTTACTAATACTAGTACCTTCACTCAAACTGCGAATATATTTACTTCCAGAAGTAGAGTTTATATACCAATGTAAATAATGTGGTAGTATTAGATTTTCATTACATCTAATTACTGCTAACTGATTGGACGTAATGATTGGTTTGCCTAGATTCCCTTCGATAATCCCAGCTGAAAACACAGGTCCCCGCAGACGTAATAAAATATCATTAGGGAAAAGATAATGCTTCTCAGGATTACCCTCTGGGATAACAGAGGTTAAAGCACCTAGATCTAAACTGCCGTCCAGCCCAATATCTTTCGTCTGGATGAGATAACAGGAGCCTTGCTCACCAGCATCTTGTATTGCCGATTTAAAGGGCATCCCTAAGCGGATCTCAGCAACACTCTCTAATGTAACAATTTTATGCATAAGTAAGTTAGGGAGATTACTCTCCCTTTCCTCCAGTAGTTTTAAGCACAATCGAGTGTTTCCAATTCACATCCCCCACACGTACATCTAAATCCATCTGCAATGAGGAAAAGGAGAGCGCGTGTACCAGCATAACAATACAAGCCATATTTCCCCCCTTACTTATTGACTTTTTACGCAGGGATTGATATTTTTTCTCGTTCATTTTGTTAGAGCCTCTCATAGCGGTTTTGGCCAGAATGTTTCGGGTAAATAGCAGTTGCAGCTGCTATTTACTCCCTCTCTTACCTAGGTAGTAGCGTCGTACTAGGTCAGTGAGAAGACTATAACAGGTTACAGAGAATTTATGCAACAGTAGCGTCGTACTACTTTTTCGCGATGTCATTGTCTCTATGCATCATGGGCTCACTAACCTCATGATTATTCTCATTTATCTTGCGAATTCATGATAGAAAAATATTTTGGTGTTACTTTCCAAAATCAAACGGACTTACCCCTATCTCCCGATTCGCATCCAGATAATCCGCCCACCACTGCAACATCAACCTGCGCTCCCCCAGATGTTCCGCTTTATGGATGTAGGCAGCCCTAACAGAGCTACGCTCCTGGTGACTCATCTGCCTTTCTACCGCATCCCTCGACCACAATCCCGATTCAATCAAAGAACTACACGCCATCGTCCTGAAACCATGCCCGCACACTTCCGTTTTCGTGTCATAGCCCATCACTCGCAGCGCCTTGTTCACCGTGTTCTCACTCATGGGTTTACGCGGATCGTGATCGCCAACGAAGATCAGCTCTCGATTCCCACTCATGCCTTTGATCTGTTCCAAAATGCCTAAAGCTTGCCGCGACAACGGAACAAGATGAGGTGTCCGCATCTTTGAACCACGCTGAGAATGTTTAACGCCTTCCAGCAGTTCACGCTCACCCGGAATCGTCCACATAGCCGTTTCAAAATCCACTTCAGACCAGCGGGCAAAACGCAGCTCGCTTGAACGGATGAAAACCAACAACGTGAGTTCGACAGCCAGCCGGGTTAACGGCCTGCCAGAATAGTTATCGATGCGGTGAAGTAAGTCAGGAATATGATTAAGTTCCAGAGCAGCACGGTGCTGTCTTTTCGCCGTAGCAACCGCACCAGCAATCTCTTGCGCGGGGTTGTAGTCGATTAAACCACTCTGCACAGCAAAGCGCATAATCGCGGTAGTTCGCTGTTGCAAACGAGCCGCAACTTCGAGTCGTCCGGATGATTCCACCGCTTTGATGGGGACAAGCAGATCCCGCGTCTTCAGTTCCGCAATGTTCCGCTTACCGATGGCGGCAAAGAGATTATCCTCCAGACTTTTCAATACACGAGCGCTATGCGATGCCGACCATTTCTGATTACTGGCATGCCAGTCTCGGGCGACTACTTCAAACGTTATCGCTTCCTGCTCTTGTTCTACCTTAACGGCTTTCTTGTTCTCACTTGGATCGACACCGTTAGCCAACAGCTTACGGGCTTCATCCCGGCGCGCCCTGGCACCTGCTAGCGAGACTTCGGGGTATTTACCAAGCGCCAGCATCTTCTCTTTGCCGCCAAAGCGATAACGAAGCCGCCAATATTTGGAGCCGTTCGGGTGAACCAACAAAACCATGCCTTCACCGTCAGTAAGTTTATAGGCTTTTGCTTCAGA
>NZ_JBCHWE010000002.1:0-340053 GCF_059801205.1 Pantoea sp. Ae19-2 | reverse complement strand
TGGATAAGATCTTCATTCTGTGGATGAAAAGGATCGTTTTCTGATTACAGTGAACATTAGCACTGATTATAGTGAACATTCTACTGTGTATAGTGAATAAAGTACTGATTACAGTGAATACTTTACTGATTACAGTGAATGCAAACCCCCTCTCAGCCCTTGTGTGGTGCGGCCTGCGACGATCGGGGATCTCTTTGGATCTATAAGGGATCTCTTTATGATCGTTATATAGGAACTATTCACTGTATAAGTGGATAACTTGCCTGAAACACATATGGCATTCACGTTATTCAGCCGTCTGTCCGGATCCGTTCTGCCAAAATAGTAACGCGCTGCTCGTGGTGTTCGCCTGAGCGAAACCTGGCGTGACAAAGCGAGCACTTCATTTTTTATAAACAACTTGCTCAGCATTATTCATTTTTCATCAGCATTATCCCGGCGTATGGTGACAACATCACTTACTGAAAAGGATCGAAACCATGACTGACTTTGCCGTGTCACGTAATCCAACCACGGGCGACATTCTTGCCTGCTATCCCATGCAGAACACAGCTGAACTGGAACAGGCATTAAGCACCAGCGCGGCCGCGTTTAAAAAATGGCGAAAAAGCAGCATGGCATCACGCGTAACGGTGCTTCGCCAGCTCGGTCATAAGCTTCGTGAACGCGAGCCTGAACTGACACGCATGATTACCCTCGAGATGGGTAAACCCGTGGCGCAGGCGAGAGCGGAGATCCTGAAATGCGCCAATCTGTGTGACTGGTATGCAGAATTTGGACCTGCGATGCTGGAAGACAAGCCATCACAAGTACCTGATGCGTGGCAGTCCTTTCGCCCTATAGGCGTGATACTGGCCGTCATGCCGTGGAATTTCCCCTTCTGGCAGGTTCTGCGCGGCGCCGTAGGCATGCTGCTGGCGGGTAACACCTATTTGCTTAAACACGCGCCCAACGTCATGGGAAGCGCAACGCTGATGGCTGAGTTATTTGATGCAACCGACCTGCCAAAGGGCGGTTTTAATCTGATTAACGTTGATAACGAAGGTGTCTCAACCGCTATCAAAGATGATCGTATTGCTGCAGTCGCAGTAACAGGCAGTGTTCGGGCTGGTGCAGCGATCGCAGCACAGGCGGGCGCAGCGTTGAAAAAGACCGTGCTGGAACTGGGCGGATCAGATCCTTTCATCGTGCTGGCTGATGCAGACCTCGATGAAGCGATAAAATCTGCGGTGACAGGCCGTTATCAGAATACCGGACAGGTCTGTATGGCGGCTAAACGGTTCATCATTGAGGCATCCATCGCAGAGGCATTTGAGGCCCGTTTTGTAGAGGCTGTCAAAGCGCTTAAAATCGGCGATCCTTTGAATGAGGACACCTATATCGGCCCAATGGCCCGCGCCGATCTGCGTGATGAGCTGGATCAGCAGGTACAAGCCAGCCTGCGTGAGGGTGCCCGGTTGGTGTTAGGCGGTGAGAAAATAGCAGGGCAGGGCAACTATTACGCCCCCACCATCCTTTCAGACGTCACCAGCGAAATGACCGCCTTCCGGCAAGAGCTGTTTGGTCCGGTAGCGGCGATTGCCGTGGCCCGGGATGCGGAGCATGCCTTGGAAATCGCCAATAACAGCGACTTTGGGCTGAGCGCGACCGTCTGGACAGGCGATGAGCATATGGCTGCCCGGATGAGCGAAGAGCTGGAAGTGGGCGCTGTGTTTATTAATGGCAATGGCGCTTCAGATCCGCGCGTCACCATTGGTGGTGTGAAAAAGAGTGGCTATGGCCGCGAACTGTCACATTTTGGTGTGCATGAGTTCTGTAATGTGCAGACGATTTGGAAAAACCGTCAGTAATCCACGTTCTGGCTTCTGGCGACAACAACAATAAAACAGGCGCATGTCAATGCGCCTGTTTCTTATCACTTTCAGCCTTCATGCAGAACAGACAAACGGGTTTTCTATTGCGAGTCAGAGGATGCAATCAGGATATAACGATCAGGAATCAGCATCACCAAACCAGCCCGGCATGGGATCCGGAAGCGTTACCCAGTATTCGGGGCCCTGAGCCATTTCCAGCGGCGTTAACAGCGCAGCGTCAAGCGCGCTGCGCACCTGATCTTCATCCATTTCAATGCCGATAAAAACCAGTTCCTGTCGGGCATCGCCAATCCCATCCAGCCAGTTCTCAGCAATAAAATTCAGAGACTCGCTGTCTCTGGGCCATTTGTCCCGCGGAATGCTGGCCCACCAGCTCCCGGCATAACCATGCTGTGCGACCGCACCGGCCTGTGACCACATCGCCGCATATTCCGGACGGCTGGCCAGCCAGAAATAGCCTTTTGAGCGAATGACGCCATCAAGCTGGTGGTTAACAGCATGCCAGAAACGTTCTGGATGAAAAGGGCGCCTGGCACGGTAAACAAAACTGCGAATACCATACTCTTCTGTTTCAGGCTGATGCTCGCCGCGCAGCTCTTTCAGCCAACCCGGTGCCTGTGCAGCCTGATCAAAGTCAAACAGACCGGTATCCAGTACCTGATCAAGGGGAACGTTACCAAAGTGGCTGGTGATGATACGCGCTCGTGGATTCAGCGAATGTAGCATCGCTTTAAGCGTCCGTTGCTCATCCTCCGTGATGAGGTCAGTCTTATTAACCACCAGCACATCACAGAATTCGATTTGATCGACCAGAAGATCGACGACAGATCGCTCATCTTCTGCCCCAAGAGATTCTCCTCGTGCCTGAAGCGAGTCGACCGAACGGTAATCCTGAAGGAAGTTATACCCATCTACGACGGTGACCATGGTATCTAACCGCGCAATAGTGGATAAACTCTCCCCGTCCTCATCGGCGAAGGTGAAGGTTTCTGCAACCGGAAGCGGCTCAGAGATGCCGGTCGATTCTATGACAAGATGATCAAAGCGGCCTTCCTGCGCCAGCCGTTTGACCTCCAGTAACAGGTCTTCACGAAGGGTGCAGCATATGCAGCCATTGCTCATTTCCACCAGCTTTTCGTCGGTACGAGAGAGTTCAGCTCCGCCATTACGCACCAACGCCGCATCAATGTTGACTTCAGACATATCGTTAACAATCACTGCAATGCGTCGACCCTCGCGATTATTAAGAATGTGATTTAGCAGTGTCGTTTTACCTGCGCCGAGAAATCCTGACAGTACAGAAACAGGCAAGCGGGGATCGGGTGAGTCCGGTAAGGAATGAAGCGCCATGAGAGATCCTTAAAATCAGTGTCATTTAATATGTTATAACATAACAAAATGGCGGTGATTTTCAACACTGTTTGTCAGGAATAGCAAAACACAGGATCGTGAAACTGCTGAGTGACTATCCCGTTTTCGACTCGACATGTTCAGATGGGTTTTGCTTTGGGTTGATATGTTATAACATAATATTTCTGGGTAACATTATGTGGTTAAAAGACATATTATGAAACAACTTAAGCACCTCCTTCACAGCACGCTTGCGTGCCTGTTATTTGCCTCATTGAGTGCCGGTGCTGCCGAAACAAAACCGGTCCGTATTGCCGCCCCATTTGAAATTAAGGGTGCCGATCCCGCTCTTTCGGGTGATATTTTACTCCGCATGGATGTGGTGGAAACGCTGGTGGAGACGGATGCTAAAGGAGCCCCTGTTCCAGCGCTGGCTGAGAGCTGGCAGGCTTCTCCGGATGGTCTGCAATGGCGCTTTACACTGCGTCCAGGCGCCCATTTTCACGACGGTTCCCCTGTTACTGCTGAAAGCGTGGTGAAATCACTTAACATCGCCCGCGGTAAGCCGGGCTTGCTGGATAAGGCACCGATAACGTCGATTGTGGGTGAAGATCGACAGGTCACCATCACACTCAGTGAACCTTTTACACCGCTACTGGCGGTGCTGGCAGAAAGTCGTTCACAAATTCTGGCGCTGGCATCATGGGATAGCACGAACGCTGTCACGTGGATCATTGGCAGCGGTCCGTTTCAGCTGGTAAGTTTCCAGCCGCCTCAGGCGCTGAGCGTAAAGCGATTTGAGGGTTACTGGGGCGAAAAACCGGCCATCGCTGGCGCTGAATTTTTATCTGCGGGACGCGCTGAAACACGCGCACTGCTGGCTGAAAGCGGAGACGCCGATTATGTTTTTAACCTTGATGCCGCCAGTCGGCAGCGCCTGTCACATAAAAGATCTCTGCAGCTGCTTACCGTTTCCGTTCCACGAACGGTGATGCTCAAACTGAATCTGGCACATCCCTTTCTCAGCGACCACACCACGCGCGAGGCGTTAAGCCTGGCGATTAACCGGAGTGCGCTTGCTAATGCGGTTTTGCGCTATCCGGGGGCGGCGACACAGATGTTCCCGCCTTCGATGGCCGAGTGGCACAATCCGGCATTGCCCACGCTGGATTACTCACCACAGCGTGCAACAGCATTGCTTACGCAGTCAGGCTGGAAAGCCGGTCAGGATGGGATACTGATCCGTAATGGACAGCGTTTTACGCTCACGCTGCTGACCTATCCGGACCGTCCTGAACTGCCGCTCATCGCGATGGTGATCCAACAGCAGCTGCGTCAGATTGGAATCGATGTCGTCATTAATTCAACTAACTCCAGTGAAATCCCCGCTCGTCATCACGACGGGAGCCTGCAGATGGCGCTTTTCGCCCGTAATTTTGCCTTAACGCCCGATCCCACCGGTACGCTGCTTCAGGATTATGGCCCTCAAGGCGGTGACTGGGGAGCAATGAACTGGCACGACAAGGCCTTCAACGAGGCGCTCGGTACGCTATCGCAGAGTCATGATCCTGCGGTGCGACAAAAGGCCAGAGAGGTCATTACTACGGCTTTCCAGCGCGATTTGCCGGTTATTCCCATCGCCTGGTATCAGCAGTCGGCGGCAGTTAATGCCAGCCTCACCTCGGTCACGCTGGATCCGTTTGAACGCCATTTTGGCCTGCGTGATATGCAATGGGTGAAATGATGCTTAAACAACTCAGCTGGCGCCTTTGCCAGGCCGCCTTCGTCATTCTCGCGGTCGGGATCTTAACGTTTGTTCTGGTACAGGCATTACCGGGTGATATGGCCTGGCGTATCGCATCGGGACGTTATGGTTATGATCGGGTCGATCTGGCAGCGGTAGCCCAGGTAAAACAGCAACTGGCGGATATGACCGCCCAGGGAAGTGCGCTGGGGCAGTGGATGTGGGATCTGCTGCGCTTCAACTTTGGCCGTTCACTGGTATCAGGTGAGCCTGTCAGTGGCGAACTGGTCTGGCAATTGAAACAAACGTTCGCCCTTGCCGGCTTTTCTCTGTTACTGACCCTGCTGCTGATTATTCCACTCGGGATTTGGGCAGGCTGTCATCCCGGCCGTTTCCTGGACCGGGCCATTAACGGCGCTGCCGCCATTCTCAAATCGGTTCCGCATTTTGCTCTTGGCCTGCTGCTTATCGTTTTGTTTGCGCTGCGTCTGGACTGGCTGCCCAGTGCCGGGCAGGGGAACTGGCGACATTTCATCCTGCCGTCAGTGACGCTGGCGCTGCCGCTAAGTGCCGTGGGCGCTCGGGTCGTACGTGAGGCGACGTTCCAGGCTGTAACGGCCAGCTGGTATCGCTGGGGGGCACAAAAGGGTCTCTCTCAACCGCGTCTTTTCTGGCGTCACGCCCTGCGTAATCTCAGCGTTCCGGTCGTGACCTGGCTCGGCATGCAGTTCGTCTGGCTGGTGGAAGGCGTGGTGGTGGTGGAAACGCTGTTTGCCTGGCCAGGCATTGGCCATGCGCTGGTCCATGCGATTTTTGCCCGGGACGTGCCCGTGATACAGGCCAGCGCAATGGTACTGGGGTTGACGTTTGTCACCCTGAACATGCTGGTCGATGGTTTGTGCTATGTGTTGGATCCAAGGGGGAAACGCATATGACCTTTCGTCAAAAAACAGGTCTGGCAATTATTCTGGCGTTGCTCGCGTTTGCCTGGCTGGTGCCGCTATTCGGGGCTGGGGATCCTGTGCAGCAGGACCTGTTGCAGATGTTACAGCTTCCCTCTGGGCAGGCCTGGTTGGGCTATGACCATCTTGGCCGCTCAATGCTGGCCCGGTTGAGTGCGGCACTCAGGTTATCACTGGGCCTGGCAGCGATATGCGTTATGACGGCACTGATAATGGGCACGCTGGCGGGGATCATGAGTGCCTGGCGCGGCGGTTGGGTGGACAAGGTGTGCAACGCATTAGCGGATATGTGCCTTGCGCTTCCCGGTCTGCTGCTGGTGCTGTTGTTAGCGGCTATCTCACCTGACTCGCCAGAAATGTTGTGGCTGGGGATTTCACTGGTGCTGTGGGTCGAGTTTTTCCGCGTGACGCGAGCCACCCTGCGACCCGTTGTTATGTCTCCCGCCGTCCAGTCCTCTTCACTGCTTGGTTTCTCGATACGCTATCTGTTTCGCAGACACTTATGGCCAGCCATGGCGCCCTTGTTGCTGACGTTAACGGTCTATGCGTTTAGCAGTGCCGTTATGGCGGTGTCCGCATTGGGATTCATCAGCGTGGGGGTTCGCCCTCCGACACCAGAACTGGGGCTGATGATGACAGAACTTTTTCCCTATGCCTGGGAAGCGCCCTGGCTTCTACTCCAGCCCGTGCTGGTGCTTTTTTTGTTACTGACTGGCATGAATTTATTAGTGAATAAGGATCGGATATGACGGGCATAGTAATTAAACAGGTCGCCGTTTACGCCGAAGATTGCATCGTCGAGCCCGTGAGCATGGTCATTCAGCCGGGCAAACCCATGACGCTGGTGGGCGAAACCGGATCGGGAAAAAGTCTGTTCGCCCAGGCCATCATGGGGGCGTTACCAGAAGGACTCCGTGCCACAGGCACGGTTGAGATTGACGGACAACGTTATGATCTCCAAACCGATCTGGCCCGTCTTCGCGCTCTGTGGGGGCATCGCATCGCGTCTTTGCCCCAGGAACCCGGGCTGGCGCTCGATCCAACAATGCGTGTCAGCGCTCAGGTCATGGAAGGTTACCGGTACGTGCGGGGTTTAGCCCGGAGGGATGCACAACAGGCCGCGGCACACGCACTCAATCATCTGGGGCTTGCGCACGCCTCTGCGCGTTTTCCCTGGCAGCTTTCAGGGGGAATGGCCCAGCGGGTTTGCTTCGCGGCTGCTCGCGCGGGGGGCGCGACGCTGCTGATTGCAGACGAGCCGACTAAAGGGCTGGACGTCGCGCGGCGGGATGAAATGGGTAACCTGTTAAATACGGCGGTGTCTCAGGGTGAAACCTTGCTGACGATCACGCACGACATTGCACTGGCCCGACAGTTAGGTGGTGAGGTCATGGTGATGCATAAAGGCAAAGTCGTTGAGCAGGGCAGCGCCGGGCAGGTGTTATACCGTCCACAAGCGCCTTACACCCAACTGCTGTTGGCGGCCGATCCTGAGGCCTGGGCGCCAGGATCGCGAGTACCCTGTGATGAAACCATCGTGTTACAGACAGAGGGCCTTTATCTGAAACGGTCAGGGAAGCAACTGTTTCACAATGCCTCGCTAATCTTCCGGGCCGGCGAAATCGTGGGGCTTTACGGCGAAAGCGGCTGCGGTAAAAGTAGCCTGGGGGATACGCTATGCGGTTTGATAATGCCCGATGCGGGCAAGATCGTGCGTCCAGGGGCTGCCAGTAGGTTACGTTATCAAAAACTTTATCAGGATCCCTCAGCCATATTTCCACCTGACATCGCGATGGTCAGGGTTATCGATGATGTGCTGCGGCTGCACCACGCCACGGTGAAGCGACGTGATGAACTGATGGCACAACTGGGATTAGCGCACGCGTTGCTGAACCGTCCGGCTTCGGGTTTGTCAGGCGGCGAGCTTCAGCGCTTTTCACTGCTCAGGGTGATGTTACTGGACCCTGTGTTTTTATTTGCGGATGAGCCGACGTCGCGCCTGGATCCTGTCGTTCAGCAGCAGACGCTGGCGTTGATTAGCGAACTGGCAACACAGCAACGCTGCGCCATTTTGCTGGTCAGCCACGATCTCGCCTTACTGGAGAAAAGCGCGCATCGTGTTATCTCACTGGCTTCCCTCAGCCAGAGCGCCGCAATAGCCCAGGAAGTCTGTATTTAACCGAAGGCAGGGAAACCTGCCTTCACACATGCTCCATGACCAGCACAGCCAGCGTATCTGGCTCAAGCGCACGAAAAATATGCTCAGTGTCGCCCGGGTAGCTGATGTAATCGCCTACCTCAAGCTCAACGGGTGAATCAACCGGCCCAACCTCTGCGCGCCCTTGCGTCAAAATTAAATGTTCGATGGTATTCGGTGAATGCGGCTGTGAGCAGCGTTCGCTGCCGGGCTGTATGTGCAGAAGATAGATATCCCGTCGTGCGCCCGGTGGACAGGTTGCCAGTAAGACGGCTTTGTAATCAGCCTGCTCAGCAGCCACCGTGGGGCCTTCTCCGCGGCGAATAACCTGTAACCGGTTCGTTTCCGGCTCCATCAGGCGTGCAAATGGAATATTGAGCGCGACACACAGCGACCACAACGTCTCAATACCCGGATTGCCGTTACCGGCTTCAAGCTGAGACAGGGTCGATTTTGCAATCCCCGCCCGGCGAGCAACTTCAGCCAGCGTCAGGCCGGCACGCTGGCGTTCTCTTACTAAACCTCGGGCAATGATATCAATGGGCGTGCTCATCACTTTTCCTGTTCGTTAAAATGAACGTATCGTTCGTCTTGTAATACATATCCGATGTTCATTATAATGGATTTATCGTTCGTTATGGGATTCGATGTTGATGCTGGCAAAAAAATTCACGCTGGATAAAGGCGTTATAAAAGCAATTTTTCTGGTCTGTATCGCAGATGGCATTGTCGGCCTGTCTTACGGGTCGCTCGCCACTGCTGATGGCTTTCCGTTTTGGGTACCGCTGGCGTTATCAACGCTGGTGCTGGCTGGCGCATCGGAATTCTTATTTATTGGCATCGTTGCCGGCGGTGGCAGTCCTTTAACCGCTGCCGCGGCAGGTTTGCTGGTCAACGCCCGCCATCTTCCCTTTGGCATTGCGGTTAAAGACTTAGTGGGCAGAGGCTGGCGGGGGGCGCTCGGCTGTCACATTATGAACGATGAAAGTGTGGTGTTCGGCATCTCTCAGCCGCAGCTGGCTCAACGCCGCAGTGCGTTTTGGCTGTGCGGCATCGGTATCGGATTGATCTGGCCGTTCACCGTCATGCTCGGGGCCGCGATTGGCCAGTTTATCCCGAATATTTCCGTTATCGGTCTGGATGCCGTGTTTCCCGCCATTCTTATCGCACTCATCTTCCCGGCGTTACGCAAACCCCGAACCCGCATTCCTGCGGCTACCGGCGCCGTGCTGTCGCTGGCGGTCACGCCATTTGTTCCAGCAGGGATGCCTGTTCTGTTTTCGTTGTTAGGGCTGCTTACGTGGAGATCGCGCAAATGAATCATCCGATGATAATTGCAGGCATTGCCTTGCTGTCTGCCGGAACCTATGCCATTCGTTATGCGGGCGTCAAACTGGGTAACCGGTTGCCTGTCAGTGAGCGCACGCAAAATGTGTTATCCGATGCGGCCACGGTACTGTTACTGGCCGTTGCAGCCACCACCACGTTGTTCGAAGGTCAGCATTTTGCCGGGATGGCAAGGCTGCTGGGCGTGTCGTTTGCCATTTTTCTCGCCTGGCGCAGGGCGCCGCTGATCGTCATCATTTTGGGCGCAGCCTGTATGACCGCTCTGCTGCGTTACCTGAATGTGCCTTAGTCGCTAACGACAAATTGCTGCATCAGCCTTGACGTAAGGCGCGGCTTAAAATAAAACTAGAACCCGTCAGGGGAGTCTCGCCAAAGAGACTGAGAGGCTAATAGCGCAATGCGCGGCTTAGCGACCCTTAGAACCTGACCCAGTTGATACTGGCGTAGGAAGACGGGTATCTTTGCCACAGGCAGATACTTGCCGCAGAGTCTGCTTTTGCCGGGCTCATGCTTTTTCCCTTCTTGTATCACGGGTCTCTGACTGTTAACAGAGAGGCCAAAGTGAAAATCCTGTTTCTGATGTTACCCTGTCAGGTTGGCTGGCAATGAGCCGCTGGTCAGTGCTCGGCAGCGGCGTGTCCGGATTGTGTATCGCCACGCTACTGGCGGAGCAGGGTGAACCTGTCGAAATCATTACCTTACCGGACTGCCGCGCGGCATCGCACTGGGCTGGCGGTATGCTGGCGCCCTGGTGCGAAGCGGAAAGTGCGCCACAGCAGGTCGTTGACTGGGGTCAGTATGCTGCGGCATGGTGGTCGGCCCGGGTCAGCGGCGTGGAACAGCAGGGTACCCTGGTGATTGCGCCCCCGCGCGACAGTGCTGAGTTAACGCGTTTCGCTAACATGACCTCATCACATCAGTGGGTGACGCCAGCAGAGATTGAACCTGCGCTGGAAGACCGTTTTGCCCGTGGCTTGTTCTTTGCCGCAGAAGGTCATCTTGATCCCCGGCTGGCAATGCAACAATTACAAACGCGTTTACTGAATGCGGGTGTCCGGTTTCACCCGGGTAAACCCAGCGGGAAAATTATCGATTGCCGGGGTATTCATGCCCGGCAATCCCAACCGGAATTGCGTGCCGTGCGCGGTGAAATGGTTATTCTCCACACCGACGAAATAACGTTTTCCCGTCCTGTTCGCCTGCTGCACCCGCGTTTTCCCTGTTATCTGGTGCCCAGGGCTCAGGGGCATTTTATGCTGGGCGCGACCATGGTCGAAAGCCAGGATGACAGCCCAATCAGCGCGCGCGCTATGATGGAACTGTTAAGCGCAGCCTACAGCATCCATCCTGCCCTCGCCGAAGCACGCATTATTGAAAGCGGCACAGGTCTGCGTCCGGCTTACCGCCACAATCTGCCCGAAGTGCGTTATGAAAATGGCATTTTTTCCATTAACGGCATGTACCGTCACGGCTTCCTGCTGGCCCCGATGATGGCCGAGAAGCTTATGCAACAACTGACGTCCGAGGGAGTGCGATGAAAATAGAACTGAACGGCCTTGCTATTGAAACCGAAGCCCGCACGCTGGCTGAATTACTCGTGGAACAACATATCGATGCTGGCTGTGTCGCCAGTGCCGTGAACGGCGAATTTGTTCCCCGGGAGCGCTATTCCTCAGAGCCGCTTGTGGCGGGTTGTCGTCTTGAAGTGTTATCGCCGATGCAGGGAGGCTAACGATGTTTTATGACTTTAGCGGACAGTCACGTTTTTTACTGGGTACTGCAGGTTATCCCTCGCCGGATATTCTGCAACAGGCCGTTGGCGCATCCGGCGCCGAGATTATTACGGTGAGTCTGCGTCGTGAAGGAAGCCAGGGCGGAGCCTTTCGCGATCTCCTGAAAACCTTAAATAAACGCGTTTTACCCAATACCGCAGGCTGCCACACGGTGAAAGAAGCCGTGACGACTGCGCATATGGCGCGGGAATTGTTTGCCACGTCCTGGATCAAGCTTGAGGTGATCGGTCATGCCGATACCTTACAGCCCGATCCCTTTGCCCTCGTCGAAGCAGCACGTATTTTGTGTGCAGAGGGTTTCCACGTTTTCCCTTACACCACAGAAGATCTGATTGTGGGCGAGAAACTGCTGGACGCGGGCTGTGAAGTGCTGATGCCGTGGGGGGCGCCTATCGGCTCAGGCCAGGGATTACGCAATATCGAGGGATTACGGACGATGCGTGCCTGGTTTAAGGACGTTCCACTGATTATTGATGCCGGGATCGGTGCGCCGAGCCAGGCGGCTCAGGCGATGGAATTGGGGTTTGATGCTGTGCTGTTGAATACCGCCGTGGCGAAATCCAGCGATCCGGTTCGCATGGCTGACGCATTTGCGCGCGCCATTGAAGCGGGATATCAGGCACGTCAGGCTGGCATGATGGAGCGTCGCGACATGGCTGCCGCCTCTACGCCCGTTTTCGGGCTGGCGCAATTTCGCTAAGGAGCAGAGATGGCACGTTATCAACGACAGACAATGCTGCCAGAAGTGGGCGAGCAGGGGCAGCAGGCTTTGTCCGCTGCCCGCGTCTTAGTGGTTGGCGCGGGTGGACTGGCTTCCACGTTATTACCGCTCCTGGCGGGCGCTGGCATCGGTTATATCCGGCTCTATGACGACGACGTCGTGGCGCTGCATAACCTGCATCGTCAGACGCTATTTACGACTGCCGATATTGGCGAGCCGAAGGTGTTTTGCGCCCAACGTGCGCTGGCACAGCGTAATCCTGATACGGTGGTTGAAGCACATCCCGTAGCGTTACAGGCAAGTCGTATTGAAGAAGCACTGGTGGATATTGATTTGGTTATCGACGCTGCGGATAACTTCGCGGTGACTTATCTGCTTTCCGACAGCTGCTTTGCCCGTAACCTACCGCTGGTTTGCGCTTCGGTGCTGGGGCGACAGGGTTATGCAGGCAGTTTTTGCGGCGGCGCGCCCAGCTATCGCGCACTGTTCCCACAATTACCCAAAGCCTCAGGTAACTGCAACACTGCAGGCGTGCTGGGACCGGCGGTTGCCACCCTTGGCGCCTTACAGGCGCAGATGGCGCTCAGCATTCTGCTGCACCTTTCGCCCTCACCACTGGGCTGTATGATCAACTGTGATTTTGTCTCATGGCAACTGCGTCAGTTCCGGTTCGATAATGCGCCTGAGCCCGAAAAGGCCGGCATCCCGTTTATCGATCCTGCTTTGCTGACCCCCGATGACTGCGTGGTGGATCTACGGGGGACAGAGGAAGCACCTGTCAGTGTCAGCCAGTATGCACAGCGGATATTGCCACAGCACATTGCCGGCTGGCAGCCGCCCGCGGATAAACGCATTGTTCTGGTCTGTGCCAGCGGCATGCGTGCTGCTCAGGCCGCGTTGGCCCTGGAGGCGCGTGGCTGCCAGCGGCTGGCGATTATTGCAGATCGGTAATACAGGCGGCTGATTACGTCTGGGCATCGCGGTTGGCCTGATAAATATCGGGCCGGGTGATTGTCCAGGCATAGTCGGGTTTGTTTACCGGCTGGTAGCCAAATTTTTGATATAACCAGGGCGCGGTTGAGGTGAAGAGCAACAGCCGGCGCAATGTGTTAACCACGGGATGTGACTGACAGCATTCGATCAGCCATCCGCCCAGTCCTTTGCCCTGGCATTCTTCAAGTACATAGACATCGCACAGGTACGCGAAGGTCGCGTAATCAGTAATGAATCGCGCAAAGCCAATCTGCTGCTGATGATGAAAAAGCCCAAAATTCAGGCTGTTTTCAATTGACCGCGCGACCGTGGCGTAATCAATTCCCGCTGCCCAACTTGAACGGGTGAGATAACGGTGTATTGCCCCGATATCCATCTGCGACTTATCCGTCGTCACGGCATACTCGCCGTTATGCCAGTGCTGAACAGGTGCCATCATTTTTCCCGTATTCCTTGTTTAAGTATGAGAGTCGGTGGCGAAAGACCTGTCAGGCGATAAGAGTGCGTACGACAATGCCGATAAGCAGTAATCCACCACCGATATTGACGTAGCGTTTCAGCGCGACAGGATTGATTTTTTGCGCCGAGAAGACCAGCGCCTGGCTGAAGAGCGCTAACCACAGGCTCATCACGACAATGTGCACTGTTGCCAGCGTCAGAAAGGCATCAATACCGGCCCTGTCGCCAACAAACTGTGAAACCACCGTCAGGTAAAACAGGATAGCTTTGGGGTTAGCGACATTAGCCAGCCACGCACCTTTAACGGTAATTGCGCTACCCGTTGTCTTCAGCACGAATGCCGTGGTCCTGACGCCAGTGATAAATAAAAGGCCGCCCAGCCAGAACAGGTAAAGTACGCCAGCTATTTTTAACAGGGCAAACAGCGCGGGGGACGCAACCAGCGCTGTCGACAGGCCCAGACCGATCAGCAAAGCATGCGTATAAATACCCAGCGCGGTACCAAGCAGCGTTTTCACCAGCCCCCTGCGGCCAGCCGTAAGCGCGCTGTTCATCGCCAGCGTGAAACTCGCGCCGGGAGAAAGGGCAATCGGTAGAAGCGCAGGCAGAAACCCTGTCAGGTTAATCTCCATCCGCCACCGGCTTGTGGGAGCGCTTCAAGGCGCACACCAAATTCGTTAAAAAATTATGCCGGATTATAAAAAGCACACAGCTTATTGCCGGTTGGATCCCGCAGATAGGCGACGCATCTTCCATCCGTTTCTCTGACATGAGGCGGTGTTTCAGCCGAAGAGCCGCCGTTTTCGAGACCTTTTTGATACCAGTTGAAAACGTCTTCAGAGGAGGCCATGGTAAAGCCAATGGTACCCCCGTTGGCAAAGGTCGCGGGCTGGCCATTAATGGGCTGAGTGATAATAAAACGCTGGTGATTTTTAACGTAAAAAGGGCGACCCAGGGCATCAATGCCCTGATCTTCGCAACGGATCACAGCAAAAACAGCATCGTAGAATTTTTTAGCTTGCTCAATATTATCCGTACCAACAACCATATGGCTAAACATACATAACTCCTTTTTAACATTGATGGCGATATACTTAGCACACCCGCTATGTGTGAGGAAGAGCTGATGAATGACCATCCCGTTTTAGAGGTTGTCAGGTTATGCGACCGGGCGATATCAGCCGGTAATTATGATGCCCTGATGAAACACTATGCTGCCGATGCCAGCCTGGTTGTGAAGCCCGGAATGACCGTTACGGGTCGCGTAGCCATTCGTCGCGCCTTTGAAGCGATTGCAAATTATTTTCAGCATCAGCTGGTGGTAGAGCAGGGCAGGATGGAGGTCATTGAGGGCGCAGGCACCGCGCTGGTGATTATGGAAACTGTGCTGCGCTATCCCGATGGGCAGGGACAGTCCGTAGAAAGCACCCGCCGGGCCACCTATGTATTTCGCCTGGAAAGCGATAACCAGTGGCGCTGCACCGTGGATAACTCCTATGGCACTTCGCTACTGGATCCTGTACTGAGTGAGCAGGGCTGATTTTGGTATGCACTGCGTGATTTAGGCCGTTAATCCGGATAGCGTGCGGATTAACGGCTGATTCAGATGACTTCAATAAGCTGAAAGGTCTCAAATATCAGTTCCATTTCAGCACTGAAACCCCCGTTACGCTGAAAAAAGCGTTGATGTTCACGCTGCCAGTACTCAAGGCTCAGGTCACCTTCGCCTTCCATCATGGCCATCTCCGGCGTAACGCGATCGAAGCGTGTCACAAACAGTCCCGTCGTCCTGATGACGCAAACCGGATTATCCGCGCCGTTTAAGATGATGCTATAGCCGCCGGGTTGCGGTTTCACGTCATCTTCATACCAGCCTTGCAGAGAACTGCAGGTGGCGATTTTTTTGCCGGTAAGGACCAACGTGGCCAGTTCATTGGCCAGATCGGGTGAATCGCCAAACGACCAGGCCAGCGCGTCAGGGTATTTCGTTTTAATCTGTTCAAGTGTCATCGTCATATTAAGTCCTTTTACAGCAGGGCCTGAATGGCTGCTTTTGGGCAGCAAGTCTGTCAGGCCAGAATACGTTTTGCCCACTCATCAACCGTATCACCACTGCCGATATCGGGCTGCACCAGGCCATTAATCATAAAGGTGGGTGAAACATGAATACCGTTCTGGCGGGCATATTTACAGTGCCATTTGATCAGGTTTTGCAAATCAGGCCGGTCGAATGCCGCATAAGCATCGACGCCGCTGTACTCTCTGAGTCTGGCGAGAAGCTGATTAGGCGTAACATCTCGGTTTGGACCACGACAATGGTCTGTAAACTCAAAGGCTTCCCGATGATCGGCAACGGCCTGCAGAACCGCTTTAGCCGCCGCTTTGCTTTCTACCGATGCCGCGAGGATGTAGCGCACGATTACGCCAGAGTACATGTGCCAGGGCTGCGACTGAAGATGAATTTTGAGTGTCATTTTATCTTCACCAACCTGCTCTAACAGCGCATCGAATTTGTTAAACGCGCGTACAGAGAAAGGGCAGGTGGGTTCGATAAAAACCTCAAACACCTGTGGACCTTGTCCCCAGACAAGAGGTTCAGCCTGTAGCTTGTCATTGTTCATAGCAACTCCCGTTACGATGGTTAAAATTCTGCTTCACTGACTGTGACAAACTTACGCTTATTCTGCCAGGTGCTCCTGCCAGCAGTCGTGAATGCAGACTGATAAGGATTAGTCTTATTTCTCATCTTTCATACCAAACCGAACTAAAATTATCCCTTCAGCGGTTCCGCTTGTCGTGCAACCTGTTTAAAATTTCAAGATTGTTAAATCATGATATTAAACACTATTTTGTCAAGCTAAGGCACAAAGCGGCAAGTTCATCTGAGATAAAAACCGCTAGAGTACCGGGTTCATCAACCTGCAAACCGGGTGTACTGGCGTTATATTGCCTGACCCAGTCATTAAGGATTTTCGAATGTCGCACTTTCGTCCTGTCGCGCTGGAACACGCAAGCCGTTTGCTGAACCACGGACCGACTATATTAATAACCAGTCGGGATAGTCAGTCACAGCGTCGCAACATCATGGCCGCAGCCTGGTCCGTTCCCGTCGAATTTTCGCCGCCGCGGGTAGCGATTATTGTGGATAAATCGACCTGGTCACGTGAGCTGATTGAAGCCAGTGGTGCATTTGGTATTTGTGTCCCTGCCGCGCAATTTGTCGATCTGGCTTATGCCGTTGGCAGCACGACCGGGCGCGACCAGGATAAATTTGCGGCTTTTGATATTCAGGCCAGCGAGAGTCAACACTTCGGTGTGCCTCTGTTGGAGAAGAGTTGTGTAGCGTGGATGGAATGCCGTCTGTTACCTGAAACCGAAGCGCAGCAGGCGTACGACACGCTGTTTGGTGAAGTGGTCACCGCTGCGGCAGACAATCGGGTTTTTTACGACGGTCGCTGGCATTTCGATGACAGCAACTCAGCGCTACACACTTTACATCATCTTGGCGGCGGTCAGTTCGTGACAGTTGCAAATACGCTGACCGCCAAAACAACGCGTTAAATGAGGTACAGAATGACAATTAAGAGTTACGCAGCCATGCAGGCGGGACAAGCACTGGAGCGTTACGACTATGATCCCGGCCCGTTAGACGCTGAAGATGTAGAAGTTGAAGTTGAATACTGCGGCGTATGCCACTCAGATCTGTCGATGATCGATAACGAATGGGGAATTTCCGCGTATCCCGTTGTTGCCGGTCATGAAGTGATTGGACGCGTGGCTGCGCTTGGCGAAAGTGCCAAAACGAAAGGCCTAAAAGTGGGACAGCGCGTGGGCATCGGCTGGACAGCCAAGAGCTGCCAGCATTGCGATCCCTGCATCAGCGGCGATCACGTCAACTGCGCCAATGGCACCACAACCACAATTGGCAACAATGGTGGCTTTGCTGACAAACTGCGCGCCAACTGGCAGTGGGTTATCCCATTACCTGAAAAGCTGGATGCGGCCACGGCCGGCCCTCTGCTGTGTGGTGGGATTACCGTCTTTAAACCCTTACTTATGCATAACATTACCGCGATGAGCCGCGTCGGCGTGATCGGTATTGGTGGTCTGGGCCACATCGCCATTAAGATTCTGCACGCGATGGGCGCAGAAGTGACGGCGTTCAGTTCTTCGGCCAATAAGAAGCAGGCTATTCTGGACATGGGCGCCGATCATGTGGTGAACAGCCGCGATCCGGAAGCTTTAAAAAGCCTGGCGGGCCAGTTTGACCTGATTATCAGCACGGTCGCCGTCGATCTCGACTGGCAACCCTACTTTGCGGCCCTGGCGCCTCGCGGTAAGTTCCATACCGTGGGTGCCGTACTGAAGCCGTTTGACGTGCCGGCTTTCAGCCTGATTTTAGGCGACCGCGCCGTGACGGGTTCTTCAACCGGTTCACCTGCGCAGCTGCGTTCACTGCTGAAGCTGGCTGGCCGTACAGATATTGCGCCGACAGTGGAGTACTTCCCGATGTCGAAAATCAACGATGCACTGGACCATGTTCGTGCAGGTAAAGCCAACTACCGTGTGGTTCTGAAAGCCGACTTCTGATCCCTGGCGCGCCTTTCTGGCGCGCCTTTTTCCCTTCCCGCCGCCAGATCGGCTAATCTCTGTTAAAATTGAATCCTTAAGCCTGCTGCCAGACGTCTCTACCGGAGAAATTATGTTGTGGATTTGGAATGCCCTGATCGTTTTCGTTACCGTGATTGGCATGGAAGTGGTTGCTGCACTGGCACACAAATACATCATGCACGGCTGGGGTTGGGGATGGCATCTTTCACATCATGAACCGCGTAAAGGTGCGTTTGAAGTTAACGATCTTTATGCCGTGGTTTTTGCTGCATTATCGATCCTGCTGATTTATCTGGGCAGTACAGGAATGTGGCCGCTCCAGTGGATTGGCGCAGGTATGACGGCGTATGGATTACTCTATTTTATGGTGCACGACGGGCTGGTGCATCAACGTTGGCCATTCCGCTATATTCCACGCAAGGGCTACCTCAAACGGTTGTATATGGCGCACCGTATGCATCACGCCGTCAGGGGCAAAGAAGGTTGTGTTTCTTTTGGCTTCCTCTATGCGCCGCCCCTGTCAAAACTTCAGGCGACGCTCCGGGAAAGACATGGCGCTAGAGCGGGCGCTGCCAGAGATGCGCAGGGCGGGGAGGATGAGCCCGCATCCGGGAAGTAAGGGCCTGACCAGAGGCGGCCAGCAGCAGCGTTAATTTTTCGGGCGTGGTCGTTGACTGCCGCTGATCCCAGGCTTGCTGACCGGCCTGTTCAACTTTTACACCTATTTTCCGGTAAACCTGCTTCGCCGTAGCGATTGCCCAGGCCGAACGCAGGGGCAACCCAGCCAGGCCCGCTGTGGCAGACAAATAGTAAGGTTCTGCTTCCTGCACCAAACGACGGGCGATACGGCTCAGCGCCTGTCGGTTTTCAGGTGCCGCATAATTCTCTTTGTTCAGACCTTCATGCTCCAGCCAGCTTGCCGGCAGATAACAGCGGCCCGCATGCGCATCGTCCACAATATCGCGAGCAATATTGGTCAACTGAAATGCCAGCCCAAGGTCACAGGCGCGGTCCAGCGTGGCGTTATCCCGCACGCCCATGATTTGCGCCATCATCAAGCCGACAACGCCTGCAACGTGATAGCAATAGCGCAGCGTATCGTCCAGTTGGCTGTATTGCGCTTCGCGTACATCCATGGCGAATCCTTCCAGATGATCAAACGCGTAAGCCGGGGCGATATCATGAGCCATAGCCACTTCCTGAAAAGCCGCAAACGCCGGTTCGTGCATCTGCGATCCTGCATAGGCCTGGCGCGTTTTCATCTCAAGTTGCATCAGACGTTGTTCGGGCGTTTGTAAGGCAGGCTGCCGGGCCTGGAAGCCCAGCGTCTGATCGTCAATAACATCGTCACAATGGCGGCACCAGGCGTAGAGCATCAGTACGCTGCGCCGGGTTTTTGCATCAAATAACTTTGAGGCTGTCGCAAAACTTTTCGAGCCAACTGCCATCGTTTCGACCGCATGATTGAGTAACGACGGATTATTCAAATCAGATCCTCCAGCATCAAACCTGCTGTCGCTTTTGCCGAGCCGATGACGCCAGGAATGCCTGCGCCGGGATGCGTGCCTGCGCCGACCAGGTAGAGATTAGTAATGGTTTTATCGCGGTTATGCGGCCGAAACCAGGCGCTCTGGGTAAGAACGGGCTCCACAGAAAAGGCTGAGCCCTGATAGGCATTAAGCTGGTCGCGAAAATCAAACGGCGTAAACATCCGGTGCGTGACCAGCTGACTCCGTAAGCCAGGCATGTAATGCTGCTCAAGGTACTCAAAAATACGGTCGCGTAGTTTTGGCCCCTCAACCGTCCAGTCGAGGTTCGCGGTGCCTAAATGCGGCACCGGCGCCAACACATAGTAACTGCCGCAACCTTCAGGCGCCAGTGACGAATCCGTGACACAGGGCGCGTGCAGATAAAGTGAGAAGTCCTCTGCGAGGCCATCGTGATTAAAAATCTCGTCAATCAGTTCGCGGTAACGCGGGCCGAAACAAACCGTGTGATGCGCGAGCTGATCATGATGGTGATTCAAACCAAAATAGAGCACAAACAGAGAGTTACTCATACGCTTAGTCTGCAGTTTGTTGGACTGCTTAACCGCGGCAGGGTGCTGGCTTAACAGGTCGCGATAGGTATGAACCACATCTGCATTTGACGCGACGGCTTGCGTCAGGAACCTGCGACCGTCCTCTAAATGCACGGCTTCAATCTTGTTTCCTGTCGTTTCCATATGGCTGACTCTGGCGTTTAACACGACTTCACCACCCAGATCCTGAAACAGCTTTATCATCCCCTCAACTAATGCGCCGGTGCCGCCACGCGGAAACCAGACGCCCCACTCACGCTCCAGCGCGTGTATCAACGTATAAATGGATGAGGTGGCGAAGGGATTGCCGCCCACCAACAGCGAGTGGAAAGAAAACGCCTGGCGCAGATGTTCATCTTCGATGTAACTGGCAACCTTACTGTAAACGCTTCTCCATGCCTGCAGTTTCGCCAGTTGAGGTGCGGCGCGAAGCATGTCTCTGAACGATAAAAAAGGGACAGTACCGAGCTTCAGATAGCCTTCTTTAAACACCGCGCGTGAATAGTCCAGAAACTGACGATAACCTTCGACATCGCGGGGATTAAACTGCTGAATCTGCGCTTCGAGCCGGGTTTGATCGTTATCGTAATTAAAGACCTTCCCTGACTCCCAACACAGGCGGTAAAACGGCGTAACCGGCAGCAGTTCGACATACTCTTTTAACTGTTTTCCTGCCAGTGCAAACAGTTCTTCAATGGCACTGGGATCGGTGATAACCGTCGGGCCTGCATCAAAGGTAAACCCCTGATCCTCGTAGACATAAGCCCGACCGCCGGGTTTATCGCGTTGTTCAAGCAGTAAGACGGGGATCCCCGCAGCCTGTAGACGAATTGCCAGTGCCAGGCCACCGAAGCCTGCACCAATTACCGTAGTTGGTTTCATGTAGTCGCTCTTTAACGATGAGTCGTCATAATGGCTTGCAATGCTGCTAATACCGGAACAGGCGGCTTGCCGCTCAGAATACGTAGCCGATCGGTCAGCGTGAGTTTTCCCGCATAAAAACGGGCAATTAAATCTTCAGGTAAACCATAAAAACGCTGCATAACCCGCCAGCGTGAATCGGCGGGTCCGGCTAAAAACAGCATGCGATTCAGCATGCGGAAAAAGCGCTGCTGCTGCCAGCGCTCGCGGGCAAAATGCGTAATGGCCTGGTGAATTGAGGCCGACGTAAAGACATCAAGTGCGCTCAGGCGGTCGGCCACGGCAACCGCCAGCGGCAGTGAATAGCCGGTGGTAGGATGGAACAGACCGGCACGTAATCCACTACAGGCCAGGGGGCGCTGCTGCCAGAATGCGTCGGCATTGCCCGACAGGGTGATGGGTAAGGCGCCCTGTTCTTCACGCAGCAGTGTCTGAAGCTGCCAACCCTGTTGCGCGGCATAGTCGCAAATATTTTGCCGCGCGCGTTCAGGATCTAATGTTGCATTATCGATATAGTGCGTGTCTTCAATTAACAATCTGGTCGGCGAGAGTGGCAGGCTGTACACGAAGCGATAACCATTTTGCTGATCGACCGTGGCATCCATGATAATGGGAGACGATAAACCATGCGGGTGGCTCAATCGCCATTCCTGGCCAATAAACGCCTGGAAGCCCACGCTCAGTGCTGAGTTTGCCGCATAACCCCGCCCGTCAATCACCGCGCGGGCACCGATAACCTGACCCTTTTTCAACCGAACAGATTCCGCATTAACCTCTGCGACCGCGGTATCCATCCACAAGTGCGGGCCAAACTGTCGCTGTAAAACCTCAGCGAAACGCTGAGAAGTAATACAGAAGTAGCCGCTGTTCAGCTTACGACGGCGTGTGGGAAAGCGTACCTGATAGTCGGGCCAGTGATGAACCACCAGCGAAGCTATCCAACGATGTTGGCTCTCAGTCAAATCATCGTGGTGAAATGACCACGTATGATTCCCGCCCGCCTGGGGTGCGGCGTCGATAAGCAAAATACGCATATCAGGTTGCTGCTGCTGAAGACGCAGGGCGATAAGGCCATTCGCGAGTCCAGCCCCCACAAGAATCAGATCATAATGCGGTTGCATAGCCGCTCCCACTTAAGACAGGCTGACCGGTGCGCATAACCTGCTCAATGATATCGGCAGCGGCCATGGTGCCCCCTGCCAAGCGAAGGGCGGTCTGGATCTTCGCCATGCGCTGCTGAAAGTCGACGTTGGTCAGCAATGAACGCATCTGACGAGCCAAAGCATGGCTGGTGGTAAAGCGGGAAGCACGCTTGCCGATGCCGTGATAAACGATGCGTGACGCGACGCCGGGCTGATCAAAGGCCAGTGGAAGCGCTAAAAGGGGCGTCCGGTAATTAATCGCGTCCAGTACCGTATTCATTCCGCCGTGGGTGATCGCCAGCTGCGCCTGTGACAGCGCGGCTGACTGATCGGCAAAATCCACCACCTGTGTATGACGGCTTCGCGCCAGTTCTTCACTCTGAGAGTCCGTAAGACGACCACAGTGGGCTAACAGGAGCTGACCGTCAATTTCTTCACAGGCTTTCACTATCGTTTTAAACAGCCCATAACGGTGTCCCTGAAGCGTGCCCAGCGAGGCGAAGATCCGGGGTTTTTCTGAGGATGTAAAATAACGGGATGAAGACGTTGACGGTGCGTGCGTTTCGCGCAAAGGCCCGACGGCATGAAAACAAGCCGGTAACGCTTTGCGGGGAAAATCCAGTTCAGGAACAAGCTGGCTGATTTGCGCCAGTGGCGAAAAACACTGGTGAAGCTTTTGCCGGGGGGCTAAGCCCATTCTGTGGCTGTGTTCGGCAATGACACGGTCATGACGACGCATTAGCCAGTCATAAATTTTTTCACTGGCGGCATAACGTTCGCGAGCCGCGTCGCTGGTCCCGTATTCGAAAGGCATAACCGCCAGGGGCATATCCGGTTCACGATTGAGAGGCAGCGCGCAGGCTACAGAGATAAACGGCAGTCCCAGTGCTTCAGCAACGAGCGCGCCTGCCGGTTCTATTTGATCAACAATGACGCCATCTATCGCCAGATCGTTAAATGCCTGGGGGAGTTCGCGGCACAGCATATCGGTGGTGCGCGCCATTTCATTGATGAGCTTCAGCATTGACGGCCCCAGAGGATGAGCCGCCAGGTGTAGCACGCGCGTTAACGCGCCGGGGGGATGGCTGTCTGTCCCGACGGAATGAAATCCAATGGTTTCGCTATCGATCAAGTGTTTAATATCGTATTGCTGAATAAAGGTCACCCGATGACCGCGCGCGACCAGTTCCTGAGCGAGATTCTGTAATGCGCGAACATGGCTGTAAAAAGGCGGTGCGATCGCCGCGAAATGGCTCATGCAGCATCCTTAACTGACGGCAGCGAGTTTTTTGTCAAACCAGGCCTGAATAAAATGTTGAGTGGCGTGCCCGTGTTGGCAGGCCGCAGAGAGATGCTCACTGGCAAGATGAAGATGTTGTCTCAAACGTTCTTCAACCGCCCTCGGGCCTAACAGATTGACCAGCGTCGATTTACCGGCGTCCTGATTGCTATCCTTACCGGTGTCGGTCATGCCATCGGTCAAATCGTCCAGCAGTTGAAATGCCTGACCAAGATCAAGTGAAAAACGATGCAGGCAATCACGCGCTTCGCTGGAGGCATTCGCAACAATCGAGGCCATCTGCATGGAGGCACAAAACAGCGTGCTGGTTTTAAAGTGATTCGTCATCAAAATAGCTTCAGCGCTGCGCGGCTTATCCCCTTCAGACAGGTCCTTGAACTGACCCTGAACCAATCCTTGCATGCCGATGGCGTTTGA
Source organism: Pantoea sp. Ae19-2 (assembly GCF_059801205.1). Lineage (NCBI taxonomy): Bacteria > Pseudomonadati > Pseudomonadota > Gammaproteobacteria > Enterobacterales > Erwiniaceae > Pantoea > Pantoea sp. Ae19-2. The sequence continues at coordinate 316,142 of NZ_JBCHWE010000002.1, read as the reverse complement.
CAGTTCAGAAACCGCCCGATTTTTTGCCAGCGGCGTGAGGCCATCTGCATCGGCAATTACGCCAAAGGCTTTACTCAGCAAGGCAACCGCCGCCAGTATTGCCACATGCTCTCCGTAATGAGAATGAATGGTGGGGCGTCCGCGCCGCAGCTTCGCATCGTCCATGCAGGGCATATCGTCAAGGATCAGCGAAGCCGCGTGGACCATTTCCACCGCACAGGCCAAATCCAGTAATCCGTCATGGCTGACAGCGCAACCCAGATCGCGGGCGGTCAGCAACAGCAACATGGGGCGAATACGTTTTCCCGGTGCCAGCGCACCTTCACGCATCGCGGCACCCACAACATCCCGTTCTCCCTCCACGGGCAATAACTGATCAAGGCGTCGATCAATATCAGCCAGTAACTGCTCCGCAGCATCGCGAGTGAGATGAACGTGTTTTTTTGCGCAGACCGTCATTCGGGCTGTCCTTATAAACGGATACATTTACGGCAACGCGAAAGATGCGGTGCCCTTCAAAAAGACGCTTAATCTGCCATAACATGGTTGGCAGGCTTACCCGTTATTTTACATTTAGGGTTACAGGTTTTTTTTGCTAAATCCACATCGTTAATACTAGTTGAGCTTGTGGAAAAGGTGGAAAATTCATAAACCTCCGTCGGATTGGCAGACCGTGCGGTACCTTTACCGGGTTGCCAGGATCAGCCTGTCAGCGCACGTAATGTTGCAATGACCTGAGAAACATCATCCGCACTGAGCGCCGTGTCTTTCGCAAACTTTACCTGACCATCAGGGTCCAGCACGATGACAGCGGCACCTTCTGGCTTAAGCTGCCAGCGATGTTGTGCCACGCCGCTACTGTCGATAATAAATTGTTGCCATGGTGAGGCTTTTTTACTGGAGCGGATACTGTTAATCACAAACAGACTGCTGCCAGGCAAAGCATCATCTGTATTCACGATGGTTGTGGTCTGGAACCCGTCTTGTGGCATGTTGGCGCGCTGCAGGGCCGCAATAAGCGGGGCGGACTGCTCTTTGGCCGACAATCGTCCTGCAACATGAATAACTAAACGTGTCCGACCCGGAAGAGAAAGGCTGTTCCATTTTTGATAGTTAACCTTGCCGCCATCCAGCCGCATTTCACCTTTATCCGCAATAAAAACCGACGGAAGGGGCTGCCCGATGACGATGTTATGCGCGCTGGCCCAGCAGGAAACGAGCAAAAGCGCCATCAATCCATAACGTTGCACAGTCTTATCCCTGTTTTTAGGATCTGAGTTACCAGCTTAGCAACTTTATTCACTTTCAACTGTTTTATGCCCAATCCTGTTTGAGATCAATATAGCCGGGGGAGGGCTGAACAAAAATGCATCAGCAAGTGAAGATCAGGAGGTGAAAAATGCACTCAGATCGTATGACATTATCTGAAATGGCAGCCTATCTAGGGGTTTCGCAGGCAACCCTGGTCAGGGCGCTTTGTAATGAGGGGGCGTTAGATGGTGTGCCGCTTCCCGAAGGACTGGATCATCTGCCTCTGACGCAACGGCACTGGTTAAAAGAGGATGTCAGCCAGTTAAAACACGCGTTGCAACGCGTTCACGATATCCATCATGATTAAAGACACGGCTTAGCATGCATTCTGATTCATCAAACGCCCGCATAATGCGGGCATTTTTATTACTTGCCCTGCTCGTCACTTTCACCCAGGAAAAAATACCAGAGTGGAATCGACATTAAGCCGGTAAATACGGTGGTATAAAGCAGAATCATCATGGCCTGAGTGATATACATCATTATCGTCCAGTCGCTGAACGGAATATTGTATTGCTCAATTACGCCACTCACCATGGCGCGTGCCATAACGGTTCCCACAATAATTGCCAGAATGACCACGCTGCGCAGGAAATAACGCATCTCTTTACGCTTAACGGCAAATCGGGATTGAACAATCGCCAATGGAGACTGCTTATCCAGCGGCGTGACAACCTCCTGACGTGAAGCACGCTGTGCTTTCCGCCAGCGCTGGATATCAAGCAGTAAGAAGGCCAGTAAACTCACGCCCATCAACGGCAGCGCATAACCGAATGCGAGAGCCAGGATCAGGCTGGCCCCCTGCTGATAGCGCGGTAAGACCTGCCATGCTGCCAGCAGCGTTTGCGCGGGATTGGCCTGCGGTAATGCCGGGCGGCGAATCCACCACATGCGATAACCCAGAACGATCATCGCACATAACCCCGTACCAAACAGCGCCAGGATGAGTTGGTTCGGTAGGCCAAACAGCACGCCCATATGTGCATCTACGCCCCAGCGTGTCAGCTTCGCGACCAGCGGAAAATGGGCAAACTCCACGTGATCGACAATGCTGAAGTCATCAGGATTAACGGAAACCGAATCGACCTGACTTGGCCAGCGGCGATCGATCTCACTCACTGTCCATGCCTGACCGGCACTTTTCGGCTGGCGTAATTCAATTTTTGCCGCCTTGATACCTGCGCTACGTGCGGCCGCCTCAACCCTGTCCCAGTCAGCATCAGGCTGATTAAGGATAACGGGTTTGTCGGTCTTATGACCCGGCATGCCGGGCAGGGTGCCGCCCATTGCCATACCGTCCATCGTGGCATGATGTTCGGCATGAGGATCGGCAGCCACCACCGGTGCATCGCCATTTAGCGCTGTTCTGACCTGAGGCGTCAACCAGCCAAAATCGCTGCGCATTTTATCAATATTACTACCTGCCCACTGAGACCAGGTTAATCCCGTTACCGAGAAAAAGACCAGACCAAGGGACAGGACTAAGCCGAGCGTAATATGCCAGGAACGCGTTAATAAAAAGCCAGAACGCGGCTGTCTGACTTTGCGCCGCGGACGCGTACCCAGCCACAGCAGAATGCCACCCAGTGCCGCAACCCATAACCATGACGCCGCCAGTTCGCTGTAATTACGGCCAACATCGCCCAGCAGCAGACCGCGATGAACCTGATCGAGCCACATGCGAAGAGGTAATACGCCGCTGGTGCCATAAACCGTCATGTCTCCTTTTACAGCGAGCGTATAAGGGTCGATAAAAACAGAACGTGATTCTGAAGGGCCTGACTGCGGCTCTGAAAACTGCACACGCGTCGTGTCGTGTTCGCCCGGAGCGGGCCTTACGGCATAAATCCGGGCATTACCGGCATAACGCCTGGCCGCACTAATTTGATCGGAAAGCGGCTTTGCAGTGCCCTGGGCGTTGGTGGTGAGTGCATCTTTATAAATCAGGTTCTCTAACTGCGGCGTAATGACATACAGCGTGCCGGTTAATGCAGCAACAAAAATAAAGGGCGCAATAAACAGGCCAATATAAAAATGTAAACGACGAAGAACATTCAACATCGCCCCGCGTTGAGGAAGATTATTTTCCCGTGAAAAAGTCATAGCGATTCCATATTTTCAGAATACCGGGCTTTTCCTCCTGCGCCATGGCGTAAGAAGAAAAGATCACATCGAGGAAATAAACAACCGGGGCAACGGTGGTGCGCGGGGTCGATAAATACCGTTCAGGCGCGGTAACGCCAGGCGCGCAATGTGCCGGGGCGGAGGAGCGCGACAGGTCAGGCAGATCAACCAGATGAAGGGAATAAATACCCACAACATTAACGGAACATGAACCAGCAGATCGCAATAACCGCAGGCGAGGCCGTCGTTCATCATACTGTGATCGGTCATCGCCATATCGCTGTGATGATCCATCATCGGCATATCCGCACTCATGCCTGACATCGTCATCGCATCATGGCGTTCAGCAAGATTTTTTGATACCACAGGTGCAATAAACAACAGCATTACAGCCAGTATCGCAATACAGGCGCTCAGTCGTTGTTGTTTACAGCGGGTGGATTTCATCATCAGAATAGGATAGTTATTCACAATTTCAGGGCGGCAGTGTAACGCGACGGAGATAAAAGGGTTAAAAAAAATGGCATTTAAGCCATCGAAAGTCGCACCTTTTGAACACCTTCACTCAAATTGGCTTTGAAATTAACTTTATCGTTACTCATGCCGTACATTTGAATAACATTATTTGTCGGTGATATCGTAATAAAGGAGATCTAATGAAAATCGTAACACTCGATGGCGACACATTGCCCGTGCCACCGACTCAGCCCGCCTGGTGTAGTGACTGGCAATTTCGAACGGACACGGCCGAAGACGAGATCGTTACAGCGCTAAAGGGGGCGACCATTGCCATCACCAACAAGGTGCCCTTACGTGCGGCGACGCTGGCACAGCTCCCCGACCTGCGATACATCTGTGTCACGGCAACGGGCTATGACTGCATTGATATTGCAGCCTGCAAAGAACATGGCATTGTGGTGAGCAACATTCCGGGTTACTCAACGCAAAGTGTTTCGGAAGGCGTGATAGCCTTTATTTTTGCCTTGCGGCGCCAGATCGTGGAATACGCCAACAGCACGCGTCACTCCTGGCCTGAATCCTCTCATTTTTGCCTGCACCGGGCGCCGATTCAGGATATTGCTGGCGCAACGCTGGGTATTGTTGGAAAGGGCGACATCGGCAGCGCAGTCGGCAGGCTGGCACAGGCCTTGGGAATGCGTGTGCTTTATGCCGAACGCAAAGACAGCAGCAGGATCCGTGACGGCTATGTCAGCTTTGATGCGATGCTGGCCTCCAGCGATATCATTTCACTGCACTGCCCTCTTAGCGAGCAAACCCGTCATCTGATCGATCGCGAGACGCTGGAAAAGATGAAACCCCAGGCGTTACTGATTAACACCGCGCGGGGCGGCTTAATTCACGAGGCGCAACTGGCAGATGCCCTGCGGAATGGCACCCTTGCCGGTGCAGCGCTGGACGTTCTCAGCAGTGAACCCCCTGCGCGGGATCACCCTCTACTCCAGCCCGATATCCCCAATCTTCTCCTGACACCGCACATTGCCTGGGCGAGTAACAGCGGCATGCACAATCTGCTTCAGGGACTCATGGTGAACCTGGCGGGATTTGAGCAAAACCGGCCCGTGAATGTCGTGAGCTGAATCAGAATATCGAACGGCCGAGTTTGTCAGTCAGGCACTCCAGCGCGGCGGTGCCGGCTAACGAATTGCCCGCGCTATCCAATCCGGGTGACCAGACCGCGATGCTCATTTCACCAGGAATGACGGCAATGATACCGCCGCCAACCCCGGATTTGGCGGGCATGCCCACCCGCCAGGCAAATTCGCCAGCCCCGTCGTACATACCGCTGGTAATCATTAGCGCATTGATCTGCCGCGCCTGGCGGGACGAAATCAGGGACGCGCCATCCAGGGTTTTTCCCTGATTAGCCAGATAAATAAAACTGCGAGCCAGTTCAATACAGTTCATGGACAATGAGCAGTAGTGAAAATAAGTCTGCATAACGCTGGTGACGTCGTTGTCAAAATTACCAAATGACTTCATCAGCCAGGCGATAGCCGCGTTGCGGGCAGAGTGTTCGTATTCAGAACGGGCGACGTGACGATCGTACTGAATATCCGATTGCTGACTGAGCTGACGGATTATTTCCAGCATACGCTGACGCGGTGCTGTCAGTCGGGTTTCAAGCAAATCGCAGATCACCAGCGCCCCGGCGTTAATAAAGGGATTACGGGGTTTTCCCTGCTCCAGTTCAAGCTGAACCAGCGAATTAAAAGGCTGACCGGAGGGTTCTTTACCCACTCGCCGCCATATCTCCGCATCCTCATAACGCGTCAGCGCGACGGTGAGTGAGAGCACTTTCGAAATGGACTGGATCGAAAAACGAGTTTCAGCATCGCCTGCCTGAAAAACTGTGCCATCACGTAAACAGACCGCTATACCCAGATGGTCGGCCGCGACGTCAGCCAGCGCCGGAATGTAATTAGCGACTTTGCCCTGATGAACTAACGGACGGACCTGCTCAAGAACGGCTTCAAGCAGTGAATTACTGAGAGTGGTCACACACGCGTCTCCAGAAAGATCGTTGATGGCGCAGGATGATGAGCGTCCTCAGGCTGCAAATCAATGGCTTGCAGATAAAATTGTCAGAGGAGGCCTGAAATTTTATCAGGCGTGATGATTACCCTACATCATCCCTTATGCAGCAGCAGGTTGCTGATTTAGTAAAATTCGGAGATAAATAAAAGCGAGGAATTATGGCGGGGATGCGATAACCTCTGGATTTAATTTGCATTGTTGGTGCTGTTCAGCACGCTAATTTTGAGGTCAGGCATGCGCGCTTTTGTCTCAAACCGACCCGGTCTTTTTCGCCCCCGTCGGCTACGGTTGTTACAATATCTTATTCGGCGAGATAAAACGCCGGTTGCCTTATTACTGCTTGCCGCGCTGGTAGGCGTATTAACAGGCCTGACGGCGGTGGCATTCGACAGAGCGGTAAGCTGGGTCATACATTCCCGCCTCCACTGGCTGAGCCAGTTTGAAAACAATGCCTTGTTAATGGGCTTATTTGCCTTTATTTTTTCCGCAGGGCTGGCAGCGTCAGGCTATTTTCTTGTCAGGCAATTTGCGCCTGAAGCGGGTGGATCGGGCATTCCTGAAATAGAAGGTGCGCTGGAGGAGTTAAGGCCCGTACGCTGGTGGCGAGTTTTACCGGTGAAGTTCGTTGGGGGGCTGGGCGCGCTGGGCTCGGGCATGGTGCTTGGGCGAGAAGGGCCGACAGTTCAAATTGGCGGCAACATTGGACGCATGTGTCTGGATATCTTCCGCATGCGGTCTTCTGAATCCCGTCATACTATTCTGGCTACCGGTGCTGCTTCAGGCCTGGCCGCCGCCTTTAATGCCCCGCTGGCAGGCATTCTGTTCATCATTGAAGAAATGCGCCTGCAGTTTCGCTTTAGCCTTATTTCTATCAAAGCCGTGTTTGTTGGGGTCATTACCTCAAGCATTGTTTTTCGCGCGCTGAACGGTAACGAACCCATCATTAACATCGGGCAACTGAAAGATGCGCCGATACAAACCCTGTGGTTATATTTGCTGTTAGGGATTCTATTTGGTGGCTGCGGTGTGGCCTTTAATCGTCTGATATTCACGCTGCAGGATCTGTTTCAGACTCTTCACAAGGGCCAAACCTCGCGTTGGGTGCTGGGCGGTGCAGTGTTGGGCGGATTATGCGGTCTGCTGGGGCTGGTACTGCCTCAGGCCGTCACTGGCGGTATTACGTTAATTCCCGACTTTTCAGCCGGTACATATACCTCCGCCGCTTTACTCTCCCTGTTTTTTCTTCGCGCGCTGACCACCTTGCTGTGTTTCGCATCCGGGGCGCCAGGCGGTATTTTCGCGCCGATGCTGACGCTCGGCACATTACTCGGCATCAGCGTCGGTCAACTCTGTGTTGCGATGTTTCCGGCGTATCATCTTGAAGCGGCAACTTTTGCCGTTGCGGGCATGGGAGCGTTATTTGCGGCCTCGGTACGCGCACCCTTGACCGGCATTATTCTGGTGCTGGAGATGACGAATAATTATCAGCTTATTCTGCCAATGATTATTACCTGTCTTGGGGCTACCCTGTCTGCGCAATATTTCGGCGGAACGCCGTTGTATTCAACGCTTCTCGCCCGGACTCTGGCAAAGCAGCAACAAAGTGAGGCGGAGGCCAATGCAACGCCCGATCGGGCCTGAGTGAGTGGAGCAGGGCGAAACTGCACTGATATTAACGCCGGGAATCTGGCCTGAGGTCGGACGGCAATCATTCTTGAAACGGGTTATCCGGAGGGCGGATAAGATCGCACCTGATAAAGACAGGGTTGTTTACGCTGACGGCCAGCGGTGACATTCAGACTCGGCGCAGTGCTGGCTGCGCTGGGAACGCCTTACAGAATCCTGAAAAAATCTGGTGAGGGCTCCCCGCGCTATCGGCGTTCTCTTCATGCTTCTCCCACAGGCCAGCGTCACCTTAGCCGATTATCGCGTCTCTGCGGCACAAAACAGGCTCTGAAGCGACATTGCACGTACTCTCCTTCACGTGAATATGGGCATTTTTTGCGCGCGTTTCTTCCTGACTCATGCTCGCGCGTTATTTACCCACATTCTGGTGATTCATTTTGGAATATGACAACCCACGACGCTCCGGCTTTTTAAACCACGTGGCGCTATAAAATGGACGGAAAGAGCAAAAGGGAGGCTCTTTTTATACGTGGCTAAAGACGCCTGTGTTTCTGGCTAACGATGCTGGCTGATGATGGAATATTCAGTTAGGCCCCGGTTTCAGCCTGTAATTGTGCCCGATGTTATAGGATGACTTATCGCTTTGAACGTTGATGACAGACTCGCCTGGGGCACGTAAACCCGGGAAGTCTTTCCTGTGACAATTAGCGTGTTCCTCACGTGAAATAAGGTCATGACTCTCCGCTTATCCGATGCGCCATTTTTATCTTCTTCCTCTCTCCAATGCCAGCCTTAAAAGGCTATGGGTATTCCCGCTTCCCGAGCAATGATTTGAGTCAATTCGAGATCGTTATATTCCCGATTCCCTGTACGTTCTTATGACTGCGATATTAACGTTTGTTCATTGTATTAGCGGTAGACAAATCCTCTGGTGGGCTACGATTGTTCGATATTATTAATCAGTAGAAAATTCTTAATAAAATTATTTTTTAGGATTAAAGATCGGTAAATTTGATCTTGTTTCGATCATTATTCCAATTTGGCGTGTATATAATTTTGGTCTCAAAAGTGTGTGCAGCAATAAATCGAGGGATGATGAAATGACGGATAGTTTTCAGAGTGAAGTGCCAAAGGCACGTATTAATTTAAAACTGGATCTGCATACGGGGGGCGCAAGCAAGAAAACGGAGCTCCCTCTGAAATTACTTGTGGCGGGCGACTTCAGTAATGGTCAGGAGTCTGCACCCCTGCCTGAACGTAAAAAAGTTAATCTGAACAAAAATAATTTTGACGCTGTGCTTTCTGAATATTCCCCAAAATTAAACCTGACCGTTAAAAATACGCTTGCCGGTGACGACAGCGAAGAAAACATCAGCCTGTCATTCCAGAGCATGCAGGATTTTTCTCCAGAGCAGGTTTCCCGCCAAATACCCCAGCTGAAGGCCATGCTTTCCATGCGCAATTTGCTGCGTGATTTAAAGGCAAATTTACTGGATAACCAGGCTTTTCGAAAAGAGCTGGAAAAAATTCTGCTCGATCCGGCCTTAAGTGCAGAGCTCCGATCTGAGCTGTCTGCGCTGGCGCCTAAACAGCCATAACGGTCACGACCTTTTAACGGATTAATAAGGAAGATGTTGATGTCTGTAAAAAATGAGAATGCCGCTGGCGGCGAGAATGTGGTGCTTGAACGTCCTGCCGCAGGTGGAGTTTATGCGTCCCTGTTTGAAAAAATTAATCTGAACCCGGTTTCTGAGCTGAGTGCGCTGGATATCTGGCAGGATGCACAGGCGATGTCGGATGCGACTGCCGATGAACGATTAACTGCCGGCATGCAGGTGTTTATCGAATGCCTGACAAAATCAGGCTCAAAAGTTGAAAAACTCGATAAGCATCTGATTGACCATCACATCGCGGCGCTGGATGACCAGATTAGTCGTCAGCTTGATGCCGTTATGCATCACGAGGACTTTCAGGCAGTAGAAAGCCTGTGGCGCGGCGTGAAATCCCTTGTCGACAAAACCGATTTTCGTCAGAACGTCAAAATTGAACTGCTGGATATGTCTAAAGAAGACCTGCGTCAGGACTTCGAAGACAGCTCCGAAATTATCCAGAGCGGGCTGTATAAACATACCTATATTGATGAATACGATACGCCGGGTGGCGAGCCGATTGCCGCGCTGATTTCCGCTTACGAATTTAATGCGTCTGCGCAGGATGTCGCTCTACTGCGCAACATTTCGAAAGTGTCTGCCGCTGCGCATATGCCGTTTATCGGCTCTGCCGGCCCGACGTTCTTCCTCAAGGACTCCATGGAGGAAGTGGCGGCCATCAAGGATATTGGTAATTACTTTGATCGCGCGGAATACATCAAGTGGAAATCCTTTCGCGAAACAGACGATTCCCGCTATATCGGTCTGGTCATGCCGCGCGTACTCGGCCGCTTACCCTATGGTCCGGACACCGTGCCTGTTCGTAGCTTCAATTACGTGGAAGAAGTGAAAGGCCCGGATCATGACAAATACCTGTGGACCAACGCCTCGTTTGCTTTTGCCTCCAATATGGTGCGCAGCTTCATCAATAACGGCTGGTGCGTGCAAATTCGTGGCCCGCAGGCCGGTGGTGCCGTTCAGGACCTGCCAATCCATCTGTACGATCTGGGTACTGGCAATCAGGTGAAGATCCCGAGTGAGGTGATGATCCCTGAAACCCGCGAATTTGAATTTGCCAATCTGGGATTCATTCCTTTGTCCTATTACCGCAATCGTGACTATGCGTGCTTCTTCTCGGCGAACTCGACCCAGAAACCGGCACTCTATGATACAGCGGATGCAACGGCTAACAGCCGTATCAATGCCCGTCTGCCATACATTTTCCTGCTGTCGCGCATTGCGCACTATCTGAAGCTTATTCAGCGCGAAAACATCGGTACGACGAAAGACCGTCGTCTACTGGAGCTGGAGTTGAACACCTGGGTGCGCAGTCTGGTAACGGAAATGAGCGATCCGGGTGATGAGCTACAGGCTTCTCACCCACTGCGTGACGCGAAAGTGACAGTGGAAGATATTGAGGATAACCCGGGTTTTTTCCGGGTGAAACTGTACGCGATCCCGCACTTCCAGGTAGAGGGCATGGACGTCAACCTGTCACTGGTTTCTCAGATGCCCAAGGCGAAATCATAAGCTAAGGCAGGAAGCCGATGAAAACGGAACAACCGTTATGGGGCAGGGGCGTAATGGTCTCTCCTCAACACTTCCAGCAACAGGTCGCGTATGCGGCCTGGTCTGCCGAAAGTATCGCCAGGATGGGGTTATCACAGCCCTGGGGCGTGATAAATGTCGCTTTTGAACCGGAAACGCTGAAACTGGGCCGCCTGCAGGCCCGCCATCTGCACATTCGTTTCCCTGACGGAACGCTAATCGATACGGATAATGCTGACGATCTTCCGCCGGTGCTGGCGCTTGAAAGTGAGTCACAGGACATGGTGGTGGTTCTGGCGCTTCCGCTGCTGCGGGCGAATGGTGGCAACTGCCTTAAACCTTATGAGGTGGCCGAGCGTCCGGTTCGTTATCGCCAGCGCTGGCGCGATGTACGCAATACTTTTGGCGACGATATCCGCCAGATTGCGGTGATGCAGCCAGAGCTGACGCTGCGGTTTGCCCATCAGGACAACAGCGATTATCTGACCTGCCCGGTTGCCCGCCTGCAGCAGGATTCGCAGGGTTCATGGCAACTTGATGAGACGTTTCTTCCTCCGCTTTTATCCATCCAGGGCAGCCGCTGGTTGGTGAGTCAGTTGGAACAGTTGATGACGCAACTACGTGCCCGTCTGAGTCGTCTGATGGCCATGCGCCGTGAAAGTAACGAACGTATGGCTGATTTTGCCGTGGCCGATGTGTCCTTGTTCTGGCTGCTTAATGCCCTGAACAGCGCTGAGCCTGTGCTGGGGCAGTTTCAGCGTCACCCGCAAAGCCCGCCGGAGCGTCTGTATCCGGAACTTGCGCGGCTTGCGGGCAGCTTGCTGACCTTCTCACTCGAACACCAGGTGAGTGCGATTCCTGTCTGGCAGTTTATGCAACTAAATAACGTCTTCCCGCCGCTGTTTGATTTACTCAGCGACCTGCTGGAAGCCAGTCTGCCATCGCGGGTGGTGGCGATTGAGCTCGAAAATGATGCCCGACTTCATGTCTGGCAGGCGCGTTTGCATGACCCACGTCTGCGCGAAGGCGCAGATTACTATCTCTCTGTGCGATCCCCGATGCCGGCGGCACAACTGCAGGAACAGTTCCCGCATCAGTGCAAGGTCGGCAGTCCCGATCATGTCAGAAGTATCGTCAATTCATCGCGGGTGGGCGTACCTCTGACGCCACTGCGCCATGTGCCGGCAGCCATTCCGCTGCGTCTGGAAAACCAGTATTTCAGCCTGGATGTCTCTCATCCCCTTGCCACCGAAATGCTTCAGGGCGGCACCTGTATGTTTTACGTCCCTGGCATGCTCGGTGAGCCTGAACTTGAACTCTTTGCGGTACTGAGAACATGAGTGAGCATAAACGCGGCGCTGCCGCGTCCATTGATATTGATGCCCTGCTGCAGGATACCTGGCTGCAGGTGATCAGCCTGCGTCACGGCCCTGAATTTCACGATGGCGAAGGGCGCACGCTTTGGGAGCGCTGCATCGCTGATGTCGGGCGAGTGCAGCGCGAGCTGAAAGCGAGCGAACTTGATGAAACCAGCTGCCAGCATATTCTCACTGCACAGTGCGCGCTGCTCGATGAGGCGGTCAAAGGTCGTGGTGTGGAAGATGACGCCTGTGTGCAGTGGTATCACATTCCCCTGCAGGGGCACTTCCTCGGCACAATGGACGCCGGAGATACGCTGTGCGATCGGATGCGCGATGTGCTGCGTGAACCGGCTCCTGACAATACAGTGGTGACCTGCTTCCAGCGGGTCATGATGCTGGGATTCCTCGGCAGTTTTCGCGCGCTGGACGATCCGGAACGTCAGAAACTCGTCAAAGCACTCAGCGAACATGTTGCGCCGTTCAGCTATCCACAAACCCATCCGGTAGTGGTGGAAAGTCGTATCAGAAGGGGCACGGGCGGCTGGATGGCATCATGGCCTGTGCGTATTGGCTTGAGCGTTGTCGTGGTGGCCGCACTATGGTGGGGACTGGATCACTGGCTGGATCGGACGCTGCTTACCCTGTTGCCGGGAGCCGTAAAATGAGCCCCGCACAACAGCGCGGACTTGCGCTGTGGGCCGCCCTGCTGAGTGCAGTGGTCTGCCTGGGTTTCCTGCCTGTATCGCGACTGGTTTCTGTGCTCATTCTGCTCACCGTTCTGGGGCTTATCATCGCATTCTGGTCTGTGGCCAGTCGTCGTGCGGAGCAGAATGTCATCCTGCAACTGGATGATCTGCCAGAAGCCTCTTATCGTCAGCCCGTGGTGCTGGTCTGTGGCGATCTGCCGCTGGCATGTATGCAGCAGTCACCGGTATTCACTGTCACGCAGGGATGCTGGATCCGCGTGGAGGACCAGCAGGACCCGGAGCAGGTTGCCCGTCAGGTGCTGTGGCTGCGTCCTGACTGGGGAGGTCAGCTGTCGGTGATGGTCTGTATCTGCCCACAAAAACAGGCTGACAGCGAAGCCCTGACCCGTCGTCTGCTGGCTCTGCGCTGGCAAATCAGCCAACTGCGTAAAGCAACCGGTCATTCTGTGCCGCTGATTCTGAATTGTCAGATCGGCAGCGCGATGACAAATGAACTGCTCTGGCAGGCGGCTATCGCGGGGGAAGGGGTGAGGATCTGGCGTGAGTCCTCAGCACCGTCGTCAATCGCTGAATGGGGCACCACCGGAGGAGCACCGGCGATGCAGCAGCAGGTGCTAATGAACAGCCTGACAGGCTGGTTCTGTCAGCATGTCCAGCCTGTCTTCACGGATGAGAACGCCGATGTTCCTGTCATCGCACCTGCCGCAGTGCTGTGGGGAATGGGGCCGATCCTTACCGGAAGCCTGGCGACGTCGCTCTGGTCGGCGTGGCTTTCGCGTCACACCGCAATGCAGCAGGTGACGGGATGGCAACCGGTTGGAAAGGACGATCCGGTTCTCCCCCCACTCCCGGATTTTATTCTGCCGCTGCTGCCGCAAGGGCAGGGCATGACGCCCCGTGGCAAAACCTTAGGCTATGCATGCACTCTTTTCACCCTTGCAGCCCTTGCAGCCCTGATCAGCAGTGGCTGGAACAATCGCCAGCTGTTGCATCGCGTGAGCTTCGATATTGCCCGCTATGACCGTATCCCGATGCATGATTTTGAAGCTAAGGCCGCGGCCGTTGCCGTTCTGCGTGACGAGGCGGCAGAACTGGATAGTTGGGCGCGCAATGGCGTACCGGTCCGGATGAGCCTCGGTCTTTATCAAGGCGAGCGTCTGCGAATGCCGGTGCTGGATGCTATCCGTTCGTATGTACCGCCCTCCGTGCCTTCATCCGTGCCGGCAGAACCCCGGTCAACATCCATTCCGGTCCCGACAATCGTGCGGCTCGACAGTATGTCGCTGTTTGATTCTGGCAAATCGGCGCTGAAAGACGGGTCCACCAAAATGCTGGTGAACTCACTGGTCGGCATCAAAGCGAAGCCAGGCTGGCTGATTATCGTATCCGGGCATACTGATAACACCGGCAATCCGCAATTAAACCAGGCGCTGTCTCTGAAGCGTGCCGAAGCGGTGCGTAACTGGATGCGTGATACCGGCGGCGTGCCGGAAAGCTGTTTCGCGGTGCAGGGCTATGGTGAAAGCCGCCCTGTCGCTGCCAATGGCACCCCGGAAGGGCGCGCGCTCAACCGCCGTGTCGAAATCAGTCTGGTACCTCAGGCGAATGCCTGTCAGATACCGGACCACCCCCTGGCGTCATCGCAGGATGATGGCGCATCACAACACAATGGAGAGTAATTTCATGGCAATTCCTGTTTATCTCTGGCTACAAGACGACGGCGGCGCGGACATCAAGGGTTCGGTTGACGTTCAGGATCGTGAAGGCAGCATCGAAGTGGTCGCGCAGGAGCACAACCTGTACATCCCGACCGATAACAACACCGGCAAGCTGACCGGCACCCGTATTCATACGCCGTTCCTGTTCACCAAGGAAATCGATTCGTCCAGCCCGTATCTCTACAAGGCGGTAACCACCGGTCAGACCCTCAAGTCTGCGGAATTCAAATGGTACAAAATCAACGATGCGGGTCAGGAAGTGGAGTATTTCAACACCAAACTGGAAAACGTGAAGGTGGTGAAGGTGAACCCTGTGATGCATGACATCAAGGATCCTTCTTTTGAGAAGCACAACCACCTTGAGCGCATCGAACTGCGTTACGAAAAAATCACCTGGACCTATAAAGACGGCAACATCATCCATTCCGATTCCTGGAACGAACGCGCTACCGCGTAAGCCCGATGCGGACGGGGTTTCCTGTCCGCAGTTTTTTGCTGAGTGCCTGTATGAAGCGGGCTTTCAGCAAAGAAAAACACAAACTGCCCGCCTGACCGTATGCGCTTTGGTCCCCTTCACGGGAAACAGCGAGGGGCGGTAGCCTGTCCAGGAACCGACAAAGAGAGAGATTCATGGAAAATCCAGCCATCCTGTTGCGACGTCTGAACCCTTACTGTGCCCGTGCGATGGAAGGAGCGGCTTCGCTCTGCCAGACCCGCACCCATGCGGAAATTTTGCCGGAGCACTGGCTGCTGAAACTGCTAGAGCAGGGTGAGGGCGATCTCACGGTACTGGCGCGACGTTATGAGTGGGATATGGACAGCATCTGGCAGGATTTGCTGGGCTGGCTGGATCGACAACCGCGCTCAGTGCGCCACCGTCCACAACTCTCCGAACCTATCCAGGTGTTGATGCAGGAAGCCTGGCTGATTGCTTCGCTCAACGGTGAAGAACAGATCCGCAGTCACCACCTGTTGATGGCCCTGGTTGAAAAACAGAGTCTGGCCCGCTGCGATGGTCTGTGGCCGCTACTGACGCTGGGCCGGGGACAACTGGAGCGCTTGCGACCGCTGCTGGATGCGCAGTCCGACGAACGCCCGGAGCTGCAGTTTGAGGTTGAACTGGCCCAGGAGCATGGCAGTGAGGTGGAGTTTGTTGGCCGCTCGGTCGGTGCAGAGCTGAAAGAGGGCGAGCTGACCCCGGCCCTGCAGAACGCACTGGATAAATTCACTCTCGATGTCACTGCCAAAGCCAAAGAAGGCAAGATTGATCCGGTATTTGGCCGCGATACTGAAATTCGTCAGATGGTGGACATTCTCTCCCGCCGCCGCAAGAACAACCCGATCCTGGTCGGTGAACCTGGCGTGGGTAAAACCGCGCTGGTTGAAGGGCTGGCGCTGCGTATAGCCGGAGGCAATGTACCGGATTCACTCAAGTCAGTTGCTCTGCGCACGCTTGATCTTGGGCTGTTGCAGGCAGGGGCGGGCGTGAAAGGCGAGTTCGAACAGCGCCTCAAAAACGTCATTGATGCCGTGCAGCAGTCGCCAGTGCCGATACTGCTGTTTATCGATGAGGCGCACACCATTATCGGGGCGGGCAACCAGTCGGGCGGTGCCGATGCCGCTAACCTACTGAAACCCGCACTCGCCCGTGGCGAACTGCGCACCATTGCCGCCACGACCTGGTCTGAATATAAGCAGTACTTCGAGCGCGATGCCGCGCTTGAACGTCGCTTCCAGATGGTGAAAGTGGACGAGCCCAACGATGACACGGCCTGCCTGATGCTGCGGGGCCTGAAATCCCGCTATGCCGAACATCACGGCGTGCACATTACCGACGATGCGGTGCGGGCTGCCGTTACGCTTTCCCGACGTTATTTAACAGGCCGCCAGTTGCCGGACAAGGCCGTGGATCTGCTGGATACTGCCGCCGCACGTGTACGTATGAGTCTTGATACCGTTCCGGACCCCATTGTGCGCCTGAAAGCACAACTTACTGCGCTGGCGCTGGAAGAGCAGGCGCTGCTGGACGATGTCGCCGCCGGCAGTCATCGCCATGGTGATCGCCTGGGCGTTATTGAGCAACGGCGGGCTGAGCTGGACGCACATATTCAGATGCAGGAAAGCCGCTTCAGCCACGAAAAAGCGCTGGCACAGCAGTTAATGACCAGCCGGCAGGACATCGGCCAGCGAGATGAAATTATTGACCTGCAACAGCAACTTGAACAGGCGCAGCAGGGGGATGCGCTGGTTCAGATCGATGTGGATACGCGCACGATCGCAAATGTTATCGCCGACTGGACCGGCGTGCCGTTGTCTTCCCTGATGAAAGACGAACAGACGGAACTGCTGACTCTGGAAAACGAAATCGGCCGCCGTGTCGTCGGCCAGCAGCCTTCCCTTAAAGCCATCGCCCAGCGCCTGCGCGCGGCGAAAACCGGGCTTACTTCCGAAAATGGCCCACAGGGCGTGTTCCTGCTGGTCGGCCCGAGTGGCGTCGGTAAAACCGAAACCGCGCTGGCGCTGGCTGAAGTGCTGTACGGCGGCGAAAAATCGCTGATTACCCTTAACCTGTCCGAATACCAGGAGCCACATACCGTATCGCAACTGAAAGGCTCGCCACCGGGTTATGTCGGCTACGGCCAGGGCGGTATCCTCACCGAAGCTGTGCGCAAGCGTCCCTATAGCGTGGTCCTGCTCGATGAAGTGGAAAAAGCGCACCGTGACGTGATGAACCTGTTCTATCAGGTGTTTGATCGCGGCTTTATGCGCGACGGTGAAGGGCGGGAAATCGACTTCCGCAACACGGTTATTCTGATGACCTCGAACCTGGGCAGCGACCACCTGATGCAGCGGTTGGATGAACAACCAGACGCCACCGAAGGCGACCTGCACGAACTGCTGCGCCCGATCTTACGTGATCACTTCCAGCCCGCGCTGCTGGCCCGCTTCCAGACGGTAATTTACCGCCCGTTGTCGCAAGCGGCGATGCGCACCATCGTGGAGATGAAACTGGGGCAGGTAAGCCAGCGCCTGAATCGTCACTATGGCCTGACCACGCATATTGATGAGAGCCTGTACGATGCGCTGACGGCGGCTTGCCTGCTGCCGGACACCGGCGCACGCAACGTTGACAGCCTGCTCAATCAACAAATTCTGCCCGTGCTGAGTCAGCAGTTGCTGACCCACATGGCGGCGAAACAGAAACCACAGTCGCTAAGCCTTAGCTGGAGTGAAGAAGAGGGTATCGGGCTGGCGTTCGGCCCTACACAGGGAGTGCACGCATGAGCAGTAATTCCCCGATCAGATTCAGCCACAACCATCACCAGTTGTCGGTTAAGGGATGTGAAGCAGAACTCGATGTACTGGCGTTTGAAGGCGACGAGGCCCTGAGCACGCCGTTCAGCTACCGCATTGAGTTCACCAGCGCTGACCATGCCATCAGCAAGGAGATGATGCTGATGAAGGCCGCCTCCCTGACGCTGCAGGCCCCGGTTGACCAGGGCTACGGCATCAGGATGCAGCAGGCCGTGCGAGTGATTCAGGGCGTGGTGAGCGGCTTTGAACGTCTCAGCACCTCCAGGGACGAAACCCGTTACGCCCTGACGCTCCGGCCACGCCTGGCGCTGCTTGACCGCTCGCACCAGAACGCGATTTATCAGGACATGTCCGTCCCGCAAATCGTGGAAAAAATCCTGCGCGAGCGTCACAACATGCGCGGTCAGGATTTTCTGTTCTCGCTGTCAAAAGAGTACCCGCGCCGCGAGCAGGTGATGCAGTACGGCGAGGACGACCTGCACTTTATCACCCGCCTGCTGGGCGAGGTGGGCATCTGGTTCCGCTTCACCACCGACACGCGCCTGAACATCGACGTGGTGGAGTTTTACGACGACCGTCAGGGTTACGAGAAAGGCCTGACGCTGCCGTCGGTGCCGCCCTCCGGGCAGCACACGCAGGGTGAGGAGGCGGTCTGGGGGATGGAATGCCACCACAGCGTGGTACAGAAGCAGGTCAGCACCCGCGACTACAACTACCGCCAGGCCACGGAAGACATGAACGCCCGGGTGGACGTGACCCGGGGCGATACCACCACCTACGGCGATGCCTACCACTTCGCCGATAACTACCTGACCCGGGGCAGCGCCCACGACCGCAACCCGGCACCGGAGTCCGGGGCGTTTTACGCCCGCATCCGGCACGAGCGCTGCCTGAACGGCCAGACGCGGGTCCGCGCCGTCACCGGCTGCCCGACGCTTTCCCCCGGCCGGGTAGTGAAAGTTACCGGAGGGTACGAAGTGGCAGAGGTGTTCAGTCAGGGCGTTGTTATTACCCGCATGCACACTCACGCAAGGCGTGATGAAGATTTTGGTGTGCATTTTGAGGGGATACCGGACAGTACTGATTTTAGTTTTCGTTCGGAGCCAGGCTCACGCCCGGTGATGGCAGGCACGTTGCCCGCGCGCGTTACCAGCACTACTGAAAACGATACCTACGGGCATATCGATAAAGACGGCCGCTACCGCGTCAACATGCTGTTCGACCGCGATAACTGGGAGACGGGATTCGAGAGCCTGTGGGTGCGCCAGTCACGCCCGTATGCCGGTGACACCTACGGCCTGCACCTGCCGCTGCTGGCGGGCACCGAAGTGGCGATTGGGTTTGAGGACGGCAACCCGGACAGGCCGTACATCGCGGGGGCGCTGCACGACTCGGCGCACGGCGACCACGTCACCATCCGCAACTACAAACGCAACGTTCTGCGCACGCCGGCGAACAACAAAATCCGCCTGGATGACAGCCGTGGTCGGGAGCATATCAAGGTTTCGACCGAGTACGGCGGCAAGAGCCAGCTGAATCTCGGACATCTGGTTGACAGCGAAAAGCAGCCGCGCGGGGAAGGTTTTGAACTCAGAACCGACAGCTGGGGCGCGATACGGGCGCAGAAGGGCCTTTTCATCTCGGCGGACGGGCAGGCGAAGGCGCAGGGGAATGTGCTGGAGATGGGGGCGGCGGTGAGCCAGCTGCAACAGGCCCTGAACCAGGCCGAGGCCCTGAGCGGTGCAGTTGAAACAGCCAGAGCCGAACTGGCTGATATTCAGGCTCAGAAGATGCTGCTGCAGCAGACGCTTACCGATTTAAAACAGTCCGCGCTGTTACTCTCCGCCCCGGAGGGCATTGCCCAGAGCACGCCAAAAAGTGTGCAGCTGTCAGCTGGTGAGAATGTTATCAGCACCAGCGGCAAACATACTGATTTCAGTGCGCTGAAGAGATTCACCGTGGCGGCCGGGGAGAGAATAAGTCTGTTTGCCCAAAAGCTGGGCATCAAAATCTTTGCCAGCAAAGGGAAGGTGGAGATACAGGCGCAGGGGGATGAGATGACGCTGGATGCGCTGAAAGACATCCGCATCAGCAGCAGCGAAGGCAGGCTGGTGATCAGCGCGAAGCAGGAAATCATTCTGACCAGCGGAGGCGGCTATATCCGCATTGCGGATGGCGTCGTGGAGTGCGCGGCCCCGGACAAAATCATCCAGCGGGCGGCGGTGTGGCAGAAGTTCGGCGGGCAGAGCCTGAGCCAGGCAATGCAGAGCTGGGAAAGCGCGGATTTTGCTGTGACGCCTGAAGTCTTGCGCTTATCGGATAACTCACCTGTAGCCGGTCTGAAGCTGGGTTTAACAAACGGGGATGGCACGCAGCAAAGTCTGGTGACCTCCGCCTCAGGGGCCACGGCGGTGCAGAATAATATTAATATCGATTCTCTCAACGCCTCTTTGCTGGATAAAACATAATGCGCTCTGTTATTTCGGCGCATACCTTCGGAGTAAGTAGCGCTTTAATTGCCCCGAAGGACTTTTCTGGCGAGTATTTTCCTGAACAGAAAAAGGACGAAATTCATGGTAGAAGAAGATACTACGGGCAATGAGAGCAGCCCCTTTATGACCTGCATAAAGCCGGAGTGGGATGAAAACGGAAAACTCCACTGGCCCGGCATACAGAATCAAAAAAAATCAGAGAATGCTAAAGCCGTTCTGCTTCAGCCGCCTGTCAAAGCGATCCCCGTTATCTTCCTTCCTGGCGTGATGGGGACGAATTTGATGAGTACTGACGGAGGTAAAGAAAATGATATCTGGCGTGGCGATAGTTTGGTGGGGGTATTTCTGAAATGGGCACGAAAGGAGGGCGCTGAACGAAGAGAACTGCTTAATCCTGACGCCACAAAGGTGGATAACCGTGGGGATATCCACCAGAGCATATATTCCCCGTTATCCGATGACGGGACATTATTTCCAACCCGACGGGAGAGGGGCTGGGGGGAGGTTTTATCCTTAAGCTACGGTAAATTTTTAAGTGTTTTACAAGGCGCACTGTTGGATGACTGGCAGCAGTCTCTTATTAACTATGGCAAATCAGCGTCGGAAAAAAAGGGCGTACTACGTCAGCTGGTCGGTCAATCTCTGTCTGAGAGCAAATATGCTGAAATTACCGGTGAATGCGTCCTGACCCCGGAGGAACTGAACCATTTCCAGAACTTTTTATTCCCGGTTCACGTCTATGGCTACAACTGGCTGCAGGATAATAAAACCTCGGCTGAAGGGCTGGTAGCTTTTATCGACAGGACGATCAACCTCTACAAAAATCACTGGGGCTACGGCATGCCCTTTCCCGCCGGGCAGGAAAAAGTCATTATCGTCACTCACTCCATGGGCGGGCTGGTGGCACGTTATGCGTCTCAGGTCTGCGGAGCCAAAGATAAGATTCTGGGGATAGTGCATGGTGTGATCCCCGACCTCGGTTCTCCTGCGGCATACCGCCGTATGAAGGTGGGTGCAAAACAGGAAGGTCTGGCTGGGGCCGTGCTGGGTAACACCGCGAAGGAACTGATGCCGGTGCTGGCCAGGGCTCCTGCGCCGCTTCAGCTTTTACCCTCAGCGAAATACCTTTCCGGGGCGCCCTGGCTGACCGTGGAGGGGGCCGGAGAAGACGGCAGTGATGTAAAACTGCCACAGACCCGGGATCCCTTCGGTGAGATATACCTGAATAAAACCCTTTGGTATCGCCTGTATGAGTCCGACATTATCGATAAGGATGAGGCGGTCAGTCAGAGTAACTGGATTGCCTATGTAAATTTAGTGGATAAACCTGTTCGTAAATTTATTTCTCAATTGGATAATAATGGCTATCACCCTAATACTTATGCCTTCTATGGCCATAAAATCGCCTCCGACGGCACCCTAACGTGGAAAAGAACTTCCATCACCTACCCGAAAAATATGCACGAAAGTGACAGGAAGTTGCCTAACAACTACCGGGAGATCCCCCAGCCTTATAATCGTTCTCAAATGTACGTGGTCACCCCATCAAAAACGCCTGGAGATGGCACGGTGCCGGTGGAATCGCTGAGCGCCATTTGCCGTAACGGCGAAATCAAAAGCGTCTTGGCAACCGACGTTGATCATCAGGGAGCCTACGATGTCGGCAGCCTGAAGGATATTGAGGCCAGGCCAGCACTGCAGTTTACCCTCAGGGCCATTGTGAAAATGGTTCAAGAGATCCCCATCCCATGAAAACTATTTGGCAGCTTACAGCATCATTTTTTATAGCGGGCAGCATGCTTTTTATTGCCCAGGCTATGGCATTTACACCAGTGCAGAAGGACAGTTCAGTGATAAATACTTTGTTTGCGCAAACCAAACCTCAGTGCATCGGGCGCTATGTGATTGAGGTTCCCGAGTCGTTTAACAACAAGCTTCACGATATGATTTTTATCGATGACTTTAAAATTGAAAGCAAACCGCTCTACCCACCCGCGTTTAAGCAGCGGGTGCAGTTAAGAGAGCAGGCGTTGCATGATGCCATTAATAAACCTGAAAATGAGTCTGTAAATGCGCCATTTATAAAAGAAAAAATTGTGCTACCGGATGGTAAAGGAGTTATTTTTGACAGAAATATTACAGGTGAGGACGATCTTGGAAGAGTCTTAGAAGCACATGTATATGTCAATATGACAGCTTTTGTTATCACAGCGGGAATACTTGATTTATCTGACCAAAAATATATGGAAAGGAAAAAAACATACATTAAGGCTGGTTTTTCCGAGGCTCAAATGAATGAGAAACCAGCCAAACTGGCCGCCATGCAGTCTCTGATATCACGGCTGAGTGGCAGAAAAGATGAGGATATTCCGTCTGCCAGAGGCGTGTGTATTCCGAATGGATTTATCCGGGATGATGGTGGGAAGCATCTGGAAAAAATTACATTCAGTTATGAAAATGATGACTTTATCCTGGGCGTGTATACAAACAATAAATATCCCGGCTCAGAGGATACCCTGTTTAACCGTAGCGCGGAAATTAATGAGGCGCTTAAGACATCAAACCAGTATACGATTAAAAAGTTGGCACTCTCTCCTAACGGTATTCCTGCAGAGTCATGGTTATTTGGTGGTACCCAAACCATCAGAAATACGGCAACGGGAAAAGATGAAAAGAACACATTTTATGATTTTGATTTTAAGGCCAATGAGCGTGATGCCACAGCAGATAAGCCAAAGCTTGAAATTGGTCTCACCAGTGAATATAAAAAAACGCGGTACAGCGAAGCGCAGATGATTGAAATCTGGGACAGGCTGGTGAATTCCCTGCGCTATAAGTAACCGCTAGTGGAATTAGAAGTACTTTTCATTTTCTTCTGAAATTTTTAAATTAAAGGATCCGCTATGAGCGTTGGATATTTTTTAAGAGTAGGTGACAGCACTACGTGCGGTGGAAAAATCCTGACCGGTGATCCTACTTTTCAGTGGTATGGCGTTTCTGCTGCAAGAGAAGGAGATATGGTCAACTGCGGAAAGCACTCGGGGACTTATAAAATCTTAGGCGGAGCAGCAGATACATTCAACGGAGGTCAGATTTTGGCGGGGTCACTTGATAGTTTTAGTTCCTGCCCCTGTCAGGCAAAGTTTATTCCGGGCATTCAGGATAGTTACTCTAAAGCCTGAGGAATATGCGAGTATATTTGAAAAATCCATTATCGATTTGAAAAGACTGAAGCATGTCATGAATTCATGATTTAACTAAAATAGAACACAATGGCATAGTTTAGGAAGTTAAACTATCCCTTTTCACGATAATTATTTCAAACGCTGCGTGTATCTGATGAATAATATGAACTCCAATGCAGATTATTGTTTTTCTGCCTGTTGTAGCCGGTTTAATTACTGTTTGCCAAACTAAATCAGCAAAATTCCAACGTAATTAAATTGGAAAGTATTCGGTAAAAAATCTGGTTTACGTGGTTATGGATATGTTATTAAGCAATTTATAAGATAAATATATTTATGGGTGTGTTTATAAAATCGCTGCCAATTTTGAATCTCTTGAATTAAAAGTAAAGACATTGCGGTTAGCCTGATTTTTTAAATAATAGTAACTGAAAAGAGAAAAGAGAAAAGAGAAAAGAGAAAAGAGAAAAGAGAAAAGAGAAAAGAGAAAAGAGAAAAGAGAAAAGAGAAAAGGGATATGAGTCAAGGTAAGAGTTGCGTAAATTTCGGTTCTGAGCGACAGAGAGTCTGATATTAATAATTTGAAATATTGAAGTTTAGTGGGTAAGCTAATTGAATGCTATTTCTTCTCAGCACTATTAGGCTTTTTCCTATGATGAAGATGATTTTAAATATATTGTCTCAGTAGCTCATCTCCCCGGCCTTGATAGTTGAAGATATCTTAAGTAAATGGAGATTCTCTTTTTCACCCCGACGCCTGCTGGATTCATATTTTTATGGAGTGAAGTTGAAATGTTATGGGTGAGTTTTTAGAATTACTCATCAATAAATGAAAGGGTAAGCTGATATTGTTTATTTTGGAATAAACTCATGTAAAAATAAATCGCCACGGAGTATTAATGTCCACAGTGATATTGCTTAAGCAATGCCTGATTTGTTGATTTATTTAATGTGTTTGTGAGTATCGTAATTCTCCCAAGGTTATGAACGTTACTTATAATTATCCTGACCTTAACTTTTGGGTTTTAAATAAACATACTAATATCGAGTTTAATATGGCATGGCCTATATCTGATATTCCTGAAAAAAAATCACTTCCAGCACCAACGTATTGGTTATGGATAATATTACTACTTTTGATGCTAGCTTTAGGATCTGTTTTCAGTGTGGAACTATTTAATGCGAAAACCTACGCTAAAATTTTCTTCTACGGTATCCTGCCTTCATTGTTTTTTTGGCTATGTCTCTTCGGGGCAATGTTAAATCGCTATGAACAGTCTGTCGTAGCCAGCCAGATGTGGAAACTTGAAACAGAACGAACCAAAGCTGAATGGCGGGACTGGAGTCGGAGACAGATTGCCGTAGTGGGCAATGTTTTATTTTCCCCGGAAGAGAAAGGAATGGAAGCACTGTTGGGGGAATTGGATAAGGTGCCAGCATACCCAAAAAAAGCACGTCCATTATTCCACTCATCGCATAGTTTTCCGACGTTAATGAAGGAGGTAGATTGGAAACTGGAGCTGCAATATCCAGGGTATCGTCATTTTCTACACTCAATTTATGTTTTTCAGGCACTGGGAAGTTTTGATGAATATCGCAGTGAGGCGGTTTATCAGCAGTGGGATCTTATCCCTACGGCAACTGATACCACGGAAATCTTTACGTCTTTCTATGATGCAAAAATTTCTGACGGATTGATATTAATCCTTTGCCTTCAGGACTGGTCTTCCAGCAATGTCGGGCAGTCAAGTGAATTTATTTCTGCTCAGCTTATTGCTTCACCCAACTTCGCTCGTCAGCATTCACTGCCTGTTATTGCTGGTATATCTCGAATGATGCCGCTGGAAGCAGGGCAACTCTTTAATGAGTTAGATATGCTATTCGAATATATTCAACCTGACAAGCAATTTCTGGAATATGTCTGGCTTTTAGGCGCGCCTGAAAAAACTTCAGTAGAAATCATGCAATACGCAAACAGGTATAAGTGGCCGCTGCCTGAAAAAAGGCCGCTACATTCTGTCGATCTCTCCTTTGGTCCGCCTGGAGAAATGGCATTGCTACTCTCCTTAGCCATGCTAGTCGAAGCCGCCAACATAACTGGTAAGGATCAGTTGCTTGTTAATCACACGTCACAGCAAACAGGGACACTTTGCTTGATTGCCAGGGAGCTTTACGCATGACCGAAAAAAAAGGATTACCAAATGTTCACTATGGTTTATGGGGATATTTTCTTCTGCTGATTGGTCTGGCTGGAATAAGTGCTTTTGTACTTTTTATTAACCAGGACAGTGTGAATAGCATTGGGATTTCAACGCAGAAACTCTGGACAATTTGGGGAGGCGTTTTTGCTATCTTGCTCCTTGGCCTGATTATTTCACCTGTTTGGTGGCGATGGAGACTTAAAAAAAACCAGACAGTCTATAAGCCTCAGATTCCTGAAGAGAAAATCGGCCAGCTCGACATTAAGGATGGAGACAGGGTTCAGCCTTTCCCCAGCCTAAAAAAACATCTTCAACGCCGTTACAACCTCTTCTGGCGCCCAAAAGTCCGCCTGTTATTGATCACCGGCGACGAAGCCGCAATCGAACAACTGGTACCAGGCCTTCAGGAAAGTCAGTGGCTGGAAGGCAACCGTACCGTGCTGATTCACGGCGGCAGTCTGACGGCTGAACCGGACAAAGAAAAGTATACCGCGCTGCGTAAACTGCGCCGTGGGCGTCCACTGGATGGGATTGTCCGGGTCATGCCCGAGTCGCTTAACCTGACCCCGCAAATTAGTGACAATGACCTTCGCGGACTGGAAAAAATCAGTGAACTGCTCCGTTATTCTGCGCCGGTCTGGTTGTGGCAGTTGTGCGACAGCAGCTGGTCGCAGGCAAAACGTCCAGATCAGGCGGTGGGGGCAGCCTTTCCGCTGCGCGCAGACCAGAACAACATTGTCCGTCAGCTTGAGCGGATGCTGCCGGCCCTACGGGCGCAGGGGATGAGTCAGGTGCTGGAGAATAACGGCCACGACTTCCTCCTGCGTCTGGGCCGGCAGCTGCAGGACGGCGGTATCGCCCGCCTGGCTCAGCAGCTGGTGCCCTGGCTCGCCGTCTCACAGCAGCGCGTTCCGCTGCGTGGCCTGATGTTCAGCCTGCCGGAGAATAAACCCGACTCTACCGCAGAAGAAACAGCCAGTGCTGCACCTGCCGGCGCTGAGAAATATATCCCGGCATCACAACGCCATGCGCTGACGCTGCCGGTGACCTGGCAGGGCATTGTGGATGACTGTACCCGCGTGCGTGGCCGCCGTGTCGGTATGGTGTGGGAACAGACCCTTGCCTGGACACTTATGACCATCATCGGTATCTGGGGCGCTGGAACCCTGCTCTCGTTTGCGGCCAACCGCCAGCAGATTGTCTCTGTGGCGCAGCAGGCGCATGCCCTGGTGGCGCATCCTGCCGTATCAGATGACCAGCTGACGGCCCTGCACAGGCTGCGCAACGAAGCCGGTCGCCTGCAGCACCATATTCAGGTAGGTGCGCCCTGGTATCAGCGCTTTGGTCTGGACCATAATGCGCAGTTGCTGGGTGCGGTGCTCCCCTGGTACGGCGTGGCGAACAACCGCCTGATACGCGACCCGGCGAATCAGGCGCTGACACAGAAACTCAGCGCACTGGCAAACACTGCCCCCAACAGCGACCAGCGTGCACAGCTGGCGAAGCCGGGTTATGACCAGCTTAAAGCCTGGCTGATGATGGCCCGGCCGGATAAAGCCGACGGCGCGCACTACGCACGGACCCTGAAAGCCGTGCAGCCGACGCGAACGGGTATTTCCACCGGCCTGTGGCAGAGCCTGTCGCCTGATTTATGGGCCTTCTATATCACCGAACTGCCTGAACAGCCGCAGTGGACAATCACGCCGGATGCGCAGCTGGTCAGCCAGAGCCGCCAGGTGCTGCTGCAGCAGATTGGACGCCGCAACGCGGAAAGCACGCTGTATGAAAACATGCTCAAATCCCTGCGCCGTAACTTTGCCGATGTCTCTCTTGAAGACATGACCAGCGGAACGGATGCGCGGCGACTGTTCATCACCGAAGAGGTGGTGCCGGGCATGTTCACCCGCCAGGCCTGGGAAGGCGGCATTCAGCAGGCGATTGATAAGGCTGCTAACTCACGCCGGGATGAAATCGACTGGGTGCTGAGCGATTCCGGCAGGGACGTCTCCGCGGGCCTGTCGCCGGAGGCCCTGAAGGCGCGCCTGACGCAGCGTTACTTCACCGACTTTGCCGGCAGCTGGCTGAGCTTCCTGAACAGCCTGCGTCTTAACCCGGCGAACAATATTGCAGACGTGACCGACCAGCTGACACTGATGAGTGATATACGCCAGTCGCCACTGATAGCCCTGATGAATACCCTCGCCTGGCAGGGGCAGACCGGCCAGCAAAGCGAAGGTCTTTCGGACTCCATCATCAAATCGGCCAGAGAGCTGGTTGCTGGAAAAGACAAACCTACGATTGACCAGTCAGCGACAGGTCCCCGGGGGCCGCTGGATGAAACTTTCGGTCCGCTGCTTCAGCTTTTGGGTAAAAACACGGGCAGTAACGTCATGTCGGCTGACAACTCGCTGAGCCTGCAGACGTATCTGACCCGCATCACCCGCGTGCGGCTGCGCGTGCAGCAGGTCGCCGGCACCTCCGATCCGCAGGCGATGATGCAGACCCTGGCGCAGACCGTATTTCAGGGCAAAAGCGTGGACCTGACCGACACCCGGCAGTACGGCAGTCTGATTGCGGCAAGCCTGGGGGAAGAGTGGAGCGGGTTTGGCAGCACGGTGTTTGTGCAGCCGCTGACCCGGGCCTGGGAGAGCCTGCTTGGGCCGTCGGCGGCGGGCCTGAATGACAAATGGAGCCGGTCCGTGGTGGCGGACTGGCACACCGCCTTTAACGGGCGTTTCCCGTTTGCGGCGAGCAAAAGTGATGCCTCCCTGCCGGTGCTGGCTGAGTTTGTGCGCAAGGACAGCGGACGCATTGAGCGCTTCCTGGCAACGGAGCTCAGCGGCGTGCTGCACAGAGAGGGCAGCCAGTGGGTGCCGGACAGGGTCAACAGCCAGGGGCTGAGCTTTAACCCGGCCTTCCTGCGGGCCATTAACCAGCTGAGCCGGCTGTCAGACATTCTGTTCACCGACGGCAGTCAGGGGCTCAGCTTTGAGCTGCAGGCGCGCCCGGTACCGCAGGTGGTGGAAACGCAGCTGACCATTGACGGACAGAAGCTGCACTACTTCAACCAGATGGCCAGCTGGCAGCGTTTCCGCTGGCCGGGAGAGACGTACAGGCCGGGGACCATGCTGACCTGGACCACGGTCAACGCCGGTGCGCGCCTGTTCGGTGACTACGGCGGCACCTGGGGGCTGATCCGCTGGCTGGAGCAGGGCAGGCGGGAGCAGCTTGACCACAGCCGGTGGATGATGAGTTTTACCGCGCCGGATGGCCGGACCCTGCAGTGGGTATTGCGCTCTCAGCACGAAAACGGTCCGCTGGCGCTGCTGGACCTGCGCGGTTTCACGCTGCCGGATCAGATATTCAGTGTTGACAGCGCGATTGCCGATCGGGCGCTGATAGCTTACACAGGAAACAGTGACGCAGACGGAATCGAACCATGAGCACTCTACAGAATCTGATCGTGGCCTGTCAGGCTGACGATGCCCAGCTGCAGCAACAGGCGCAGAGACACACAGAAAACTGGCAGCCCTGGCTTGCTCCGATAACTGACGCCAGTCCGACCGGAGAAGACCCCGGCTATGACGATGATTTTCTCCGTATCCGGGAGGAGGTCAATAAGCTTTCCGGCATCGATAC
Source organism: Pantoea sp. Ae19-2 (assembly GCF_059801205.1). Classification (NCBI taxonomy): domain Bacteria; kingdom Pseudomonadati; phylum Pseudomonadota; class Gammaproteobacteria; order Enterobacterales; family Erwiniaceae; genus Pantoea; species Pantoea sp. Ae19-2. The sequence continues at coordinate 286,710 of NZ_JBCHWE010000002.1, read as the reverse complement.
CGGGCTGATTTGCACACTTGCTGAAAAACTGCTGACCACCACAGCCAAAGATATCCGGATTGCCACCTATTACTGCTGGGCGCGTCTGCACCAGGACGGGGAAAACGGATTTGCCGAAGGGCTTGAACTGCTGGCGGGATTGCTACAGCGCTATGGAACGCAGCTTCATCCTCAGCGTGAGCGGAGCCGTAAACCGGCGCTGGAGTGGCTCGCAGGCTCCCGCGTTCTGGACAGCCTGTCACTCTGGCCGGAAGTAGTGCGCGACGATGCCCTGCGCACTGCCGGCGCACTGCTGCTTATTCGCGACAGTCTGGAGACCGAGCCGGAAGCGTCACGCCCAGAACTGAATACCCTGTACAGCGCGCTGGAGTCTCGCCTGATGAAAGCCGGTGGCATGGATGCCGTGGTCCCGCAAAACGCCGCTAATAAAGCAAAGTTGCAGGCCCCCTCACACATCACCGAACCTGACGCACCGTTACTGAGCCGTATCACGTCCGGTCAGGATCTGCTGGCCCAGGCCCGTACACTGACGGCGTATCTGCGTGAACAACCCAATGGCTGGCTTGCCGCACACCGGCTGATGAAAAGCCTGCGTCATGACACATTGCACAGTATTCCTGCCCCGGATGCACAGGGGAAAACCCGAATCGAACCGCCGCGCGCTGACCAGCGGGCGATGCTCAAACGCCTGTACCTGCAGCAGAGCTGGCTGGAGATACTGGAGCAGGCGGACAGCACCTTTTCGCGCGGTGCCAATCATCTCTGGCTGGATTTGCAGTGGTATATCCATCAGGCCCTGGTGAAGTCGGGTCAGGACATCTTTGCCGATATTATCACCGCCGACCTGAAAGGGCTGCTGCGTCGCCTTATCGGGCTTGAAACGCTGGCCTTCAACGACGGTACGCCGTTTGCCGATGAAGTCACGCTGAACTGGATAAATCAGAGCATGCTCGACGATACGCCGGGCTGGCGTGATGAACCGGTCAGTGCCGTCAGTGAGACAGATAACGGTATCCTGGCACTTGAACCGGAAGCGCTGGAGAAAGCGGACACTGACGGCCTTGATGCCACACTTCACTGGCTGCAGACCCGTCCGGGCACCGACGCCACGAAAGACAAATGGTTGCTGCGTTTGCTGATGGCCCGAGTGGCTGAGCAGAAGGGAAAGAATGAACTTGCCCTGCATCTGTTGGAAGAGCTCGACAGTGCCGCGCAGTCCATCACGCTCACGCAGTGGACACCGGCACTGTTGTTTGAAGTGAAATCCCGTCGACTCAGACTGCTGCGCATGAAAGCCAGCCGTAGCGAAAGCGATAAAGCGCGGCTTCAGCCTGAGATGGACTTACTGCTGTCCGGTCTGATTGCGCTCGATCCGGCAAGCAGTGCGGTGCTTTGCGGGTAATCACGCATACCTTTAAAACACAATTATTCAGGTTTTTATGGATGACTTAACCCTGCGTTACTACGACGCTGAAATGCGCTACCTGCTGGAAGCGGGCGAAGAGTTTGCCCGCGCTCACCCCGAGCAGGCGGCAATGCTTAATCTTGATAAAGCGGGCGCGCGCGATCCCTACGTGGAGCGTTTGTTCGAGGGCTTTGCCTTTCTGATGGGCCGTCTGCGTGAAAAGCTTGATGATGACCTGCCGGAACTGACTGAAGGGCTGGTCAGCCTGCTGTGGCCGCATTATCTGCGCACCATTCCGTCGATGTCAGTGGTGGAGTTCACTCCTGACTGGCGCGAGATGAAAGAGCCGATGCGTATCGTCAAAGGTTTCGAGGTGAGCTCACGGCCGATCGGTGAAAAGGGCACGCGCTGTCGGTACTCCACCACCAAAGAGATAACCCTTCAGCCGTTGTCGCTGGATCACGTCCGCCTGTCAACGGATCCGGACGGGCGTTCGGTCATCAGCCTGCGCTTTAACTGCAGCGCGCTGGCCGACTGGACGCGCATCGACCTCAGCCTCGTCCCGCTCTATTTCAATGCCGACGCGCCGTTGGCCTGCGCCATGCACGAAGCCTTCACTATGAATGTGGCGCGACTGTGGCTGCGTTTGCCTGGCGAAGTGGACCGCAACGCGCTCGACGGGCATTTTACCGCGCTGGGCTTTGGTGAACACGACGACCTGTGGCCCAAGGGCAGCAGTAGTTTTAGCGGCTATCAGCTGCTGCTGGAGTACTTCACCTTTCGCGAAAAATTCATGTTCACAGGTCTGCGCGGACTCGAGAGCGTGGCCTTTCCGGCGGAGCTTCCCTGGTTTGAGATCGACGTGGTACTGGCAGAACGCTGGGAGCATGACTTCAGCTTTACCGAAAAGCATCTGCGCCTGAACTGCGTGCCGGTGATTAATCTGTTCCCGCTGGAATCTGACCCGCTGACGCTCAACGCCCTGCAGACCGAATACTTGCTGCGGCCGATGCGTGTGCAGGATGGGCACACCGAGATTTACGCTGTGGATTCGGTGATGTCATCGAGCCAGCATACTTACGTGCCGTTCTCCAGCTTCCGTCACAAAGGCGGGATGATGCGTCATGATGCACCGGAGTATTACTATCACACCCGCGTTCGCCGTGGCCCGTCGGGGCTGCATAACACCTGGCTTATCCTCGGCGGTGAAGCATTCGATAACCACACAGTGCCGGAAGACGAAAGCCTGTCGTTGACGCTCACCGGCACCAACGGCCAGCTGCCGCGTCGTGCATTACAAAGCACCGTGCTCGATACGGTGATGAAAACCACCTCGACCCGTATCGCCGTGCGTAACCTGTGTGCGCCTACGCTGCCCTGTTATCCACCGGCGCAGGACCGTTTTCACTGGCGAGTGCTGAGCCACCTCGGCAGCGGATTCCTGTCGATGATGGATAATGCTGACGTGCTGCGCGGTACCCTGGCGCTTTATGAATGGACCGACAGTGAGATGAACCGCCGTCGACTGGAAGCGATCATTGAAGTTAAGCACAGTGAAACCGAACGCTTTGAGCAGGGTTACCTGGTGCGCGGTGTACAGATTGAAGTGACCCTGGACAGTCACGGTTTTGCCGGGCGTGGCGATATTTGTCTGTTTGGCGAAATGCTGAGTCGTTTCTTCGCGCTCTACACCGATATCTATCTGTTTAACCGTCTGATCATCATCCTGCAACCAAACGGAGAACGTCTGGAATGGCAAGAGAAGCACAACCGCCGTATTCCCGGCTGACCCCGCGACTGGAGGCTGACCTTACCCGGATTAACTTTTACCGCTTCTGCCAGTTGCTGGAGAAGCGTAATCCGGGCAGGCCGCTGATGGGGTCAACGAGCCACCCCGCGGACGATCCGGTGCGGTTTGCGCCGCATCCAGGGATGGGTTTTCCGGCCAGCGAACTGAAGGCTGTCGAATATAACGAGGAGGATGACAGCAAGCCACCGCTGATCCGCACGACGTTTATGGGGATGTACGGTGTCGATTCCCCTTTGCCGACGGCCTATCTCGATGACATCAGCCAGCGCCGGGAAGGGCATGATGTGCTGCAGGACTTTCTGGATATCTTCAGCCACCGCATCCTGACGCAGTTTTACCGCATCTGGCGAAAGTACGCTTACCAGGCCACCTTTGAACCGGGCGGAACCGACAGCATTTCCCAGTCGTTGCTGGGTCTGGTGGGGCTGGGCATACCGGGCACCGCTGAGCATATCGCCACACCGGTATCCCGTTTTCTGTCACTGCTGGGCGTACTGCAACAGCCCGGTAAAACCCAAGAGGGGATGCAGGCACTGGTGAGCCTGCTGGCACCTGATACCAGGGTTCAGGTGAGCCCGTATTGCCTGCGACCGGTAGAAGTCAGCCAGCCATTGGGCTTTCACGGTGATAACGATTTTATGCTGGACGGCAACACGCCGCTTGGCGACGAGGCGATGGATGCCAACAGTCAACTGCTGATCGCCCTGTCTACCGATAACGAACAGGAGTCGCAGGGTTGGAAACCGGACGGTCTGCTTTATCAAGACTTTCTGGTGATGCTGCGTGTTTATCTCGGCTGGCGATTCAAGGCCAAAATTACCCTGACCACCCGCACCCGGCTGCTGGCCGCGCCGCCCCTCGGCGAAGGCCCTTTCTGGCTTGGGATGAACGGCGTACTGGGCGCGGAAGACGAAGCTCTCCCGAAGGATATTCCGCAAACCTTTACGACGGAACTGGGCTATTACACCGGCCTGCTGCCCGCGACACCACAACAAGGAAACCAACGTGTTACATACAAGTTTGACTAAATCTGCACGCTGGCTGTTACCCATGCTGGCAATCGCGCTTTCCGGTTGCGGTCTGACCCAAAGCGTCAGCGATGGGACCAAATCGGCCTTTAGCGCGGTGTTTTATAAAAAGATTAAAATGCTACATCTGGATTTCACCGCGCGCGAAGCCCTCAATACGGACGCGCGGGAGAACAACGCCTTGTCTCAATCGGTAGTGCTACGCATTTATCAGCTCAAAGACATCAAAACCTTCGACAGCAGCGTCTATCAGCAATTGTTGAATGAGGGAGAAACGACGCTTGGGGGGGATCTACTTGCCACTCGTGATGTCGTGCTGAAGCCCGGTGGTGATGTCTCGCTGAATATGGCCATGGAAGACGACGCGAAATACGTGGCGGTTGCCGGGCTGTTTCGGGATCCGGATACGGTGAAAAATACCTGGAAGTTGACGATTGACCGCGAAGCACTCGATCCTGACGAGGCGCGGGTGATTGAAGCCGGGAGTCATTATCTGCAGTTATTACCGCCAAAGGATGACTAATGCCTCAGTTTCATCAATCCCCTTCACTGTATGAGCTACTCGCCGGCAATTTCTCCGGTGGTCTGAGCCTCAATCAGGTGAGTGAGGAAAACCAGGTTATCCTCTCAGTGCTGGATAACATGCAGCGAATCCTCAACTGTCGCGCCGGAACGCTGGCGCATTTGCCGGATTACGGTTTGCCGGACATGACGAAAATCCTGCAAGGCATGCCAGGTACGGCCCATGAAATGATGGGCACCTTATCTGCAGTTCTGCTCAAGTATGAGCCACGTCTGAAAAAAATAACGGTTGTCATGCTGGAACAGAAAGTCCCCGGAGAGCTGCGCTATGCCATTGACGCTGAACTCAAAGGTATAGGACTGGTGCGCTACGGCACCGAGTTTATGCCAGAGGGGCGGGTCCTGTTGAGGCATCTTAAGCAACAGCAGTATCTTGATACCTTAACCCGTCTGTGAAGCCTGATAACGGCCTGTCAGTACCCTCACGTTTCCTCAAAAAACGGTACATCCAATCCCGTCGTCACCGGGCGTCAGGCCAGTCTCGCTGAGTTTCGCCCGGGCGTGGTGCATTTTCAGAAACCGATAGATGCCTGGCTGAAAGATACCGGGCTGAATATGGCGCCGTTCACAGCCCCAGGATTTCCCGCGATGGTGCGGCCGCGCGCGAAAGGGAACATATCGCAAATCTGGCCGCGCGACAGTCTCTGCAGCGTTCCGACTACGCAGAAAGCGAAACCGCAATATTTTCCACCGCTACCGACACGTCAAATGGACAACTGGTCATGAATGACATTACTCCACGTAAAATCAAAACCGGTGGCGACCCGCGCACGCTGCCGGATTATGCTTCCCTGCGCAATGAACTGAGCAAGCTGTCACATCCGGCGCGGCCTGATGTGAACTGGCTCTATGTCGAAAAGCTCTGCCTTTCACTGTTTGAGCAGAACGGTGTGGAGTTGCAGAGCGCGGCCTGGTATACGCTTGCCCGTATGCAACTTGCCGGATTATTCGGCCTCAATGAAGGTCTGGCGATACTGGAGGCGCTGATCAGCCATCAGTGGTGCGCACTTTGGCCGCAGCCTGTTCACGCCCGAATGGAAATTCTCAGCAGTTTGAGCCAGCGCCTGCAGCAACGGATGCGCTCGCTCCCGCTGAATTACAGCGACCTCGGTCAGTTGTATCGGGCAGAGCAACGTCTCACCGTTATGGTGGAGGTGCTGCAGCGTCTGGAGCTAAAACATCTCAGCCAGCTGGATACGTTGCGTACCCTGATGCACAACAGTGCTGTCCGGCTGGAAAACAGCGATGACACAATCCCGACAACGGCGACGAGTCAGCCAGGTTTCGTGCTGCCTGCCCCCCTGGTGAAGGACGCGGGAATATCAACAGGTTCTCAGGCTGGCGGGCCATTTGAAAACTCCTCAGGGCCAGGTAGCTCAGTGAAGTGGGTGTACGTTGCGCAGCCGGAACACCAGGCCAATGTGGACGTACTGGCAGCAATAACGGCGCCGGTAAAAAAGTGGAAACCCTTTCTTGCCGGGATGAGTACCATGCTGGTAATAAGCACAGCCACAGTGTGGGGCTGGCACGATCTTCACCGGCCTGACCCGTTACAGACTCAGCTTGCCGCCTCCCTGGCGCCTTTACCTGCCACTCTCACGCCTGAACAGGTGATTAGGTTGCGTCAGCAGATTCCCCTGCCGCAGGACTTTATTGCACAGACGCAGCAACAACTGACCCGTCTGGACCAACTTTCGCCAGGCTGGAACATTGACTACAGTCGGCAGCTTGTAGAGCAGGCTCAGGCGCTATGGCCAGAGCAGGCGAAACCGCTGGCGCAGCAATGGCAGCAACAACGCTATGCTGCCGCTTTGCCAGCAGAGCAGCTAAATGGCTGGTTTCAGGGAATGATGTCACTCCAAAAACTGAGTGACAGACTGAACGGACTTGATGAACAAAAGGGAAAATACATGACGGTCAGCGAGCTGAAATCAGTGGTTTTTTCCACTATGCAGTCCTTTAACCAATCCATACCGGTTGAAGAGCAACTGCGGGCATTGTCACAACATCCTGCGGGCGAACCTTTACCTGTCGCTGCCCGGTCTCAACTGGAAATGCACCTGAAGCAACTGACGGCCCGTTATGCTGAAATAACACACCAGGGTTCACAATAAAGGTGGGGTAAAAACTTCACGAGGTTCAGTCTGTTACCCTACGATTTTCCCTTTCGGTAGCGGGCGATCGCGCGCTGCCAAAACAGGTATCTTGCGACGTCAGCAAGTGCGGTGTATGACAAAAGGCGTCTATCGGAACGGCACGCTGTGGCGATGATTGCAGCCATCGCTTGCAAGAAAAAGCGGGTTTTGCAGAACAGTACAGGGCAGCGGTTGCGCCAAGGGAAGGTTATGCAAAATTGTCTGGTGAAGGTGTCTTATTGCAGTGTGAAGACCGCCCAGCAGGTAGCGATGTATCTGACCTACAGGAGAGAAATTTCAAAATAGCGCGAACATTAATGCTACCGGAAAACTCATAGGCCAGGTTGCACCAACCAGAAAAGCACTCAACAGTTTGATGCTGAGCTTGTCTTTGGCGATAAAGAAGGTGATGAGTGCCGCTACCGAGGCAACAATGCCATAGAAGACCAGCATGTGTTGATAAAGTGTCATTTTTGCCTCAATACCTGTTTAAATGTTTGATGCAGATCATGCGGATTTTTGTGATTCAGATCAAGTATCAGGCCTTTTGTGTAAATAAAAAAAAGGCGTCAGACCGGTTTGCTACCGGCAATCTGGCGCTAAATACTGGCGATTTCACCCTGAAAGATGACAGTAAAATAAGCCTTATTCCCCTTCACAGGCCGATCCTTAAGGCCTGTCGCCCCTGGCGAACTGCCGTTTTTATTTCTCTTCTCCTCTCTTCTGTGGGCTCCTGTCTCACTTCTCTGTCGGGTTTTGAGACATATACTGTTTCACTGTGGATTGGATGAATTTCGCTCTCGTCCCAGGATAACCTCTCGATAACACAGGAGTATCAGGTGAAAAAATTTCCTTATCTGTTGTTAATCTTTTTATGTCCTGCTGCATTGGCTTTAACCCTGCAGTCGAAAGACTTCAGCGATAATGGCTTGTTAGATAAAAAATTTGCCGGTGCGAATAAAAGTAATGCGGCCTGTACCGGCGAAAACGTATCACCCGAACTTAACTGGTCAGAGAGTCCGGCCGGTACCAAAAGCTTTGCCTTACTGATGACCGATCCCGTGGGGGCTAAAGGTCTCGGGGTGAGTCATATGGTGGCTTACAACATTGCTTCTGAACGCAGTGCTTTTGCTCAGGGTGAACTGACAACGGGGAAAGGTTACACGGGTGGGAAAAACTCACCGGGCACCGCCCATTACTACGGCCCCTGTCCGCCTGTCGGTTCAGGCATTCACCACTATAACTTCGTGCTGATTGCCACGGATCTTGCACCCTCTGCGCTTGAACCGGGTTTGACTCATGACGAGCTGATGAAGAAACTCAAAGGACATGCCCTGGGTGCGGCCAGCTCGGTGGCCCGGTTTGGTAATGACTAGACTGAATGTACACATAAAAAAACACCCTGCGGACAGGGTGTTTTGGATGAAAACGGCGGATTATTTCGCGTCAGCTGGCGCGGGTCGATCGGATTCAGCCTTTCTGTCCATTTTATTAATCAGGCTTTGGGCTTCGGCTTCGCTTGCGACAGCAGGAGAAGAGCCGGTTAAGGGCTTACGGGCCGTTTCACGTACCGTCAGAATCGTCAGTAATCCCACCACCCCTGCAACCATCATGTAGTACGCCGGCATCATGGTATTTTGCGTGGTATCAACCAGCCATGCGGTAAGTAAAGGCGTGGTGCCGCCAAACAGTGAAACCGAAAGATTGAAGCCGATCGCCAGTGCACTGTAACGAATATCAGTGGCAAAAAGCGCGGGTAGCGTTGAGGGCATGGTGCCACTGAAGCAGGTGTGCAGAATACCCAGTATGAGCAGGCCGGCAAAGACTGCCCACATATTATGTGAACCGATCAACATAAAGCTGGGGATAGCGAGCAGGATCAGGCCCACTGCACCGAAGCCAATCACCGGGCGACGACCAATTCGATCGGTCCAGCGGCCCCACATCAGCGTTAACGGCATCATGACAAACATCACGATCATTACCAGCAGCAGCCCGCTGAGCTCAGGTAAACCCAGTACGCCGGTAAGATAGCTGGGCATATACGAGGTCAGCATGTAGTTGGAAACGTTAAACAATAAGACCAGCCCGATACACTTCATCATGGGCACGCGGTGCTTACTTAACATCTTGAAGAGCGTCAGGCGCGGTTTACTCTGCTCCAGCTCCTCCTGCTTCTGCATATGTTGTTTAAAAGCCGGTGTTTCCTCGAGTTTCAAACGCACATACAGGCCGAACAAGCCAAGGGGCGCGGCAATAAAGAAGGGCACGCGCCAGCCCCAGGACATCATGGCTTCTGATGAGATAAAGCTCGTCATTACGGTCACCAGACAGGCACCCAGCAGGTAGCCGCCTAATGTACCGAACTCCAGGAAGCTTCCCATAAAACCACGACGTTTATCTGTCGAATACTCTGCGATGAAGGTTGCTGCACCGCCATATTCGCCACCGGTAGAGAATCCCTGAACGAGTCGGGCCACCAGCAGCAGGATGGGTGCCATGATGCCGATTGAGGCATAGGATGGAATGATGCCGATGCAAAATGTGCCTATCGACATCATGATCATGGTGATGGCCAGCACTTTCTGACGTCCGATTCGGTCACCCAGCGGACCGAATACCAGACCGCCCAGTGGGCGGACTAAAAACGCCGCTGCAAAGGTACCAAAGGTCGCGATCAACTGAATTGCCGTATTGGCATCGGGGAAAAAGACCTTACCAATGATAACAGCCAGGTAGCTGTAGACGCCAAAGTCAAACCACTCCATGGCATTACCTAATGCGGCGGCACCGACAGCGCGTTTTAACATGTCATTATCGATAACGGTTATGTCATCAACCGTGAGTTTTTTTTGCTTTTTATTCCAGAAATGTTTTTTAGGCCTGGGTGACGATGAACGGTTTGTATCCATATTTTCCTCAAACTACTTAAATGAAGACGACCTATAGCTTTCGCAGCCAGTCAGCGAGGTTAACGGAAATAAAGGAAGAGAAAGCTATAAGAGGCCAGTGACATTAATGATAGAGCGTTCTTAACCGCAGCGAGAAAACATAGTACATGAATGTAATTTTTTGCAAGTAATCAGGAAAAAAGAGTGATTAATAAGTGAGATAGGCATAAATCATTTTTTACCTTTGTTTACATTCTGGCACATATGATGGTGCCTGAGTCCCTTTTAAACGGCATTCAGGATGGCGGATTCGCCTATTGCATGCGGTATTCAGGGGCAAACCAGAATCCGCCAGCGTGAGATTGCTGGCAGATTACCCTTAATTATGCCGGTTCAGCCGCCGGCGTTCGTCCGGTACTCCACCACAGCAGTAAGGCCACTAGGGCGATACAACCCAATGCGCTAAAGGCAATACTGTAGGAATAGCGAGCCACAATCAGCCCCGTCATCGCCGGGCTCATGGAGGCACCTACGCCTTGCATTAGCATCACCACACTCTGACCCGCATTAACGTGCCCGCTGCCGCGCAGCAGGGAGACAATGTAGCCCGGCACGGCAACGCCCAGTATTCCTGCCGCAATGCCATCAAGCACCTGGACTGGAATAACGAATAGCGTCTCTGGAAATTCTGCCGCAATAAGCGCCCGAAGCGGCATCATTAACAGGGCCGTCATGATCAAATAGCGATAGCCAATTTTATCCACACGGCGTGAAACGTAAATCGCGACAGGGATCATCACCAGCTGAGAAATAACAACCGTTGCCGCAGCATACAAACCGGGATCGACCGCATCTGGCCCGGTTGATGAGGCAACGCGCATACTCAGCATGGGCAACAGTGCGGCGTTGGCCAGATGAAACAGCAGTAAAGTCAGACCGGTTACCAGCAGTGCGGGTTTGCGCGCCAGGATCCACAGGCTCAGAGTCGGCTTTTGAGACTGATTGTCTTCTAATCCGCGCGCAACCTCATGATTGATATCCTCTCCACGTATCGCCAACGTCGCGATGGCGGCAAAGACGGCCATTATCATCATTAAAATGAAAACGGCGCCGAGCCCCCATTTCCAGGCAGCGAATCCTGCCAGTACAGCCGCCAGAGTGTTTCCGGCATGGTTGTAAGCCTCGTTCCGCCCCATCTGGTGGTTGAACCCTTTTTGCCCCGTCAGGCCCAGCGTTATCCCTGCTACGGTCGGGCCAATAAAGGCGGCAGCAATACCGGCAACGATCTGTGAAATGATCGCCGTCCAGGACTGGTTGCTGTACCAGAGTAATAAGGTCGCAACGGTAATCACGATGCATCCTGTCAGGATGACAAGACGTTTATAGCGCGTTGCATCCGCCACCACGCCTGCGGGCAACGTTGAGAGGAGCCCTGCAATGCCGCCTGAGGTCATGACCAGGCCTATTTCATCCGGGCTCCAGTGGCGTTCTGTCAGAAAAATGCCTAAAAATGGTCCCAGACCGTCTCTGACGTCGGCCAGAAAAAAACTCATCAGACACAGTGCCTGAAGTGACCGTTGTGACATGTGATTTTCCCTGTAGCAATAGTAAGGTTTGGGTGACCAACACATTTCAATAAGTAACGCAATGAATCATGGCAGCAAAAATACCAAGTAACATAACGTTAAAGTTACAAAATGAAAAAATTCACTTTTTATGTAATCTGGTCTAGCGGCGGTGAGGTCTGAAGGCCGTTCTGCGGTGAGAGGTATCCATGCAGGGGTACACTGTTGTCCACATTCTCTGGCGGCGTCGACAACTGTCCCGTTTAAGACTTTCCAGAATCAAAATTTTCTGCTGTGAGCCCGGTTAGACTCAGAGGACGTGAGAGGCTGAAGAAGGCGAAGCGCTATGTTAAACACACGAAGCCATGTGCAGGGCATTCCTGCGTTCACTGGGGTAATCGGGCAGGCGGTAAGCTTATCCTTGCCGTACATGGCTATTTTTCCCATAAAAAAGATCAATGCATTGAGATTCTGGCATCTGAGGCTGTAAAAGCGGGATATAGCATACTGAGTTTCGATCTTCCTGCTCATGGTGAAAGGCGTGATGTAGAGTCTGAATGCCATGTAGCACAAGCCGTTGATGACATTAAAATCATGCTTGCTTATGCTCAGAAACAATTCAGTGCAACGGCACTATTTGCCTGCAGCATTGGTGCCAGTTTTAGCATGATTGCAGCTCAGAAAATAAAAATAAGTCAGGCATTATTTCTTTCGCCTGTTATCGATCTCGACAGTCTCATCAGAAAAATGATGGTCAAGGCTGATGTTGATGAAACCCGGCTCAATCGCGAGAAGGCCATCATTGCTTCTGACGGCACGGTTTTTCGAGCCGATTATCTTGCGTATCTCCAATAGCACCGGGTTTCGGGAGAAAACTTGTCCCTGAATATTATGGTTGGAAGCCAGGACCAGATTGCCGATTTCAGTGCGGTTGTCACCTTTGCACACCGCCACAAAGCGGTACTGACGACGGTGCAAGGAGCCGAACACTATTTTCATCATCCTCGGGAACATCAGGCGTTGAGGGCGTGGGTTCAGCGCATTTTACATAAGTGAGTTAATTATCTAAAACGTAAGGGTTTTGCGGATCCCGAACCCAGAATGTCACATCGCTTATCCAGTAAAGACTCAACGGAGGCGCGATTGCCTTTATCCCAGCCGCGACGGGTTGCCAGCAGGATGAACCCTTTTTCACCCGAGAACGTTGTCGGCACTAACGCGACGCCATATTCAGCCAGCATAGGCGGCGTCAGGCGAAAGTAGTGAGCAACGGATGCGATAGGGTAAATGCCCATCGCTGTAGGTTGAAGGACACGGCGAGCGTAATAAGTATGCGTTAAGAGCTTATCGGGCAGGGGATGCCACGCATCTTGAATATAGGGACGTTCAGCCCTTAACTGCCTGTAAACATCTTCTCGCAGGCAGGTGAGGTGGATATGTAGCTGATTCTGACTGCGGCCCCAGGCCGAGTTGATTGCCATGCCCAGCATGTCCTCCGGCACAGGCCTGCCGTATTGAGACATCAACTGATAACGCATCAGCCAGGCGTAGCCGAAATAATCTGGACGGCCAGGCATGAATAGCCACGGGCTTTCAATACCGGATACCGGAATCGTGGGAACCAGAATGAAATGATAGGGATAACGAGGGTTTTGAATAATGCTAAAACCCTGCCGTTTGCCCTCTGGAATATAGATTTGCTGACAGGGTGACGGGTGGCCAGTGTAGTGATAGTTCACCATGCAAACGTTGTTCGTCACCGCCCATAATGCATCTGAGCGTGCGCATCCCGCCAGCGTAAGTGCCATTATAGTCAGTACCATCAGGCGAAAGAGCAGACTTAGCATAAACGCAGCCGTTCACTGTCAGGTACCGGCAACGTTTCACAACCTTTGATTTTTTTAACGCTCACCGCCCTTGCTGCCATATCGCCTTTGTCCCTACGCCTGAGCGGATTGGAATGCCTCTACGTTAGCGCCACTCCGTTATAAACACCATTGGGTTGACCAGAAAGTACTGAAATATTATGACCTAACCTGCCCATCCGATTCTGGCAGCACAGGCATAAACGTTATAATGACGTTATATTATCCGCCATATTCCATTACTCACCCTGTGAAAAAGCGATTAAATTCTCTCGCAATCAACGAATGGTTAACTGCGTTAGCGTGGTTAATAAAACATCCACTTTAGGCAGAAGCTGCTTACGCCGGGGCCAAATCACACTGAGTGGCAGCCCCTCGGGTTGCTGCTGCGGCAGTAAGATTTCCAGTTCACCACTGTCAACGGCGTTCTGTACCAGCCACGAGGGCATTTGTGCAACGCCTAATCCGGCAATTACTGCCTGTAGTTGTGCATCCACATCAGCCAGCGCCATGCGAAAGGGAACGTCCCGCCAGTACGAATGACCATCTTTACCACTAAATAACCAGGGTTTTGGCGTGTTATCGGCCCGTTCATACAGAATGGCCCGATGCTGCATGAGTGCCTGTTCATTTTGCGGCCGTCCTTCGCGTTCCAGCCACGCTGGCGAGGCACAAAACACCATGCGTTCACGACCAATATGACGGCAGCCCATTGATGCGGGTAAATCATCTGAGCCGCCAATTCTGACCGCAACGTCGATGCCTTCATCAAACAGATCGATGAAGCGATCTGAAAAACTCATTCTCAATTCAAGCTCGGGATGCTGCTGACAAAACGGAATCAGCAACGGCATCACGTTCAGCCGACCATAAGTATGCGGCACGGCCAGTCTCAGACGGCCGGAAGGAATAATCCGTTGCGCAGCCAGGACGGCTTCTGCTTCGGCCAGCTCTTCCATGATGCGTAAGCAGGTTTGGTAATAGGCGCTGCCCGCATCCGTCAGTTGCAGTTTTCGCGTTGTGCGTTCGAGCAGGCGCGAGCCCAGTCGCATCTCCAGTCGGCTAACGCTTTTACTGATGGCAGAACCCGTGACATGTAAACGGGCAGCCGCAGCGGTAAAACTCCCGCTTTCTACACTGGCCACAAAAGGAACAATGTCTTTAAGACGCTGATCGTGCATGATTGATGAACTCAGGTTGATAATGATGTGAATTATTACCCAAAATAGGAATGAAATTCTCTATTACGCTTAGCATTACGCAAAAAGAGGAGAATTAACATGCAAAAGCAGGCTTTGATTGTTGGAATCAGTGGTGTGATTGGTCGAGCGTTAGCAGAAAGGCTAAATAACGAAGGCTGGCAGGTCAGCGGGTTGTCACGGGGCCGCAGCGCGGTACCTGAGGGCTGCAGCAACCTCACCGCAGATTTAACCGATCCTGAAGCGGTAAAAACGGCATTGAAAGCGGTCAAACCTGATGCAGTGTTCTTCAGCGTCTGGGCGCGCCAGGACAGTGAAAAAGAGAATATCCGCGTCAATGGCGGCATGATCCGCAACGTTATTGAAGCGCTTGGCGAACGCCTCCAGGGCGCACATGTGGCGCTGGTGACAGGCCTTAAGCACTATCTGGGGCCATTTGAAGCTTACGGCAAAGGCGCTGTGCCGGTCACGCCTTTCCGCGAAGAGCAGGGTCGTCAGCCGGTAGACAACTTCTATTATGCCCAGGAGGATGAAGTCTTCGCTGGTGCCGAAAAATATGGCTATCGCTGGAGCGTCCACCGTCCGCATACCATCATTGGCTATGCGCTCGGAAATGCCATGAACATGGGGCAGACTCTGGCCGTTTACGCCACCTTATGTAAAGAAAAAGGCTGGCCGTTTATCTTCCCAGGCTCACCCGAGCAATGGAATGGCGTGGTGGATATGACCGACGCCGGTCTTCTGGCTGAGCAACTTGAGTGGGCGGCGACCAGCCCGGCCGCGGCAAATCAGGACTTCAACGCGGTAAACGGTGATGTTTTCCGCTGGAACTGGATGTGGCCAAAACTGGCGGCATATTTTGGTCTCGAGGCTGCTGCTTATCCGGCGAAAATGATGCCGCTTGACGGGCGCATGCAGGAGGCGGCCAGCGTATGGCAGGCGCTTGCTCAGCGTGAAAACCTGCGTGAACAGGATATCACGCGTCTGGCCTCATGGTGGCATACCGACGCGGATCTGGGGCGACCCATGGAAGCCTTCACCGACATGAGTAAAAGTCGCAAGGCGGGCTTTACTGGCTACCGGAGCACTCTGGATTCCTTCACTCAGCTTTTCGATAAGCTGAAGCATGAGAAAATCATTCCTTAATCATGTCCTGGAGCGCCCCGACGGGCGCTCATTACCGCTGCGCTTATTGTCTATACTGATATCTGACTTTTTCAAAGGAGCAGGACGATGACGACATGTTTTATTATTGGCGCGGCGGGCAACGTTGGCTCTCATCTGACGAAACAGCTCAGTGCTAAGCAACATGCGGTTTCTGCACTGCATCGTAAATCTGAGCAGGCTGAAGCACTTAAATCCGCCGGAGCGGTTCCCGTGGCGGGGGATCTCAAGAAGCTGACCGTGGATCAACTGGCGCAGAAAATGGCCGGCCACGATGTGGTGATTTTTAGCGCTGGGGCGGGAGGCGCGGGTATTGAGCTGACCAACGCCATTGACGGCGAGGGGTTGTCCCTGGCGGTTGCCGCAGCCGAAAAGGCCGGTGTGAAGCGGTTTTTGCTGGTTTCAGTCTTCCCGGATGCCGCACGTGGCGAAGAGACATCTGAAGGTTTCGAAAATTACATGCGCGTGAAGCGGCTGGCTGATGTTCGCCTGGTCGAAAGCCAACTTGACTGGGTGATTCTTCGTCCCGGTACGCTAACCAATGTGGCGGGGCGCGGCACCGTACGTGCAGATTTTGCGATTCCTTACGGGTCGGTCCCGCGTGAGGATGTGGCCGCCACGCTGGTGGCTCTGGTCGAAACACCGCAAATTTCGCGCAAAATTATTGAGCTGACCGAAGGCGACGAAAGCATAAGCGACGCCATGTCCCGTCTGCAACGATGATAAAAAACGGCCCCTGTTACGGGGCCGTTTCATCATGTTTACCGCCGCGTGTTTATTTCACACAGCGCGAGCAGTGCTCACGTTCGATATGCTGGAAGAAGTCATTTCCTTTGTCATCCACCAGGATAAAGGCCGGGAAATTTTCGACCTCTATTTTCCAGATAGCTTCCATCCCCAGTTCGGCATACTCCACGCACTCCAGACTCTTGATGCTCTGCTGCGCCAGAACGGCAGCCGGACCACCAATGCTGCCTAAGTAAAAACCGCCGTGCTTGTGGCAGGCATCGGTGACCTGCTGGCTACGGTTACCTTTTGCCAGCATGACTTTGCTGCCGCCATTCGCCTGCAGAAGATCGACATACGAATCCATGCGGCCTGCCGTCGTCGGGCCCAGAGAGCCAGATGCGTAACCCTCCGGTGTTTTGGCCGGACCCGCATAATAGACAGGGTGATCTTTAATGTACTGCGGCAAGCCTTCGCCGTTATCAATGCGTTCTTTTAGTTTGGCATGGGCAATGTCACGCGCAACGATGATGGTCCCGGTCAGGGACAAACGTGTCGAAACCGGGTATTCCGAAAGCTGGGCAAGGATGTCATTCATCGGGCGATTCAGGTCGATGTGGACCACTTCGCCTTCACCTTGCTTGCGCAGTGCCTCAGGGATATAACGCCCAGGATTGGCTTCCAGTTTTTCAATCCAGATACCCTCGCGGTTGATTTTAGCTTTGATATTGCGGTCAGCGGAGCACGAAACCCCCATGCCAACCGGGCAGGATGCGCCGTGGCGAGGCAAACGCACTACGCGGATATCATGTGCAAAATATTTGCCGCCGAACTGTGCTCCCAGCCCAAGCTGCTGCGCCGCTTCCAGTAACTCCTGCTCAAGCTGAACATCACGGAACGCCTGACCATGCTCGTTACCTTCTGTAGGTAAACCATCATAGTAGTGAGTCGATGCCAGCTTGACGGTTTTCAGCGTACTTTCGGCAGAGGTGCCGCCAATGACAAAGGCGATATGGTAGGGAGGACAAGCCGCAGTACCCAGCGTACGCATTTTATCGACCAGATAATTTTTCAGCTTGCCGGGGCTGAGCAGTGCTTTGGTTTCCTGATACAAATAGGTTTTATTGGCGGAACCGCCGCCTTTGGCGATGCAAAGGAATTTGTATTCATCACCGTCCACGCTGTAGAGGTCAATCTGCGCCGGAAGATTGGTGCCGGTGTTCACTTCTTTATACATATCCAGCGCGGCATTTTGGGAGTAACGCAGGTTATCTTCAATATAGGTATTGTAGATACCTTGCGACAGCGCGGCTTCGTCACCGCCACCGGTCCACACTCGCTGGCCTTTTTTGCCCATGATGATGGCGGTGCCGGTGTCCTGGCAGGTTGGCAAGACACCTTTAGCGGCGATCTCGGAGTTTCGTAAGAACTGCAGTGCGACGTATTTATCGTTATCGCTGGCTTCAGGGTCAGCCAGAATTGACGCAACCTGCTGCTGGTGGGCCGGGCGCAACATAAAAGACGCATCATGAAAGGCCTGCTGGGCCAGCAGCGTCAATGCCTGTGGGTCCACTTTTAATATGGACTGGCCGTCAAACTCAGCCACGGAAACGTGGTCGGGGCTAAGCAAATAGTATTCGGTGTCCTCGTGGGCAAGAGGAAAGGGGTTCTGATAAAAAAAAGGTTTGTTCGACATAGTATCTCACTTAATGACGTGCTGGCTCCGTTAACGCAGGCTGACAGGAGCAACATCAAAGGCGAATGAGTTGTTTATTATGCTTGCCAGCCATAAGCACAGGCTGGCAAGTGTTGGCATGTTATCGTATGACGCGTCGAAATGCATTTGACACAATCAGAACATCCACACCATCCAGGGGTAGGCGATGAGCATCATAGCAATCAGGAAGATAGCACCAAAGATGGTGCCCAGACGCCAGTAATCTTTCGTAGGTAAATAGCCGCTGCCGTAATAAATAGGGCTTGGGCCGGTACCGTAAGGGGTGATAATCCCCATCACACCCAGTGAAGTACACAGCATCAGACAAAACACGGGCATGTTAATACCTGGAATGGAAGCGGCAATGGTTAACATCGCAGGCAGCAAGGCGGTCGTATGCGCGGTGGTACTGGCAAACAGGTAGTGCAGCAGGAAGAAGGCAATCAACAGCACCACAGCCGACACTTGAGGATCGTATCCCTGCAGTAACATTCCCCCTTCTTTGCCCAGCCAGGCGATAAAGCCTACGCGGGCTAAACCATCGGCCAGCGCAACCAGTGTGGCAAACCAGGCAAAGGTGTTCCAGGCGGCTTTATTGCTGGTGATGTCGTTCCAGTTAAGTACCCCGGTCCACAGCATCAGAATAATCACCAGCAGAGCGGCCATGGCCGGTTCGATCCAGGCCGTGGCAAAAATCCACATCAGTAGCGCACAGACAACAAACACCAGTAACAGGATTTCATTACGGGTCAACTTACCCAGTTTTTCCAGCTCAGCAATCGCCCAGCGAGGCACTTCATCATTCACCTTCACTTCAGGCGGATAGAACCAGTACGCCAGCAGCGGCATGGTCAGAATCAACAGCAGGCCCAGTGGCAAAAAGGCAAGGAACCACATTCCCCAGGAGATATCAAAACCAATGACGCTTTTGACCAGCGCAAGGGCGAGCAGGTTGGGGGCCAGGGCGGACAGGAACATGGAGCTGGTGATACAGGCGGCGGTGATAGCAACCCACATCAGATAAGATCCAATTTTACGCGCGCTGGGGTCATTGGGTTTTGAACCATAAAGCGGCGGCAGATTGGCAATGATGGGATAAATGGTACCGCCACTGCGGGCCGTGTTCGACGGGGTGAAAGGGGCCAGCAGCAAATCCGCGAAGGTGATGGCATAGCCGAGGGTTAAACTCCGGCGGCCCAGGTATTTCACCAGAATCAATGCCAGACGGCGGCCGAACTGGGTCTTGTCATAGCCCGCAGCGAACATGAATGCGCCAAAAATCAGCCAGACGGTTGAGTTACCGAAGCCGCTGACCGCCCATTTAAATGACTCACTCGCCACTTTAAATTTGGGGTTGGCCAGTTCTGCCGGGCTAAAGAGCAGGAACTGGCTGAATAAGGCGATGACGACGACGCCGGTCAGACCAATCACTGCGCCGGGCAAGGGTTCAAAAATCAGCCCGACGATGACGCCGACGAAGATGGCAAAGAAGTGCCATGCATAAGGTTCAAGACCCGCTGGCACGGGGACGAGTAACAACAGGACGGCGACCAAAACCGGCAAAAGGAGCATAAGTGCTTTATTTTTGCCCGCAGCTGCAGGGGCTGCTTTTGGAGGCTCTTTGACGTTTGAGAGTGTTTTCATAGTATTTTTCTACGTGTTAAGGATAATTCGAGCAGCGTCCCGGCAATTCGTCCATAGGGAATTTTTATTCTAAATTATGAGAATAAACCGTGATGCCTTATAATTCTTTAACTTGTCCTCTGGTGCGATGGAGGCATTTATAAAAGATCATGTGGATATGATGCGATTAATTAAAAACAGAATATTGATCCAGATCAAGTAAGTTAAAATATACGATTAAATTTTTAACAACTAAATTATTAATAACCCAAAGGTAAATATTTAAACTGCAATAATAAGGGTTTTAAGCCTTGCTCTCGCAAGGGTGAGCAACACGAATATATGATTAACTTGTTGTTTTTATTGTATTATTTTTAATTTTATAATTCTCATTGATTTTCTTTAACTATTGATTAACAATAAATATACATTACGATCCTGCTTTAATCAAATAGTAAACCTGAAATATTTAAAAGTTAAAAAACTAAAATTATAACTTATGAAATTAAAATAATTGGTATATTAGCGTTATGACATCGGACCACTTATTTATTAATAAAAAAGCGTCCGCACAGAATTCCCGAGTTTTGAATTTTTGGAGTTAATCGCAATGAATACACTCACCCCCATTCTCAATCCCATTACGTTGCCGCGTGGCGCGGTTTTAAAAAATCGCCTGATCATGGCACCCATGACAACCTGCACCGGTTTTTATGACGGAACGGTCACCAGTGAACTGGTTGAATATTATCGTGCCCGTGCTGGCAGCATCGGAACGGTCATTGTTGAATGCTGTTTTATCGATCCAAAAGGTCCCGCGTTTCCAGGGGCTATAGCCATCGACAGCGACAACAAAATTCCGGGCCTAAAGCGAATTGCTGACGCCATCAAGCAGGAAGGTTCGACAGCGATTTTGCAGATCTATCACGGCGGCCGCATGGTTGAGCCTGAGCTGATAGGGGGGAAAACCCCTGTCGCCCCAAGCGCCATTGCCGCACCTCGTGAGGGTGCCACGACGCCGCGCGCGCTAACGGCAGAAGAAGTGGATACCATGATCACTAAATTTGGTGACGCCGTTAACCGCGCCATTAAAGCCGGATTTGATGGCGTTGAAATTCATGGCGCAAACACCTATCTGATACAGCAATTTTACTCACCCAATTCCAATCAACGCGATGACAAATGGGGCGGCAGTCGCGATAACCGTGCCCGCTTTCCGCTGGAAGTCCTCGAAATTACCCATAAAATGGCCGCGCGATTTGCACATAACGGGTTCATCATCGGCTATCGTTTTTCCCCTGAAGAACTTGAAGTCCCGGGCATCCGTTTCGATGACACCCTGTACCTACTGGAAAAGCTGGCGGCACGCGGGCTCGATTATGTCCACTTTTCTGTTGGGCAGCTTATGCGCCCCTCTATCGTTGATACCACCGATCCAACCCCGCTGATTGAGAAGTTTATTAACATGCGGTCCCCAACGCTGGCGAAAGTGCCGGTCATTGGCGTTGGCGGTGTGGTAAACAAAGAAGATGCGGAAAAAGCGCTGGAAAAAGGCTATGACCTGGTTGCGATTGGTAAAGCCTGCATCGCTTATCCCGACTGGACAGATCGCATTATCAATAATGAGCATCTTGAACTTTACATCGACAGTAACCAGCGTGAAGCGTTATTGATCCCTGAACCGCTGTGGCGTTTCTCGCTGGTTGACGCCATGATTCGCGATATGAGTGAGTCGGGACGCAAATACAAAGCCGGTGTTTATCAGGAAAAAGTTGAGGCTGAAGCGCTTAAGCTGAAGATCAACGTCACGCTGGATACCGACCGTATTACAGATATCTCGCTGGTACCGGACGACACGCTGGACGTTGACTTCACTACCACCTTCGAAAGCCTGCGTAATCGTATTCTGGTGGCTAACAGCCCACACGTTGATGCTATCACCGGCGCGACCACGCAGAGTGAGGCCCTGAAAAAAGCAGTATCGCGTGCAATGACCACTTCAAATAAAGCCCATGTGATTGAAGAGGGCGGTAATCCCAATGCACCGCAACAGTATGATGTGGTGGTCGTGGGAAGCGGCGGTGCCGGTCTGGCCGCGGCCATTCAGGCGCATGATGAAGGTGCCAAAGTGGTTGTCATTGAGAAAATGCCCACTATCGGCGGTAACACGATCAAAGCATCCGTAGGGATGAACGCCGCCGAGACGCGTTTTCAGAAACTGAAAGGTATCGAAGACAGCAAAGAACTGTTTTATGAGGAAACGCTCAAGGGCGGTAAGTACAAAAACAACCCGACCCTGCTGCGCGAGTTCGTTGATTTGGCGCCTGAAGCCATTGACTGGCTGGCCGATCACGGTATCGAACTGAATGACATCACCATCACCGGCGGCATGAGCATTGATCGTACGCACCGTCCTGCCGACCGCTCGGCCGTTGGCGGCTTCCTGATCAGTGGGTTAGTGAAAAATATCAATAACCGTAATATTGACGTCCTGCTTGAAACCGCCGTAGAGGAAATTTTGTTCGACAACGGCGCGGTCAGCGGTGTCAAAGTGGTGGATGAATACAACGACAGCCGTATTCTCAATGCGAAAAGCGTCATCGTCGCAACAGGTGGCTTCAGCGCCAACCGGGAAATGGTGGTGAAATACCGCCCTGAGCTGGATGGCTTTGTCACCACCAACCATAAAGGGGCCACTGGCGCAGGCATTGCGATGCTGCAAAAAATTGGTGCAGATACCGTGGATATGGGCGAGATTCAGATTCACCCAACGGTTGAGCAAACCACATCCTATCTGGTGTCAGAGTCTATTCGTGGCGGTGGGGCCATTCTGGTCAGCCAGGCGGGACAGCGCTTCTGTAATGAGATGGAAACCCGCGATAAAGTTTCTGCGCAGATTATTGCACTGCCGGAGAAAAGCGCCTGGATTGTCTTCGATGAGCAGGTTCGTATGAATAACAAAGCGGCCGATGAGTATATTGCCAAAGGATTTGTTATCAGCGCGCCAACCGTAGGCGAGCTGGCGGTGAAACTGAATATGGAACACCGGACGCTGGAAGAAACGCTGCATCGCTATAACGGCTTTGTGATACAGCAGAAAGACGCGGACTTCGATCGTCAGACCGCGCTGCGTCATCCGTTGAACGAGGGCCCTTTCCATGCGATCCGCATCGCGCCCGGTGTTCACCACACAATGGGTGGCGTCACCATTGATACCACCACAGCCGTGCTCGACAGCCATAAACAGCCAATCCACGGTGCCTGGGCGTGCGGTGAAGTTGTCGGCGGGATCCACGGTGCAAACCGTATCGGTGGTAACGCGGTTGCGGACATCATCATCTTTGGTATTCTGGCAGGTGCCAACGCTGCGGCGTTAGCCAAACGCTAGTCGTCACCGCCGGCATCTGCCCGCATGCAGGTGCCGGTTTTATTCCCTCCCAGAGCGGTGTCGCTTATGCAAACCGAGTCGCAAGTCTGTGCTTATTCCGCCGTCCTGATGGGATCGCCCATTCTGCTTAAGCTATTCGAGCACGACGAAAAGCTTGCGGCACAGGCTTTCAGATTAATCAAACAGTACGAAAATCTGCTGACGGTTAACCGGACGCACTCCGAAGTGATGGCGATTAACCATGCTGCCGGTCAGCATCCCGTGAGCGTCAGTCAACCCGTCTTTGATTTAATTCAGCGCGCACTTAACGTCAGTCTGTTACCAGACAGCAGTTTTAATCTCACGATTGGCCCGCTGGTGAAATGCTGGAAAATTGGCTTTCAGGGTGACTGCGTTCCTGCGCGGGAGACAATACTGGCAACGTTGCCCTTAACCTGTCCTGAAAATGTCCAGCTTGATGCGGACACGCGTTCGGTGTTTCTGAACAAAACGGGGATGGAAATTGATCTGGGTGCCATCGCCAAAGGCTACATTGCCGATCGGGTGCAGGCTTTTTTGCAGCAGCAGGGCGTCGATAGCGCGTTGATTAACCTTGGCGGCAACGTGCAAACGTTAGGCGCACCTCGTGATGCGCCGCAGCAGGGATGGGCAATCGGTCTGAAAACCCCTTTTGCGGCCCAGGATGCCCTGATTGGGGTCATTCATGTTGTGAACAAATCCGTGGTGACGTCCGGGATCTACGAACGTTACTTCGAACAGGATGGCGTCTGTTATCACCATATTCTTGACAGACATACCGGCTATCCGCTGGATAATGAGCTGTATAGCGTGACCATTATTTCCGATCAGTCGATCGACGGTGATATTTATACCACGCTGATTTATGGCATGGGCGTTGAGAAGGGCATTGCGTATCTGAAAAGCCATCCTGATATTGAGGCTGTCTTCGTGACGCGCGACAAGCAGGTCATTTGCTCGTCACAACGTCACTTTCACTTCACCTTACTGGATAACCGCTTTCAGCTCCGTCATTGACAGTACTGGCGTAAAAGCGTGTGGTACTCCGGCTGCAGACGATAGCGATACACCGGACGTCCCGTGACGCCGTAGTGAATACTGGTAAACAAAATATTGCTCTGCGCCAGCCAAATCAGGTATTTACGGCACGATACGCGAGAAATATTCACCTCAGTGGCCAGCTCATCGGTAGAAAACTCGGTACCGGGGTGCGCATCAATCCACAAACACAGCGTACGTAATGTCTGCGGCGTCAGCCCTTTTGGCAGGCGTTTTGTCTCGCTGGCATTGGCCTGATTACCATGCAGCAGTTGATCCACATCGGCCTGCTGATAAAACTGATGATTATCCATCAGCCGTTTTTTCTGACGCCATCCGGTCAGCGCTTCTTCAAAGCGGGAAAACTGAAAGGGTTTTATCAGATAATCCACAACGCCGTAGTTCAGCGACGTTTTAATGGTCGCCGCATCGGCAGCGGATGAGATGATAATGACGTCAACCGGACGCCCCGCACTGCGCAGCTCTGGCAACAGGTCCAGTCCGTTTTCCTGCTGCATATAGATATCCAGCAAAATAAGATCAACGGGCGGATCTGTCTGCAACAGGCGCTCTTTGGCTTGCTGTAAGGTGGACGCGGTACCACAGCAGGTAAAACCGTCAATCTGCCCGATATAGCATCGGTTCAGTTCGGCCACCATGGCATCATCGTCTACGACTAACACATTGATCATTCGCTAATATTCCCTCTTTCCCACGGAAGCTGAACCAGAAACTGAGTATAAACGCCCGGTTCTGATTCCACGCTGACGTTACCGCCCAGACTTTCCGTTTGTTGCTTGAGTAAAAACAGTCCAACGCCACGATCTTCACCTTTGGTAGAGACGCCGCGTTCGAAAATGGCGGCGAGCTGATCGGCAGGAATACCGGGGCCATCGTCACTGACCTCGCACGACAGCCAGCCGTTTTGATAATGCAGCATGACATGGATTTCCCCTTCCATTTCCGGCTCAAGCGCTTCCAGCGCGTTTTCAATCAGATTGCCCAGTACCGTGATAAGTGCTGCGATTTGCTGTTCACTGCCGTTGTCGGGCAGATAGCTGGCTTCGCTCAGGATCAGTTGGTGGCCTTCATCTGTTACGCGGTTAATTTTGCTCAACAGGAAGCCTGCAATAACAGGCGACTTAATCTTCTGTAGCAGCGAACCTATTTCCGTTTGATAGTTATTGGCCGTTTTAAGGATGTACTCTTCCATCTGCGCATAGTTTTTCATGTGCAGCAGACCAAGAATCACATGCAGCTTGTTCATGAATTCATGGGATCGCTCCCGCAGTGCATCGACATAGTTTACCATGCCGTCGAGACGCTGCATTAGCTGGCTGATTTCTGTTTTATCCCTGAATGTGCTCACTGCCCCAATAATACTGTCACGACTGCGCACCGGCACGGTGTTACTGATCAGTATTTTGCCGCGTACGTTCAGCTCTTCGTCATAAGAGGCTTTGCCTTCGTGCAATGCATCGCGTAAATGCGTCAGCATCTGTGCATTTTCCGGCACGCGGTCACCGCTCAGAAACGCTTCGCGGGTGGTTTCTTTTAACAGCTGCTGCGCAGCCTGATTAATCAGGCTGACGCGGGATTGATCGTCAACCGCAATCACACCTTCTTTAATCGAATCGAGAATAGCCTGACGCTCTTCAAACAAGCTGGAAATCTCATACGGCTCTAATCCCAGTAAGATGTGCTTTAAGCGTTTCACTAAGATTAATATGCCGAGCATGCCAACCAGCCCGCCAAACAGCACGGTCCAGAGAATATTCCAGCGGCTTTTCGCAATTTGCGCCGCGACGTCATTCACCGAGATCCCAATTGCCACCACGCCAATTTGCTGATGCGCCTGATTGAAAACGGGCGTAAATACCCTGAGCGCCTCAACCAGTACGCCATGATTCACCGCGACATTCTCCCTGCCGCGTAACGCCGGTTCAATATCGTTCCCGACAAAGTGCTGATTAACCACTTCAGGGTTCGGGTGAGAGAAGCGAATACCGCGCATGTCGGTGACGACGACAAACAGCAAATCGTTACGTTTTCGCGTTGCCTGCGCGATCGGCTGAATGATGGTGCTTCCGTCTGGCCGCGTCAGGGCCTGCTGAATCTCCGGGCTGTCGGCCAGAGTGCGCGCCACCGCCATCGCTTTATCTTTCAAATGCGAACGGGTGAAGTTATCGATCTGGATGTAATAAAGCAGATGGACGCTTAATATTACGGTCATCAGCACGGCCGCCATCATCAATGACGACAGGGTGCTGAGCTTCATTGGGCGCTTCTTTAACGATCGTTGTGGCCGGTAGTCATTCATAGTCAGCATCAGATGTGTTGAGGTACGCGTTGCAACATACGCGAAGTCGTCGCACCAGTACAGTTTGCGCCTGAAATCCAGTAAATTAAGCAGGTTAGCGTGCTTTTAACCGTGGATATCTGGCATGATGACGGACAACGCCTGTAAATCATACTGACAGCATGGCAGGTAAATCAGAGAGTGCTGGACAAAATGTATGTGTGAATCGACATATTCGTTTTCGCGCCGGTGAGCATTACGCCAGGTTGCGCTTGCAGAGTCAGGACAGATGAAGAAAAAAAACAGTACACCCACGCCTCACGATGCCACCTTCCGCCAGTTTCTTACGCAGCCAGAGATTGCGCGTGATTTTATGGAATTGCACCTGCCTGCGGAATTACGGGCCGTGTGCGATCTCAGCACGTTAAAACTCGAATCCGGATCTTTCGTTGAAGATGATCTTCGCCAATATTTCAGCGACGTGTTGTACAGCCTGAAAACCGCACAAGGCGATGACGGCTATGTTCACGTCCTGATTGAACATCAGTCCTCACCGGATAAGCACATGGCATTCAGGCTGCTGCGTTATGCCGTGGCGGCGATGCAGCGCCACCTTGAAGCCGGCCATAAAAAATTGCCGCTGGTCATCCCTGTCTTGTTCTATACCGGGAAACGTCGTCCTTATCCTTATTCCACGCGCTGGCTGGATGAATTTACCGATCCTGCGCTGGCCAACCGGCTCTATAGCACGGCTTTTCCGCTGGTGGATGTCACGATTATTCCTGACGAGGAGATTGCAGAGCACCGCAGTATGGCCGCGTTAACCCTGCTTCAGAAACATATCCACCAGCGCGATTTAGCGGAGTTGGTTGATAAGCTTGTCCCGGTCTTACTGGCGGGCTATCTTTCTTCATCACAGGTCGTATCGCTGATACACTATATCGTGCAGGCGGGAGAAACCGCCGACGCCGAAGCATTGGTAAGAGAACTGGCACATCGCGTGCCGCAACACGGAGATGTACTGATGACCATTGCGCAGCAGCTCGAACAAAAAGGCATGGAAAAAGGCATGGAAAAAGGCATCCAACTGGGTCGCGAAGAAGGCCGCTCAGAGGGAGAGCGCGAAGCGACGCTGAAAATCGCCCGCACTATGCTTCAAAGCGGTCTTGACCGTGAGACGGTTATGAAGATGACCGGTCTGAGTGAAGACGAACTGGCGCTGATTCGCCACTAATCCATGTCCCTGAAGGCGTATCGTTCAGGGACATCAGGTTGCGTGTACTGCCCATACTTATTCGTCAACCGCCTCATCCTGTTCCGTGCATGTTAATGCACGTTTGTCGCAGTAAATAACCCCACTTTCCGGTCAGGCGCCGCCATTTCCGTTTATTCGTCGCACAGAGAATATTTGTGTTAGGGCATTGTATATTTCGAAACGCCCCTTTATTGTGTGGTTAAAATATATCGATAACAAAGTTAATCTTTTGTAACTAAATTAACTGCAAAACCCTGTCTTTTAATTTTTTAACTATTTTCATATTAACTACGAAATAACAATATTTTAAAGTTTCGGAACTTTTTTTAACTAGTTCTCCACGAAATCGTAGATCCCTAATGATTAAATCAACTAAATTTGTACCTGCACTGTCGCTTGCAGCGTTACTCGTTTCTTCAGTGACCCACGCTGAAAATTCACCAGAAAAAACAGATGTTCTGCTGATTGGCGGCGGTATCATGAGCGCCTCTCTGGGCACCCTGCTGGAAGAGCTGCAACCGGGCTGGAAACAGATCATGGTTGAGAAACTTGATGGCGTAGCGCTGGAATCCTCTAACGGCTGGAACAACGCCGGTACCGGCCACTCAGCCAACATGGAACTGAACTACACGCCAGAGCGTGCAGACGGTTCTATTGACGTGACCAAAGCGCTGGAAATCAACGAAGCCTTCATGATTTCTCGTCAGTTCTGGAGCTCTCAGGTTAAAGACGGCGTGTTAAATAATCCGCGTTCGTTCATTAACTCAACGCCGCACATGAGCTTTGTCTGGGGCGATAACGTTGATTATCTGACGAAACGCTATGCCGCACTGCAGAAAACTGTGCTGTTCCAGGGCATGAAGTTCTCAACCGATCACAAGCAGATCGCGCAGTGGGCGCCGCTGGTTATGGAAGGTCGCGATCCACAACAAAAAGTGGCTGCTACCTGGACGCCAGTAGGAACCGACGTTAACTATGGTGAAATCACCCGTCAGTTAATTGGCAGCCTGAAGAAGAACGATAATTTCCGCCTGGAAACCTCTTCGGAAGTGACCGATTTTAAACGTAACAGTGATAATTCCTGGCACGTTACCATTAAAGACGCCAAAAATGGCGGCGAACGTACCGTAGACGCGAAATACGTCTTTATCGGTGCAGGTGGCGGTGCGCTTAAACTGCTGCAAAAAACCGGTATTCCGGAAGCCGACAATTACGCAGGTTTCCCGGTAGGGGGATCCTTCCTGGTGACAGAGAATAGCGCGATTGCCGATCGCCATCTGGCAAAAGTGTATGGTCAGGCTTCCGTGGGTGCGCCACCGATGTCGGTTCCGCATCTGGATACCCGTTACCTTGATGGTAAGCGTGTCGTGCTGTTTGGACCTTTCGCAACGTTCTCAACCAAGTTCCTGAAAAATGGTTCGTTGTTTGATTTACTGAGCACAACGACCACCCACAACTTTATGCCGATGACCCACGTAGGCATGGATAACTTTGACCTGGTCAAATACCTGATCGGTCAGGTTATGTTGAGCGATGATGACCGTTTTGCCGCGCTGAAAGAGTACTATCCTGAAGCGAAGAAAGAAGACTGGAAACTGATTCAGGCCGGTCAGCGCGTGCAGATCATCAAAAAGGATGCGGATAAAGGCGGCGTGCTGAAACTGGGTACGGAAATTGTGACCGATCAGCAGAAAACCGTTGCCGCATTGCTGGGTGCATCGCCTGGCGCATCCACGGCTGCACCTATCGCAATCAATGTGATGCAGAAACTGTTCCCTGAACAATTCAAGTCAGCAGAATGGCAGGAAAAAATCCGTAAAATCGTTCCTGCTTACGGCCAGAAACTGAACGACAACCCTGCGCTCACACAGCAGGTCTGGGATGAAACGGCAGCAACGCTGCAGCTGACCAAGCCGCCGGTTATTCAGATGGGCAATCAGCCAACTGAAGCGCCCGCTGCTAACAGCGAAAAAGCCCCAGCCTCGGCGAAGCACGATATGGCGCTGTAATACGGTCATCTGAACGAAACTAAGCCCGCGCCATCCGTGACGCGGGCTTTTTTTTGTTTAGAAGGGCGTTAACACGTTTTCAGGTTTTATCTTCGCGCCAGTTAGCCCAGGGATCATCACTGGCTGGGGGCGCAGAATCCGGCTGAGATTCACTCAGCGAAGCCAGATAGAGCGCTTCCACTTCTGCCCGCGCC
The DNA here is from genome assembly GCF_059801205.1 of Pantoea sp. Ae19-2. Classification (NCBI taxonomy): domain Bacteria; kingdom Pseudomonadati; phylum Pseudomonadota; class Gammaproteobacteria; order Enterobacterales; family Erwiniaceae; genus Pantoea; species Pantoea sp. Ae19-2. Next base: position 256,799 of record NZ_JBCHWE010000002.1, on the reverse strand, counting down.
CACGGCGTACGGCGTAAAAACTTCAGGCTGGACTTCACGCTGGGGTCGTTTTTAAAACAGTTAATATTGATGCGCTTACTCAGTTCAGGCCAGCCATACTGTGCGACAAGGCTGTTGACCTGCATTTCAAGCGTAACGCCATGCAGGGGATCTTTAGAGGCGTGAACGGTCATAGTCTTTCCGATAAATGCGGTAAAAAACCGATCCTGCAGTATGGTGCCTCAGGGTGCAAGCGCTGACTGGACATATTCGCTGTCTGTTCTGAAAATCTGCTGCACGCATTCCTGGGCTATCTGAGCGCGCTGTATCATTTCACTCTCTGCGCCTCACCGACTTCGGGAACAAAACAGACGAAGCGCACCTTTCGCCTTCCCCCGGTCACTGCCGGGCCCGTTACTCACAACGATCTACCCGGCAGGAATAACATCCCTGCCTGGCGTTATGGACCTGGATATAGCGCACCGTCGGGTGGCTAAAAAAGTGCGTTATCATTTCGTCTGCTGCTTTTCCTTCGCAGACGTCTGCCTGGATCAGTAAATCTTGCACATCAAAGCCCCGTAACGAAAGAAGCCGGTGCGTCATGACCGGGGGTAATGCATTAATGTAAATGCCCTGTTGGGTACAGTGCTCCCAGAGGTAGATCGCATGAGAACCATAATAAGGCGTTCGGGCCGGTTGATAGAGATGATTAATCAGCAGCGCGGTTTCACCCGCCGGGATATCACGCAGTGAAATTCTGTCGGGATAACCAGGAGCGTTTTCTACTTTCAGTCTCATTACGCCATGTTGTTTTAAATAGCGCTCGTTCTGTCCGTAAAGGTGAGTGAAAGCATCGGCTTTCAGGCCTGAGATTTGATAGGTCATTGTGCTCCTCCGGTTATCAACAGAAGGACGATAACGTTTCTGCGTCAGCCGTTCTCGCTGTTTTCGGCCACGGAGATGATCACGCCAGTGCTGCGCGATATCCCATAGGTGCTGCGCTTTTTCTTCGCCTTAAAGAGACCTGCAAACGGCAAGTCCAGCAACGCCGTGACGTCCAAACAGATGATAACCTGTTGATTAAAGGGGCAGGGAGGCATTCAGAGGGAAGGTGCAGCGGACTCATGCGCCATCAGCATGGGGAATAAAAGCGCCATGCCGGTGACACTGTCACCGGCATGATAAAGCATTTAGCGTAATGACTGAGCTGTTTTCTCAAGCAGTGCCAGCAGGACGGTAATATCTTCCAGCGTCACGGTTGGATTTAACAACGTCATTTTCAGACAGGTAACGCCGTTATGCTCGGTCACGCCAACGTTGGCGCGACCTGATTCCAGCAGAGCATCGCCAATACGCTGATTGAACAGCGCAACGTCGGCATCGCTCCACTCCGCCATCTGTTGTGGACGATAACGGAACAGGACGCTTGCCAGTTGAGGTTTCATAACCAGTTCCAAGGCGTCGTGCTGCTCAACAAACTGCGCCACCTGCTGAGCCAGCGTTACGCCATGGTCGATAATGGCGGCGTACTGCTTCTGACCGAGGGCTTCCAGCCCCATCCACAGTTTCAGCGCATCAAAACGACGGGTGGTCTGCAACGATTTCGAAACCAGATTCGGCACGCCCTGTGCTTCATCAAACTCAGAGTTCAGGTATGCCGCCTGATAGCGCATCAGCTCATAGTGACGGGCTTCTTTTAACAGAAAAGCACCGCAGCTGATGGTCTGGAAAAACTGTTTGTGGAAGTCCAGCGTAACGGAATCCACCAGGTCCAGCCCGTCCAGATAATGACGATACTTCTCTGACAGCAGCAATGCACCGCCCCAGGCCGCGTCAACGTGCACCCAGATTTTCTGCTCTGCGGCCAGTTTGACGATATCACGCAGCGGATCGATAGCACCGGCGTCGGTGGTGCCTGCTGTCGCGACAATGGCCAGCACCTGTTCATTATTGGCTTTCGACTGTGCCAGTTTGTCAGCCAGATCGGTTATGTCCATGCGTGCAAACTCATCGCATTTCACTAACGTCACGGACTGGTAGCCCAGGCCGAGGAGCGCCATGTTCTTCTGCACGGAGAAGTGGGCATTCTCTGAACAAAAGACTTTGATCTTTCTGAGATCGCCGATCAGTCCGTCCTGCTGAACAGAATGGCCCTGACGGGCAAAGAAGGCATCACGCGCCAGCATCAGCCCCATCAGATTGCTCTGGGTGCCGCCGCTGGTGAACACACCGGCATCGCCTGCCTGATAACCCACCTGTGAACGCAGCCATTCAATCAGCTTCATTTCAATCAGGGTGGCAGAAGGCGCCTGATCCCAGGAATCCATACTCTGATTCGTCGCGTTAATCAGCACCTCGGCAGCCTGGCTAATGACCAGACTCGGGCAGTGCAAATGCGCCACACACTGTGGGTGATGGACCGACAGACTGTCTTTCAGGAAATACTCAATCGCGCGCTCAATGGCGGCCTGGTTGCCCAGGCCCTCGGGATTAAAGTCCAATTGGATACGTTCGCGCAGTTCAGCAACTGTTTTACCCTGATACATTTCAGGCTGTTCCAGCCACTTAACCACTGCCGCACTGCTTTGTGCGATAGCCTGCTGGTAAGCCTCAGTGCTTTGCACTGAGGACGCCAGAATCGGATTTGACCGTGACATCGAATTTACTCCACTCAAACTGCTTCGACGCCAGCGGCAAGCAGGGCGCTTTCGAACTTATCCAGGAAAACCTGCATTTCGTCATGATTGATCAACAGGGAAGGCAGCAGACGCAATACGCAACCGTGACGTCCCCCGCGCTCAAGGATCAGACCGTTTTCAAAGCATTTCTTCTGAACCAGAGCCGATAAATCGCCATCGGCCGGGTAGCAGCCCATATGATCCTGCGCTTCGTTCGGCTTGACCATTTCAATACCGATCATCAGGCCAAGACCGCGAACGTTACCGATGGCAGGATAACGTTTCTGCAGTTCGGCAAGTTTGCCTTTCAGCCACTCACCTTTTTCAGCGACGCTGCCAGCGATGTTGTTTTCTTTCAGCAGCTTCAGCGTGGTCAGGCCGGTTGCCATGGCCAGTTGGTTGCCACGGAATGTCCCGGTGTGGTGGCCAGGTGACCAGGCATCAAACTGCTTTTTGATCCCCAGCACGGCAAGCGGCAAACCGCCGCCGACGGCTTTTGACATTACAATGATATCGGGCTCAATACCGGCATGCTCGAACGCAAAGAATTTACCAGTGCGGGCAAAACCTGCCTGAACTTCATCCAGAATCAGCAGAATACCGTGTTCCTGGGTAACTTTACGGATGCGCTGCAGCCATTCAGCCGGGGCAGGGTTCACGCCGCCTTCACCCTGAACTGCTTCGAGGATCACGGCCGCAGGTTTGCGCACACCACTTTCAACGTCGTTGATCAGGTTTTCGAAGTAGTAGGTCAGCGCTTTTACGCCCGCGTCACCACCAATGCCCAGCGGGCAACGGTACAGGTGCGGATAAGGCATAAACTGCACTTCAGGCATCATGCCGTTAACGGCTTCTTTCGGTGACAGGTTACCGGTGACAGAAAGCGCACCGTGCGTCATGCCGTGATAACCCCCGGAGAAGCTGATCACCCCTGAACGGCCAGTATGTTTCTTCGCCAGCTTGATAGCGGCTTCAACGGCATCCGCGCCGGAAGGACCGGTGAATTGCAGGCAGTATTCTTTGCCCTGACCCGGTAACAGGGAGAGCAGGTATTCTGAAAACGCATCTTTGAGTGGCGTGGTCAGATCCAGAGTATGTAACGGCAAGCCGCTGGTAATGACATTTTGGATGCTTTGCAGTACGTCAGGGTGATTATGACCTAACGCAAGCGTTCCGGCACCGGCAAGACAGTCAAGATACTGTTTGTTCTCGACGTCTGTGATCCAGACACCATTAGCTTTCGCAATCGCTAATGGTAATTTACGCGGATAACTTCGAACATTTGATTCAAACTCGGCCTGGCGGGCCAGATAAGACTCATTGTTACCGTTTAATGTATTCGCATTCAAACTATCAATACGGACTTTATCCGTCATCATATCTCTCCTACAACCGGGCGTGGCATCACGCTGCAGTTGGATAAGTGAATAAAATTTAGAGCTAGTGTTAAAAACGCGGCCAATATATTGGTTTTTATCACAGGACTCAATGATTAATTTTATGAGGATTTGTTAATGTATTTACTTTATAAACCAGCGACTTAGACCCAAATTAACGGCCAGGGCAGCCACTTTTATCAAAACCTGTAAACAATAAAGCGCCAAAAAACACCTGCTTATCGCATTTCAGCATCAGTCTGGGCGAGAAAAATAAAGTGTGTTAGCAAGCATTTCTGCGCGAATAAGCGATAAAATTTGAGATTAATCAAGTCACAAAATGTAAAGCGCGCGCCATTTGAATGACACATTTAAAGCGTACTGCACATCATTCGTATAACTTCTATTTAACATTTAATTAATGGCAATAAAGAAGAAAACGGCGCTTTACTGACTTCCCGCTCCGTTAACGCATAAATTGCACAAAGTGGTGAATGTCGGCCAACGCCTGCTCAATTCGCGCGGGTGAAGACGTAATACTCAGCAGATCGGCGTAGCCGTTGAGCAGGGCGTTAAGCTGGCGTGCGCTGCGTGCCACATCATCCGTATGCAAGCACCCTTGTTCAACGCCCGCGCGAATAATCTTGCAGAGCAACGCATCCCAACCGGCGATAATCTTGTCGGCCAGTTCAGCGTAATCGGCATTATGGCTGGCCATTTGCCAGAAGGAAGCATAAAGCCGCCAGACTGAATCTGATGTGTCAGGAATGTGGCCTTCAATCATAGAGTGTAGTTGCTGCACAGGATCCAGCGCGGCCAGCTCAAGGGTGAAATCATCCAACTCGCGCTGCATAAAGTGCTCCAGCGCAGTCAGGGTGAGCGTGTGCCAGTCAGGAAAGTAGTGATAAATATGGCTGCGTGAAATACCCAGCGATTCCGTTAAGTCACGTGTCGTGGTTTTTTCAATTCCCTTCTCGATAAACAGCGCGATGGCGCCCGCAATAATCGTCTCTTTGCGTGTTTCTCCAGATGTTGCCGTTGATGCTTTCATTATGACTCCTGGATTGACTTTGAGCAATCGCTCAAATACGATGCGCTGGCTATTGAGCGACCGCTCAATTTTAACCGTTTACCAAAAGAAAATCATGTGTTCTCACAAAACAATAACGCCGGAGACGGCGCCGCAAAATGCCATTGCCACCCTCAAGATGCTGGGACGTCGTCACAGTAAAAAGCTCGTTCTTACCCTGCTGTTAGTGGTGGCGGAAAACGTTACCTACCTGCTTTATCCGCTGTTAGCCGGGTTCGCCATTAACGCCATTGTCACCGGGCAGGCGCTTCATGCTGTGCTTTATGCGGTCATGGTCTTTGCAATGTGGGCAATAGGCGCCGCAAGACGCAGCGTTGATACCCGCACCTTCGCCCGTATTTATGCCGGACTGGCCGTGCCGGTTATCGTGGCACAACGTCACGAGAAGCAAAATGCTTCCACTATCGCCGCTCGCGTGACATTGTCACGTGAGTTTGTCGATTTTTTTGAGCTGCATCTGCCAACGCTGATCACCTCTCTGGCATCGATTAGCGGCGCAGCCATTATGCTTCTGGTAATTGAGTTCTGGACGGGCGTGGGCTGTCTGATCATTTTGTTGATACTTGCCTGCTTTCTGCCGGGCTTCTCGCGCAAGAACGAAGCGCTGTTTGGCCGTCTGAATAACCGGCTTGAAAAAGAGGTTAGCCTGGTCACCGTTGCCCAGGCACCCGCTCTGGCGAAACACTACGGCGTACTGGCGCGATTACGCATAGGGCTATCCGATCGCGAGGCGTTAGGTTTTATAACGATAGGTACAGCAGCGGCGCTGCTGTTTGCCTTTACCATCCTGTCCATGACCCGTAAAGGGATGGGTAACGCAGGGCACATCTATTCGGTCATGACCTATCTGTGGATGTTTGCCATGAGCCTGGATGATGGACCGCGATTGCTTGAAAAATATTCGCAACTGAAAGATATCGGCAAACGCGTCAATACGGGAAGCTAAGTGAACCTGGGCAGCCGCAGGCAATCGTCTGATGCGGCCCATTTATGCTGCTGAGCCGGGCAAACGCTACCTCGCTCACCGGACTGTCAGCGGAGACTTGTCACCAGCCATTGTGCAAGCTCATCCAGTTCGTGCTGCTGCAGCGGATAGTCCGTTTTCAACGTTTCTACATGCTGAGCCATAACGTCAGGCTGATAGGCTGCACCCTGTAAGCGGGAGGCCAGCACCTCCAGTGGCGCAGGGTTCAGGCTGTCGCTAAATATCTGACAGCGGCTAATGGCGCCCCGTTCAACATCAAAATGTATCTCCACGCCGCCCCATACAAAGCGATGATCCAGAAGATGCGAAAAGTCTGGCGCCTGGCCAAAATTCCACGCCCAACTGCTTTGACGGGCAAACTGTTGTTCAAAGCCCGGCAGATCCGGCAGGTTATCAGGAGAAATAACATCGGGTTCACAGCGAGTGGCAAAGTGTTCAAAACAGGCTTCCGTGATGGCATGGCAAAGGCGTTCGTAGCTGATATTGGGCACCAGCGTTTGCAGGTTTGTCACGCGTGCTCGCACGGAGGCGATGCCTTTCGCCTGTAACTTTTTCACGTCGGGATTAAGATAATCAGCCAGGCGCGACAGATCGGCATTAATTAGAACTGTGCCGTGATGAAAGCCACGGTCGGGCGTTTCGCGATAAGCAGAGCCGGATATTTTGCGCACGCCGTCACCGGTGTCGATCACCAGATCGTTTCGTCCTGAAACCTGCGCATTGACGCCCAGCGTTGCCAGTGCCTGCAGGATGATAGCGGTTGAGACACTTTTATCGTAACCTGGCTTGCCCGCCATAAAGGTAAAGCAGCAGTTGCCCAGATCGTGAAACACCGCGCCGCCTCCACTGCTGCGTCGCGCCAGCTTAATACCGTCCTCTGCCATACGACGTGTATTGCACTCTTTCCACGGGTTCTGCGCCCGACCAATGACCACCGTTTCCGCATTACGCCACAAAAACAGTACGCGCTGGTTAGCCGGCATCTGGCGAAAAATACACTCTTCTACCGCCAGGTTAAACCAGGGATCGTTCGATTCTGATAACAGTAAACGTAATGGGGGCATGATCAACTCCGTTTGCTTGAGAACGTGTGCCGCTGCAGCAGGGCAGAATGGCAGTTTACTTCACTCCGCTTCAAAGACCACGATCGCCCTCCATAGCCTGAAAATGCCACATGGGCCAGCATGCTCTCAGTTCCGCTTCGTATCAAATTTGTTTAATATCGATTTAATATATTTATAACCCAAGCAACTATCTGGTTTATCCTCAGCGGATTGTTAACATTTAGTTAATTACCAGTGGATCATTGAGAAAGAGACGTTCATGATCCCGCAGACTGAAAGCGGCAGATGGCAGACTCACCAACCATTATGCTGTTGAATTGGCGCTTAATCAGCGGCTTCAGGTGCGAACGCGGCAGGGAATGGCTGTGAATCCTGGCCCAAATATTATGCGCGCTGCCAGCATAATAATCCGTATTACGCAGGCTGATTTGCTGCCAGCGACAGGTGGCTTTTACTGGAAGATATGATGAATCACTATTCACGCCGACGCGTGCTGAAGATGGTCGGTCTGGTTGCTGTAACCAGCGCTGCCGGACATCTGCTCCCTCTTGCTCGCCTCAACGCCGCCCAACCCGATGCCCAGACAGATGAGCTGGATATCTTTATGCAGATTTCTCAGCAGCTTACCCAGCAGGATGAACTTAACGAAACCGTGGGTGCTGCGCTGTATGACACGTTGAGTCAGATCCAAAAGAATTTCTCCTCTGCGCTTTTGCGTTTGAGTAGCCTGCTGGCCCATCAGCCCGATCTGTTGCAACAGGAACGCCTGCCGTTTGCTGAGAGTGACGCAGGTAGCGCGAAGCTGGCGAGCACTATCCTGAGCGGCTGGTACACCGGGGTTGTGGGCAAAGGCAAAAATGCACGCTACATCACCTACATTAACACGCTCGCGAATCAAATTGTGAATGACAAACTGGTACCGCCGAGCTTCTCCTATGGCGTCTGCGGCAGCTGGGCGAGTCAACCGTGATCCTTTTTATGAGTAATGTCATCAATGAAGAAGAATGAGTCGGCGGATGTCGTTGTGATAGGCGCGGGCGTAAATGGCGCTTTGCTGGCTACCCGACTGGCCAAAGCGGGTAAATCCGTTGTATTACTTGAGTCCGGGCCGAAAATTGGGCGCGATGAACTGGTCGAGCGCTTTCGCAGTTCCGCCTTTAAGTCTGACTTTATGTCACCTTATCCCTTTTCTCCCATGGCACCTCAGCCACGCTATACGCCTGAGCCTAATGATTATCTGCAACAGCTCGGTCCGCAGGCGTTTAATGCGCAGTACATCCGTATTTTTGGCGGCACCAGCTGGCACTGGGCTGCTCAGCTGTGGCGCTTTGTGCCAAATGATTTTCAGCAGCATACCCTTTATGGCGTGGGCAAAGACTGGCCGATCGGCTATCAGGATTTGGAGCCCTATTACTATGAGGCAGAGGTCATTGCCGGCGTCGGCGGTTCGCCTGACAACGGCTCGCCACGCAGTAAACCGTTTCCGATGACGCGCGTGCCGGCTTCATGGCTTCAGCAACGCGTCACGGCCAGACTGGCACCCGACTTCACCGTGCTGGACGACAGCACGGGACGCAACAGTCGCAGTTACGATGGTCGCCCGGCCTGCTGCGGTAACAACAACTGTATGCCGGTGTGTCCGATTGATGCTCAGTATCACGGCGGTCTGGCCGCTCAGCAGGCTGAGGACACAGGCGTTCAGGTGATCACCGAGGCGGTCGTGTATAAGCTTGAGCATGACGCGCAGGGCAGAATTGTTGCCGCCCACTATTATGACTGGAATAAAACCAGCCATCGCATTACGGCACAGACATTTGTTCTGGCGGCCAATGCGATTGAAACGCCAAAGCTTTTACTGATGTCGACCAGCGATAAATTTCCGCACGGGATTGGCAATGCCCGTGACAATGTTGGTCGTAATCTCTGCGACCATCCCGCCATTGGCGTCACCTTCGACGTGGATGAAGAGATTTGGCCCGGACGCGGACCTGTCAGTCCCTGTTCAATAGGGCAGTTCAGAGACGGCGAATTCCGCCGCGAACATGCGCCATTCCGTCTGGATATCTCCAATGCATCACAGGTGGCAGCGGTGACGAAGGAAGTGCTGGAAGAGGGGTACTTTGGTAAAAAACTCCAGGAGCAGGTTCGTTTTCGTGCGGCCCGCCGACTGAGCATTAAAAATGCGCTGGAACAGCTCCCCAATCCCGATAACCGCGTGACCCTTAGCAGCAATAAAGATGCATTAGGATTACCCACGCCTGCGCTGTTCTGGGATGTGGATGACTATGTGCAGAAGGGCACGGAAAAAACGCGAGAGTGCTACGATGCGATAGCGGCAAAACTGGGTGCGACCAATATCCGACACAGCAAAAGCGGTAAATTTTCGAACCGTCAACATATCATCGGTACGTTGTCGATGGGACTCGATCCGGCAACCAGCGTAACCGATGTCTGGGGACGGGCGCACGATCATGAAAACCTGTTTATGGTCGGTACCGGCGTGATGCCAACGGTCGGCACCTGTAATGTCACGCTCACCGCCATGGCGCTTGCGCTGCGTACCGCTGATAAGATTTTGCAGGAGACACAGCATGGGTAAGCGATTGAGCCGATTGCTGCCCGCTACGCTGCTAATGCTGACTGCAACTCAGAGTAGCGCGTGGGCGGAAAGCCAGACTGACCTCATAAAACGAGGGGAATATCTTGCTGTGGCTGGGGATTGTGCGGCCTGCCACACAGAGGAAGGCAAAGCGCCGTTCAGCGGCGGCCATGCTATCGGTAGCCCTTTAGGCATTATTTTTAGCACCAATATCACGCCCTCGAAAACAGCCGGTATTGGTCACTACACTGAAAAACAGTTTGCCGATGCGCTACGCAGAGGCATTCGTGCCGATGGCAGTCATTTGTATCCGGCTATGCCTTACACCGCCTATGCCAAAGTGAGTGATAGCGATGTGTCTGCGCTTTATGCTTACTTTATGCATGGTGTGAAAGCGGTCGATAGCCAGCCAGAAAAAACCGATTTGCCGTTTCCGTTTAATCTTCGCTTTAGTATGGCGGCGTGGAATTTCCTCTTCCTGGACACAAAACCCTTCAAGCCCGATCCCAGCCAGTCCGCGGAATGGAACAGGGGGGCTTACCTGGTCGAAGGGCTAACGCACTGCAGCACCTGCCATACGCCGCGCAATTTTTTAATGGCTGAGCAGCAGAGCAAATCGTTACAGGGCGCCTCTTTAGGGACGTGGTTTGCGCCTGACATCACCGCCAATACCTTACAGAGTGACGATCAGTGGTCACGGGAATCGCTGGCAGCTTATCTGGCGAGCGGTCACGCCGATAACGGTGCGACGGCGGCGGGGCCGATGCTTGAAGCGATAGACAAGAGTTTTTCGCGTATGACGCCGGAAGATCGGGCGGCCATAGCAACCTACCTGATGCCTGCCGCCGATCAGGAAGAAGGCGAGGCTGACGCGGATTCAGATGTTCAGGAACCGGCTAGCGGACTCACGCCGGTGACCGGAGATGATACGCCAGACATGCTGTCCGATTTAACGGATGGCGAGCGCGTATACCGCAACAACTGTGCCGCCTGCCATAACCTTGAGGGACAGGGCCTGAATGGTTTACCTGCCCTGAGTAAACATCCGATCCTGGAAAAGCCTACGGCCGATAACGTTGCCATGGCCGTGCTTGAAGGTGTCTGGCCCGCAAACGGTCAGGGCATGATTGGTTTTGCCCATACGCTGGATAATACGCAAATTGCCGACGTCACGAATTATGTCATGCAGGATATAGGCAACAGTGCCGTGCGCATTACCCCGGAACGGGTGAAATCACTGCGTCAGGGCGGCGAGCCGTCACTGCTTTTACCGATAGCCCGCGCAGGGTTGGCAGTAGTTGTGCTGACGATCGGACTGCTGCTGTTTTGGTGGTGGCGCCGCCGACGTTAACCTCTCCTTCTCCATGTCATGGATGACGTGGAGCGCTGCCTCGACATCTGCGCGTTCCCCGATACGCCCGACCGGTGAGGCTGGCACCATCAGCCTGCTATCAGAGCCTGCTGCCTGTACTCTGAACAGGCGCAAGGCGATGCTGGCGTTCCTGTCTTAATCTAAACTGAAAACAGCAGATATAAATGGCCTTTCAGGATGTTATTGATAACACGTTGTTTCTGATATGTTGCATTATCCCGTGGCGAGAGAAGGGTTAACCAGCATGGAATTACGTCGAAAAAAAGATGCGGCAATGATGCGCCTTTCACCACTGCTCAGAAGCATTACCCTGGCGGGAAGTTTATTGACGATTGGCGTTATTGTGATCAATGTCTGGACGCTTTACCAGGACTGGCAAAGAACGGTTCGTATCACTGAAGAACGCGCCATTGATCTTTCTTTGGCTCAGGCCCGTCAGGCCGAAGATACCTTTCTGCAAACGGAACTGTCGCTGCGTGAAGTCCAGCGTGAAATCGAGTCTCAGGCAGAGACGGGCGGAGATGTCTCAACCCTCAACGACATCATGCGGACGTTACAGAGCCGCCTGCCGCAGCTGGAGGGTATTTTCTATTACGATGCGCAGGGGAGATGGGTCGCCAGTTCGTTAATGCAGTCGTTTTCAGGAAATAACGCCGACCGGGAGTATTTCAGCTATCATCGCAACAATCCACGCAACAGCCTGCACGTGGGGCCTGCATTACGAAGCCGCAGTTCGGGCCGCTACGTTATTCCTGTTTCGCTGCGCGTCAGTGATAACTACCAGGGATTCCGTGGTGTACTCCTTGCCACGGTGAGCATCGATTACTTTCGTCACTACTACGATTATTTTGTTATTGGTCCAAAGGACTTACTGGCGCTGATGCTGGCAGACAGCACCGTGCTCTATGCTCGTCCTTTATCGAACAGCTACATCGGTAAAAATCTCTCCTCCAGCCCGCTTTTTCACCAGCTGTTAGCCAATGCCGAACGCGGCAGCGGCCAGTGGAAAGCGAAGGTTGACGGCGTAACCCGCATTTTTGGTTTCGCCAGTTCTAGCCGTTACCCCTTGGTTGTCGCTGCAGGATTTGACAAAGAGGGGCTTTTGATTAGCTGGGCCGAAAGCCGGGTTCAGGGCGTAGTATTAAGCCTGGTGCTTCTGATGGCGATCATTCTGCTGTGGATGTTGATACGGCATGAGGCCAAACGTAGCTTACGCTATCAAATTGAATTAACCCATCTCAGGGATGAACTGACCGAAGCGAATCATTCACTGGAGAATCTGGCAAACGGCGATGGGCTCACCGGGCTGGCTAACCGCCGGTACTTTGACCACTTTCTGATAAAAAGCCTGCTGCACGGCCGCAGTAGCGGTGGGCCGGTATCATTAATCCTTTTCGATATCGATTATTTCAAACGCTACAACGATACCTACGGCCATGTCGCGGGTGACGCCTGTTTACAACAAGTAGGACGCTTACTGAAGACGTTTGCCCAGCGCCGCATCGATATCGCCGCACGCTATGGCGGAGAAGAATTTGCCATCGTGTTAGCCGACACCTGCGCCGCGGATGCGTTAAAAATAGCCTCAAGCGTGGTTGAGGCCGTCAGGAAGTTAGCGATACCGCACAGCTCGACAGGGCTGGAAACCGGGTGCGTCACGCTGAGTGCCGGCGTGGCAACAACGGTGGCAGGGGAAGGGCCAGAAAGGGCGGAACGATTAATTAAACGGGCGGATGAAGCGCTCTATCGTGCTAAACACGAGGGGCGAAACGGGGCAAGGGGTTAGCCTGTGAGAGTTGAGCCAGAGGGAAAGACATCGCCCGGGCATTGCCCGGACGAATGACGGTTATTTGTCGCTACCAAATCCCTGTTTGTGCAGTGCAGGCAGGACTTTTGGGAAATAGATGTGCTGATAGTATCCGCTCACGCTGTCGCTCCAGCTTTCGCCGTCAGCTCGCCCGGTGGCTTGCCAGTGCTGAACCATTTCGGCATTGTAAGCGGCGATCTGCTGTTCCAGACCTTCGGTGTGATAACTTTCTTCGTGACGGAAGGTCTGCAGAGGCAGGCGCGGCTTCTGGAAAGCGGGCTGGTCGACGTAACCGATAACGACGCCCGCGACAGGGAAAGTATATTCCGGCAAATTAAGCAGTTCGATCATCGCGTCAGGATCGCGGCGAATTCCCCCGATGGGCACGATGCCTAAACCTTCCGCCCGCGCAGCGGCCATAATACTGCCTAGTGCAATGCCCACGTCAGTCGCGCCAGAAACAATACTTTCAATGCTGTCCTGAGCAACCTGCTCTTTGCCCACGGCCGCCATGGCGACCCGGGATTTATGCATATCGAGAACGACGGTGATAAAAACGGGCGCTTTGGCAATCCAGGGCTGTCCACCGGCAATCTCTGAAATGGCCTGACGTTGAGCGGCATCCCGCGTAACGACCAGTGAAACCTGTTGTGAGTTAACGGAGGTAGGGGCGCGATAGGCGGTGCTGATAATGCGATCAAGGATGGCATCGTCAACAGGTTTATCGGTAAAGCTGCGCTCACTTTTATGGCTGGTGAACAGATTAATAATATCGCTCATTATTGCTCCAAAAAGGGTAACCCAAGAATTCGTTTCCCAAGGATAGCAAATACAGACTGGCACCTCTTTAACCGCACTGGCTTTAAGCTGCCGATTAATAACAAATTTAACAGGTGAGTCAGGCTGTTCGTGGGTAACCAGCAAAGGTATTAAACCGATGCGCCTGGGTGGTGAGCGATGAACGATAGTGACGAGCAAGAAGCTGCTTCAGCGGGCCTGTTTCGTTTTCGAATCCCGGAGACAACACAATCACACCCTGTGAAAACGGATCATTTCCTTTAGAATAGCCGCTCTGATTATTCCCTGCCGAGGTCCAGGATGTTGATTTCAAGCCTTATGGCCATTGCTGCCGTTCTGATTATGGGGGTGATAAGCCCCGGCCCAAGCTTTATCTATGTTGCCAGAAATGCTGTTGTGCATTCTCGTCTTCACGGAATCGTGACCGCTTTAGGCACTGGCGTTGGTGCTGCGATTTTTGCCCTGGTCGCGATGCTTGGGCTACAGAGGCTGCTACTTTTGGTGCCGGAACTGTTTGTAGTTATGAAGGTGGCGGGCGGGTTTTACTTATTATGGCTGGCTTTTAACATCTTCAAAGGTGCATCTCAGCCTGTACACCTCGCGTTGAATGGACAAAATGGGCACAGCAAGACATGGCTAAAAACATTCAGAGATGGGTTATTAACACAACTGAGCAATCCCAAAACAGCCATTATCTTTGCCTCTATTTTTAGTGCCCTTTTGCCTAAAAATATCCCGCTACTGTTTTATGTCGTCATCCCTCTGATGAGCTTTTTGATCGATTTTGTCTGGTACTCCATCGTTTCTGTCGCGCTGTCTGCCGAGAAACCGCGTCAGGTATATTTACGTATCAAGACGTCAGTTGATCGCGTTTCCTCAGCGGTCCTGGGCATACTGGGTATCAAACTAATCTCCTCATCATTCACCAAATAAGCAGCCTGACTGTTTACCCTGGGCGCGCTTAATCATCCGTTCTTTCTTCTGTGGCTCGCCGGAGAGGGAAACCGTGGGTGAGAGGACACAGATGGGTTAATTTGAGGGTAACGACCCGTCCCGGCATAAAGCGGACATGCGTAACAGTCTAGAGCCGCGCTCAGCGAAAGGCTGACTTCACAGGATGGGGAGAGTCAACCGCCATATCTGTAGATCAAGGTATCGTCAGTCATTCCCATGCTGTCGAGGCGCTCGTTAACCAGTCTGGCTTCCAGTTTGAAACCGCATTTTAATGCAACGGACTGACTCCGCACATTACGTCCCGCGACACGAATTTCAATTCTCTTTGCGTGCAAAAAATCGGAGGCTATTTTAGTGGCCAGTTTGCACGCTTCGGGCATGATGCCTTTGCCCAGTGCATTGGTTGCAAGCCAGTAGCCGATTTCGACGTAAGGGATAGCCTGATTGCGGATGAACAAGCTTATGCAGCCTAAGAGTTCATCTGACTTGCGTTCAATGATTAAAAACTTATATTCGTCTCTGTCATTCAGGAAGTTATCTGCGGCATCTGCCATGTTTTTCTCAACTGAATCAATAGAGTGAAAACCCGGAGACCAGAGTAAGAACTCATGATGAAGTGAGCTGAACGCATTCAGTTTTCGTTGCATTTCTTCTGCACGGCCCAGGTCAGGCGCTGTCAGATAAAGCATGTCATGCTGCCGAAAAGAAGAAGGAATATCATCCAGATACATAAAAATCTCCTTAGTGCGGGTTATCTTTTTTATCATAAGCGATGAAAAGCTGCATTAGCCTAACAGAGTGAAAAGGGTGAGCCGTGCCCATTCAGGCAAAAAACAGCCAGCTTATTGCGCAATTTCTACATTCAGCAGAAAGCGAAACTTGAGCAGCCTTTCGCGGCTTTGTTAGCCGTAGGTTTTACGCCATATTCACGTTTATGTTCAGGCCCTGCACATTCTCACTCTACTCATCTCCATAACTCACCAGCCTCTCTCTAAAAAAATCAAGTTTTCGTTTATTTCGACGATTTACTAAGCGTTGGTTTTTTATTTTTTAAATACACACAGGGTGAGGTATGACAATTTCACAGCGACTTTATCTTACGTTTTCTCTGCTCTCAGCTTCTCTCGTTTCTATGGTTATTATTTCCATCGTGGTCGTTACTGGCTTCCAGTATCGCTTTCACTATGTTCAGATTAACGCCATACCTTCGATCATCGACTTAAACGTACTGATTGATGAGAACAATGAACTTCTCATTAAGCTATACGACTATCAGGGCGCAAAAGACCCTGCCAGGCAGGGGCAAATTGAATCAGAAATGAACAAAACGGTTGAGCGCCTTAATACCCTCAATCAGCATTATCTTGAGAATGATATATCCAGCGACGAAGATCTGCGGCTGACCAAAGAGGCGTTCGTCATGATTAAAAACATTCATGACAGGCTGCTGCCTTTCCTGCAGACCAACAGGATTCCCCAGTCATCATCGACGGCGAACTCAGATGAAAGCAGTAAAAATCTGAGTGAAGCCATTCGCACGCTTACAAGCAGTTACCGTAAGCAACTGCAGATAAATATTGATATCGGCACTCAACTGGATGAAACCAATACCCATATCTACTATACGACTCTATGGGGACTGATTGCCGGATCTGGCGCCGTCATCCTTGTATTGGGTTTTTTCACGATCAAAACCATCATGTCTATACGCCGTCAGTTGAACGGCATGCGTCAGACCATGGAAGAGGCCAGTGAAAAACTCGACCTGACTCTCAGGGTTGATGAGTCACGTCATGATGAAATCGGCCTGACGGCAAGGGCCTTCAACCATCTGATTGAGAATGTTTCAGATTCACTGTCTAAGGTGGAAGCTTCTGCTCAGTCGGTAAGCTCTGCTTCTGCACAGATTTCGGCGGGTAATGAAGACCTGTCCTCCCGTACGGAAGAGCAGGCGGCCTCCCTGGAGCAGACAGCAGCGAGTATGTCCGAGCTTAGCGAAACCGTCCGTCAGACCGCTGAAAATACGCGTCTTGCCAGTCAGTTGGCGAAAAACGCCCGGGATATCTCAGAAGACAGTGCTGGTCGTGTCCGCACACTACTGTCCACTATGAGTGACATCAGGGCAAGCTCAGCCAAAATCACTGACATCATTGCACTCATTGAAGGGATTGCCTTCCAGACCAACATCCTGGCGCTGAATGCCGCCGTTGAGGCTGCACGTGCTGGTGAGCAGGGGCGGGGATTTGCGGTGGTGGGGGTGAGGTTCGTAATCTTGCACAGCGCTCATCCTCTTCAGCTCGTGAAATCAAGGAGTTGATTGAGTCATCAATGGGCTTTGTCGAGGCCGGTTCTGAGCAGGCGGAAGGGGTAGGCTCTAACATGTCACGCATGAATGATGCGGTGCGGCAGGTCACTGATCTGGTGGATGAAATATCCGTAGCCGCCGGAGAACAGTCGCAAGGCATCAGCCAGGTCCATCAGGCCGTAAATCAGATGGATGGAGCGACACAGCAAAACGCCGCACTGGTTGAGCAGGCCTCCGCAGCATCGCGTTCTCTGATAGATCAGGCCTCCACGCTGGGTCATTTAGTGGGTGCCTTCACGATTACGCTTGCGGGTCAGTTAGCCAGTAATAATCGGGAGCAAAACCGCGCCGCAGCGGTATCGTCGCCGGTTTTTAAGAAACCGCAGACCGCAGTGGTTGGCGGACAGGATCAAAACTGGGAGCAGTTCTGATAAAAGTAGGCCATAAAAGGTTCTGATAAGGATCGAAATCTGGCAGCTTTTAAACGCCTGATGCCCTGCAACAGGCGTTTTATATTTGATAAGGGCAGACCGAGAGGGCTGAGACATCGCGGCTGATGTTGGTAATGTCAGCCATGAGCAAAAAGCGAAAGGTATCGTCCCGCCTGAACCCTCGGAGACGCCAGGCAGCAGAACATTCGATTTCTCTGGTCCTGTCTTCATCGTACCCGGATTGACTATGCAGATTACCCTGGGGCCCTGTAAATCCTGGACGTTATCGTTGATACAGGCGCCACAGGACACCTCTGCTCAGGTTCAGGGATGGAGTCAGTTATCATTCTCCAGGCGGGTTTTGCTTTCCTCAAGCTTAATGAGAGCGCCCGTGCGTATGTCGAGAGCCCAGGATGCATCGAAGGCCGCTTTTTCCTCCTTTTTCCTGCCCCCAGATTAAAGGTTATCAGCCCGGCGTTGGGCTGAAGGGGAGGCGCGCTTGCCCGCTGGAAAGGTGATCACACCCAGGCAGGCAATAATGAGTCCTACACCGGCCCAACCTGAAAGCGGCAGCCTTTCCCCGACAAGCAGAATGGCCAGCAGAGCGGCGACGACCGGCTCCAGCAGCGTGATCGTGGTTGCCATGCTGGCCGGGATGCGCGCCAGTCCGTAGCCATAGCAGAGATATCCCAGAAACATTGGAACCAGCGCCATATATATCCCGACGGCGGCATTATTCCAGGTTTCCAGAAGCGGTGCGCCGGTCATCAGAAGGACAGGGACAAGCAGGATACCGCCCGCTCCAAAGGTCGCCCCCATTGCCGCGCGTGGAGCTATGCCGCCCTGCATTAACCGCCGCGCAGACCACGAATAAAGGGCATAGGTAAAACCAGCCAGCAGCCCCAGCGTAATGCCCGTCATTGCAGAACCTTGTCCAGTACTGTGCCCACCGCTTTCCGCAAGGCAAAGCAGGATCATGCCGGCAAGCCCTGTAGCGGCACCGCCTGCCCACTGCTTTGTGAGGCGTACGCCTTCAAGACGGTACTCAATGAGGGCTGACAGTAGCGGGGCAGAGCCGATGGAAATGACAGTGCCGACAGTGACCCCGGCATAGCGCATAGACGCATAAAAAGCGAGCGGATAAACCGCCACTGCGAGGGCGCCCGTCAGCAGAAAAGGCCAATGTCGAAAAATCAGTCGCCGCTGTCGAATAAGCGGGGTTGCAGCGATAAGTCCCTGGAACAGTCCACCGATGCCCATTGCCACCGAGCCCACGGCCAGCGGGCTTAAAGCCGGGGCAAAGGTGGCTGCTGTACCGGTCGTTCCCCAGAGCACAGCCGCGATAATGACGGCCGTTGCGCCACCCGTTTGGTGTCCGGATGCAGGCATCAGTATGCCTCCATCAGTTGTTCAGCAATCATACCGGCCTGACTCACGCAGTCGCTGTTACCTTCCAGCCCGGCTCGTGAAATGCTGCCTTCCAGTAGAAAAGCGAAGTGCCGTGCCATCTTGCGCGCGCTTTCTGCATCTCCCATCATCAAATCTGTCAGATGCGCGGTCAGAATCGCCTCCACTTCCTCCTTGTGCTCACGAACGGCCTGTCGTCCCGGCGCGCTGGCGGGCAACTCTGCCGCTGCGTTCAGCAGGCCACATCCGCGAAATCCGTTTTCATAGGCAAATTCAGCATGGTCCTCATAAGCCGCGAATACGGCCAGTACCCGTTCTTTCGGCGTCATGGCAAGGTCCAGACGATTTTTGTACAAGGCAAGCCATTCCTCGTGACGAACCCTGAGATAAATCGCGACCAGCTCATCTTTAGAGGCAAAGTTGTTATATAAGCTTTTTTTGGCGACCCCGGCCCGCTTTACGATGGCATCGATACCTGTCCCGTTAATGCCGTGGTTGTAAAACAGCACGCGCGCCGCACTGAGCAACTTATCATAAGCAGTTTCTGCGCTGGCAGATTGAGTTGGCATGACGATAACCTTTGTTAGTGGTGTGTATGTATACCAGTCTACCTACTAAGCGGAAATATTCAACCTGTGTCTGTTTCCGGCAGTGAACAGTCGTTGCAGCCCTTTCTCTGTGGCTGCAGCGAGGATTCCGAGACGTTGTGTGAGTCTCTGGCGCTTTGCACGCGTCTGGTCATTTCTTATAGCATCCGGGGTGCCGCCGAACGTATTACGTTAGCCCTGGCCCTGTCGTGCAGCAGAATCGCATGCAGTCTCGGCTGGTCAATCAAGACGTTCAACGTCACTTATGGGCACGACAGGTTGTCAGGATGCCGCTTTCTGCGTTCATTCGCTGTCAGGAACAAGAGGAAAAGCTCGGTCGCGACGGCGGCCTGGTAAGGCAGGGAAGGATAAGCCCGCATGATTAATCAATGGGTGCATCTTTTTTCTGTCATTTTTCAGCCATAAATCGTTCATTTTTCTCGGCTAGCTTACTGCAATTCTTATTTGCAAAGCGGCGCATGTATGAGCCATCTGGCGCTTCATCACATCACCAAGAGCTGGGGCGAGAAAATCGCACTGGATAATATCCATTTTGACGCCGCCGAAGGGACGTTCGTTGCTCTGTTGGGGCCTTCAGGCTGTGGTAAATCGACGCTGCTGCGCACTATTGCCGGCCTGGAGACGGCCGACACGGGTTCGGTGAGTTTCAATCATGTGGATATCACCCATTTGCCCCCCTCCCAACGCAAGCTCTCCATGGTGTTTCAGTCTTATGCGCTTTTTCCTCACCTGAGCGTTAAAGAAAATTTGTTATTTGGCTTAAAAGCCCGCGGTGAAGATAAGCTCACGTTTGCCGATCGTCTGAGTCGGGTCAGTAAGTTGATGGAACTGGAGGCGTTGCTGGATCGCTTGCCGTCCCAGTTGTCCGGTGGTCAACAACAGCGGGTGGCACTGGGGCGAGCCGTTATCGCCAACAATACGCTCTGCCTGATGGATGAACCCCTTTCTAACCTTGATGCCAAGCTACGCCAAAGCATGCGCCGTGAGATCCGTGCCTTACAGAAGAAGTTGGGTCTGACAATGATCTATGTCACTCACGATCAGACGGAAGCCATGAGCATGGCGGACAGCATTATTTTGCTGAACGCGGGACGAATTGAGCAGCACGACACACCTGATAATCTCTACAACAACCCTGCCAGCGTGTTCGCGGCACAGTTTATTGGCGCACCGCCCATGAACATCCTGCCGCTCGCCTGCCACAACGCGAACCACTATCTGAGTCCGCTCAGGGAGCCTGTCGTCGAAGGTTTCACCGCCGGCGCACTCAGTCTGGGCATTCGGGCTGAAGATATTCAGCTTATTAACGCTGATGGCGCGGTGCTGACGGCCAGCGTGGTGAGTTACGAATATATGGGGGCTGATACCTTATTAATGTGTCAGCTTGCTCACAGCCACGAAACATTAACGGTGACGGTAGCAGGAATGAAACGGTTCAGTGAGGGAAGCCTTGTGGGGCTGCAATGGCCTGCTGATAAGCAATACCTGTTTTCCACCGATAGCGGTAAACGCTGTTTGCATGCAGAACAGCTGATGTCTGTTTCGTCCAAAAAATACGCGGTTTAACGATCTTTTTACCTAAGGGAAAATCATGTCTGCTATTCGTCTGTCACATCTGCTTCCTGCATTGCTTATCGCAACCAGCGCGTCAGTTTTTGCTGCCGATCCGGTAAAACTGCAAATGTATTATCCCATCGCAGTGGGAGGCGCGATCAGCCACACCGTTGAAGCACTGGTTGCTGATTTCGAAAAAATTCATCCCGAAGTCAGTATTCAGCCGGTCTATACCGGTGACTACGCCACGACGGTGACCAAAGCATTGACCGCTTTTCGTGGCGGTAATGCGCCACAAATGGCCGTTATTGGCGATATCGAAGCTTATTCACTGATGGATGCGGGGGCGATTGTCGCGGCCAGCGATCTGGCCAAAGACGATGAGGGTAAGAAATGGATCGACAGTTTCTATCCTGCTTTCTTACGCCATATCAACGGAAAAGTCTGGGGCGTTCCTTTTCAGCGCTCGACCGTGGTGCTGTACTGGAATAAGCAGGCGTTTGAAAAAGCGGGTCTGGATGCTGATACGCCGCCTGCGAACTGGCAGCAGGTGGTGGACTTTGGCAAAAAGCTGGTCGTGAAAGACGGGCAAAACGTCAGCCAGTGGGGCATCGAAATCCCGACTACGCCAAATGGCTATTGGGTGTTTCAGGGGTTTGCTGCGACCAACGGTGCGCATCTTGATAATGGCAAGGGCACGGCCGTGTATTTTAACACGCCCGGGAACATTGAAACGCTGCAGTGGCTAACCGATCTCGGTCAGAAAGAGGGCGTTTCACCTAAAGGCGCCGTGGCATGGGGCACCACGCCACAAGATTTTTTGAGTGGCAAAACCGCGATGATGGTGACCACCACGGGTAATCTGAGCGTGGTGCGTAAAAATGCGACGTTCCCGTTTGGTGTCGCGATGCTTCCTGAAAAGACACAGCGTGGAAGCCCGACCGGTGGCGGTAATCTGTATGTCTTCAAAAATGCATCCCCGGCACAGCAGAAAGCCGCCATGGCGTTTATCCGTTGGGTCACCGCCCCTGAACAGGCTGCTCGCTGGAGTATTGCTACCGGTTATGTCGCGACTTCACCCGCCGCCTGGGAAACGTCAGCCATGAAAGACTATGTGAAACAGGTTCCGCAGGCGCTGGTGGCACGTGAGCAACTTAACTATGCCCAGCCAGAACTCTCGACCTATAACAGCGTGCAAATTCAGGAGGCGCTGAACCACGCCATTGAAGCCGCGATAACCCAGATGAAAACACCGGCAGAAGCACTGGAAGCCGCCCAGAAGCAGGCCGATCGTTTGCTGAAGGCTTACCAGTAATACGATGGCGATGAATACACTTTCAACAGCATCCCCTGCTTTACGTTCAGGCGTCGGATCATTACAGCTGTGCGGCTATTTGCTGATCTTACCGGCACTGGGTTTTTTATTGCTGTTTACCCATTATCCTGCTCTGGCGACGGTGTGGGAAAGTCTGTTCAGCGCCTCACGTAACGGTCATCCGGCCCAGTTTGTTGGGCTGGATAACTACGCTGCGCTGCTGGATGACGATGTGTTTATCCGGTCGTTGTGGAACAATCTGCTCTATGCCCTGGTCACTATCCCTTTGGCGGTGATGCTGGCTCTGCTCATGGCATTGGCCGTTAACCGACGACTGGCGGCTAACGCCGTGATACGTGCGGCTTTTTTTATTCCCTCTCTTCTGCCAATGATTGCGATTGCTAACCTGTGGCTGTTTTTTTACACGCCACAGTTGGGCTTACTGAACAAACTTCTGTCGCTGTTTTCCATTGCTCCGGTTAACTGGCTTGGCGAGCCGGGCACCTCCCTGTGGTGCCTGATGGCGGTCTCCGTCTGGCGTGAGGCCGGTTTCTTTATGATTTTCTATCTTGCTGCCCTGCAGCAGATTGATCCGCGCCTGCGTGAAGCGGCGGAAATCGAAGGGGCATCAAAGGGCTATTTCTTCCGGCGCGTCCAGTGGCCATTGCTGATGCCGACCACGTTATTTGTCTTGATCAATGCATCCATGAATGCGTTTCGCATCGTCGATCAGGTTATTGCGATGACGAACGGCGGCCCGGACAACAGCAGTAGCCTGCTGCTGTTTTACATCTATCGCACAGCATTCAGTTACTGGGATTTACCGGCAGCGGCGGCCATGACCGTGGTGTTGCTGCTGATTTTGGCGGCGATTGCGCTAGTTAAATTTAAGTTGATGGATAAACGAGCCCATTATCAATGAAGCCTTCCTTTTCTGTTGGCCGCCTCGGCCTGAATCTGATTATCTGGTTAGCGGCGCTGCTATGGCTGCTCCCTATCCTGGTGGCGCTGTGGGTTGCGGTGCATCCCGCGGCAGAGCAGGGCAGCTTCCGGCTTTTTGCGCCGCTGACGCTGCAAAATTTTATTAACGCCTGGCATGCTGCCCCCTTTGCCCGTTACTTCATGAATACGATTTTGCTGGTGATGATGATCGTTACAGTCCAACTGGTGTTGGCCACGATGGCGGCTTACGCACTGGTCCGTTTTCGCCTGAAGTATTCGGGCATGTTGTTTGCCCTTATCCTATTGCAGCTCATGATCAGCCCCGATGTGCTGATCCTGAATAACTATAAAACCATTGGCGCACTGGGCCTGCGCGATACATTGACCGGCATTGCCTTACCGTATTTTGCGTCTGCCTTTGCCATCTTCCTGCTGCGCCAGACGTTTAAAAGCATCCCCTTAGTGCTGGAAGAGGCGGCGATCGTGGAAGGCGCCAGCCGGTTTTATATCTTACGTAAGATCTACATCCCGCTGGCCAGACCGATTTATATCGCCTTTGCGTTAGTCTCTGTCAGCTTTCACTGGAATGATTTTCTCTGGCCGCTGGTGATTACCGACTCGGTTAAGGTACGGCCCTTAACCGTCGGGCTGCAGCTATTTTCCGCGCCAGAGCAGGGCGTGCAGTGGGCGCTTATTGGTGCAGCAACATTGATGACAACGCTGCCGCTTTTGCTGCTCTTTCTGATATTTCAGCGTCAGTTTATTCAGTCTTTCATGCGTGCCGGTATACGTTAAGGTGAACGCCAATGTTAACGCCTCACTCGCTTAGTCTGCAGCAGCGCGAACTGCTGGCGGACGTCGCACCGCTGTATCAACCGCCGTTGCTGCGTCCCTTACCTGCGCGGAACAACGTTGTTCGTTTTGGTTTGATCGCCGACCCGCAATATGCGGATATCGAACCGGATGTTGACAACCATCTTTACTATCGCAACGGACTACAAAAACTGCACCAGGCCATCACGGCGCTCAACGCGCAGCCGCTCGATTTTGTGGTGACCCTGGGCGATCTCGTCGATCGCGACTGGTACAGCTATGCTGCGGTATTGCCGGTATATCAAGAATTAAAGCATCCCCATGCCGTGGTGCTGGGTAATCATGATGCGCAGACGATTGCCACACGACTTGAAGGTAAGGTTCCCCTACCCAAGAGCTATTACGCTTTCCGTTTTAACGGCTGGCGCTTCATTGTCTACGATGGCAATGATATGAGTCTTTACTGCAATGCGCTCAACGGCACCGATCGCCAACAGGCGGCAGCGTTGCTGGCCCGGCTGCAACATGAGCATCAACCCCACGCGCAGCCCTGGAACGGTGCCGTGGGCGCGCAACAGTTGGTGTGGATAGAGCAGCAGTTACAGGCGGCACAGCAGTGCGGAGAAAGCATCGTGGTATTCGGGCATTATCCGCTGGCTCCCGGGAATACGCATATGTTAATGAACGCCGACGCGCTGGTGAATTTATTCACCCGCTACCGGGTGCGCGCCTGTTTTGCCGGACACGATCATCGCGGAGGCTATGCCCGTATTCTGGACACCGACTTTTTTATCATGAAGGGCATGCTCGACGGCCCTTCAGTTGTGCCCTTCGCGTGGGTGGAAGCAGACGGTGATACGCTCAGCGTACAAGGCTATGGTGGAGAGATAAGCCGGGGGTAAACAGCATTGGCGATGAATGTCACAAAAGTGTGAGCAGAGTATCTTCTGTAACGATTTTAGTTACATCATACTCTAAGTGGCCTTACTCAGGTGCCCGCGACAGGATTAGCGCAGCAAGCAGGAGAGGTGCCAAAGCCGGGCCGGACAAAAAGCAGGGCGTTGCTTAAACGACCACAATCTGACAGCCCTGTGCTCAGCCTCAACCGCCAGAAATCCTGCCTGTCCGGTCATTGATTGATGCTGTCTGTTGGCTGGATTTCTTCAGGCGCGGTAGTTGGCTTATGTGCCACGAAAGTGCGTTTTTATCATCTGGCAAAGCGAGGCTGCTGCGGCTGATACGTTTTTTTCAGACTGATGCAGACGAATGCCAATCGCGCCAGTATCTGGCAATTTTTGCTGGTCAAATATCGCGAGTGATGACGGCATGCCCGTTTGTGTTCGCAACGTCATTCCGAGCCCGGCCGCCGCGGCCGCCCATATCCCACTCAGGCTTCTGCTGGTAAACGCAATGCGCCAGGGGATATTCATGCTGTCCAGGGCCGCTGTCGCCGCGCTACGCATCAGACAGGGTGCTTCAAAAACCAGTAACGGCAGAGGTCGGTTTCGATCGGTAAATGCGCCGATATCGAAATCTTTTGCGCCAATCCAGCAGAGTGGTAATGACCCGAGCGACTCGCTGTAAGCGGTGCTTTCGTCACCCTGCCAGCTCAGGGCAACATCAAGTTCATTGTGACGTATTGCATCCAGCAGAGGCTTGTTGCGGGTCACGGTCGCGGAGACCTGAACGTCGGGGTGCGCACGTGAAAATTGCCCAAGAAGGGAGGGGAGAAGTGATTCTCCAAAATCTTCCTGCAATCCCAGCCGAACCTCGCCACGGATGCCCACCGATTTCACCGCCTGGTAAGCTTCGTCGTTGAGACTCATCAGCCTGCGCGCATAGGCAAGCATCATTTCCCCCTGGGCAGTAAGGACCAGATGTCGTCCTGACTTTTGCACCAGCGCGGCGCCTGCCTGCTGCTCAAGCTTTTTAAGCTGAGCGCTTACCGCCGATGTTGAACGCCCAAGGCGCTCTGCAGCAGCAGCAAAACTTCCCAACTCAATACCGGTGACAAAGGTTCGTAATGTTTCAGCATCGAACGTAACGGGTCTTTTTGCCATTTTTCATCCCGTTTTATGGGATTCAGGGTCCCAATATTTCTGATTTTATAGATCGTCAAAGCATCCTATCTTTCTACCACATCCTCAAGGAGAAACAAAAATGAACACGATAAAGGTGAGTCGGGAGAATATGGCCGGGATAGCCCCCAAGCTGGCACGTCTCAGTGAAGAGGTCTTATTTGGCGATATCTGGCAGCGGGACGGGCTTTCACCGCGGGACAGAAGTCTGATTACGGTCAGCGCCCTCATTGCACTGTATCGAAATGAACAGCTGGGCTGGCATCTGGAATTTGCTCGCCAAAATGGCATTTCAGACGATGAAATTATCGAAGTGATAACGCATCTTGCCTTTTATTGCGGCTGGCCCAACGCCGTTTCCGCGTTGACCGTCTTCAAAAACACACAGCCTGAGTGAGGGATACCGATGCCTGTAAGCCATATAGCCATCTCAACAGCGCGTTTTCAGCAGTGGCGAGAGAAAATTTCTGCTGCGTTACAGCAATCGCTTGAAGCTTCATTTTCCGTACCGCGCGGAGACTGCTTTCAGTTTTTTGATTGTTATGACGCGCACAGCCGGATTTTTGATCGGCATTATCTTTGTGGTGCTGAGGCGGGCCGCAGCAATGACTTTCTTCTGTTTACCATTACCGCAGGTAAAACGCGTAATACGCAGCAGAAACAGGCCTTTTATCAGGATCTCACCCGGCGTCTTGAAAAATCGATGGGTATAAAACCTCATGATGTCATGATCGTTCTTCATTTCACTCAGCCAGAAGACTGGTCTTTTAGTCATGGGAAGATGTTTGACCTGGCGGATATTCCCCAACTTTAAGGAGAAAACCATGCTTGCTATGCAATACCGTTTTGTTCTTCCCGCCGATTACGACATGACGATTATTCAACGCCGGATTGATGACAACGGATATAAGATGGCGGGATTTCCTGGTCTCATATTCAAAGCCTGGCTTTATGCGTGCAAAGCCAAAGGTCCCACAAATACGGATGAAAATGTGTATGCGCCCTTTTATCTTTGGCAGGACGCAGAGAGCATGCACTGTTTTTTGTCTGGGGCAGGTTTTAAAAAGCTTACTGAGGATTTTGGCTGGCCGCAGGTGCATACCTTCCCGGTGTTATCGGCCAGGCTGTCGCCAGAGATGGTTCAAGCCGGTTTTGCTTCCCTGAACGTCAGCACCGTTCCTGCTTACGCCGATCTCGCCGGGTTAACACAGCCCCCAAAACAAGCCGGGGCGTTAGCTCGCGTATCGGCTCTGGATACCTTTCACTGGCGCCACATAGATTTTTGTCTCTGGACAACGGCGCCCGCGCAAGATTCGGGCCATTTTCAGCGTTATCAGGTAGGGCATCTCTCTGTTCCCTGAATATTTACCGTCTGACACAAAATTATCGCCTAACCGCATATCTAAATGATCGGTTGTAAGACTATCTTACTGTAGATGCCAGACACGTTTGCATTAACGCTCTGGTGACGCTATCGCGTTATTCCATGACGCAAACTTTTTCATTTTTAGTGAATGAACCTAGTATTAACGTGCAAGGGGCACTTATGCCTGCTTGTCGACGGAGAAAAGAGAATGCGTATCAAGAATCACCTGAAAATGCTGACGGCTGCATCATTACTGGCACTGAGCCTTCCGATGACCTCCGCGTTCGCGGCACTGCCGGTGGGTGCAAAGGCGCCGGATTTCAAACTGGAAGCCGCACTGGCAGGTAAAGAAACCACCTTCTCTTTACAGCAGGCACTGCAAAAAGGCCCGGTCGTTCTTTATTTTTTCCCGGCGGCGTTTAGTGCAGGCTGTACCTTAGAGGCGCATGCCTTTGCAGAAGCGACAGATGACTTTAAAAAAGAGGGCGCAACGGTAATCGGCGTCACCGCAGGTAATACTGACCAGATTGAGAAATTTTCTAAACTTGAATGCCGCGATAAATTCACCGTTGCTGCCGATCCGGGCGCAAAAGTGGCTGCAGAATACAAAAGTACGATGGAGATGAAAGGTAAAACGCTTTCCGATCGTACGTCTTATGTTATTGCACCGGATGGCAAAATCCTGCTGAGTTATACGGATAAAAATCCAGATTCACACATTCAGAAAACGCTGGATGCCGTGAAAAAATACCGCCAGGCCAACCCGGCTTAATTCCCGATCTGGACAGATAAATCATGTTGACTGCTATCGCCGCCGCTTTTCTGGGCGGCATCATACTTAATCTCATGCCCTGTGTGTTCCCGGTCATTTCGCTCAAGGCATTGAGTCTGATACGGCATCACGCCAGGCCCGCACAGGCTCGTGCAGAAGGGCTCGCTTTTCTGGCTGGCGTAGTGGTCACCATGATGTTACTGGTTGGTCTGCTGTTGCTGGCGAGATTCGGTGGGGCATCAGTGGGCTGGGGTTTTCAACTGCAGTCACCGCTGGTGATTGCGTTGCTGGTTCTGGTGATGCTGGCATCCGCACTTAATCTGTTTGGCCTGTTCGAGGTGGGATTATCACTTCAGCGGGCCGGCGAAGTCGGGGGCGAGCGGGGGGGATTGACCGGGTCCGCGTTAACGGGGGCGCTGGCTATTGTTGTTGCTACCCCGTGTAGCGCGCCCTTTATGGCCAGCGCCATAGGTTATGCGCTTGTACAGCCCCCCGTTATCAGCTTTATTATCTTTCTTTCTCTGGCGTTGGGCTTTGCTGCGCCTTTCACCTTGATTTCCTTTTTCCCTGTCGTTGCCCGAATACTGCCGTCGCCGGGTGCCTGGATGATCACCCTAAAACATGGCCTGGCGTTTCCGATGCTGGGTGCGGCGGGTTGGTTAATCTGGGTGCTGGAACGGCAGGCTGGCTCGACGGCGCTGGCAGCGATACTGACCTGTTGCCTGCTGCTGGGTTTTGCCGCCTGGCTGTATGGCCTGGCTCAGAAGCGGCAGATGATGGGAAGGCGGCACTGGGCTCTGCACATCGCCACAGCTGTTGTAATTATCCTGTTGGTACCACCGTTATTTACGCTGAAAACCTCAACGGCAGCCCCTGATTCTTCGGATGTTGTGGCAGCGGCTGCGGTGGCATGGTCGCCCCAAAATGTGGACGCTATAAAAGGCCAGGGTAAACCGGTTCTGGTGAACTTTACCGCCTCCTGGTGCATTACCTGTCAGGTTAATGAACGTACCTCGCTGTCAACCCAGGCAGTAAAGACGGCCATGGCGCGCACCAACACCATTTATATGATTGCTGACTCAACAAAGTACAATCCTGACGTTGAGCAGGCACTCAGCGATTTTGGCCGTGGCGGTTTGCCGCTGTATGTGGTTTATCCTGCTGACGGCGGAAAACCCGTTGTCCTGCCTCAGGTGTTAACGCCGGGCATCGTCATCACGGCATTGCAGCAGGCGAGTGAAAAAGGCAATAAAACGTGATGATAGATCCCTGCCGGGCAGTGGATTTCCGCTGCCCGGCGGCGGCAAGGCTCTGGCGGTAACGGGTTAGCGCAACGCCTGAAAACACGCGGCTAATCCGTCATAATCCTTTCAGGCAACGCGCAGTTTTATTATCCTCGACAGGCTTTGGCAGTGATGTATTTCAAAGGAGAGTGATGAAAACAATCGGCCTTATAGGCGGCATGAGCTGGGAATCAACGCTCCCTTATTATCGGTTGATCAATGAGGGAATCAGAAGCAAATTAGGCGGTTTACACTCGGCAAAGCTGCTTCTGCACAGCGTGGATTTTCATGAAATTGAAGCCTGCCAGCGCAGTGGCGACTGGGATCGGGCTGGTGAACTACTGGCTGAAGCGGCCGTGGGTCTGGCGGGTGCCGGTGCAGACGCAATCGTCTTATGTACCAACACGATGCACAAGGTTGCCGGGGCGATTGAATCTCGCTGTCATTTGCCTTTTTTACATATCGCGGATGCGACGGGCAGGGCGATAACGAGCAAAGGCATGACCCGAGTAGCCCTGCTGGGCACGCGTTATACCATGGAGCAGGACTTCTATCTGGGCCGCCTGAATAAACAATTCTCAATTGCTACCCTGGTACCACCGGCAGAACAGCGTAACGTCATCAACCAAATCATTTTTGATGAACTCTGCATGGGGAAATTTTCGGAAGGCTCCCGCCAGTATTATCTTGAGGTGATACAGGAACTGGCTTCACAAGGTGCAGAAGGAGTCATATTTGGCTGCACGGAAATTGGTTTGCTGGTTTCAGAAGCACAAAGCGCGCTACCGGTATTCGATACAACGCGCATTCATGCGAACGATGCCGTCGATTTTATGCTGTCCTGATTCATCCTCAGTGGGATGAATCAGTGATCGAACTTTTACAGGGTGTCGAAAATCACATAAAGCTTGCGCATGGTGGTCTCCATGACCCATGTCCCTTCTGTATTCGCTTCAAAGAACAAGGTATCGCCAGGTTTGAAATGCTGTGGTGCTTCGCCATCCGCTGTGAAGGAACCCGTTCCTGACAGGAAATGCATCATCTCTGCTTGCTTAACGCCGCGACGATAACTGCCCGCCGTACATTCAAAAATGCCCATATCTGTATTCTCATGACCGGGGATTACCGTCTGCAGCCCGGCCAGTGCAATCTCGGGCGATCCCGGAAGGCCCTCAACGGTCCCCCATGATTCCAGCGTCTTGATTGAAGCGGGTTGATCAAGTTTTTGTACTTTCATTTCATGCTTCCTGAGCAGTCGTTAACGATGCAGCGTGGTCTGAATTGATACGTCAGCGTATACAAAAACAGAAAAACAAAGCGCGTCTTAAACGCTTCGGCATGAAAGTTATGCGCAGAATACATTGCCCTAAAAGCATGAAATTTCTGGCCGCGGCCTGCACAGGTTTTTGAGTATGGTGCTATCGATGCCAGGTTTAGACAGTCAGAGAGAAAGTGCAGCCAGTTACCGCTCATCCGCTCGTCATTGGTTAATGCTCTGCTCAGTCAGGATCTGAAAAATGTGTAAGTAAGGGGGGATGTTGCAATATCAACGAACAGAATGAGGTAAATAAGATAATGATCTTAATCTTTATTATTTCCCTCCACCTGGTGTTTTCTGTATCAGGCTGGCAAGGAGTAATCTGATTTATCAGGTCCGTCTTAAAATGGAAATATAAAGATTCTATTTTCTCACTGCTGAGTTTGAATACAGCACAGAGCAGAACGGCTAACCGTTCTGTCCTTCCTGGCGTAATCTCTAAAGGGCAAGTTATGAAAATGTTGTCCGTAAAAGTGGCACTGCAAACAACGGCGTTCACCATCGCGACCTTGATTACCTTTCAGAATGCGGCACTGGCTGTATCTTTACATGAACAACAGTCAGCTTCTACGCTGCAAAAGAACAATACGGGCAGTGCGGGGAACATCAAACTTGCTGCTCATCGAAAGCCTTCAGGCGGTTTGCGCATTAATCCTGCCTGTGATGACACCGGCGAACCTTGCCCACACGATGAAACTCAAGATGATATGTCCTGAACCTGCTCGGTTTTACATCCTGAACTGATTGTTTAGCCTTTTAATTATGCTCAACCCCCTCAATGAACTGCACCTCAAAAGCTGGACGTCTTACTGAGTAAGGTGCAGTTTTTTATATTCTCTTACATCTCCTTCCCGTCGTTATCGATAAGCGTTAAGGACTGAATATTGTGCTAAAAAGCGCCTGTTATGATATCGCTATCACTCCCGGAACGTTAAATGCTT
The DNA here is from genome assembly GCF_059801205.1 of Pantoea sp. Ae19-2. Classification (NCBI taxonomy): domain Bacteria; kingdom Pseudomonadati; phylum Pseudomonadota; class Gammaproteobacteria; order Enterobacterales; family Erwiniaceae; genus Pantoea; species Pantoea sp. Ae19-2. Next base: position 224,964 of record NZ_JBCHWE010000002.1, on the reverse strand, counting down.
AACGGCGGGTAAACGGTTTCAAGATTTACTGACTTCGGCCAGCAGAAGCGACCTGATTAACTATGCTCAGTAGACATTAATGCGTATTCGCTATTTATCAGGGAGTCATTCGATGAAAAAATTGTCAGTTGTTCTTGTTACCGCGGGTCTGCTCATGGCGATGAGTTCACAAGCTGAAGCCAAAGGCTGTCTAAAGGGCGCGGCCGTGGGCGGCGTGGCAGGGCATCTTAAACATCACGGTGTCGCTGGGGCCGCAGCAGGCTGCGCTGTTGGACATCATATGGCCAAAAAGAAACAGAAAGAAGCGGCCAGTCAACAGCAAGGGCAACAGCAGCAGGGCGGTTAATTTTTCTCGCAGTCTCTGCACCCTCTCAAAGAGGGTGCAGCTTCCCGTCGCACAGGCTTTAAGCGGTAAATTCCCGTAACAGTCAATGCGCTTCTCTGCTGGCTATCGTCGCAGGCAGACTCTCAACTTAACAAACTGGCTGCCACATTCACGGACAGTCCCAGAATCGCCAGATTAAAAATAAAAGAGATAACCGACTGCAACAAGGCGATCTTGCGCATTTCTGTCGTGCCCGTCGCCACATCCGCCGTCTGGGATGCCACCGCGATGGTGAAAGAGAAGTAGAGAAAATCCCAGTAACCCGGATGCGTCGGTTTCTCCGGAAAGATCATCGGCGTGATACTGTTGCTGCGAAGCAGGTAATGCTGATGGGCATAATGCATGGCAAATGCGCTGGGTAGTAAGGCCCATGAGGCGATGAGCGTCATGGCAGTCAAAAGCAGATGCAGGGCCCGCGACGAGCCCGTCAGGCTTTTTAACGTGGGAAGCTCGCTCATGATGGCCACCATACTGATCATACAGGCCACGATGACCAGCCCCAGCACCAGCGCGGCACTTTGATCCTGCATCTGGGCGATTCGTTTAATCTCATCTGGCGCGGTACGCAACATGCGAAACCAGATAAACCACAGATAGAGCCATGCCAGCACGTTCCAACTGATTAACAGTCTCTGCATTTGCCCCAGATGCTCAGGCAGTAAAACATAGCAGACGAGACCTGCCACCACAGAGATCAGCAGGCGCAACCGGGCAAACAGATTTGAGCGAAGGGAAGAGGACATGGTTATGTTTTTGCTGGTTACTGAGTCAGTTAACTGTAGTGCAGGCCGGATGACCCTGCTGCAAAAAACGCGCGACGTTTATGGTGGGTTAAAGAACCGGCAGAACTCGAAGCCAGTCTCTGTGTAGCACGCCACTGCCATACCCGCGTGCGGGCATCTATAGCAGTAATGGAGGGTCAACAAACGAGAAGTGCGGATGGTCACCGTTAAAAGCGTGTACGTTCCCTTAAGCTACAAGGATGGCTATCGCGTAATAGTGGCTCCCCTTTGGCCGCGCGACATCTACAGGATTAAAGCACCTCGCGCCGTCAGCGGTATTGCGTCAGGCGTTATACCGTTACGCCTCGTCAGGATGGACACTACCGCTGCAACGTCGCCCAGAAACCGCGCTTATGCTTATGATGTAAGGACTGCACAGCATATTTCGTGTTCCAGTCAGCACTGATTGTGTGCAATGCCCCTCGGTCACTCATCATTCTGGTGCTTCGTCACCAGGAATAATGCTAAATCACTGATTTTTATTGTCATTAATTCTGGCACGTCAATTGCAAAAACCTGATCGGTAAGCAGCGCAACACATAATCTGAATTAAATAGCTGGCTAGGGTTCCGGTTCACGCAGGTGAATGTCTGGTCCGAGAGCTGGCGACCTCTGAGAGGTTACACGGCGGGACAAAAGCCCGGGAGACAGCAGCACCGTCAGGTGTCGCGCTGCTCCTTTTTTGTGCCAACCAGAGGTTAACCATGAAAACAACGCCGTTCATCCGCACGCTTTTGCTGTCACTCACCTTGCTGATCAGCTTTTCTTCCTTCGCCACGGTTAAAAAAGAGTTCAACATCTGCTGGACGATCTATGCGGGCTGGATGCCCTGGGGCACCATCAGCAATGAAAAAATTATTGATAAATGGGCCAGCAAATACGGCATCAAAATCAATATTGTTCAACTCAACGACTACATCGAATCCATCAACCAGTACACGGCAGGGCAGTTTGACGGCTGCACCATGACCAACATGGATGCGCTGACTATCCCGGCGGCAGGTGGGGTAGATTCGACAGCACTCATCACCGGCAGCTATTCCGATGGCAACGACGGCGTCGTGCTAAAAGGGGTGAATAAAAAACTCAGCGATCTGAAAGGTATGTCGGTTTATCTGCCCGAACTCTCGGTATCGCACTATCTCCTGGTTCGCGGACTGGAAAAAGCCGGGCTGCAGGAAAAAGATGTGAAAGTGGTTAATACCTCCGATGCGGATATCGTCTCGGCCTTTGGCACCAGCAATGTGCGGGCAGCGGTAGCCTGGAACCCGCAGTTGTCCGTCATCAAAAAGACGCCACAAACCACCGAAGTGTTTAGCTCCACCCAAGTGCCCGGCGAACTCATCGACATGATGGTCGTGAACACCCAAACGCTGAAAGATAACCCCGCCCTCGGCAAAGCGCTGACCGGTGCGTGGTTTGAAATGATGGCAAAAATGCAGGCGGGTGATAAACAAGCGCTGAGTGCAATGGCGGCAGATTCCGGTACCGACCTCGCGGGCTATCAGGCTCAGCTTAAAACAACGCATCTGTTCTGGACGCCTGCTGAGACATTGGCCTTTATTTCTTCGCCTGATCTGCCAAAGACCATGCAACGCGTGGCGAACTTCTCGTTTGACAAAGGTCTGCTGGGTCAGGGCGCACAGAGCGCTGATTTTATCGGCATGACATTCCCGGGCAACGTCACCGTTGGCGATAGGGCTAACAGCAAACTGCGCTTTGACGACAGCTATCTTAAGCTGGCCGCTGCGGGCAAGTTGTAACCACTGACCACGGGAGTTCATGTCATGCGCTACATCAACCGCTATCCCCGCCAGGGCATGCGCCTGACGCTAATGCTGTTGCCCTTCGTGCTGATCATCGCCGCCTGGTTTATCGGATCAGCGGTGCGGCTGGAGGCCAATCCGCAGGACAAACTGCTGCCCGGACTGTCGCAGATGATTGAGGCGATTGATCGGATGGCCTTCACGCCAGATAAGCGCAGTGGTGAATACCTGCTGTGGGCCGATACGTTTATCAGCCTGAGCCGTCTGCTCATGGGGCTGGCGCTCTCCTCGCTGATTGGTCTGTGCCTCGGCATTGCCGCGGGCGTTTTTCCGATGTCCCGCGCCGCACTGTCACCCCTGATGACGGTTGTCTCGATGGTGCCGCCGCTGGCGATTCTGCCCGTGCTGTTTATTGTTTTCGGCCTGGATGAGCTGTCGAAGGTCATGCTCATCGTCATTGGCATTACGCCGATGCTGGCACGCGATCTTGAACAGCGGGCACGGGAAATTCCGGCGGAACTGTTAATCAAAGCGCAAACCCTGGGAGCCAATAGCTGGACGGTCGTGCTGCGGGTCGTGCTGCCGCAGCTGTTATCGCGGCTTATCACCTCGGTACGGCTGCTTCTGGGATCGGCCTGGCTGTTTTTAATTTCCTCCGAAGCGATTTCGGCGACCGCCGGGCTGGGCTATCGCATTTTCCTGGTGCGTCGCTACATGGCGATGGATGTGATTATCCCCTATGTCATCTGGATCACGCTGCTGGCCTGGCTGATGGATCTGGGCCTGCGCAAGCTGCACAACGCCTGTTTCCCATGGGCGGAAGGAGGCCGGGAATGAGTTTTATCAGTATCAACAATATCTGGCAGGAGTACGGCGACCACGTGGTGCTGGAACGCATCAATTTGCAGGTTAAGGCGGGCGAGTTCTGCTCTATGGTCGGTGCATCGGGCTGCGGGAAATCGACGTTTTTGCGCCTGCTGCTGGGGCAGGAAAAACCCACCCGGGGAGAGATCACCCTGGATGGTAAGGCACTGGCGACAGAACCCGACCGCAGCCGCGGCGTCGTGTTTCAACGCTATTCCGTGTTTCCCCATCTCAATGTACTGGATAACGTCGCGATAGGGCTCGAACTGCCTGCTTCGCCCTTGTCGGGTCGCCTGTTCGGCGCCCGAAAACGCGCGGCCCGGCAGCAGGCACGACAGATGCTGGACAAAGTGGGGCTGGGAAATGCGCTGGATAAATATCCGGCACAGCTCTCCGGCGGAATGCAGCAAAGGCTGGCAATTGCCCAGGCTTTTATCATGCAACCGCGAGTGCTGTTGTTGGATGAGCCCTTTGGCGCACTGGATCCCGGTATCCGCAAAGACATGCACGCGCTGCTGCTTCAACTGTGGAGTGAAACCCGAATGACGGTCTTTATGGTCACCCACGATCTTACCGAAGGCTTCAACCTGGGTACACGGCTACTGGTATTTGACAAAGTCCGCCACGATCCCCAGGCCCCTCATGCCTGGGGGGCGCGTATCACCTATGACATTCCGCTGAATGAGGCGCGAATGGCACAGCTGATGACAGACAGTAAAGACAACGTTTATGCATTAAGGAGACAGCAATGACGGCACGTTTTCACTCAGCGCCCAGCCTGCGCGAAGAGCGGCTTCCCGGCGGGGCGCATACTTCATTCATTCTGCGCAAAGGGCACATCCTGCGCCTGACCGATATTGATGGCGGCGCGAACGTCAGCATGATGATGCTCAATCCGCATGAGAAAAGTGAACGCCTTAATCTACCGGATACGCTGAAGGGCCAGCATACGGCCCGGCTCACTACCGGCCACTGTTTTTATTCCGATATGGGCCGCGTACTCGCCGGGATCGTGGCGGACAGTTGTGGCTGGCACGACCCGTTTGGTGGCGTACTTAACGCGGCGGAAACGCGCGAAAAATATGGCGCAGGGCGCTATCAGGAGCTGCGGAATGGGTTTTACCGCAATGGAGTCGATAATCTGCTGGTCGAGATGGGCAAATGGGATTTGGGTCTTGAAGATCTGCTCATGGTCGTTAACTTCTTTAGCAAAGTCACCGTCGATGAAGATGGCCGCTTCCGCTTCGATACCGAACATAGCCGCGCAGGGGATGTTGTTGAGCTGTTTGCCCCAATGGACGTGCTGATCGTCCTGACCGCGCTCCCCCATCCAATGGATCCTGCCCCTGACTATGCACCGCGTCCCATCCAGCTGAGCTGGTATCAGGCCGATGACGCACAGGCTACCACCGAAGCGCTGTTCATCCGCGATGAAAATCAGCGCGCAATACATAACACCCAACTTTTTGCCCTGTAAGGAGTCAGCGATGATGATTATTTCCAGCGACCGCCGCCCAGAGGATGCGGTTTACCGTCATGTGATTCCGGCGGGCGAACCCTGGCTGTTTGAGGTCAAACAAGGGCAAACATTGCGTCTGCTCGACCTGGAAGGGAATCAGGCGATCGATACGCTGTTCTACAACGCAGATAATCCGCGCGAGCGTTACGATCCCCAGCGTACGCTGCGCCGTCAGGGTAATGCTTACCTGAACACCGGCAGCGTACTTTACTCGAATATGGGCAATCCGCTGCTGACCATTGTCGCCGATACCTGTGGCCGCCACGATACGTTGGGCGGTGCCTGCGCGCAGGAAAGTAACACGGTACGTTATGCTCACGACAAGCGCTATATGCACAGCTGCCGGGATAATTTTCTTTGTGCCTGCCTGCATGACGGTCGCCTGCATAAACGCGATATCGGCGCCAACATCAACTTTTTTATGAACGTTCCCGTTACGCCGCAGGGTGGACTGACCTTTGAAGACGGTATTTCCGCCGCCGGCAAATATGTTGAACTGCGCGCCGAGTGTAATGCGGTGGTCTTAATCTCAAACTGTCCGCAGCTGAATAACCCCTGTAACGGCTGGAATCCCACGCCCGCCGAGGTATTGGTATGGAACTGAGCCTGGTGCGACTGAACAATACGCACGCCTGAAAAGGAGAAGCCCCGGGGACGGCCCCAGGGGACATGTCGACTTTCTGCGGGACGACCCGCTTTCCTGAGAGTTCCGCTTATGTTTGATACCTTACTGATTGCTAACCGCGGTGCGATCGCCTGCCGCATCTTGCGCACCCTGCGCGCCATGCAGGTCAAGGGGGTGGCTGTCTATGCCGAGGCCGATCTGGGCAGCCTGCATATTCGTGATGCCGATGAAGCGTTGTCCCTTGGCGACGGCCCGGCGGCACAAACGTATCTGGCCGCTGAAAAAATTATTGCCGCAGCGCAGCAAAGCGGTGCACAGGCGATTCACCCGGGCTACGGTTTTCTCTCTGAAAACGCCGGGTTCGCTGAGGCCTGCGAGGCCGCAGGGCTGATTTTTGTTGGCCCAACGCCACAGCAGTTGCGGACTTTTGGTCTGAAGCACACGGCCCGTGCTCTGGCGAAAGCTGAAGGTGTGCCCTTGCTGGAAGGCAGCGAGTTACTGGCCGATGCCGCCGAAGCCTGCCGCGTCGCCGAGACCGTTGGTTATCCGGTGATGCTGAAAAGTACGGCGGGTGGCGGCGGGATTGGCATGCGCGTTTGTCGCGATTCGCATGAACTGACGGAAGCGTTTGATACCGTGCAGCGGCTGGGGCAGAACAACTTTAGTGATGCCGGCGTGTTTCTCGAGAACTATATCGAACGCGCACGTCATCTTGAGGTGCAGATCTTTGGTGACGGGCAAGGAGACGTTATCGCGCTGGGCGTGCGTGACTGCTCGGTGCAGCGGCGTAACCAGAAGGTCATCGAAGAAACACCTGCCCCCAATTTGCCTGAAGGCATGGCACAGGCGCTCTGCGAGGCGGCAGTTGCGCTGGGTAAAGCAGTGAACTATCGCAGCGCGGGCACCGTGGAGTTTGTCTATGACAGCCTGAACCAACAATTTTACTTCCTGGAGGTCAACACTCGCCTTCAGGTCGAGCATGGCGTAACAGAACAGGTCTGGGGCGTTGACCTGGTGAAATGGATGATTGAACTGGCTGCGGACACCTTGCCGCCCCTGCGCGAGCTGGCTGCCGGGCTTGCGCCACAAGGCCATGCTATCCAGGCACGCATTTATGCGGAAGATCCGGGACGGCAGTTTCAGCCTTCACCGGGCCTGCTGACAGACGTTGCCTTTCCCGACCAACAGGATGCTCGCCTGCGCATTGATCACTGGATTGAAGCCGGTTGCGAAGTGCCGCCCTTTTTTGATCCGCTGCTGGCGAAAACGATCGCCTGGCGGCCCAGCCGCCCGGAGGCCATTGCCACACTGGCGCAGGCGCTGGCAGAAACGCGTTTATACGGTGTTGAAACCAACCGCCTCTATCTGCAGCAAATTTTAGCGTTTGCGCCCTTTGTTCAGGGAGAACCCTGGACCCGTTGTCTGGAACAGCTGAGCTATCAGGCAGCGACGGTTGAGGTGCTAGGCGCCGGTACGCAAACCAGCGTGCAGGATTATCCGGGCCGTCTGGGCTACTGGGCGGTCGGCGTACCGCCATCGGGGCCGATGGACGACCGCGCCCTGCGTTCAGGCAATCGGCTGCTGGGCAATGACGAGGGGGAAGCCGCACTGGAAATTACCCTCACCGGACCCACTCTGAAATTCAATACCGCCATCCAGGCCGCCATCTGCGGTGCACCACTGAGCGCTACCCTGGATGGCCAGCCCGTGCCGATGGATTGTGTTTTTACCATTCCCGCCGGGGCGACGTTAAAGCTGGGTGCTGTGAGTGGGGCGGGCGTGCGAAGCTATCTCTGCCTGAGCGGCGGCATTCAGGTGCCAACGTATTTAGGCAGTAAAAGCACCTTTACGCTTGGCCAGTTTGGCGGCCACGCCGGACGCGCACTGCGTAGCGGCGATGTGCTGCACCTGGCCCCACAGGCAGCAACGGAAGCTGGCGTGGCACTTCCTGAGGCATTGCGCACGGATCTCCCGCAGATCCGCACCCTACGGGTAATTTATGGTCCACACGGTGCGCCGGAGTTCTTCGCGCCGGACTATATCGCCACTTTTTTTGCCACAGAATGGGAAGTGCATTTTAACTCCAGCCGCACGGGCGTCCGCCTGATTGGGCCCAAGCCCATCTGGAGCCGAGACAGCGGGGGCGAAGCCGGACTGCATCCGTCAAACATTCACGACAATCCGTACGCGGTAGGTGCGGTTGATTTTACCGGCGATATGCCGGTGATTCTGGGCCCGGATGGACCCAGCCTCGGGGGATTCGTTTGTCCGGTCACAGTCATCGAAGCCGATCTCTGGCAGTTAGGGCAGTTGAAAGCCGGTGATAAAGTGCGCTTTACCTCGGTGGATTTAACCACCGCGCGCCAGTTGGCTAAAGCGCGAGGCCAGGAACTGGCAACGCTCTGTGGCCAGGCGACAGCCTGGCAACCTGCGCCGCTGACCTCGCCGATCGTGATGACCTGCGGTGAGGCCGATAAGCGTCTGGTCGCGCGACTTTCTGGCGATACGCATCTGCTACTCGAAGCCGGGGAGCCGGAGCTGGATCTGGTTCTGCGTTTTCGCATTCATGCCCTGATGCAGGCGCTGGAAGCGCATGCAAAAGACGGGGTGATTGATATCACGCCCGGGATTCGTTCGTTGCAGATCCATTTTCAGCCTGAAATCCTCACCCATGACGCGCTGCTGGACTGGGTACGCGGCGAGTGGCTCAGGGTTTGCCTGAGTGATGATCTGCAGGTGCCAACTCGCGTAGTACATCTGCCGCTTTCCTGGGACGATCCCGCCTGTCGCAAGGCGATTGAAAAGTACATGACGACGGTACGCCCTGATGCACCGTGGTGCCCCAGTAACCTTGAATTCATTCGCCGCATTAACGATCTGCCTGACGAACAGGCGGTCTGGGAGACGGTGTTTGAGGCCAGCTATCTGGTTATGGGGCTGGGCGATGTCTATCTGGGGGCGCCGGTTGCGACACCGCTGGATCCGCGCCATCGCCTGGTCACCACAAAATACAACCCGGCGCGCACCTGGACGGCAGAGAACTCGGTGGGTATCGGCGGCGCTTACCTCTGCGTTTACGGCATGGAAGGACCTGGCGGCTATCAGTTTGTGGGGCGCACGCTTCAGATGTGGAATCGCTATCGAGAGGTTGCTGATTTTGCGGGGAAACCCTGGCTGCTGCGCTTCTTTGATCAACTGCGGTTCTACCCTGTATCCGCCGAGGAACTGGTGCAAATCCGCCGCGATTTCCCGCTGGGGCGTTATCCGCTGCGCATTGAGCCCAGTACGCTGCGGTTGAGTGATTATCAGCAGTTTCTCGCTCATGAGGCGCAAAGCATCGCGGCGTTTCGTGACCACCAGCAACAGGCGTTCAATGCGGAACGCGATCGCTGGATCGCCAGTGGTCAGGCCCATTTCGACAGCCAGGAGAACGTGGCAGAAGAGGGCGGTGATGCACCGCTACAGCAGGGCGAGCAGGGTGTCGAAAGCCCGGTTTCCGGCAACCTTTGGCAAGTGCAAACCACGGTGGGAAGTCGGGTTCAGGCGGGGGATGTTCTGGTGGTGCTGGAATCCATGAAAATGGAGATTCCGTTGCTGGCACCCTGCGATGGGATCATCCAGCAGGTTAACGTACAGCCAGGCAGTGCCGTGCGCGCCGGACAGCGGGTTGCGGTGATTGTGGAGGATAACACTTGATTTTGCGTTGGCACTGGCAGCGATAATCGCTGGGCCTGAGTGCTTATCGATCATGCCCGTTAGTGATCTTGAACGGGCAGGTGCGCGAGGCTGACCTTCTCGTGCACCTGCACGCTGCGTCGGTAACACGCACCACAGTGTGACGTGCATGTTATCCGCATCAATGTTTCAGGGAACAATAACCATCTGTGAAGGCGCGCCTACGGCAACATAGTTCCCGGTAAAGCTGATGGCACCACTCGCTTTATCCACCCTGAAGCTGGTGATGTTATCGCTACGCTGATTCATCACGTAAATCATGCTGCCATCAGGGGATAATGTCAGCGTTCGGGGATAATCCCCGCGCGTCCACACATCATCTTTATGCGTCAGTGTGCCGTTAGCATTGACCTCAAAGTGCGCAATGCTGTCATGCAGACGGTTGGCGACGTAAAGATTTTTCCCGCCCTTATCAATGACTAACCCGGCTGCAAAACTGGTGCCTTTATAACCGTCAGGCAGCGTAGAAACCGTGGCCTTTTCCTGCAAAGCACCGCTTTGCGGATTAATGAGGTAATGTGTGAGCGTGGAGGCTTCTTCATTCACTAACCAGAGCGCATGACCCTCAGCGCTAAAAACGAAATGGCGGGGGCCTGCACCGGCAGACGAGGCGTTTATCCATGCGGGTTTGCCGGGCGTCAGCGTACCGTCTTTATTCAGGTGGTATTGGTAAATGCGGTCCAGCCCCAGATCCGTCGAGTAAACAAACTGGCCCGTGGGATCGCTGGCGACCATATGTGCATGCGGACCATTGTGATCGCTGATGGCAAAGCTGCCGTCTACCGCTGCGGCCGGCTTGCCTGCGCCAGCCGGGCCGCTGTCCTGATGATGATCGACAGCCTCACTCAGCTTGCCTTCTGGCGTCACCGCAAACACTGTAATACTGCCGCTGACATAATTTGCGACCATCAGGTAACGCTGATCGGGTGTCAGGGACAGGTACACCGGTCCTTTGCCTTGCGTGTCGACCTGATTTAATGCAGTGAGTGAACCGTCCGTACCAATCTGATAAGCGGTGATGCTACCTTTCTCGGTCTCACTCGCCACATAAAGATGTTTACCATCCGCTGACGCCACCATCTGTGCCTGGTTGGGCAGTTGACTCACCAATGTTTTTCCCGACAGTTCACCCTGCGCATTGACGATAAATCGATAAACCCCTTCGCCATTGGGATTATAGGTTCCCACATACGCGTAAGATGCCTGAGCCATCAGCGGCACAATGGCCGAAGCACTTGCAACGGCGGCTAGCGCCAGAATCGTTTTATTCATCATTTTTCCCTACTCGTCAGTGTGGTTAATTTTTACGGTCGCCTGAACATCCGGGCAATGAATACTTAGTAAGCAAAAGGGCAGAGCGTCGCATTTCAGTAATACGTTCTTTCTTCACGTCGAAACGGTTGCCAGAAAAGGGAGATGAGCGGTATTCGTTTGCTGTTAGTCGTGTCGCTTTTTGAAATGTCAGAAACGGCCCCTCGTGGCACGAAGCCTTACGTTGATGCTGTTCGTTTTCTGATGCGTCCGTTAAGCGTTGTGTCAGCTATGTTAAACCAGAGTCTGGACAAATTATCAGCAATGTCTGGCCGGATACAGAGAGTGTTTTTCCAGTACTAAACGGAAATGTTTTGGCAGGGGGTGAGAGATGTCACAGGGGAGGCAAGTACTCCAACTTTTAATCTCCGTTATCTGCAGGTGTGGAAAGTATTTCGCGCCTCTGTAAAGGGTTTTCGATGAGAATAATGACCGGGCCCGGCGCCAAAGTCACCTCGGCGGCGTCACTCCAGAGGCCTTCGATCAGGCCTCATCGTGAGGACACAAATTGTCTAGGGTTGTGGGGGCAGTCCAATAGTCCAATGGAGTATTATTGACTGTGCCTCAGAGAGTTATCGCAGCCTGGCGGTAACGAATTACTTCAGGGAAAGAGCGAACATGTCTATAACCATCAGCGTCCTGCTGGAAAACCGACTTAAGCCCGAATCTAAAAATTTGCTGCGTGCTAAAGCCGGACTTAGTCTGTTTATCCAGGATGAAAATGATTCAATTCTGTTTGATACCGGCCCTGATGATAGCTTCATGCATAATGCAGGTTTAATGGGAGTCGATTTGACAAACCTTACCGCGTCTGTACTTTCCCACGGTCACTATGACCATTGTGGCGGTGTTCCGTGGATACCTGACACATGTCGAATAATATGCCATCCAATGGTGGCGAATGAGCGCTACTCGGCAGTAAGGTTTCCAGGCTATACCGCCAGAATTAAAAAATTGTCGATACATAATAATTTTTCACGTTTTCGCATGGAGTACAGCAGTACCCCACTACATATAAATTGATTATCTGTTAGATAGTCAAAATCACGAAGGATCCTACTGGCACTACATGCTCGGTGTGGTGCCATTCTGTCTCGCGTCATTCGGCTATCAGCAGACGCCGGCAGTGGCGATCCGTAATGCCAGGTCGTTGTGATGCAAGCGAAGTGGTGAGCCTGCCATCAATGACATCCTGCAGGATTTTGAAGCGGTTAACTTCATTCATCGTAAAGTACTCCGAACCCTAAGCCGTCATCAGTTGCGTCCTCAGCCGCGAACCCTTGAAAAAGGCCGATAATGCGGACATTTCTATACAGCTAGAGGCGGACATCTGAATTTACCCGTTACACAGTAAGTTCGTATAATGCTATTTATGTTAAATATGCTGGATTTGATCTTAAGTCCATGAGTTCCTCTCTTTCAGAGATGTTACTGATGAATCAGAAAGTTGCCAAAGTTTAGTTGTGGACTCACGATGATTGAATCGCCACGGATAATCTAGACACTCCTGAGCCGTTGATAATACTGGTTTTCATATTCTGTTGGTGACATCTGATCGCTCGAACCATGCCGACGCTTACTGTTATAGAACATTTCGATGTAATCAAGTTGCCGGAGTGGCCGTCGAATAAAGTGGCTGAAATCCTGCCATGGTGTGGATCTCACCAATAAATAGCCGTCAATACGGCGCTCACTTAACGCTTACCACCGGCTAGCAGGCGCTGAAAATCTGTGACGCCTTGGTGCTTTCCGGCGCCGTCGGCGTGGTGGTCGATTCTGTCGCCGCCCTAGTGCAGAAAAACGAACTTGAAGGGGAGACCATCATTGGGCGGGATACAAAAGTGAAGGTGGAAAGGACTTCCGCTGCACCGCAGGCGTGCTACCGTTCTCGCAGAAAATCCTCACCGCCGAGTTGCATCAGGGTATTGCTGAATGTCATGGTGTTGTCAGCCATCGGTTTGTTCCTTTTAAGATAATTGTCTTCACAACCATTAACTTACCGGATAAGCCGACGGCCTTCACCATCCTGCTGAATTTACACCACGCCCTCAGACTCTACCCTCCAGCTCCCTAACTTTTTTCAGTAAGAGGCGGCAACTACCCTGACATGGGGGCTTACTAAAATTACATGATGACTACTCTGCGCATAATACGTGCCTGACCTGCCGGCACAGCCCCATCTCCGGTGTGTAATGTCGAACCATTATCCCATATGACTAAGTCCCCCTGCTTGTACTGATGCGCGTAAATATAATCCGACTTTTCACAATGCGCATAAACGGCATTCAGGCAAGATTGGCTCTCTTCTTCGGTCATGCCTGATACAGTGTCTGTGTGAGTCCAGTTAACATAAATTGATTTACGCCCTGTCTCTGGATGTGGACGCAACACAGGATGCAGAGTATCAGGTCTCTGATCTTCAGGTTCAATAGTTAACATGAAACCACGTTCCTGACAGCGCTGCATCAGTTTGTGAGAAAAACCGAAAATAGCCTGCTTATCCTCCAATTTTTCCTTAAGTGCCAAAGGTAAATCATCACAAGCTGCCAGAGTATTACAGAATAGCGTCTTTCCACCTTGCTCAGGAACTTTCTCAGCATAAAAGGTAGTAAACCGTGGGGGTTCTTTTTCATAACACATATCGGAATGCCAGATAGGAAACCCGGGGCCTGGATACCCTTGCGCCTCACCATTTTTCTGAACGTTAGTCACATAAGTCATTTCCGGCCATGGGCAGGTATTCTTTTTCAGCGGGTGCGGAAAAATGTTTCCTAATTTACGACAAAAGATAATCTGTTCTTCAGGTGTTAATTGCTGCCCTGAAATAACCAGTACCTGATGATTTATCACGAGCCTGATTAAGGACACGACATCTGACTGATCGATTGACTTTACATCAATTCCGGTTACTTTGAGCCCAAATCCCAGACTCAGTTCTGTATGTTCAAATCCCATATCATACTCCGTATTTAATTTTAACAATTGAAACAGCACTAATAGCCAGAAAAGAAACAATGAGAACCATCACACTCAAATCGTAAATTTCGTGTCTGAATAAAAACAGCAACAGGCCAGCGATCAGAAAAGTGATGGAAAATTGCTGAAATCCCTGAAAAGCAGCAGCCTGAACCGGTATATCAGGAAATGTTTGTAATGCAGCAGAAATGGCAGGTCCGAAATAAAGGCCACAGTTTACTTGCATCATCATTATCCAGGTAACAAATCCATAAAAAGGCAATTCATAAAAAACAGTGAGCGTTGCTAAAAAAGCAGACAATGCTATCTGGGCTATCAGGCAGTACTCCAAAAGCAGCCCTGAAGGCTCTTTCTGCCGTGATACGGCTCCCATGTAGCTGCCAATCATGAAGCAACCCGAAGCTATAGAAAATAATAAGGCAAGCGCCCATTTGTCCTGCAGATAGACCGTATGCACAATAAAAGGCGAGGTAGAAAAGAATAAAAAGATCCAACTCATGCCTGCTGATGAAAATATAGCATAGCGCCAGAATTGAGGACTCCGTGCAATCTTCCCGTAATATTGCCGAGGCGCGGGCTGCGTGCGCCAGTAAAATAAAGGGTTAACCCGAAAAAATAAAATCAGAATCAGGCAGCCCGTCAGCGCGAGCATAAAGAATATGCCACGCCAGTTAGCCCCTGTGTTGAGAATTGCCACACCCACCAGAGGTGCAAGCAATGGTCCAAGACTGGTTATGCCTGACAGAATACTGTGTCCTTTGGTTACCTGTGAAGCGGAAAAACTTTGTGTGATTAATGACATTGATATAACCAGTGTTGTACAGGACGCCAAAGCCTGCATAAAACGCAACACGAGTATTCCGGTATAAGATGTCATGAAAGCAATAGCTGCTGAACTCAAAATAAACAACACAATTGCCAGCAAAAATAATTGATGATCGCTGAAACGGGTGGCTCCCAACCCGACCAGGAGCTGGCAAAAAGCAAAACCCAGAATAAAAATATTCAGCATCCACTGAATCTGGCCAGCGGTTAGCTGGAGAGACACGGCCATGTCCGGCAGCGCTGGCAAGAGCATATCCATTGCCAGCGCCCCCAGAAGCGATGGCAAAGTCAACATTAGCATGATTAGCCAGAATCTACGCTGATGGTTCATAGCTTATCCCTGCTTATCTCCTGTAAAGCCACTTTGAGTAACTGAAGCATGGCATCATAATCCTGCCGCGCCATAATTCCCCATTGACTGTGAGCATAACGTATCGGTAGAGCCAGATTAATGGCTCGGACACCCTTTCCAGAGAACTGTAGCGAAGAGGCATCCTGACCGTAACTGTGTTCACTCTCCCACTGTTTCGGAATATGGTGATCACGGGCTACATCATGAATAAATGTCACTAACCGGGTATCAGGTAACATACTTCCGTCGTAGACGAACAAAGCCGGCCCGGCACCCAGTATGGGGGTAGTTTCCTGGGTAAATTGAGTGGGGTAATCTTTTGCAATGCCCGCTTCCAAATTCAAAATCACATCAGCATCGACCTGACCAGCCAGCGCGGCAGCGCCTCGCATGCCGACTTCTTCCTGTACGGTTGCAGCAAAGGTGAGATTGAGATGTTTATAAGTTTCAGGATTTTTACTAATGTCAGCCAGCAGTTCGGTCATCATGGCAAGAAGAGCGCGATCGTCAAATGCTTTAGCCGCATAGCGTTTACCCGGATCCAGAATCGTGAAATTAGCGGCTGGCGTGATAGCTAAACCAGGCCTGACACCTTTATCCAACAGTTGCTGCCGATTAAGCCCTGTATCAAAGAATAGTTTTGCCGATGTGACCGCTGGAGGAACGCTGAAATCATTGAGTACATGCGGTGCATCCATTCCTGTGAAAGCAGGCAGCGTTTTATCGCCAATCGAAATATTCCAGCGATGCCCCCATAAAACATGATCTATCCAGCCCCCTAATGGTTTAGCTTTAATATATCCTCGCTCATCAATATCTGTGATGATAAAACCCACTTCATCCATATGAGCCATGATCAACACATTAAGATTGTTTTTTGATTTTTCTGATTCTTTGTTTTTAATCCGCGCAATAACATTGCCTACATTGTCAACAGAAATATCAACATTATTATTTTTCCACAATTCGGTTATGACATTTCGCACAGGCCCTTCAAAACTACTTGCGCCTGGAAGATTCGTTAGCTTTTCAATTAAATTTTCCGTTTCATCCTGTGCGTTAATCGAGAATGAAAAGAAGTATGACATTAAAGTCAAAAATAAAAATATAGTCGTATTCAGGTGGCGATACATATCATCTCTCAAAGAATAAAAATCACAAACGGTATTTATATGCCCTTGCATTAGGCCGTAGTAGACAGATTCCATACTTCAAATTTACCGGAAATTTTGAAGCCATATTTCTTGTAAATATTTAGTCCGTCAGGAGATGCCTGCAGCACGCAAATTTTTGCTTGTTTTTTCTGTGCTAACTGTAAAGCACTGTGAAACATCTCGCTACCAAAGCCTTTCCTGCGCCACTTTTCCGGAGTCGCAATATCAAAAATCCCTGCAACATTGTCTTTTAAATACAGGGTGGCCGTCGACACAGGTACCCCATCCAGATACCCTACCAACTGAATAAGATGTTCATCCAGACGAGTACAATGTTCACCTGCTGCCTGATAAATTGCACGGATGTTTTCTGCTTCAACAGGATTACCCGGCTCGAATATAGCTGATAAAACCTCTCCAAAATCCCGAAAACGCACCGGACTATCACAATATTCGATGCAAGATAATACTTTTTTCGGACAAGCTGATATCGGTGCAGTCAGAGGAAAATACATTCCTACATCGTTTTCTTCATGACACCAGCCTGCCTGTTCCAATAACTCTGCAATAACCGTCGTGGGTTCAGCAAACCACCACGCTGCTGGCATATTTCTTTGACTATAATATTGGGTAATACGCGTAATATCTTCCTGTAATGTCGGTGTTCCAAAAACGGTATTAAAGGTATCAGAGCGTTTACCACAGTCGATATACTGAAGTCCGTTAAGGTAACGTACCTGCATGTCCGGCAATTGCCGAGCTAGGGAGGAAAATTTTTCAGAAATATTACCCGACATATAAAGACTGACATTCACTTCATTGATGTTAATCATATCTTCCTCTGTATTTTTAATGTCCATATCGTGCATGCGTATTTTACCCATCGTTAAGTTGGGTGAGTTTATTAATTATTTCCAACCGGAGTTAAGATTTCACAGATAAGCCTAATTACATTTTCTGATTGCTGGTGATGATAAAAATGATCACCTTTATGAGGATAAAAGGCGATGTTCTTTTCGCTGGAAAATCGCCTCCATCCGTCAATCATCTTTTCTGTGATCAAATAATCATCCGTTCCCCATAAAATATGGATAGGGGTCCGCAAAGGTTCAGATATCGGACTGACATACTTTTCACACAAGCAAATATCCTGGCGTAATGTGGCCAAGAAGGGGTACAACAGTTCTGGCTGCTCAAGTAAGAAAGTCTCTGTCCCTCCCATGCCTGCCAGCTCCCGGATTAATTGTTTATCACCCAGACCAGTAAGGCTTCGGATAATCGGTTCATCAGGTGCCCGGCAACCTGAAATAAATAGAGCATGAGCAGGCTTATCCCAGTAACTTTCCATTTTACACGCCAGCTCAAATGCAATCAGACCTCCCATGCTGTGACCAAAAAATACTATCTTTTTATCCATGAGATTTTCTAGTTCAGGCAATATCAAATCTGCCATTGACTGGATACTGTCGGGCATAACGTCTTCCCTTCTGGCTCCACGGGCTGGCAATTGCAAATATCGGCAATCCGCATGCTGAGAAAAATACCTGAACCAAGGCATGTAAGCCTCACCGCAACTGCCGGCATGAGGAATAAAAAGGATGACAAAATCTGCTCTGTTATTACGTACCGGGCTGAGATACATAGTCACATCTCCTTATAATCAGTATTGACTTCCTGTGGCACTACGTCAGCTTTCTCACTGTCCTTCTGTTTCAGCCGCCTGACAAAATGGCTTAGCTTTGGCGCAGCGTAGATATCGGCGATATTCACGGTGGTGAAGCCCTGCTGCCTTAATGCCTGTATAAGTTGAACAGAAAGCAGAGAATTCCCGCCTGCTTCAAAAAAATGGGTGTCAGTGGTAGGTTTATCACTGAACCCCAAGCATTTTTGCCAGGCCGCGACAATCAGGGTTTCGGGATCGCTATCAGGTTCCCCTCCTTCAGGCTGAATGAAGTTCTTGCCGGGCTGCTCAACTGGTGACGGGATGCTGTGGCTGTCAAGAGGTGTCGCTGGTAGCGCGATTCTGTACAGCCCCTCATTTTTATTCAGTACTGGCGGAGCATCCTCACAATGCATAATGCTCAGAGGAGCCCCGTCAGCAACCTGCTGTAACTGCTGCTGCCAGTGCTCCCAGTTCTGTACAGCCAAATGACAACGGTAGCTGAATTTTTCAGAAAGATAACGTTGTTGAAGCGTCCAGGCGCAATATGGCAGTGTGTCAGGCGACATGGATTCAGTCGCTTCGCGCAACTGACGTGCCAGTTCCTGTACCCTCTGCCCAGTGGATGCAGCTAAAGGGATAAGGAAGGGCCCGGTTATATGCTTCATTTCTCGTGGTGGTGCCTCGCCCAATACCATATGCACATTTGTTCCACCAACGCCAAGCGACGTGACGACGCTCATGCGTGATGCACCACGCCATGGCAAGGGCCGGGCATGTAAAGCAAAAGAAGACGTGCCTTTGAGGATCGTGCCGGTCTTGTGAGGCTGCGGATAGATCAGTTGGTTGTGGAATGACAGCAGACATTTTGCAACGCCCGCAAGGCCACTTGCTGCATCCAGATGACCGATATTTGCTTTGATACTCCCGAGTGAAGGAAGCGGCATCTGGCGACCATAGACTTCACTCAAGGCAGCCAGCTCAATCGCATCCCCCATGCTTGTTGCCGTACCATGACCTTCTATAAAGCCAATATCGCTGGCTTTTACTCCCGCCACTTTTAACGCACGCTGCATAACGGCAATCTGTTGGTCAATACTCGGTGCCGTGAAACTGACCTTTTTTCTACCATCATTATTTACTGCGCTGCCCTTGATTATGCCCCAACACGGGGCTCCCTCCAGCAGTGCTTGTTCCAGCTGTTGCAGTACGAGCACAACCGCCCCGGTCCCGCCAATAGTGCCATCAGCATCTTCAGTAAAAGGGCAACAGGATCCGGATGGAGAAAATATCATTCCTTCACTGACAGGATATGCTTCCTTTAACGGCAATGTCAGTGAAACACCTGCGACAAGCGCAATAGAGCACTCTCCCATTCGTAAAGCCTGGCAAGCCTGATGCAAAGCAGCAAGACCACTGGAACAGCCGCTTTGTACCGTCATTGCAGGCCCTGTGAGATCAAGATGCCAAGCAATACGCGTCGCTAAAAAGTCTTTATCATTGGCGAGCAACAGGTTATAGCGGGCAATGGCATTGTCTGCATCCTGTTCCAGACAGGCCTGCCAGTGGGACTGATTAGCGGAGCAACTGGCAAACACGCCGCATTCAATAGCCTGTCGGCTACTAAGCGAACGATATCCGGCAGACTCCAACGCTTTGACTGCTTCCTCAAGCGCCAGTCTGTGTTGCGGGTCCAGACGGCTGGCCTCCGCTTCAGCCAACCGAAAATACCGGGAATCAAACCAGTCGTGCCGTTGAATTATTCCCCTGGCTCCCACTCTGTCAGGATGCTCGTTATCAAATCGTTCAATTGCCGACCCAGCATCAGCCAATAATTCATGAAGCTGCCACGGTGTGTCACTTGCGGGCAGGCGAACACTCATTCCTGTGATTGCGATATCCATAGTCATCAGATCGTTTCTTCCTCAAAAAACTTGTCAACCAACCGTTGCTGGTCACGGATGCAGGGGTGGCGAAATATGTCAAGTAAAGTAATAACAGGTTGCTCCAGCAATTTATTCAACTGCTGAACTAGCAATGCCGCCTTGATTGAGCTGCCACCCGCTTCAAAAAATGGCAAATCATCTGGCAGGCTTTTGTGGCCAAGGATTTGCTGCCAGATGTACTGTACCGGTTGTGTTGGATGCTGTTGAGAAAGGCCGGTGTCCGTTAACGGGTCAGGCAGCTGACTTTCGTCTATTTTGCCGTTTACGGTTAGCGGAAGGGCGTCAATACGCATCAGCTTCTCGGGGATTGCCCATACAGGCAGCGTTTGTGACAAAAGCTTTGTAACCGTTTGCGGCGTAATATCCTGTTCCGCGACATACCAAGCGGCCAACATGCGTGTACCACCGCCTATGTGAATCGCTCTTACGACACAAGCTTTTATGCCCGGAATCTGTCTGAGTGTGATGCTGATTTCATCCAATTCAACGCGATGGCCGTTAATTTTTACCTGTTGATCTAGCCTACCCAAGTAATACAGTTGCCCATTGCCATCAGCAACAGCCAAATCACCACTAAAGTAATAGCGATTTGTCTGACTGACCAGTGTGCCAAACCGCTGCTGATTGAGCGCCGGCGAGTTAAGATATCCGGGACTCACCCCATCTCCAGTGATACACAATTCGCCAGGAACGCCAACCGGGCAGAGCAATCCTCGCTTATCCCGCAGTACAATTCCATTATCTGCAAGCGGCTTGCCGATACATGACATTGTGTCGTCGGGGGACATCTCATGCACAGTGGCATGAACAGTAATTTCAGTGATGCCGTACATATTGATCAGGCGAGTTTGTTCTGAGCCGTAACACTGCCACCATGGATTTAAATCTGCCGGACGTAACGCTTCTCCACCAAAAATAATCATCCTCGGGCTATGATTTAACGTCGTACCCGTGGTCCCAATGAAGTTACGGAACGCAGTGGGTGTCAGACTTAATACCGTAATACAATGTTGATCCAACAAGGAGGCGAAGCCGACCATGTCAGTTGCCAGGGCTGGTGGAACGATGACTAGACGCCCACCATAGAGTAAGGCACCAAATATTTCCCACACTGAAAAGTCAAATGCAAAGGAGTGAAACAACGTCCAGCTATCCTGCTCACCAAAGTTGCCCCATTGTTGACAGGCGCTGAACAGTCTGCAGACGTTATGATGCGTTACAGTGACACCTTTAGGCTGCCCTGTTGTCCCAGACGTAAATATGACATATGCCAGATCGTCTCCGGAAACCGATACAGGTGTCATACTCTGATTCTGGCGTAGGAGCACGCTGTAATGAATGTCTTTCGGCGCAGGTATGACCGAATCATCCACCACCGTCAGGCAAACTTTACTTTGTTGAGCAATATAGTGATTTCGCGCAGACGGATTACGGGGATCAAGCGGCACATAGAAAGCACCTGTACGCAATACCGCGCATAAAACGGCAATCAATCGCCAGCCTTTTTCCATACTGACACCGACGGCATCGCCCGGTTTAACCCCTGAAGCCTGTAATCCAGCGGCTAGGCTTTCCGTTTCCTGCCACAACCGGGCATACGTTATTGCGGTATCGTCATCCTGAACAGCAATACGGCTGGAAAAGATTTCTGCACTAGTGGCCAGCCAACTCACCAGCGATGTAGCAGTTGCCACAGGGGAGGATTCCTGCAATGCCTGTAATAAAGGCTGCTGCGCCAGGGGAACTGGGTTGATTTGACGGAGTACCGTGTCTTCCATCGCGCAGCCCTGACAGAGGAGTTGTTTGAACAACTGGGAGAGTGTGCTTACCCATTCCGGATAAACTGTGTCTCCCTGATATTCAAAAATAACTCTTAAATCGCCCTCTTCAGTCACAATAGCGGAAACCACCAGCGGTGCTTTGGCTTCCTGAGGCTGATAAAAATCACAGCGAACAGACAGGTCAAAAGATGTTCCCATGCCCTGTAGAAAATCCATATAGCTAAATAGCGTACTGAACATGGCATCTTTATCTGCCACACCTTCCAGATCGGCCATTATTCCGTCTATGGCTACGTCCTGCCAGGCCAGACTATCACTGAGCTGTTTCTGAATTTTCCTGAGGACATCCCCCGCGTTGCTCTCATCGTTCAACTGACAACGTAAAGGCAGCGTATTGGTCATATTTGCAACACAACGCTGTAACTCTGATTGCTGGCGGTTTGCCACAGGAGTGGCGATCACTATGTCCTGATTTCCGCTTAATCGCTGAAGCGCGATAAACAATGTCGTCATGAGTAATACCGGCAGCGTGACGCCTTTTTCACGCCCTTTATCTACCAGCTCATGATGTACCTCACGGCTGAAAGTCCAGGAGAGTGAGCCATCGGGTACATTACATAACGACTGAGGCCAGACAGGTTTTGACTGAAATCCGTTCAAAACGTCTTGCCAGTAGGAATGGGCGGCCCGCCGACGTGCCTCATCGGGCTCAGTTATCACATAAGCTTCCGGTGCTGAATGTCTCTCATCCCGGTAAAGTAATGCGATATTCTGAAGCAACGCACGTAAGCCAAGCCCGTCCACTGCGGTATGAGCGATTGAAAGCAACAACGTGCTGCCCACAGCATGATCATTGTTAAGCAACAATGCCCGAACAGGAGGCTCAGATTCCAACTGAAACGGAATCCCATAAAATGCAGACAGTTCACCGTCTGTGCCTGAACCACATTCCTGCCGCCACACGTCATCCAGACATGCAGGACGATAGCAGGCCCCCTGCTCATCAGGTTCGATACAGCAAGATAAAGCCCGACTCCTGTGAAGCACAGTGAGAAATGACTGTTTTAAGCGAGGAACATCGACGCCCTCATCAAAATATAATGTTACTCCGATGTTGTAGCAGGCCCTGGCACGATGCGTTTGATACACCTTAAACATGCGGTACTCAATTGCACTGAGGCGATCAGCTTCAAGCATAAGTGGCACCGAAACTGCCCCAACAGACACTGGCATGCTTTGAAT
The DNA here is from genome assembly GCF_059801205.1 of Pantoea sp. Ae19-2. Lineage (NCBI taxonomy): Bacteria > Pseudomonadati > Pseudomonadota > Gammaproteobacteria > Enterobacterales > Erwiniaceae > Pantoea > Pantoea sp. Ae19-2. Next base: position 202,041 of record NZ_JBCHWE010000002.1, on the reverse strand, counting down.
CTGCTGTTCCAGTTCCCTGAGCGTGACGTTCTGGCTCAGCAGGGTATCAAGACTCATTAACTTACCGAGTTGTGTGCGGAGCAGTGTCTGAAATCTCACAGCAGATAGGGAATCCCCACCCTGCGCCATGAATGCCGCATCTTCATCAGGAACTGATCCAAGCGCCTCTGCCATAATCTGCATAACTGGAGACAACGGGGGCTCACCTGAGCGTGATAATGTCTGACTCCATTCCTCACTGAGGGTGCGTCGACAAATTTTGCCACTCGTTGTCCGCGGCAGCGCTACTGAACGGATATGCCACACATGCGGCATCATATAAGGAGGAAGCATTGCCTGTAATCGACTTAGGCAACGGGCAGTAAAATCGCCGTCCGGCTCATTAATATCGCTTTTTACCACAACAGCAATCAATTTTTGCTGTTCTTGGAGTGTGTTATCTACAATGATGGCAGCTTCGCGTACCTCATTGAGTGTCAGTAAGGACTGTTCCAGCTCTTCTAGCTCGATGCGGTAACCACGAATTTTGACCTGGAAATCCATACGTCCATGGAAATGTAGAATGCCATTGCGATCCTGATGTCCCCAGTCACCAGTCCGATAGATACGCAGCAATTGTCCTTCCAGCCCACGGATAAAAGGGAAGCGTTCGGCGGTAAGGCTGGGATTATTGTGGTAGCCTTCAGCTAGCCCGTTGCCCGCCAGACATATCTCTCCCGGTTCACCAAACGCTACCAACTGCAGTGCATCATTTAAAATAAATGCCTGGCTTCCCTCAATGACCCGGCCAATCGGTACAGGCCCGCTTTCCGGCCGTTCCTCTTCCCTCAAGCTTCGATAAACAGTTGAGTAGGTTGTATCTTCTGATGGCCCCCAAAGGTTGCATATACAGCTCACTTGGCTGCACTGGTAAATGTCATTAACCAGCTTCCAGTGCAGTGCTTCTCCCGCCAGATTCAACGTCGTAACCCCCTTAGGGATCGCCTGTGCTCGCACTAGCTCACGAGCCGCTGAAGGCACCGTATTAATTAATGTCAGCGCAGCGTAGCTGGACGATGGCGTCAACAAGTCAAGTGCAGAATCAACCAGATAGAGAGACGTTCCCGCAGCAAGAGGAACAAAAATCTCAAAAATAGCCAGGTCAAAGGTGATGGTTGTGGAAGCGAGTACACATTTCAGCTGTTTAGGCGAATAAAATGCCAGAGCCCAGTCCGTTAATGCCTCCACACTGGGGTGGCCGATAGCAATCCCCTTAGGCTTGCCGGTGGAGCCTGATGTATACAGTAAATAAGCTATATCATTAGAATGTTGTTGAGGCAGCATGTCGGTCATGGCTGCATTATTTTCTGTCAGCTCGCTAATATGCCATAGCTGGCAGTCTGTTGCAGTCGGAGGCTGTGTGTCATAGACAATGGCTGCTGGTGCACTTTCGACAATAATACTTTGTCGCCGTGCCTCCGGATGCCGGGCATCAAGCGCAACAAATGCACGCCCACTGTGCCAAACTGCCAGTAATGCTGCAATTAAATCGGGTGTTCTGGACAGATGAACAGCCACAGGTCCCGGCTGCGGGATCTGACGGAAATGTTCCGCCAGCGTTAGAATTTTTTGCGCCAGCTGGTAGTAACTAATTTTATCCTGCTGCCAGTAAATAGCAGTCGCATTCGGCCGAAGCTTTGCGTGCTTCAGCACGCGCTCAATAATGGAACCATTCATTTCTTATCTCTCTTATCATCCGTTGATACAGATTAAGCAATCTGGACTTTGTCCATATATTCACGCGCTAACTGTTCAACGTGAGCTGCAAATTCCCGCACGGTTGGATGTTCATAAATCGCCATGGCGTGCATCCTGATGGGATAGTCTTTTTTAAGAAGACTTATCAGTTGCAGAACGATTAAAGAATTCCCGCCCAACTCAAAGAAATTGTCATCATTACCAACCCGCTCGATGCCTAACAATGCTTCCCAATGTTTTGCGACGGTAATTTCATACGTTGAGAGAGGATCTTTCCACGAGGTTTGTACAAACTCATCCCTACTACGTGAGATCAGCGTTACTTTCTGCGTCAGCGACGCAACAGATCCCACTCGTGACCAGTTTTCAATAACTTTGTTGAAATCGAGTGTGGAAACCACAACACGGGAACCGAAAGTAGTAGAGAATAGTCGGCGATAGACTTCAAAAATTTCATCCTGAGACATTTTGTTTTTAATATGCTCACGGCTAAGTTCTTTGAACTGTGGCTGTGCAGAATAGTTTCTGGCCCGCGCTTCGTTCACAGCACCCCAGTTAATCGCCAGCACCTGCGTGTAGCCGCGTTGATGGCAGTGCTCCGCCCAGGCATCCACAAAAGCATTCGCAGCCGTATTGTCAACCTGACCCAAGCCACCAATGATGGCATTCATGCTGGAGCAAAGCAGGATGAAATCAGGATTAAGTGGCAGGAAAACATCACAGAGATTCATTGTGCCGGCAATTTTAGGCGAGAAGACCTGTTCCAGCGAATCGCGCGTCTTTGTATGGATCATTCCGCTGTCAACCGTTCCGGCAGCATGAATAACGCCATCCACACGTCTGTGACGCGTCTGTAATAATGTCTTAATCTGGACTAAGTCTTGCCGGCAAGTAATGTCCGCCGTCAAGATCTCGACTCTGCCCCCCAGATTTTCAATTCTCTGTAAATGCAGTATTTTTTCGCTGACAATGTTCTCACTTCCGTGCTGTTCCAGCCAGCTTTGCCACTCTGAATGGGCAGGAAAACGCGTGCGGGTAGTCAGGTAGACCTGTGCCTGATAATTCAGTGCCACAAACTCCGCCAGTTCCAAACCAAAATTGCCAAGTCCGCCCACAATAAGGATGGTTTTGTTACCAGACAGCAGACTTTCGCCCAGCTGTGTTTCTGACACGCTATAACGTGCATAGTCTTTTACAAATCTATGGACACCTCTTATGGCAATTTCACTGCTGCTGCCACTGCCCATCTCAGCCAATAGCATCCGAATCGTTTGTTCGGCCTGAAAATTAGGCGCGATATCCACCAGATGACACTGGATGTCCTGATATTCTTTGGGCAACACTTGTGAGATGCCAAGCAAAGTAGACTTTGCTGGTTCAATATCCTCTTCACCAACGATGCTGATCATTCTGTCTGCAACCAGTAACGTATGAAAATTCACCGTTAGCGCTAGCTCATTATACGCCTTACACCAGGCAACCATGGTATACAGCCCTTGAGACTGAATGCGATCTGTTGTCTCATTTTGATTACCCAGACACCACAGATGAACCACCCAGTCGGGCAACATAGCTGTTTCAGCCAAATCCTGAATCAGCAACTTCATGTGCATTTCATTTCCGGGCTCTATACGATAATGATCGTCGCCCAGTCGGGCATATTTTTCCCCAGCGACTACATGTAACAGACTCGCACCCTGTTGGATTAATTCCTCGCTAAACTGCCCGGAAAAACTATCGTCATGATGGAACATCAGTATGCGTTTACCTGTTATATTAACGGTCAAGGCAGAGATGCGTTGTTTTTTCCAATAGGGTGTATAAAACCACTGGGAAATATCACTGATTTTTCTATTTTCAGTTGACTGTCCCTGTTCTGTATTGAATGGTTCCGCATCGATCCAGTGATCGTGAGCTTGAAAAGGATAGCCAGGCAAAGGAATACGTCGACAGCTCTTGGGAAAAGACGTGTTGGTAACAATGTTGCCATCGCTTAACCAGAAATCAGACAGTTGCACCGCCGTCGCCTGCTGAGCTTCCTCCAGCGTCCAGCTACGACTCGCCGTAACGGTCATACACTCAACAGAATCAGCCATTGACAGTCTGTCGCACAAATCACTCACTGAATCTACGACACAGCCCCAACGATATTTAAATGCGCTACGCCCACTCAATAATGTCCAGGCAATGTCGGCTAATTGACTTTCAGGATGCTCCTTTAGCCAATCATGCATCCGCTTAACCTGCTGAAATACGACGTCGGGAGTACGAGCACTAAAGCCGATAAAGACAGGTGTACCTGCTACCACTGTCGGCCTGACGTCAGCAGGTGCCTGCTCGAGGATCAATGCCCCGTTTGTTCCACCTACGCCAAATGAGCTGATGGCAGCAATGCGTTGGTACGACGCGGAGGGTTGCCACTCAGTCAGACTTTGCGGGATGGTAAAAGGAGACTGATCAAGTCTGACAGCAGGATGGGGCTGGGTATAATTTGCCAGAGGTGAGACAGATTGATGCTTCATGTCCTGAATGACTTTGAGCACACCTGCAATCCCAGACAACGCGTCCAGATGTCCGATATTGGCTTTAACCGTACTCAGCGCCACCGATCCCGCAGGCAGCCCGTCAAACACCTTTGTAAGCGCTTCAAATTCAATCGGATCACCAACACTGGTGCCAGTACCGTGCGCTTCTATATAGGTAATATCTTGAGGCTCCAGTTCCGCATTTGCCAGCGCACCAAGCATGACTCTGATCTGACCCGACACCGAGGGTGCCATGTAGCCAACTTTATCGCAGCCATCATTGTTTATGGCTGTAGCGAGAACGACTGCATGAATGCTGTCACCATCCTTAATGGCATCTTCATAGCGCTTGAGCACAAGAAAGCCAACACCATTGGTAAAAATCGTACCATCCGCATCTGCGGAGAAAGGTGCACAATGGCCAGAATCGGACTGAATACCATCCTGTTCATGGTGATATCCATATTGATAGCGTGGTTTAATAACCGCTCCTCCTACCACCGCCATATCGATATCAAACTGTAATAAACTCATACAGGCTTCATGAATGGCAACCAGTGAACTCGAGCATCCACTACGAAGATTTACTGCTGGCCCTTGCCAGTTAAAATGATAAGCAATCCGCGAAGCCATGAAATCGGGTTCGTTCAGATAGAGAAGTTGCGTTTGCTCATGTAAATCAGCCCGCTGGTGATACTGGACAGCAAGGTTTTCATTAAAGTAGCTGTTTACAGCCGAAACGGTATAGACGCCAGTTGGCGCGGAAATCTGATCGGGTGCATAACCTGCGTGTTCACACGCCAGCCAGGCATATTCCAGTGATTTTCTGATCTGCGGATCCATATAAGCAGCTTCTTTAGGGTTATAACCAAAAAAAGCAGCGTCAAACTGACGATAATTTTCGGGGCCACCGCCAACGGGACGGAAGCTGGGTAGTTGATAAAATGAGGCAGGCAGGTGTTTGGCAATCTCTTCCTGTGTATAACGTCGGATACCTTCTTTTCCCTGTGAAGTCAGTTGCCACAGTTGCTCTGCATCAGGACAACCCGTTAATGAGCCGGCATAACCAACGATCGCGATTTTATTACTGTCATTCATGGATATTTTTCCCGATAGTTCCGTTAAAAAGGGATGAAACGTGAATTAAGCGCGTTTGCTGTTGTGGCTCTGGCGACGCCTTTGAGCTCGTTGGGCAGCATCGGCACGGGCCGTGTCGAAACTTCTGTTGCCGGTAATACTCGCAGCCAGTTTGCGGACTGTGGGATATTGAAAAATATCCACCATGGACATAGAGGCATTGACAGATTGGTTCACTTGCCCGGTCATTCTTAAAGCCAGTAATGAATGTCCGCCCAATTCAAAGAAATTGTCGTCAATACCTATTCCATTCAGACCAAGTAATGACTCCCAGACCGCAACAATTTTTTCTTCGGCAGTCGTTTGGGGAGGCTGATATTCGCTCTTCATGTCAGGACGAGGAGCTTTTTGTGCCGATGCATCATCTACAGAACTCGCCGCTTCGTGATGGTTTTCGACCCATTCCCGATAACGCTGTTGAAAGTCAACACTGGAAATGATTCGCTGCCCCTGCAGATCCTGCCAACATTGCCAGAGAAACCGGCGCCCCTGAGCTGGCTGCATTGCATAGCGATTAAGTTCAGAGCCAAATGCTCCCTGACGGAAATGCTCAGGCACGTCTTCGTCATTTCCAAATTCCCATGCTTCCCAATTCAGCAGTGTCCAGCGCGAAGAGTGATGCCGACGAAGCTCGGCAACGGCAGCATCGAGCCAGGCATGCATGGCTCCGTAGATATACATACCGATACCGCCAAGCACAGATGAAATTGATGAAATGACATGGCAATGCGGCACCTCAAGCGAAGAGGCAACTTCTGCCATGTTGTGCAACCCTTGGCTTTTTGCCGCAAAGCTCAGCTCACAGAATGGTGCGTCCACATCGCGGATTAGCTGATAATGCATAGATGCATCAATACCGGCTGTATGAATAAGTACGTCCAGACTCCCCATATCCGTTCTGGCTTTCTGGCATGCGGTCATCAACGAGGAGACTGACTGCACATCTGCTTCCCCCAACGTCAGACGTCCCGGCCACCGTTGCATCAATGCTTCAATCCGGTCAGCGCGTTGCATTCCTGCCTCAACACCCTGCTTTCTTAGGGTCTCGAGCGAGCTACGCTGTAGCAGACAGACATGTGCCTGACTGTTTTCAAGAAAGACCTTGGCATACTGGAGCCCTACCTGCCCACCACCGCCTAGGATGACTACGGAACGGGGCGGTGTTATTTCACCACTGCTTTTTTCCGTTAGCGGTGCAGCGAGAAATCCTTCACCAAACCGATCAGCATCTCGCAGAGCGACCACGGCAGGCGACTGGGCAGTCACTTCATGTGCCAGTAGCAACTCATTCTGCCCGTCTGTATCAATCAAACGGGTCGTCAAGGCAGGGTACTCTTGGTTGAGTGACTTGACAGCAGAAGTCAAGGCTACCAGTGCAGGGCAAGGGGACGCCAGCAAATCGACGGCAGACTGGGTAATGATCCGCAGGCAACGAGCCCCCTGTCCCCGCCAGTTTCTTACCATATCCAATAAGATCAGCAATGGTTTGAAGGTTTCCCGGCGAAAGGTCTCAGGATGTAATAACAGTAAGATATTGTCAGGAGCCTCTTTCATCATCTTGTACCAGGACTCTGCATCAAACGAAATGATGCGCGTTCTGTCACCTTGACAGTTCAGTCGGCTGCATAACATGTCAGCCATTCCGGCTGTAGCAGAGGAACCATCCGTTATGAATAACCATTCACCCGTACTTTCCGCCACCCTTTCCGGCCGAGTTAGCGGCACCCAGCAGCGCTGATAACTGTTCAGAGTCAGGCGTTCAGTACGCTGTTTTTCAGTCCAGCATTCAGTTAACTCAAAGGGATAACCGGGTGGCACAGGTAGAGCAGGTTCTGGCCGACGGTCATGAATGTTTTGCCACTGAATGTTTATCCCCTGCTCCCACAACCGACCAAAAGCTGTCATCAATACTTTATCTGCCTGCTCTGACTCTGCCGGATGCGGTAAGACGTTAATACAGGGATGATGCGTATTCTGAGAAGCCAGTGCTTTCAGCGTATGTCCGGGACCTACTTCAATAAAGCAGACCGCCTTGTCCGTGGCAGCAGCCCTTCTGACCGCCGCAGCAAATGCGACCGGTTCACGCATCTGACGTACCCAGTAATCCGCCTGACTGATGTGTGCAAAGGGTTCAATCTGTGCAGTAAGTGTTGATATCACCGGTATTTGTGTGGCTGAAAAAGATGCGTTCTGAAGAGCCTCACGAAATGCAGGCAAAATTGGCTCAAGTAGTCGGGAGTGAAACGCACGCTTAACTTTTAAAGGTTGATAAAAAATTCCTGCCTGCTGAGCACGGGTCATAACCCGGGAGAGTTCATTTTCGCTACCGGAAACAACACTTAACATGTCACTGTTGAGCGCGGCAATATCCACTTCTGTCCCGTGCAAAAGTGAGGGCAACAACTCTGCGCCAGCCATGATGCTGCACATAGCGCCAGGCGCTGTCTGTTGGATCAACTGTGCCCTGACAACAACCAAGCTTGCTGCATCCCGAAAGCTCATTGCCTTTGCTGCAACCATTGCCGAATATTCGCCAAGACTGTGGCCCAGCATTAGGTCTGCCTTGACACCGCAATGGCTTAAATATTCAGCCAAAGCAACCTCCAGCGCTAAAAGTCCGGGCTGGGTATGTTCAGGCATATGGATTTCATTCTGCAGTTCGAATAATATCGCGCGATAATTTTTACCCGACAACTCACGCAGAATGGCTAATTTTTCATCTAGCCTCTCGCGAAAGTAAGTCGAAGATTCGTATAACTGTTTCCCCATACCTGCATACTGCGAACCCTGTCCGGTAAACATCATTACGATGGAAGGCATAGTGTCCGGAACAGTAACGCCGCTTCCCGCATTTTTCACACCCGCTTTCAATTCCTCAATGCTGTGTGCAATAACACTCTGACGTACAGGAAAGGCGGTTCTTCCGAATCGGGTCATCGCCGCTGCCTTTTCAATAGCACGGTCATCTCCCTGCCATCCTGCCCAGCTATTCCGAACTCTGCCCAAAGCTTTTTGGCTAGGTGCCGAAAGTAAAAAGAGATGTGGCGAAGAAGATAAAGCAGAGGATGCCGTCAACACAGGTGCCCCACTCAAAATTACATGGGCATTTGTGCCTCCAATACCCAAGGCGCTAATGCAAGCGTAACGAGCATTTTCTGCCAGTACCCGAGGCTCTGTGTTAATAAAGAAAGGCGAGTCTTCCAGCGTAATATGTGGATTAAGATGCTCAAAATTCAGTTGTGGGGGAAGCTGACGATGCTTCAACACAAGGCAAGCTTTAATGATGCCAGCAAGGCCACTTACGGTATCCAAGTGTCCCAGATTAGCCTTTACAGATTGCAATGCGCAGGTAGGTTCCGCAACTGATTTCGTGGGCCAAGCTTCCTGAAGCGCTGCAAATTCAACAGGATCGCCTAATTGGGTACCTGTTCCATGCGCTTCATATAAAGCAATGTTTTCAGGCGCAATATTGCTTATTTTCATTGCCCGCTGAATAACACGACGCTGACCGGATACAGAGGGAGCGGTAAAGCCTGCTTTATCCGCTCCATCATTATTCAGTGCACTACTTTCCAGCACACCTAAAATGTTATCGCCATCTTCAAGTGCTTTATGCAGAGGTTTGAGAACCAGAGCTGCAACACCATTCGTGAAGACGGTACCGCTGGCATCACGATCAAAAACACGGATCTTGCCATCTACAGACCGTATTCCACCAGCCAGATAATCGTATCCCTCACAGTGAGGGGCTGCCAGTGACACGGCTCCCACCAATGCCATCTCGGCCTGTCCTGTTAATAAAGCAATACGAGCCTGATGGAGAGCAGCCAGTCCAGAACTGCATCCGCATTGTACGGAAAATGCCGGCCCTGTTGTGCCAAGTTTCCAGGCGATTCGGGTTGCCAGGAAGTCTGGAAGGTTGCCTAGTAAGGCCTCATTTTCTGTTCCCGCCTGCAATTCACCTGCCAGATTTTGCAACAGATAATGGTTCTCACTAGCCGAGGCGAATACCGCCGTAACCGGTAACGATTCCCTGTTCATATAGCCAGCATTTTCCATTGCCCACCAGCTATGTTGCAGCAGATGTCGATGCTGAGGGTCCATTTTGCTGGCTTCATGATAAGAGTAACCAAAGAAGTGATAATCAAAACCTTTCAGGTTTTCCACACCCCCCCAAGCATTTATGTATTCATCTCCAGGATAGGCATTATTATGGAAAAAACAGCGTTTATTTATCAATCCCATCCATAAATCATGATCATTACTAACTGATGGGAATTCAAATGAACTTCCTATAATGGCAATTTTATTCATAATAAAAACAACGTCCTTGTGATGATGAATACTATCAAAAACAGTGAGTTTAAAATAGTAAGATATCAATATAACATAAGAATATTTGTAGTATTATCACAAATTAAAAATTAAATATAAAGAAATTCTAATGTATTTGCTTAATTGTGATCTGTGTCATCCTTTTGATACCCGAAAATTTGAATACCACTTTCCCACCGTTATTGCGGCAAAACTGGCAATTGCCGACGATCTGGCCATACCGCTGGCCAGAATGTCGGATGAAGACCGGGCGTTTATCGACAGTATTCTGACTGAGACGCTTAACCGTAGTGAAGTACTCGTCCGCATTAGAGACTATTTTCGTAGCAGACAATCAGGAGAAGACCATGCGGGTTGAAGTGATGGAGCATTATGGACTGACGCAGTCTATTGAACAGGCCGGGTATTATGAAACTGCCCACCATAAGCAGCTAATGAAAGACATTAAGGGTGCGATACATGGAAATGGTTGAAGACGGCGGTGGTCGGCTATCCGTCGTTCTGGCCGGTCACCCAAAACTGCGTAATGATCTGCATCGCCCGGCGATGGAGGAAATTGGTTATCGCACCGATATTTTTACGCTGGACGGGAAAAGTTGGCCACCGACCGTACCAGACGCAGCACTTCCACGGCCTGAGACGGCTCCAGCCGGTCGAGATCATCGATGATGACGATAAAATTCAAGTCAAGTAGCCTGATTTTTTTATCAAGGCTGGCGTGCAGGTCACTTGCAGTCTGCTGTCGGCCCGATAGATCAAGCTTCGCAAGCGTCTCCATACCCTTTGCGGCCATCCCGAGGACTGGAACGAAGTTGCCGGCAAACTCTGCCAGAGGCGCAAGTCGCCCGGAGGTCTGCCGGAGATAGTTTTGCATGTCCAGCGCCGCGCCGGTGTTCCTGCCCCTCCGGATGCGCCGTTGGAATTTCTGCCAGAGATTACGTGGGGGCGGCTGGCGCCTTTCCTCTTCCTCCCGGAGAATTGCGGCTACAGGCAAGAGCAGTGAGTCAACCGGGCTCATGCTATTAGCTCGCAGCCACGGCGCTAAGTGGAGAACGTATGTGCCGTCGGGTTTAAGATCTTCCAGTTTGTTCATCAGTAGGCGGAGCAGGCTGGTTTTCCCCGCGCCCCATTTTCCTTCAATCCCGATCACCGTACTGACGTCATTGTCCAAGGCCAGTATGCTGCGGACAAGACCTGCTGCTACGCCTTCAAAACCATAGCGGTCTTCTTCAGCCCGGCTGACGGGCGCCTCGGTGCCTGCGCTGAAACCGCTGTCTCTTACCGTCATGTCATAAGTCCCCGTTCAGTGGGTGCAGTTCATCCAGCACGGATGCCACGTCCGGCGCCGCCACCGTCGCCAGAAACCCCGCTTCCAGCTGCAGATACTCTTCCGGTTTTACAAAAATCCAGAATATGAGCGCATCCTCATATTAATAATGGAGGTTGTTAATGGCTACTCGCATTCCCACAGAACACCGCGCGATGCGCAAACGCCCCAAACAGCAGCGTTCCCAGAGTACGGTGGAGAGTATTGTCGAGGCAGGTGCTCGCGTTCTGGCGCAGAGAGGCTGGGCAAACTTCACGACCAACGAGGTGGCGCACACCGCCGGCGTCAGCATCGGTTCGCTGTATCAGTATTTCCCGAATAAGCTGGCGATCGCCGAGGCTGTTCGCAAAAGGCATCTCGATGAAATTGGGAAACGTGTCAACTTCACTGAGCAGTTTGCTTATGGGAAATGAGTCAACTTCATCATACGGGGAGAGGTATGGGAAAGGCATCAACTTGCTAACTGTTTACTTGTGGGAAAAGGGTCAACATCCTCAGATCCTCCCCGTCACCTGCACAAGGTTGGGTGATAATGGTTCAATGAACCAAAATATGGGAAAAGCATCAAGTCATGGACGAAACTGGTGTGGGAAAGGCATCAATAACACGCCATCGGCAGATATCAGGCTTTTCAAAAAACTGTCATTGAAATCTGTAGCCGGGCACAGATGGGAATCACATCAACATTCGCAGGTCTTTCAGTAGAAACAAGCCTGTAATGCAAGTGGGAAAAGCATCAACTTTAAACACATTAAAAACAGAGGTTTAAACTTGACCTGTTACCCATTCGTAAGAAGTTTATCAAGCACGTGACCTGCTCCCCGTTGATTGTAATACACCGCGATGCTAGTAATGTCTTCATAAGCCACATGAGGACATCCCCATGAAGAAGCTTTTTTCCGATGAACAGATCATCAGTATTCTCCGCGAGGCTGAAGCCGGAGTTTCTGCCCGGGAACTCTGCCGTAAGCACGCCATTCCCGACGTCATGTTTTATCCCTGGCGTAAGAAGTATGGCGGTATGGAGGTGCCTGAGGTTAAGCGCCTGAAGTCATTTGAGGAAGAGAAAACCAGGCTCAAGAAGCTGCTTGCCGAAGCCATGCTGGATAAGGAGGCGCTTCAGGTGGCTCTGGGGCGAAAGTACTGACGATAGGCCAGAAGCGGGAAGCCGTGTTGTTGATGTGTGATGCCACCGGTCTGTCGCAACGTCGTGCCTGCAGGCTTACAGGTTTGTCCCTGTCGACCTGCCGTTATGATGCTCAGCGTCCGGCTGCTGATGCACATTTATCAGGGCGCATTACTGAACTGGCACCGGAGCGCAGGCGTTTTGGCTACCGCCGCATATGGCAGTTACTGCGCCGTGAAGGGCTTATGGTTAATCACAAGCGCGTGTACCGCCTTTATCATCTGAACGGGCTGGGCGCTAAACGCAGGCGTCGTCGCAAGGGTCTGGCGACTGAGCGGCTTCCGCTGCTCCGCCCGGCGGCGCCCAACATGACCTGGTCGATGGATTTCGTCATGAATGCGCTGGCTACCGGTCGCAGGATCAAGTGCCTTACCTGCGTCGATAACTTAACAAAGGAATGTCTGACGGTCACTGTTGCCTTCGGGATTTCAGGCGCGCAGGTCACGCGTATTCTGGACAGCATTGCGCTGTTTCGCGGCTGTCCGGCTACGATAATAACCGTTCAGGGCTCGGAGTTTACCTGCCGCGCACTCGATCAGTGGGCCTTTAAGCATGGAGTTGAGCTGCGACTTATCCAGCCCGGCAAGCCGACACAGAACGGATTTATTGAGAGTTTTAACGGGCGCTTTCGCGATGAATGCCTGAATGAACACTGGTTCAGCGACGTCAGTCATGCCAGGAAAACCATCAGCGAATGGCGTCAGGATTATAACGAATGTCGCCCGCACTCCACGCTGAATTATCAGACGCCGTCTGAATTTGCAGCGAGCTGTAGAAAGGGTAATTCTGAGAGTGAAGGATCCGACATTACTAATTGAGCCTTGTATTTAATTCTGGGGGCAGGTCAACATCATGTGTCATTCTAAAAAAATATCCCCCTGAGGTCAGTCTATGAAATGTACAGTGGGTAAGGTATAATTGTACTTCTGTTTAAAATATTACAAATAATTGATAGATTTTATGTTTACTGAAACGAAAAGTGACTCCGCCCCTCCTTTCATCCAAAATATTAACATGGGTTGGGTTGAACCATTTCCGTCTATGTTTTATTGTCAGGTTAAATTTTCAGTTGAGCAATATGATGACGAACTTTTTACTGAATTTTCAATTCCTTTTCCGAATCAACTGATTCTGGCCGTTGTGAAACGAAAAGCTGAATATCTTGCAGCACGTTATGCTGCACAAAAAGCTCTCAGGCTATTTGGTTGTAACGAAACACCAGGGACGTCATCAAACCGCTCTCCGGTTTGGCCATCTGAGTGGTGCGGAAGTTTGTCGCACTCTGATGAATGCTCCATAGCAGTAATTGCTCCAAAGAAATCGGGTATGACACCTGGTGTTGACATAGAGTTTTTTGCTCCGGAAACAATGAGGGATACAGCAGACATGTTTGTGTCGGCGGATGAAAAGTATGTTCTTTCAGACAGCGGCATTGACTATACTACTGCGTTATTACTCATCTTTTCCGTGAAAGAGAGTCTTTTTAAAGCGCTCTACCCTGAAGTTGGGCGCTTCTTCAATTTTGATGCAGCTAAAGTTTGCAGAATCGATACTTCAAATAAGAAGATAACATTAGAATTGACCCAAAACCTTTCGCGTAATCGCATTACAGGTTCTCGTATAGAGGGCTATTATAGTATTTCAGATGGCAGAGTTATTACAGTGGTAGCCTGAAGGTTTTCTTTGCTGACCTAGTAAAGCTCTTAGGGGGATGTTCTAGATTTGATGATTTAATTTATGATTGTTTTTTGTGCTCTCTATATCCTGTTGCTACTGTTCTTGTAAGTACCCCGACAAACCGGACCATTCACTTTTAGAGATCTTCCGACATACTGATTATGTCCTGTGAGGAGATCACCATGCGTAAAGCCCGATTCACCGAACACCAGATCATTGCCGTTCTGAAGTCCGTCGAAGCCGGACATACCGTTAGGATGTCTGCCGTGAAGCCGGTATCTCTGAAGCCAGCTATTACAACTGGAAAGCGAAGTTTGGCGGTATGGAAGCCTCTGATATAAAAAAGATGAAAGACCTGGAGGATGAAAACCGTCGCCTCAAACAGATGTTTGCTGATCTCAGCCTTGAATGCCGGGCACTTAAAGAAGTCATCGAAAAAAAGCTTTAAAACCAGCGATAAAGCGTGAGCTCGTCGGTTACCTGACTGCGCAATTTACCATGAGCATTCGCCAGGCCTGCAGGACGTTATCGCTGAGCAGGACGGTCTGTTTTTACCAGCCCGATACCCGGCGTGATGAACCGGTGATCCAGGTGCTGACTGAGCTGGCAGAGCGCTACCCGCGATACGGCTTCAAAAAGCTGTTCCAGCTGCTGCGCAGGCAGGGTAACACCTGGAACCATAAACGCGTTCACCGGATTTACTGCCTGCTGAAACTGAATTTTCGTCGCAAGGGAAAACAGCGTTTACCCGCACGTAACCCGGCGCGACTGGCTACGCCGGAAGCGCTTAACCAGAGCTGGTCCATCGATTTTATGCATGATGCGCTGGTCTGCGGCAGACGCTTCCGGACCTTTAATGTGGTTGATGACTTTAACCGCGAGGCCCTCGCCATAGAAATTGATCTGAATATCCCGGCACAGCGGGTGGTCAGGGTGCTGGACAGAATCGTGGCAAACCGGGGTTATCCACTGAAACTGAGGATGGACAACGGACCAGAACTGGTCTCACTGACGCTGGCACAGTGGGCTGAAGAGCACAGAGTGATGCTGGAATTTATCAAGCCGGGAAAACCAACGCAGAACGCCTTTATCGAACGGTTTAACCGGACGTACCGAACAGAAATCCTGGATTTTTACCTGTTCAGAACGCTGAATGAAGCCCGGGAAATCAGAAGTCGCTGGCTGATGGAATACAACAGCGAGCGGCCTCATGAATCCCTGAATAACCTGACGCCGGAGGAGTACCGGTTGATGGCCGAAAAACCGGAAACCTCAAAAAGTGCGTGGAACTAAAACGGGTGTGCTTACACAAGACCCGGTTCACTCCGCACTGCTGCCCGGTATCACGAAGATCGAGATGGATTTTGCGATAACCATAGACGCAGCCAGACTCAAGCCAGAACTGTTTGATCTGCCCGGTCACCATCTGGTCTGCATGGTGGCGCTGTGAATGTGGCTGCTGAAGCCAGAAATAAAATTCACCCGGATGTACATCCAGAACCCGACAGAGCAGGTGAACAGGCCAACAACGGCTGTTGTCGCGGATAAAGGCGTACCTCAGTCGGACAGCTTTGCGAAGTACGCCGCGGCTTTTTTTAATATGTCCCGTTCGTCGGTGACCCGCTTCAGCTCTTTCTGAAGACGGCGGATCCCGGCCTGAGCATCCGACTGTGCATTATTAGTGGAAGAATCCGGACCGTACTTCATTATCCAGGCGTAAAGGCTGTGGGTGGTGATATCGAGACGTGTTGCAACGCTGGAAACACAATGACCACGATCAACAACCTGTTTGACTGCTTCAATTTTAAACTCTTCTGGATAACGCTTACCGCTCATGGGCACCTCTCTTTAAGTCATCTTAAATGACTCTGAGGTGTCTGTTAAACCCGTGGCGATTCAAATTTTGAACTTTTTGATTATAATTTTAATTATGTACTTCCCTCAAACCCAGAATAGTTAAATAAGGTATTCCTTTACGTACTCAGATGGCATCACTGGCTCCTCACCTGCGGCTTTCGCAAAATTTAAATAGCGTTGTCAGCCGCGTTAATAGATATACAATCTGGTGATAACTGTCTCAAATCGTTGTATATGCGACCTCAGCTTTCATATCATGTATTATATTTCAAAAAACGAAAATGTTAATTCAACCTCCAATTGCTAGTTTTAAAAAATATAAGTAATTAGAAATGCATGACTTGGTATTTTCAATAAAGTCGCAAAGCCATCCCCATCCAAATATGATATCAATTCCCATCATGATAAGGAAGAAAAACATTGAAAATGCAATAGATTTTATAGTACTTGCTATAATTTTATATTCAAAAAATGACTTATTCAATGCAGATCCTGCAATTTTGTTATATTCGTCCTCATCGAGAAATGAATATAGCTTACTCTTCCACACCTCCCGACTCTCATTCATTATGGCAATATGCTTGGTATTGATTCTCAATGTTATGAAGGTTGATAATAAAATATAAATTGAAAGTGCTATAAAAACATAACCATAAACATGACTATTTCCAGCCATTCTGGAATTATCCATGGCATATTTAAAAACTATAGTTGCAAGAACAAGTGCGAGATCTTTCCATAAAGTGCTAGCAATATCTTTTGTCTGTTGTACAATCTTCTGAACTTCTTCTACCAAATTCTTTCTCAGGTCACCTAGCGTTTTCAACGTTTCTTTACTAGCCGAAAGTAAATGAGCCCTGTAAAGGAGGCGTGCTGATTCAAAAGCAGAATTCATTTTCTTAACGATCCCAGTTTCGTATGCAACAGTCTCAGGCCATTCACGAGCAAGCTCACATGTAAAAAGTGTGTGTTTTATCTCGATTTCATCACCTGCTAAATAGATCCACCTTACTATTTCATTGAGGACGGGATAGATATGGATTGGAGCATTACTTGGAGTAAATAACAAGTTCTTTGGTGGTTTACCACTTATTTTTACATATAATTCTTCATCAATCTTATCCACTTCATTAACAATTGTTAAAAGAAGGTTCCTTACAGCTGATATTTTCCACTCATCAAAATAAGGGTTTTTAATATCAACATTGTCCATTATCATCCATGGTGATATATTAGTCGGAAATTCAATGCCAAATGTAGACACCTTCACGAAATGGCGAACTTTCAACTTGACATTTTTTTCACCATCTTCACCTTCCACTGGTTCAGACAACCATGGATGTACAGCAAAAGAATTGGTACTGAAGCCAGAGGTTAAACCCAGTAAGAAAACATTGCTACAATTATATGGCGAAGTAGAATCAGCCAAGAAATCAGACCAACCTTCAATCGAAAGGAAGTAATAAGAGTTTTTATGTTGTTTAAAACTTAGGTATACCGTGCATTCAGTACCTGGGCAAGCCTTCTTAGGCTCAACATAATCATCAAATGAGTCCTTAAAACTAAAATTTAGCCAATCTTTTTTTTGTGATCATATATATTCTGCCATTTATTGAGACATATTTTCGTCATTGTTCCAATAACGATTGCAGACTGATTGACTTCATCATATGTTTCAGTCACTGTTGACAGCGGGTCAGAAAGTCTTGTAGAGCTAATCGCCTTATCAATAAGTTTAAGAATTGAAATCATCCTGTTTTAATCCTGTAGTTATGATTTTTATTTCATATTTACCATTAGGCAATGGTTTGCGCTGAACTTTAGAGTTATCGTCAAAGATTATTGTAACACCCTCTTTTGTAACCCATTTATAGGTTGCTGGTTTTTCTATGTATTCTGGTTTAACCTGAAATGACTCACCGAGAAACCCTGACTCCTTCACTTTTTTATTAAAAGCCTCCTTGATTTTTGGTATGTCATCGAGTGGACCAAATATTGCCGTTAGAGTTGTATCAGGATCAACTGTATCAAATGAAAACTCTTTAGTCCCTAAGTGTTTATATATTCTTTTCACACCATCTGTGGCAACATGCTCCGGGAGAAATGAGCGATTTTCTTTGAATACATCTTTTAAAGCATCAAGCAATTTTACATTAAGGTCAACTATAGAATTTGAACGCTTAACCTCTAAAAAACCCTCGAAATATTCTGATATATGCGCCCGATTACTTCGGTCAAGAACAGTGATATCTCCACCCTGTACTGGGTCGAGTTTTACCAATGCAACCTTCTGAATAGAGTCAGCTTTACGTGTAAATGACTCGGTAAAAAACTCTAATTTTGGTTTGTAATTTTTCTTGTTTGCATCAAGATAATATCTTACTACTTCATCATTCTCGTACTTAAGTAATGCATAAAAACGTTTAACATCTGAATTAAGTTCAAAAACAAAGAAAGCACCTTTACTAGCATTTCCTTTATGTTTAGTGTGAAAGTCTACCGCTAATTGCTTGGATTCTTCAGTGAAATTCGTTTTCGGGTGCTTATTTATTTCACTCATAATCCTGAGAATTCTTTCAACGTTAGAATTAGCCTTAAATTTGAAAAGATTCCCTTTGAGACTGCTTTTTATCCTCGCCAGAAAAAATTCATTATAAATCAATGGGGTTATTTCTTTCAAAGTTATAGGGGCAGTTAATCCTTTACCTACAACATGAAATATCATCTTATTAATAGTGAGTTGCTGAATTTCTTCTTCAGTTAGTAAGCTCATTTATTTGCCTGTGTAAAGTAATAAAAATCAGTCCCAATACGTTATCAAGCCTAATGATAATTCAAAAAAAATCATGCAGCAATAGATAAAATTAAAACAAAAAAACATATTATTCAGATGGTTATGAAAATACACATCTCAATTGTAAAGGTTTAAAATTAAAAAAGTTCAATTAGGCTTATACCTCTTAGAGCTTCACATTTAAAACCATTCCTTATGTCAAATTATCACGGTAGCTCGAGGTAATGAGAATGCTTTCAAATGATTATGCCTGTGACCTGCCCCCAAGATTAGATACAAAGCTCAGTTAGTAATGTCAGTTTGTTTACCTTCTAATTTTCCATTTCTCCAGCTTGCTGCAAATTCAGCCGGCGTCTGGTATTTCAGCGATGAATGAGGTCTGGACTCGTTATAGGCCCTCTCGACTTAATAACTGCCAGATGCGCCGGTACCCAAAACGCCTTCGTTCGGGCGCCTGTTCTGTGAATAGGTGTTTTTTGAACCTTACGCGCTCGGGGCGCCCCGCCTCTTTCTGGTTACTAACCTTGCACGCCTAACTTCATATAATTGACCTTATATGAAGTTAGGATCCGGCAGCGAATCCCTGTATCATGGGATCCGGTCTGAAGATCACAACCGCGCATGAAATCTTCAGGCCTGTGTGAACAAATTAACAGGCATCGCTACGTAAAATCTGCAGGGTTTCTCCCCTGCTCCTCTTACAGAATTCACGTAGCGCTGTCTCCTGAAAGGATAAAAATGGACGATTTCAGACCACATTTACCCGTATCTGATGCTCAGCTGCCCGGCCAGGCTGACGTGGTGGCGCAGCTCCAGGCGTTTGTTCAGGACCGAGAGGCCTTTTCTGACAATACCTGGCGGCAGCTGCTCAGCGTGATGCGGATCTGCGCCGGCTGGGCGAAGGAGTACGGCCGCACCTTTCTGCCCATGACACCCGAATGCCTGCGTGATTATCTTATGTGGCTGCAGGCAAACGGACGGGCATCTTCGACTATAGGTACACACCTCGCTCTTATCAGTATGTTACACCGTAACGCAGGGCTGACTCCTCCCCATGCTTCACCCTTAGTTTTTCGGGCAATGAAGAAAATTAGCCGGACTGCTGTGGTTAGTGGCGAGCGCACAGGCCAGGCAATACCCTTTCGTCTGACCGATCTTCTCACGCTTGATACCAGATGGTCGGGGTCAGATTCTCTGCAGCACCAGCGCGACCTGGCATTTTTACACGTGGGCTATTCCACACTGCTTCGGGTGAGCGAACTGGGACGTCTCCGCGTACGTGATGTTTCACATGCTTCAGACGGAAGAATTGTGCTGGATGTCGGCTGGACGAAAACCATTGTGATGACCGGGGGGCTTATCAAAGGACTGGGCGCACTTTCAACGCAACGCCTGAGAGAATGGCTGAACGCGTCGGGCCTGATTAACGAGCCTGATGCCTTTATATTCTCCCCCGTTCACCGCACCAATCGAGCGAAAATCAGTACCGACAGGCCGCTTTCCACACGTGCAATGGAAGATATTTTTGCCCGCGCCTGGCACGAGGCGGGTCCCGCTGCGGATGTTAAACCCAATAAAAACCGGTACCGGGGATGGTCAGGACACAGTACCCGAGTGGGTGCTGCCATCGACATGGCCACAAAAAAATACAGTACTGTACAGATTATGCAGGAAGGCACCTGGAAAAAGGCAGAAACTGTGATGCGCTATATCCGGCATGTTGATGCTCATGCAGGCGCCATGGTTGATTTTATGGATGCACATGTGGTCAGTTGAAAGGCCAATACTCACAAATCGTTTTCTGTCCCACAGTCGCTTGATCATCAAGCATGATTGGGAGCTTCTATTTTACCGCTTATACGTTATATTTGTTTTTAACAGCTTCAAGACTGTATGGTAATAAAAAATCACAGGCGACAGTTGATGCCTGCCAAGGTGAACTGCCCACATGGCGCCAGTCGCCCTGCGCCGCCGGTTATGTTATGGCAGTTTCAGCCTTTCCCGGCCCTCACCCTCAAAAGTCAAACCCGCTCACCGCCGTACGAGAGCCACTGTACGCCGTCAAAGTATTCGCGACAATAAGGGTGGCGTTCTGAGGCCTGATAGTCATCCTGAGCAGCCTTGCGACTTCGGCGCAGACCGCTCAAAAGGTCAATATCCCGGCCTGGAAATGTGAACCTGCCCAAGTGGCGTTTCAGCGGACTGATACGCAAGTGCCGCCTGACCACTGACCTATCTTGATGGCAACAGCACGACTGTAACGAGCTCACTCAGGAGAGGATCATATAATCCTTCCCACTAGACTGCAAAACTGGCTGGTTATGATGCACTCCAGCTCAGGATCGCAGACTTACTTATCTAACCTGCGTCCTCTCTGGACCTGAAGCCCGTTAATCACCGGGCGCGCTACGTGAAAACTGGCGCACAGAACCCCTGCGGGTTATACAGAATTCACGTAGCGTTGCCTGCTACCCCCTCACATCGGGGCATGCTCAGAATGTTGTCCAGTTTTCTTCCAGCGTTGTCTCTTTTGATCGCATGGAATTGTCATGCGTCGTCGGGGATGCGGTAACCGTTACGGGCGCAACAAGTGCTGTTTTAACGGCGGAGGATGAATGATCTGAAAGTGTAAAAACGGATACAGACTGCATTAGCAGATCGGCCTGTTCACGCAGGCTTGCTGCCGCAGAGGCAGACTCTTCCACAAGTGAAGCATTCTGCTGCGTGACGTCATCAATTTCCGTCACGGCTATGCTGACCTGTTCAATGCCGCGCGCCTGTTCAGCAGTAGCGGCGGTAATTTCCTCTACCCTGTCAGTGAGTTGGCCCACCGAAGAAACAACGGCAGACATCGTGCCAGCAGAACGCGCTACCAGCGTTGAGCCTTCACTGACGCGCTGAGCGTTGGCCTCAATGAGCTGACGAATCTCACCCGCAGCAGTCGCACTGCGCTGCGCCAGTGAACGAACTTCACCAGCGACAACGGCAAAGCCGCGACCCTGCTCACCCGCGCGGGCAGCTTCGACGGCGGCATTGAGCGCCAGAATGTTGGTCTGGAAAGCGATGCTGTCTATCACTGATGTGATATCCGCAATGCGCCCTGAACTTTCGCCTATGCCCTTCATGGTATCGGTGATATCTGAAGTGATGTCATTACCCTGCCGGGCAACCTCACGTACCGTAACGGCCAGCGTGGCGGCCTGGCTGGCATTATCTGCGTTATTCCTGACCGTGACACCCAGTTCACCCATCGTGGCAGCGGTCTGTTCCAGCGCGCTGGCCTGTTCTTCAGTGCGCTGTGACAGATCGGTGTTTCCCTGAGCTATCTGAAGGCTTGCTGCGGCAACGCTTTCCGCATTCGCCCGAACGGCACTCACGGTTTGCACCAGGGAATGCTGCATGCCACGAATAGCTTCAAGCAGTTTCCCGGTTTCGTCTCGTCCACTCACCGGCACCTCTGCAGTGAGATCACCTTCAGCAACCCTTACCGCCGCTTCAAGTGCGATATTGACGGGCCTGACGATACTGCGGGTAATAAACCAGGCGAGCGTTGCTGCCAGTACAATGGCAGCCAGGCTGAGTGAAACGAGTAGCGTTACGGCGTTGCGCTGCTCTGACGCGGCTTTAGCTCCCGCGGTCTTCATCTGCTCCCCCTGGAAGCTGGCGAGGTCCGTGATGGCCGTTGTGTATTCGTCCTGAGCCTGATAAGCCGGCCCGGTGAGTAGTTGCGTCACCTCATCCCGCTTGCCTTCCATACCCAGTTTTACCGCCTGCTCAGAATAAGATAGATACTGTTTCCCTGCTTTTTTCATGACGTCAATCAGCTCGCGACTTCTTGGAGCGTGCAGTATGTGATCGACTTTGTTGAAAGCCGTTTCAAGCCGGGTGCGGGCCTGCTCATAATTTTGTTTCAGTCTTTCTTTTTGCGCCGGATCGTCGACAAGCGCGATGCTGCGAACCATACGACTCATATCAGTAACGTAAAAGCGAAGATTACTGGCAGCGGTAGCCTTGTCAAAACGATCGCCGGCCAGTTTATCCACGGTGTCGCCCAGTGAGTCGATACGCATTAAACCGGCCAGGGTAATAACGATGAGAAGAAGCAGGATAAAGCCAAATCCGGCACCGAGACGGACGCCGATTTTAATATTGTTCATTATCTTTCCTCGGTTAACACTCGAAAATGAAACAGTAAAGAAAACGGCTTCGTGCCGGGAGCCGATAATACGGGCGTTTGGCAAGATGGTGTTCTTAAATCAGTCCATAGCCCTGCTTAAGCATCTTGATGGCGTGTTCAGAGTGCTACTCCGCCCCACATCCCATGTTCAACCTGACATTTCCACCGCGACGAGAATCAGGGTTTTGCCCGCTTCTGGTTACAGAGCGGGACGAAATCGTGAGGAACTGCATCAGACAGCATCCAGTTCCTCAGCGTTTATTAGCGGAGCAGTGACAGCATGGTCTGTGGCACCTGGTTGGCCTGGGCCAGTACAGAAGAGCCCGCCTGCTGCAGGATCTGCGCGCGGGACATGTTCGACACTTCCGTCGCGTAATCCGCATCCTGAATACGGCTGCGGGCCGCGGTCAGGTTTGTCACGGTATTGTTCAGGTTGCTGATGGTGGACTCGAAACGGTTTTGCGAGGCACCCAGCAGGCTGCGCTGGTTATCGACCGCTTTGATGGCTTTATCAATGTCGGCCAGCGGCGTGGTACCTGACGCTGTGCCGCCTGAACCACCGGTGACAGCCCCTTTCAGCACGTCGAAGCCGATGGCTGACGTGGTGCGGGCATTGCCGTTGACCGTCTGGCCTGTCGTAGAACTGGTATTCTGAGTGGTGCCTGTAGAAGCGTTGCCCGCTGCAGCCAGGTCAAAACCGTCGCTTGAGCTCAGCGCAATACCAATAGTTTCGCCGTCTTTTGCGCCCACCTGGAAGTTGTAGGTGGTGCTGCCGGAGCCGGTGTTCAGCACTTTGATACCGTTGAAATCAGTCTGTTTCGTAACGCGGTCGATTTCCTGCATGCGCTGGTTAACTTCAGCCTGAATCGAGTCGACATCCGAGGCTGAGTTAGAGCTGTTCTGCGCCTGAACGGTCAGGTCACGAACTCGCTGCAGATTATTGTTAATTTCAGTCAGCGCGCCCTCGGCGGTCTGCGACAGCGAAATACCGTCGTTGGCATTGCGGGCGGCAACGGTCATCCCGTTGATGTTGGAGGTGAAACGGTTAGCGATGGCCTCACCGGCTGCATCATCTTTTGCACTGTTGATGCGCAGACCGGAAGACAGGCGCTCAATCGCCGTGCCTAGTGAAGACTGTGACTTTGTCAGGTTATTCTGCGTAACCAGTGACAGCGTATTTGTGTTGATAACGGCCATGTTGACTCCCTGTAGTCAAAGCGTGCAAATCACGCCCTAACGTTATCGTCACGATAGTTGCTTTCTTTAATTGTGACGCAGGTCGATCATTTATCACTGGAATTAATTTGACATACTGACGACGTGTCATGTTGACCATGCAACAGGCCTCTTTTTACTGACCACCTGTCAATCAGCCCAGATGGCCTGCGCCTCCTAAAAAGGGGCATTCATTTCACGTCAAGCCGGGATTGTCTGGTCACGGACTCAGGTAAGTCGAGTAATGGCACGGATAATCGCGGCTTTTCGATCGGGGAGAGATGTTTGTTGGAAAAGGACGTTGAGTCTCTCAATCAACTTTTTTTGCGTGACGGATTTCTCATCATAAGGGTTTTCTGAAGGCAATCCCATCAGTGGGGCAGGACGTGACTGAAATGACAGATTCCGACGTCAGGCAAAGCCGTTGCGCAGGCAATTGAAGTACGCAGAAACAATTTTTTTCAGATTATTCTCAATAATATTGGAGCGAAATAAGCACTAAATGCAAAAACCTATCTAGGATTAATCCGGTCGGACTGCTCTTGACGTCCGGCAAAGATTAACCAACACCAGAACGCCCTATATAACGAGAAAAGACATGAAAATATCGACTCGCCTTGCTGCAGGTTTCGGCCTGCTTATCTTCCTGTTCATCATCTGCACCGGTACTGCGCTGAATGCGCTCTATAAAGCCCGGGAAGGAATGGACAGGATCGTAAACATCAAAATGAAAAAGTACCAAATTGCGCAGGACATGCTCGGTGAACTGAGAGAGATGTCCATAGACGTCAGAACGCTTGGGCTGCTGAGCGATCCTGTGGCAATGAAACCCGTAGCAGAGCGCATGCAGAAAACTCAGGCGCAATATAGCGCTAACCGCCAGGCTCTTGGTGACTTGCTGAAGATCGATTCTCTTCCGGCAGGACGGAACGCTTTCAAGAGACTGACCGATACAGAGGCCTCTTTTTTTGCCATTTTTACAAAGGCCAGTCAGCTTGGCCTGGCCAATCGCGATAAAGACTTCTTTGAGTGTCTGACAAAAGAGGTCCAGCCCGTGCAGGATAAAATGCTCAGCGATTTGCAGGTTGTGACAGGGATACAGCAGAAGACAAGCATTGCTGAGGTGAAGGAGAACAGCACTTCAACTTCACGCTCATCTCTCATCCTGATCCTTCTGGCCGGTGCATCCATTTTCATCAGTGTCGGGGCCTGTGTATTGGTTGTCCGTGTACTAATGCGCCAGCTGGGCGGTGAGCCTGCCCAGGCGCAGGCACTGGCCGCCACCATTGCGGCCGGCGACCTCACCTCGCCGGTCGTGCTTCGCAGCAACGACACGACCAGCCTGCTGGCGTCGCTTGACAGCATGCAGGCCAACCTGCGCGGCCTGGTGTCGCAGATTAAAGAGACCTCTGCCTCTGTGGCCCTCGCCTCGGACGAAATCGCGCAGGGTAATACTGAACTGTCATCCCGCACCGAACAGCAGGCGGCTGCGCTGCAGGAAACGGCCGCCAGCATGGAGCAGCTGACCGCCACGGTGAAGAGCAACGCGGCCAGTGCGCAGCAGACAGCAGAGTCCGCCCGCGGGACCGCGCAGCTGGCTCACGCAGGCGGGTCGGAAGTACAGCGCATGTCAGCGACCATGCAGGACATCTCAGAGAGTGCCGCAAAAGTCCGCGACATCACGTCAGTGATTGAGGGCATCGCGTTCCAGACCAACATTCTGGCACTGAACGCCGCGGTGGAAGCGGCCCGCGCAGGTGAAGAGGGACGCGGATTTGCCGTGGTAGCCGGAGAGGTGCGTACGCTGGCACAGCGCAGCGCGACGGCCGCAAAGGACATCAAGACGCTGATTGAGCAGGCCGTCGATCAGATTGAAAGCGGCGTCGGCGTAGCTTCATCGACCGGACAGAGTATCCAGAAGGTGGTCGGCCTGGTCGGTGAGCTCGCTGAGGCGATGGATAACATCTCCCTGGCGTCCGCAGAGCAGATGCAGGGCATTTCGCAGGTGAGTGTTGCCGTTAGTCAGATGGACGGCGTGACGCAGAACAACGCGGCGCTGGTCGAGGAGTCATCCTCGGCTTCGCAGTCACTGTCTGAGCAGGCGCATGCGCTGAGAGGTATGGTGGAAACGTTCCGTGTCTGATGAAAACCAGCCCACTTACGAGGAAAGACTGATTAAGGCCGTCAGGCTAATGAAAGCGGATGTTGACGCGATTTACACGCAACTGAGGGATGGAACCTATGCTGACCCGGACACCTTTATCAATAACTGGACACATCTGATGGACCGGGTAAAAAATATGAAGCCGGTCCTCAGCAAGCCCGGCGTCATAGAGACGCTGATGCGTATGGATGTCCGGCTCACGGCAGAGTTGCTGGCCATAACTTACTCTGTGCAGATAATAGAGAATTTTATAAGATGCCTGGAGCACCAGGCCAGAGAGAATGGCAGCAAGCCCCGATAAACTCTCCCTGCAGTTGAAATACGTCTTTCACAGAACACCGGTCAACGTTACTCCGCTGTGATGTGTCTGTTGTCAGAAATATTCTCGTCGCCTCCGTGCTGGCCCGTCGCGTTCATGCTGACGGGCCTTTTTTTGTCCGACGACTGATGCCGGGTAAATGCATCATCCGGAAGCTGCACGGTTCTCCTTCTCCGGACACGCTTTCCCCGTACCTGACGGGCCTCACGCACACGCGGCCATCCTTTCGGTCTGGTAGCGTGTCTTCAAAGAGAATGTCAGGAAAGTTTCTGTTTGAGCCTGTCGTTGACCGAATATAACCGGATTCAGACAGGGAACTGACAATGCTAAAGGCGCTTGTGACAGGAAAATTAAGTCTGCGAAAACATTCTGGGGATGGGGATTCGGCGGAACCGCGCTGATTGTGGCCATCAGCAAGGCGGGTGTATCTGCACGGTAACGTCGTCAATCCGCTGTTTGCGCGTCATGCCCTTTCTTGAGGCGCTAAAAAGTCTCAGGAGTGACAGAATTGCTCCCGTCTCATCCTGTTCCGGACGCAGATGTTCCCAGAACCCGCCGTAGGAAATCTTGCGTGCGCGCCTCCTGAGGGCGCAACAGCACCTGTTCAGCGTGGCCCTGCTCCACAATTTGTCCGCTGTGCAGGAAACAGACGCGATCGGCGACCTCTCTTGCAAACTGCATCTCATGCGTGACCACGATCATGGTCATTCCCTGCTGTGCCAGGTTGCGCATGACCTGCAGAACCTCGCCGACTAACTCCGGATCCAGTGCTGATGTCGGTTCGTCGAAAAGAATGGCTTTCGGCTGCAATGCCAGCGTTCGGGCGATGGCCACGCGCTGCTGCTGACCACCGGAAAGCTGCGACGGCCAGGCGGAGACTTTGTCGGCCAGCCCTACTCTTTCCAGTAACTCTTTGGCTATCTTTTCGGCTTTACTGCGCGATTCACCGTTAACGTAAATCGGACCTTCCATCACGTTTTCCAGCACGCTACGGTGCGGAAAGAGGTTAAATCGTTGAAAAACCATTCCTATCTGGCGACGAAGCGAATTGATATTTTTACTTTTACTGTCAACATGCTGGTCGAGCACGCGAATGGTGCCGCTTTCATAGCTTTCAAGCCCGTTAATACAGCGCAGCACAGTCGATTTTCCGGAACCGGAGGGCCCCACCAGGCATACCACTTCGCCCTCATCGACGCGGAAACTTACCCCTTTCAGCACTTCAACTGCACCAAACCGCTTATGGACATCGCGAATTTCAATCATCTCAGGCTCCTTTTTTCTGACGATTTTCAAGGTGCTTAGTGAAAGCCAGCAGTGGCATGCACAAGGTCAGATAAAGTAACGCCACCAGCGTATATACGGTGGTGTTATCAAAGGTTGAGGCGGCCAGAAGCTGTCCCTGCCGGGTCATTTCGGTAACCGCAATCGTTGATGCCAGCGCAGAATCTTTCAGCATCATCACCAGCGTATTGCTATACGGCGGCAGCGCGACATGAAAAGCCTGAGGCAGGATGACGCGCCGCATCGCTTTAAAGAAGCTCATGCCCATCGAGCGCGCCGCTTCAAGCTGACCACGATCGACCGATTGAATACCCGAGCGAAAAATCTCTGCGAGGAAGGTAGAAAAGCAGAAAGCGATACCGACCACGCTGGCCTGAAACGATGTCAGGGTAATGCCGATATCGGGGAAAACAAAATAGATATAAAACAGCACCACAATCATCGGTAAGGCACGCGTGATATTGATGATGACGCTCACGGGCCAGGAGATGATTTTAAAAGGACACATTTTTGCGGCAGCAAACACCAGACCTAACGGCGTGCTGATGAGCAAGGACAAGATCGTGATATAAATTGTCATTTCCGCCCCTTGCAAAAGAAAGGGAAGGTAAACGTGAATACTGCTCCAGTCCATTATGCGCTCCCGCCGGTGTTGAGTGTGAGGCTAAAATTCATTTTAATGAATATGGCTACCCGTAAATATTGTCAAACTTTTCATCTGATGACGTCATAGCATTAACTTATTCATGTAACAAAATGGATTGAAGGCTCACTTTGCCCCGAAATCAAAGGGTTTTGTGTTAATTTGTGAGGCGCGGCATTTTTAAAAAGAAAAGATTGACAGGTGGGGATTTAATTTCATTATAGTGAAGTTAATTGTTCGCATGTTAATCAGGAGTGAGTGATGTCTATTCGATCGCACGTTACTATGGCTTTATTGTCTGTTGCCCTCGGCGTCACTTACAGTGCGCACGCTGCCACATTAACGGCAGGCTCGCCGCCCTCCAGTGCGCCAACGACATTT
Source organism: Pantoea sp. Ae19-2 (assembly GCF_059801205.1). Classification (NCBI taxonomy): domain Bacteria; kingdom Pseudomonadati; phylum Pseudomonadota; class Gammaproteobacteria; order Enterobacterales; family Erwiniaceae; genus Pantoea; species Pantoea sp. Ae19-2. Next base: position 173,283 of record NZ_JBCHWE010000002.1, on the reverse strand, counting down.
CTGGATACGAAAACCGGTAAGATTGAAGGCTTCATGCCGGATGTGGCTGCCGAAGTGGCTAAACGTCAGCACCTGGATGTTAACTTTACGGCTGTGCCCTTCTCTACGCTTATTCAGTCTGTGATTGCTGGCAAAATTGACATGATCGTGGCCGGGATGACACCAACACCCGAGCGTGAAAAACGTATCTCGTTCTCACAGCCGGTCACCGCATTCGGACCCGGGTTGGTCGTGCGTGATGACAACAAAAAAGTCTATCGCTCTCAGCAGGATCTGAAAGGTGACATCGTTGGCACCATGACAGGCACCGATTACACGCAGGCTCTGATTAAGAGCGGTATCCCGAAAGAGGTGAAAGTGTACGACAGTCCGGCAGACATGATGCGTGATCTGTCGCTGGGTCGTATCGCGGCGGGCATGAACGATTACCCGATCATGAAATATCAGGAAAAATCAGGTGCGTACAAAGGCATGCATGTGGTGGATGGTTATAAGCCCGAGCATATCGCGCCCATGGCCTTTGGTGTGAAAAAAGGCAACGATAAGCTGCTTGCCGATATCAATACCGCCCTGACGGCGATGAAAGCGGATGGCACTTTGCAAAAAATCAAAGCTAAGTGGGGAATGCCCTAATCGCGCTTTCATGCACGGAGGCACGAAACCTTAAGGAACATGGTGATGAAAACAGCGTTAATGCACTCTGAGGATCTGAGTGCCGTCGAGATCAATATTGGCGTACGGTTAAAATTAATACGCAAGTCTCGCAATATGACTATTAAAGAACTGGCGCAACAGGCAAATGTGTCGGCAGGGGCAATTAGCCAGATTGAACGTAATCTGGCTAACCCGACGGTACGGGTACTGGAGCAGCTTCGGGTGGTCTTGAATGTCCCCTTGACCGCTTTTCTTGAACAACATGAGGTGATGCGGCCAGGTGCTGAACACTATGTTCGTCGCTGGCGTGAGCGACCGCATTTTCAGGTTGGCAAGCAGGGCATTAGCAAAGAGATGTTATCGCCGTCCGGCGAACACGATATCCAGTTCATGTATATCAGCATCCCTCCCCGCACGCGCTCTGAAGAAATGCTGACGGGGATAGGTGAAAAAGCAGGTGTGGTCATGGAGGGTCGGCTTGCGCTTGAGGTGAATGGTGAAACGACCTTCATCGAAGCGGGCGACAGCTTTCAGTTTAAAAGCCATCTGCCGCATAACATTTTTAACGACAGCGACACCGAAGCCCGTGTGTTGTGGATTATGCATATTCCGCCCCGACATCATATTTGAAACAAGGTTAACTCATGCGAATTAAGGTCGATAGCGTTAATGACAGTTCCGTCTTCCCCACCTCTGTCGATGTTGTTGTGATAGGCGGTGGCATTGTTGGGACGTCAACGGCATATGAACTGGCGAAACAAGGCGTTTCTGTTGCGCTGTTTGAAAAAGGCGTGATTGCCGGTGAGCAGTCAGGTAGAAACTGGGGCTGGGTGCGCCAACAGAACCGTGATTTGCATGAGTTGCCGATGGCGATACGAAGCCTGCAGCGCTGGGATGAACTCAGTACTGAAATCGGGATGGATCTGGGCTTCAGGCGCAGCGGCATCCTGTATGGCACGCTAAATGACGCTGACCTGGCGCGTTGGGAAAAATGGGGCCAGCAGGCAAAGCAGATTGGCTTTACCAGCCAGTTGTTGTCCGCGCGTGAGGCCCAGGAACGCATTGGTGACAAAACAGCATGGCGAGGCGGCGTGTGGTCACCGACGGATGGTCGCGCGGAACCGTCACAGGCCGCACCGGCCATCGCGAAAGGTGCGCAAAACCTGGGCGCCAGCATTTTTCAGCGTTGCGCGGTGCGGGCACTGGATATCAGCGCCGGTCGTGTTTCTGGCGTCTGGACAGAACGCGGATTAGTCAAAGCCAGCCGGGTGATCTGTTGCGGCGGTGCATGGAATTCGCGTTTCTGCAGGCAATATGGGATTGAACTCCCTGCCGCCAATATTCTGGGCACGGTGTTTAAAACAACCGCCGCCCCGGAAATTGTAAAAGGTTGTCTGAGCACGCCGCAACTCTGTGTTCGTCGCCGTCTGGATGGCAGTTATACCGTTGCCGTTCCGGGCCTGGGCCAGATCGATTTGGCGCCGCAGAACATCCGATATGCCGCAAAGTTTTATCCTATGTTCCGCAGTAAAGTAGCAAAAAAACTGACATTACGGCTGAATAGCTCATTCTTTTCAGGTCCTGAAGCCTCGGGGAGTTGGTCTCATGACACGCCTTCCCCTTTTGAAAAAATCCGGGTTCTCGATCCCACGCCCAACAAACGCATCATTGATGATGGTCTGGCAGAGCTAATCCGCTTATTTCCCGCGCTGGAGGGGACAAAAGTCGATTATGCCTGGGCGGGCTGGATTGATACCACACCGGATTTGGTGCCGGTTATTGATGAAGTGAACCAGATCCCCGGCATGTTTATTGCCTCTGGCTTTAGTGGTCATGGTTTTGCCATCGGGCCGGGTGCGGGACTGCTGTGTGCACAGATTATGACGAATAAGCCCGTTTATACCGACCTTGCCCCCTACCGGCTCTCACGCTTTGATAAAGGTAACGTTATTCGCCAGCCACAAATGATGTAGCGGTGCAGACCACAGAGACAGGCTATGCGAAAGCGCATGGCCTGGATTGGCCTGTCTCGTCAACATAGAGACGATCTGTTAGTGATCTACCGGGCGGTTGCACCCTTCTGAGCCAGCTTAATTTGCACAGTGTAAAAATCAGCCCTCATTCCCTGATTCTGATTAAGCCTTCTGTGGTGAGGCGTGAGAGAAAAAGTCATCCGTCATTACCGGAGAGAAAGGCGTAAAATCGATGGACGCAGCGGTAAGCAGGCGAGTACGACAAAGGGGCACCCGACCTTTGTGCGGCACCGACGGTGCTGATTATGGCCTGTTCTACAGGAAGACGCTGGCATGCAAATACTGGGAAGGCATATTTTAAAAAGCCCGGCAGCAATTTTACATCTCACCGGGCACATCACTCATGGATGAGGCGTAAGCAATTCTCGCTCTATCCGCTCGCGGGTTTCCACGGCCTGATACTTCATTTTTTCCGGATAACCAAAAAGCGATGCGGCCACAATAGGCTCTCCCCCTACTTTGAACGTCTGCTCTGCAAACTTCATTTCCCGCAACGTTCGGAACAGCGTGTCAAAATCTACTTCGCCTTCGCCGATGCCAACGTGCTGATGAATAGTGGCATCCACGCCTGGTGGGTTAACGATGTAACGGCAATGCTTCGTGTGGTTCATGGTATCGGCAATAAGAACATGGGACAGATCGTGTCCGGCATGACGGAGCATCTTCTCTACGTCGCCTTTTCCTTTATCATAGAAAAAGGTATGAGGAACGCTGTAGACATATTTAACGTTATCACTCCTGAACGACCTGACCATATTGACAGTCTCATCGCTCTCTTCACAGAAGTCCCACGGGTGCGCCTGAATTTCAACACGGATACCCTCACGTTCGAACAGCGGAAGCAGCGTTTCCATTGAGCGGTAAAACATTTCATCGCAGATTTCGGGTTGATTAGGATCGCCCGCCAGTTCGGTATTGATGACCTGTACGCCCATTTCGACGGCGATCTCCACCATACGTTTCCAGTTTTTAACGGCCGCCTGTCGGCGCAGTTCATCGGGACCAGACCAGCGATAAACACAGATAAACGATGAAATTTCCACACCTGTTTCGCGCAGCGCCTTTTTATACTCAGCCATGATCTCGCGGCTGGCACGAGGATGCTTATAGAAAGGGTTAATTTCCGGATGTGGAGACTGCTCAATGTAGTTGTATCCCCATTCCGACACCTGTTGGACCATTTTGGTGATGCCCAGATCTTTGATTACATCTACATCGAAAGCGATTTTCATTGATGCCACCTTTGCGTTGTCTTCTTGCTGCCTGAGTCGGGTTCAGGCAGCGAAAATCATTAAACGGATCGAATGTCAGGCGTTCTCAACCCTGTGTGACAGGCTGAGTCCGGTTCTCACGACCAGGACTTCAGCATTCCACCCACACCGAGCCGGAGTCGGCTGAACGGACACAGTTTTCCACCCATCTGACGCCAGCCAGGCCGGCATGGACATCGGGATACCAGAAGTTTTTCAGGAATGCGTCGTCGCCCCGATCGGTTGCATCCATTGCCAGCGCGAAACGTCGGTAGAGATTCGACCAGGCTTCGAAAAGTCCTTCCGGATGACCGCCGCCTATCCGGTCATCTTCACGAGCAGCCGGGTGCAGATAGTCCATGCCTCTTTCCAGAATGCGCACCGGCTCACCCTGAATTTCGAAACGCAGCTGGTTTGGCTGCTCATCCCACCACTCAATACTGGCTCTGGAGCCAACGATGCGGACTTTCTGCCCATGCATTGATCCGCAGTTGACGGCAGAGGCCCACAGATTTCCCACTGCGCCGTTCTCGTATTCCATCAGAACAAATGCGTTGTCTTCGAGAGGCGCCCGACTTTTCACAAAGCTCTGGCGTGAGCAAAGCAGCCGTCTGATTTTCAGTTCAGGTGCCATGGTTTCAGCGATACACAGCGGATGGGTCGCCAAATCACCCAGAACATAACTGGGTCCGACAAAGCGCGGGTCGACGCGCCAGCTGGTGCTGGCGTTATTCTGTTCAACGGCTTCGTGATGAAAACCGTGTGCAAACTGCATGTTGACGATGCGGATGTCACCCAGTAATCCCTGCGCGATCATCTCCCTGGCCTGAAGGATGAGCTGATGACCGGTGTAACCGTAGGTCACGCCGACGATCTTCTTTTTCTCCCGGCTCAGCTTCGCCAGATGTTCAGCTTCTTCCACCGTAAAGCACAGCGGTTTCTCACATATCACATGGAGACCGGCTTCAAGCGCTGCGCAGCAGACCGCAAAGTGCGTGTTGTTGGGTGTGGCGATCGAGACAGCCTGAATGCCATCATCGCGTTTTGCTTCTGATGCAAACAGGGTTTCATAGTCGGCATAGCACCGGTCCGGGGAAAGGCCCAGAGCTTCACCAAAGGCGCGGCCACGTGCAGCATCAATATCGAACGCCCCGGCAACTAAGGTAAATGTGTTATCGCGGAGTGCTGATGAACGGTGAATGTAGCCAATCTGACTGGTACCGCCGCCGCCCACCATGCCCCACCGCAGTGAATTTTTAAGCGGTTTAATGCCGTTAATCATGACCTTTCTCCTTAAAAACCGACTGAGTGCAGATAGTGCAGACTTGCTGTGACGTCACGCAGGCTGGTGTCTGCATCACGCGGATCCCTTTCCTGTTCAATAGTGATCCAGCCTTGATAATGGCGCTGGCGCAGAAATGCGTGGACATCGGGATAGTTGATAGCGCCGCTGCCAAGTGGGCACATGACGCCCTGGGCACAGGCGGTGAAAAAATCCAGCCCTTGTTTGATGGCCTGACGCCAGATAACCTCGTTGACGTCTTTGAAATGAAGGTAATCAATCCGGTCCCAGTAACGTTCCAGCGCAGCAACAGGATCCATGCCGGCGTAATACAAATGGCCGGTATCCAGACAAAGGCCGGCAACGCTATGAGGAATATCGCGAACCAGCCTTTCAAGTTCATCGGCAAACTCAATGCAGCCGCCTGCATGGGGATGAATGACCGGTCTGACACCGTACTCTTTCCAGGCGATCTCACTCAGAACGGTGATATGTCTCATCATGGTCTGCCAGTCGCTGTCGTTCAGTCGTGGCGCTTTTTCAGACTGGCCCGCTGTGGCTGCCCGTTCAGGATCGCCGAAATCGATGATGACGAGATAAGGCGTAGGTTTGCCCTGTTCGGAAAGGAAGCTCAGGTTGTGACAGATTTTATGGGTCAGCGCGATCATGGCCGGAAAGTTCTCTTCACTCACCAAATCGTCGAAAAGGGTGCCAGCAACGATCGACAGCTGGAATTCGGCAAGCGCAGCTTTTAGCGCATCCGGCTGGACGGGCAAATATCCCCACGGCCCCAGTTCCAGGCTTTTATAACCTGCAAGCGCGGCTTCTTTAAGCACGCTCTGCCAGGGGGGAAGAAAAGGATTCTTCGGGTCATCCACTCCCCAGCTGCAGGGCGCAGTCGCGATGGAAATCGTCATGATGTTTTTTCTCCGGATGCGGCAACACTGATGAACACTGAGCGCCCCGACGGCAATCGTCTGGCTCAATGCGCGCAGTATTGCGCCGGTTTTTTAACACCGGCAACCCTTCGAAGTGAGTTATTTGATAGCGATCATGATTTTTTTATATCATTTATTTGATTGTTTTACATCAAATGCAGGCTGCGCAAGCCTTCGGCAGAAGCCGGGGTGATTCAGATATTTTCCCGAGTGATGAGATCGAAAGGCAGGGTAACGTAAATCGGATTGCGATCGTTCTCTTGATATCTGCTGATAAAAACAGAGACGATCTTTTCAGCCACGGCATCAATGCGGTGACGTACCATGATGTCGATCTGTCCCTCAATCAGCGCCATTTCATCGCCGATAAAGGGGCCATGACAGAGAATTTTTATATCATCCCGCGGGCTTTCAGAAACGGCTTTAATCACCCCTTCCACACCACCACATGGCGCATAAATCATTGTTATGATTGGGTTGTCTTTCAGCAGTTGCGTCGCGGCCAGATAGCCCCCATTGATACATTCAAGCGTCTGGAGAGGCTCCAGAACCACGGCATCTTTTCTGTTTTCACGCAGGTATGAACGAAAGCTTATTTCACAGCTTTCCTGGCAGTTGAAACGGTGGTCACCCAGTAGGACGCCAATCACACTTTCTTTTTCTGTCATGCGTTCAGCAAACCATCCCGCCGTACGTCCTGCTTTGAGGTTATCCAGCCCGATATAGCCCGCCTGACCACAGGGAGAGAGATCAGAAAACAACGTGAAAATTTGCACACCTGAGGCGGAAAGCTGCTTAATCGTATGTCGTATAAGGGGATGATCCAGAGCAACAAGCCCGATGATATCAACACGTTCTGCCAGCGCTTCCAGAGACGATACGACGTTCTCCACATCGTGAATATCGGCCCACATAAACGCCGGTTTCGTCGCCAGTTTTCCCTCTGCGCATCGACTGATTTCTTCTGAAAGTACCTGATAAAAAGAATAATTATTGGGCAGCAGAATGAACCCGATGCGCACGGGGATGTTGGCCGCTGTCGCGTCCGGCGTCATGACCTTAATGAGGTCTTCACGGTAGCCTAAGGCTTCAGCGGCGCGCAGGACCCGTTGCCGGGTTTCCTGTTTAACAGAAGCTCTGTTGTTAAGCACGCGATCCACGGTAGCGACGCCCACGCCGGCTGCTCGTGCCACCGCTGACATAGAGATTTTTTTCATTACTCAGCCTGGTGATGATAGATTTCTATCAATCTAAACACATAAACAGGATAGCGGCAAAAGGCTTCCGCGCTTTTTGCGGGATGATAACCGTATTGGTGAGATCGGTGCCTCCGGAATGCGTACAGCAGATAGCGCTGTTTGGATTTGCATTAAGTCACTTGCGGCAGACTTTTAAAAAATTAATTGTGCGTGAAACGATTGACTCTACAGCGAAAAGCGAACGCTGCTAAGTCCCGTGTGCATTATGATTGGGCTGGTCCAGACAGGTGGCGTAATATGGCCTCTAACTAAATTTTTACAAATTTTTGTCTCTGTTTCTGGCTAACGGCGCCGATAATCGTTTTTAACGCCAGATCATCTCCGAACAGGTCGATGAACTCATCAAGGATAGCCACATGAAATCCGTAACCAATGACCAACTGGGGGCCGCCGTGGCCAGAACGTCTCTTTGTGCGATATATCTGCTGTCTTCCACCGGAGAAGTGATGAGCTGGAATCTTGGATGCCGTGAGATCAAGGGATGGGATAGCCGCGATATCCGAGGGCAGCATATTTCGGTTTTTTATGATGAAGATGAGCAGGCCAGGAATATCCCTGAGGCCAACCTGAGGGAGGCCCGTGAGCGCGGCAAGTTCACAGGAGAGGGCTGGCGCCTGCGCAAAAACGGCAGCGCGTTTCGGGCATCAGTTGAAATAGAATTTCTCAATCCGTCCGATGAAGATAATGCGGCCTTTATCAAAATCGTGCGGGACGTTTCACAAGGCTATCAGGAAAGGGCGGCGCTCCGCATCGCTCAAAAAGTTATCCTGAAAAGGGAAACCGAGTTATCAGACACAAATAAGGTGCTCGACGCCGTATTCAGCCACACGCCCTGCGCGCTCATCCTGTGTGACGTTGCATCGGGGGACATCATACGCGCGAACCCGACGGCCATGAATTTGTCCTGTCTGCAAGAACGGGTACGCAGTGGGAATACCCGAACCGCCCTGCCTGCGGGCCTGCCAGACAATCTCGCGGCTGTGTTCAGGCAGGCATTTGACCTTCTTCCCGACCAGGGCTTTAGTGAAACGGTTTCTTCGGGCGATAATGAGCCGGAATTTTCATTACGGATTTCCGCTGAAAGGCTGAATTCGGGCGGTGGAGATGACTATCTCCTGTATACCATACTAGACGTCACGGCGGAGTATCAGGCTGCGGTCAGAGCGAACCATCTGGCCCTTCATGATCCGCTGACAGGGCTTCTCAACCGCCGTGGCCTGATGCCTGAGCTTGAAACACTTCTGGACGGTGACGAACCCTTTGCGGTCATGGTGTCTGACATAGATCGGTTTAAAAGCGTCAACGACGTTCTGGGTCACGCGGCGGGCGATACCTTGCTCATTGAGGTTTCAGCACGGCTACTGTCAGTCCTGCGCCCGGGCGACATTCTGGCCCGCACGGGCGGTGACGAGTTCGTTGCCGTTTTGCCCGGCATTAGCTCGGCAGAGGACGCAAGCGAAACAGCATCGCGCCTGACGATGGTCCTGAAGGAGCCCTTCATGCTGAAAGGGCGGAAAGTCACCTCGGGTTGCAGCTTCGGGGTTTGCCTCTTTCCGGGCTATGCGCGAGATGCCGAAAGCATGTTATCGGCAGCCGATATCGCCCTCTACGCTGCCAAGTCAGCCGGGCGCAAAGGCTGGGTAATTTTTACCGATGAGCTAGCCAGTTCGGCGGCAGAGCGCTTTAGCCTGGAAAATGACCTGCGTGGTGCGCTGGAGAACGGTGAGCTGCAGATTTTTTACCAGCCCGTCGTCTGCAGCATCAGTGAGGAAGTGGTTTCCTATGAAGCCCTGCTGCGCTGGAATCATCCTGTAAGGGGAAATGTTTCGCCTGACGTGTTCATCCCGCTTGCTGAAAAAACCGGGCTTATTCATGATATTGGCGCATTCGCGCTTGAGCGAGCCTGCAACGATATGGCGGAGTGGTCAGGGCACGAACGCGTGGCAGTTAATATCTCGCCCCGTCAGTTTCGTGATCCACAGCTGGCCAACAGGGTGAAAACGGTTCTTATTGAGAGTGGGCTGCACCCAAACCGGCTGGAGCTCGAAATCACCGAGTCGGCGCTGTTCGACAACCCCGAAGGCAGTTACGAAATGATTCGCAGGTTCAGGGATACCGGAATTCATATCGTACTGGATGATTTTGGTACGGGCTTTTCTTCACTAAACCACCTCAGTTCCGGACTGTTCAGCAGGATAAAAATAGACAGGTCGTTTATCAACGATCTGCACCTGGACTCCGGAGCGGCAGCCATCGTCAGCTCCGTTCTTTCACTCTGCCGTCAACTCCAGGTTGAAGTGACCGCAGAGGGCGTGGAAACGCCTGCACAGGCGGAGTGGCTAAAGACGAATGAATGTCCGTTACTGCAGGGATACCTCTTTGGCAGGCCGGGCCCTTGCTGGATTCAGAAGTAAAGTGTGTGCCCTTCTCAGTCCCTGCCGGAACAACTGACGGGGACAGAAAGCGCCGGATGTCTTTAAAAGAAATAAGTATCCCTGACTGCACCGGGACGACCAGAACAGGTTTCAAAAGGCAAAACAGTGACGCAAACCTTTGCCGATAGCAGGTGTACCACCAGATTCACCAGAAGCCGTTTTTAGCTTGCTTTCTCAACCAGAAACTGTGCTTCGCACTGTCGGGCAATCTCCCACAGCCTGTTACGTATTACCTGCTTAAGTTGCAGAGTGGACTGTGACTGGGGTTTATCACGACGGCTGATCAGCATCACTTCAAACGGCAACGGTTGCGCGACGGGGAGCAATTTTAGCTGGTCGGCATAGCGGCATGCCGTGAACAGATCCACGACGCCCACGCCGCCGCCTGCCAGGACCATATCCGCAATCACCGAATAGGTTTTAATCGACAGTGACACAGCGGGATTCAGCTTTTTATCGCGCAGCGCGCGGTGTAATACGCGCCCAAGCGGATCCTGGGTCTGCATCATCAGCAGATTATTGCTGCATAACCACTCCAGCGAAACGGGTTCATGCTGGGGATGATTGAGCGGCAGCAGCGCCACCATGGAAGACTGGAACAGCGGTTCAGCCAAAAGGTCTGCATCCACCTGTTGACCAAACACCAGGGCGAAATCAAGCTGATTTTCCAGAATCATTTGGCACAAAGTCTTGAAGTGCTCCGTGACCAGTTCGACACTGACCGAGGCCACCTGTTGTCGCCAGGTGACCAATGCGGGTGCCAGCACCATTTGACCGAACGCGTGAGCCGCACCCACGCGGACTATCTGCCCTTCGCCGCGTCGAAGTTGTTCGGTGAGTTGAGTAATGGATTGCAAACGTTGATAAAGATCTTCTACTTCGGGCAGCAGGCGTCGCCCTTCCGCCGTGACGCTCATTCCCTGTATCCGTCGCTCAAACAGTGCAAAACCCAATTGCTGTTCCGCATGATTCAGCACGCGGCTGATATTCGGCTGGGACACATTCAGCAAGCGCGCTGCAGCGCTGATGCTACCGGTCTGTACGATGGCCTGAAATACCTCTATGTGACGGAGCCGCATTATTATTCACCTTAACTGGATTCACCTGACCGCAGGCCGTTGTCACCACCCTTTTACAGCAGTGCCTGCATGAGACTGCCAACACCGCAACTTTACGGGAAAGCCTGCAACCGCACCCCGGGTCATTACATGGCAATCCCTGCTCTTTTGCAAAATTTGTACCGTAAAGCTGACGGTGGCTGAGTCGCCGACCTTCATCTGGCGATCGGTATGAGTCGATGACTGCGTCTGAAGAGAGGAGATGAAATGGGCTCTACCGCGCTGGTTTTTGCACCTCCGGGCCGGACTGAATGGAAACGCTGTCCGGACAGGCGTTCGCCCCATCGTGGTGCAACGGAAGCGACATCGCTGGATGGCCAGCCGCGCGGCTGGCCGATGGGTAGTCCTGTATGGCAGCGGTGTTTCAGGGCAGCAGAACAGGCGCGCTAACGTTGCCGCTGCCGATACGCACATCCTCTTATGACGATTGGGTACTCGCCAGATAGGAAAAGGCACTGAGCAAGCTGATCAACGTCCCCATCCGCTCCGCCTGATACTCCACGGTAACCGCATCGATGCGCGTGACACCGGGAATCAGGCTAAACAGATCGGCCAGCACGGGTTTGCTGGCCTGGAGCTGCATGCGATAAGGCGCGGCCAGGCGAGTCGTGCTTGCTTGATGTGAATGCTGCAGTGCGGCGCTTGCCGCGGCGTATATTGCACGCTGCGCCGCTTTGGGGCTGATGGATTCCGCGCAGGTATGGGAAATGGCGCGTTTTACACAGACGTAATCAACCGTGGGATAATATTCTGCTATCCAACTCTGGAGCTGATCGTCGCCGGTGACCAACAACAGAGGCGTACCCTGTTCAGCGGCAGCGGCGGCATAAATGTCGGTTTCCCCCATCACAAGGCCATTGATATGGATACGCCAGAATGCGCGGCCGTTAATGGTGTGCGCCAGTACGCCAGGTTCGCCTGCTGCGCTGTGATAGCCCACCAGAAATAATCCGTCGAACGTCTGCTGCTCGATCCCTTCAACCATCGACAGACCGCGAGGTTTACCCTGCACCAGTCGGGCGCGTGGATCAATATTTTCCGCACGTAAATTGGTCATTTGCGCATGGCTGTCGGCGACCACCACCTCCGTTGCGCCCCCCGCGAACGCCCCCTCAATCGCGGCATTGACTTCCTGTTCCATCAGCCCCCGGGCCATCTGATATTCCGGGTTGCCTGGTGTGCAGTGCTCCGGGCGCATGACGCCCGCGATACCTTCAATATCGGCAGAGATAAAAATTTTCATGCGGTTAATTTGTCCAGAATCTGAGTCAGTGAGGGCCGATGGTGACCACGAAAGCCGGTGACGGCCTCCGCGCTCAACAAGGCATCCAGAACAGCCTGTTCGGTTGCATCTGCCGCGGCTGCAAGCAGCGGCTCCAGCTGGTCATCCTGAGGCGGTTGCGGCAGGGGTTGCGTTGAGAACGCCACGGCAATATCGCCTGAACCGTGGCCCCAGTAGCTGCCCAACCGTCCAAGGCCGGCGCCGGCACGCCTTGCGATGCGTTTCAACTGACGCGCATCCAGTGGCGCATCCGTGGCCATCACGATGATGACAGAGCCGGCATCACGCTGCGGCGGTTGCCCGGCCAGCAGCGGCGCTATCATGTCGCCGAGTCGCACACCGTCAAGCGTTAGTGCGCTTAGCGAACCAAAATTTGCCAGCACCAGCACCCCGAGCGTGGCGTTGAGCGAGGGAATAACACGAGAGGCCGTGCCGATCCCGCCCTTCAGGCTAAAACAGCTCATCCCGCGCCCTGCCCCGACGCTGCCGCGTTCAAAATCGGCGGCGGCCGTGCGCAATGCCGCCTGCGCCATCGCCTCGCTGATGGACAACGACTGGATATCATTAAGCCAGCCATCGTTGCACTCCAGTGCCAGCGGATTTACCGTGGGCAATGTCCGCCCCAGCTCCGGATTACGACGGATGGCATCCCGGACCAACGTGGTAAACAGCGTGCCCACCGCCAGCGTGTTGCTGAGCAGAATCGGCGTCTGTAACACGCCAAGCTCCTCGACCTGTACCAGCCCGACCGGTTTTGCAAAGCCATTGAGCACTTCCGCGCCACACGGCAGCGGCGTGAGAAACACATTGTCGCCCGGTGGAACGATAGCGGTGACGCCAGTCTGCCTTTCTCCATCATTCAGCGTGTAATGCCCGACGCGCACGCCGGCAACATCGCTGATTCGATTGCCGGGCCCGCAAGCGCCGCGCGGCTGTCCCAACGTACGCGCGTGACGCCAGTGGTTTAGCAGCAGATCGCGCTGCAATTGTTGAAAATCCATGGTCAGCTCTTCAGTTTCGGGTCGAGCGTATCACGCAGCGCGTCGCCGAGCAGGTTGAACGCCAGCACCGTGATAAAAATCGCCAGCCCCGGAAACACGCTCATGTGCCATGCGCCAGCCATCATCATGCTCCGGCTCATCGCCAGAATATTACCCCATTCAGGCACATCCGGCTCCGGCCCCAGGCCAATAAAGCTTAAGCCCGCTGCGGTGAGAATACTGGTGCCGATGCGCATAGTGAAGTAGACAATCACGCTGGAAAGCGTACCGGGCAAAATATGTCGCAGGATAATGATGCGATCGGGTGCACCGGCACAGCGTACGGCTTCCACATAGGCGGCCTGTCTCAATGACAGCGTTGAGGCGCGCACAATACGGGCAAAAACGGGCACGCTGAACACCGCGACCGCGATGATCACATTGTTCAGGCCGGTTCCAAGTAGCGCGACAACCGCAATGGCCAGTAACATGCCGGGAAAAGCGAATAACACGTCGGCGCCGCGCATGATCAGCATATCGACCCAGCCGCCGTAATAGCCTGCCAGTAAACCCAACACCACACCGACAATCATGCCGAGCGTTACGGACAGCACGCCGACATAGAGCGAGATACGCGCGCCATAGATAATGCGACTGAGCAGATCACGCCCCAGCTCGTCGGTTCCCATCCAGTGTGCCGCGCTGGGCGGTGACGACAACGCCATCCAGTCTGGTGCCATCGGATCCCAGGGGGCCAGCCAGGGCGCAAAGATCGCCACCACGATCAACAACAGTACAAATCCGCCTGAGACCAGCGCCAGAGGATTACGCACAAAGGCATGCAGGAAATCGCGCCACGGCGAACGGATGACCTGAGGCGGGTTTTCAGTCAGCGATTGAATACTCATCTCGGCTCCTGTCGCAGACGAATCGCCGGATTGACGACCGCGTAAAGCAGATCGACCAGCAGATTAATGACAATAAATTCAAACACGAACAGCATCACCAGCGCCTGAATAACCGGCTGATCCTGCGCTTTTATCGACTCAATCAACAACCAGCCTAATCCCGGCCAGTTGAAGACGCTCTCCACGACGATGGAGCCGCCCAGCAGAAAACCGAACTGCAAACCGAGCATGGTAATCACCGGAATGAGTGCATTACGCATCACATGTTTCCACGTCACGAGGCGGTTACGCAGTCCTTTGGCTTTCGCGGTCCGCACGTAATCTTCCTGCGCCACCTCCAGGAAGGCTGAGCGGGTAAACCGAGCCATCACTGCCGCCACTGACGAACCCAGCGTGATGGCGGGCAGGACAATATCACCGGCTTTGTTGAAACCGCTGACTGAGAACAGCCCAAAAGGCATCGCGACGAACTGGATCAGCAACAGACCCAGCCAGAAAGCAGGCATTGAGATACCGCCCACCGCCATGCTCATCAGCGTCCAGTCTTGCCATTTTCCTCGCTTCAGTGCCGCGAGAACGCCAAGTACGAGGCCGAGAATCACGGACCAGGCAAACCCCGCTAAGGCGAGCCAAAGCGTTGGCATGAAGCCCTGTTTAATCACCTGCAGCACCGGTTGCTGGGTGCGGTAGGTGGTGCCAAGATCGCCGTGTAACAGGCTATCGATCCAGTGGACGTACTGCTGTGGCAGCGAATCGTTAAGCCCAAGGTGCTGACGCGCCGCTTCAACCGCCTCAATGGGCGCATCCGGTCCAGCATAGATGCGCGCCGGGTCGCCCGGCAGCAGCTTGATAAAACCGAAAACCAGCAGCGAGACCACCAGCAAAACCGGGATCATCTCCAGTAATCGGCGAAGGATGTATGCAAACATGCCATTCCTTGAAATGCACTGTGACGGGTGCCCTCACGTCCTTTTGCCCTGCGAGAGAAAGGGACGTGAGAGCAATCCGCGTCTTATTTAAACGACGCCTGAGTGAAGAGCAAATTGCCATCAGGCAGCATGGAAACACCATTCAGGGTGCGGCGTTTGCCAACGAGATTGTCTGGCGTACCAAGGAATGCCACCGGTGCATCCTGCCATATCAGTTTCTGCGCTTGCGCATAGGCGATACCACGCTTTGCCGGATCGGCCGTTGCCAGCCCGGCGGCAATGGCTTTGTCTACATCAGGATTGCTGAAATAGGAGACATTGTAGGAGGTGGGCACCCAGGATTCGGTGGCAAACAGCGGACGCAGCGCCCAGTCGGCATCGCCTGTGGACGTTGACCAGCCACCATAGTACAGATCAAATTCCGCCTTTTTCGGGTCCTGTACGCCCCATAACTTAGCGTTGCGCGTGCCGGAATCCATCGGAGTTACTGTGGCTCGAATGCCCACCGTGCCCAGCTGCGCTTTCAGTACCTGAGCGGCGCGCACGCTGGCCGTTGCATTCGTAACCCAGAGTTTGAGATCCAGACCATTCGGATAGCCCGCCGCTTTCAGCAGCGCTTTGGCTTTATCCGGCGCATAGTGATAATCAGGATCGTTTTGTTTCTGATAAAACTGGACACCTTCGGGCATGGCGGATGTGGCAGGTTTACCTAAACCGGCAAAGGCCACCTTCAGCCACAGATTACGGTCAATCGCATAGTTGATTGCCTGACGCACGCGAACATCTGCCAGTGGCTTGTGCTGCGTATTAATCGCCATGTAATAAAGATAAATGCTGGGATCGCGCTGAACAGAGAGGTTGCTGTCTTGTTTCACGGCAGCAATCAGATCCGAAGGCAATGGCCAGATTGCGTCAACCTGACCCGACTTCAACGCGGCTACGCGTGTTGCATCTTCCGGGCTGGGTGAGAAGATAACATGATCGACTTTTGGCCATCCCTGCTGCCAGTAACCGTCATACTTCGCCAGCGTGACCGCTTTGCCCGGTGTCCAGTCAACAAATTTAAACGGACCGGTACCCACAGGATGCAACCGGAGTTGGGCTTCGTCTGGATATTGCTTGAGAATGGACGGGCTCCACATCACTGCGGAAGGATGTGCCAGCGTGTTAATAAAGGCACCAAACGACTGGTTAAGATCGATTTTTACCTGATCGGGTGCCAGCACCGTAACCTTATCGATCATTTTGTACAGGCTGTTACGCTTTAGCCCTTTTTTCTGGTCTGCCAGGCGATCAAGGTTGGCTTTGACGGCTTCCGCATCAAAAGGTGTGCCATCCTGGAAGGTGACGCCTTTGCGCAACGTCAGCGTAAACTCCGTTGCATTTTCATTTGAGGTATAACCGGTTGCCAGCCAGGGCTGGAGCTTCATGTGTGGATCGAACTGAAACAGTCGTTCAAAGATACCACTCTGCACCGAATAGCTGACATTGTCTGAGGTATCGTGCGGATCCAGCCCCGTAATATCGGCATACATTGAAATACGCAGATCCTGTGCCTGTGCAGTCATGACCAGCGTCGTCGTCAATGCGAGGGCGAGTGAAGTACGGCGAAACAGCGTTTTCATAAAAATCTCCTGGTCGTTGAATTATCGCAATGCAATGCCGTCAGCGACCCAGTGCTGAGGCGCAACCTGTCGATAACGGGGTTTAGTGACCGTTTCGCCCACTTTTCTTAACGGCGAAGGGATTTCGCTGTCATCGATAATACGGGGCTGACGGTTCTCGGGATCCGCCACCGGCACGGAGGCCAGCAGGCGTTGGGTATAAGGATGTTGCGGCTGATTAAATACCGACTGACGCGGCCCAAGCTCCACAATCTGGCCGAGGTACATCACTGCCACACGGTTGGCAATGCGCTCGACGACTGCCATATCGTGAGAGATGAAAATCCACGCCACGCCCGTTTGCTGCTGCAGATCCATCATCAGGTTCACCACCTGCGCCTGAATGGAGACGTCAAGGGCCGATACCGCTTCATCAGCAATAATCACTTTGGGTTTCAGGGCCATGGCGCGGGCAATGGCAATACGCTGGCGCTGACCACCTGAAAATTCGTGTGGATACCGACGCGCGTGCTCGGGCAGCAGACCAACGCTCTTCAGCAACGCATCTATCTGTGGCGAAGCCTGTTCCAGTGAGGACACCATGCCATGCAACAGCAAGGGCTCGGCGATGGTGAAACCCACGGTAAGCCGAGGGTTCAGTGAGGCGTAGGGATCCTGAAACACCATCTGAATTTCACGGCGGAGCGGCTGGAATGCTGCCTCTTTCAGGTGAGAGATTTCTTTCCCTTCGAAGTGAATGCTTTCGGCGTCACTGTTGATCAGGCGCATCAGCGCACGGCCGGTCGTCGATTTGCCGCAGCCGCTTTCGCCCACGATCGCCAGGGTTTCACCTGGCCACAGACTGAAATCAATCTGCTCAACCGCATGGACATGATGCGTGAGCGTCGAAAATATGCCGCTGCGGATGGGATAGTAGACTTTCAACCCACGCACATCGAGCAACGGCGCGGTGTCGTAGCGCGCGGTATGCTGTTCATTTTCGACGGTATTCTGTGTGCCGAGCAGCGGAAAGCGTTGCGGCCACGCATATTCGCGCATGTCGCCCAGTCTCGGCACTGCCGCCAGCAAAGCCTGGGTATACGGGTGCTGCGGGGCGGCAAAAACCGCTGCGACGCTGCCCTGTTCGACGACTTCGCCACGCAGCATGACCACGACACGATCGGCGATTTCAGCCACGACGCCCATATCGTGAGTGATAAACAGCACCGCCATCTGTTTCTCGCGTTGCAGCTCACGCAGAATGTGCAGAATGCGCGCCTGCACGGTAACATCCAGCGCCGTTGTAGGTTCGTCAGCAATCAGAAGTTGCGGATCACAGGCCAGCGCCTGCGCAATCATCACCCGCTGGCGCATACCGCCTGAGAGTGCGTGCGGATAGCTTTTCATGACACGATCCACATCGGCAATACGCACCTGTCGAAGCAATTCACGCACGCGCGCATGCGCTTCTTTCTTGTCGCACTGTTGATGATCGCGTAACGCTTCAGTGAGCTGGTCATCGACGCGCAGCACCGGATTCAGCGAGGTCATGGGCTCCTGAAAGATCATCGCCATTTCGCAACCACGCAACGTGCGGCGCTGATTTTCATCCAGTGTTTCCAGCGCATGTACTTTTCCGCCACGATCGCGAAACTGCATGCTGCCGCGATCGATACGGCCGTTGTTCGCCAGTAAGCCCATTACGGCCAAAGAAGTGACTGATTTCCCTGAGCCACTCTCACCCACTACGGCGACAATTTCGCCCGGATTAATGGCAAAACTGATGCCTTTTAGTGCCTGATTCTCGCCGCTGCGCCCACGAAATGAGACGCTGAGATCCCGAATATCAAGCACGGGTGATGAACCGGCGGCACTGTTGGCAGAAGAAGTGAGTCGTGTGTCCGTCATCGTCGCCTCGTAGAGTTATAGCCAGATACGGCCTTCGGAGTAGGTCAAAAAAGGAGAACTGTCGGCAGCAAGCCAGATAGGGCCATCTAAATCGACGTGCTCTGCGTTAACCGCCACCGGCAATGCGGCTTCCATCGCCAGTGATGAGCCCAGCATGCAGCCGACCATGATGCGCATATTCTGCTTTTGTGCTTCTTCTACCATCGCCAGCGCTTCCGTCAGGCCACCGCACTTATCCAGCTTGATGTTGATCATCTCGTAGCGGTTCCGCAGTCCGGCAATATCCTCGCGCGTATGGCAACTCTCATCAGCACAAACGGGAACCGGATGATGAAAACGTTGCAGGTCCTGATCCTGACCGGCGGGAAGCGGTTGCTCGACCATAGCAATGTTATAGCCCTGAAGTGCGGCCAGCAGGCTTTCCAGGTCCATTCCCGACCAGGCCTCATTAGCGTCGATAATCAGCGTGGCGCGCGGTGCCGCAGCGCGAATGGCCGCCACCTTTTCCAGAACTGCATCACGATTGAGCTTAATTTTGAGCAGGATGGCGCCACGCGATACGGCATCCGCCGCCGCCAGCGCCATATTTTCCAGCGTATCGAGGCTGAGGGTTTCCGCCGTGATCACCGAGCGTGGCTGAGGACGTGCACTTTTCTGCCATAGCGTTTGACTGGCGCGGGCGGCATCCAGTCGCCACAGCGCACAGTCCAGCACGTTGCGCGCGGAACCGGCGGGTAAGCGGTGTTGCAGATCATGACGGCTCAGGCCGGCTTCAACGTCAGCACGCACTGCCTCAAGCTCGGCCTGAACGCTGTCTGGCGTTTCATCGTAGCGCGCCGTGGGCGTACATTCGCCTCGCCCAATGAAACCGTTTTGCTCCAGCGTGACCCGGATAACCGTGACGGCGGTACGCGTACCGCGCGAAATAGCAAAGGGCCGTGCCAGCGGCAGTTCCACCACGTCAATCTGCAACTGTCTCATTTCACCCCCGCGCCTGAAGCAGTGCGGCGATCTCGTCGATGCCAAAACGCACAGGATCCGTAGCCGGTAAACCAAACTCTGCGCTGACTTCGGCGCAATAGGCGCGCGCTTCGTCTTCCGTGTAATTTGAGGTGTTAATGGCAAACCCCGCCAGCTGGACGGACTCGCTGGTCACCTGGGCAGCGCGCAGATTGGCTTCAACGCAGTCTTTCAGGCTGACCATTGGCTGATGAGGTAAATGGCGCATATGGGGGCGCCCCATTTCATGGCACATCACCAACCAGTGAGGTTGCGCACCGTGCATGAGCCCCATACTGACGCCTGCGTAAGAGGGGTGGAACAGTGACCCCTGCCCTTCAACGATGTCCCAATGATCCTCATCATTCGCGGGTGACAGCGCTTCGGCCGCACCGGCAATAAAATCCGCGATGACCGCATCCACGGCAATCCCTTCACCCGCCACCAGAATCCCTGTCTGACCTGTAGCGCGAAAATCCGCTTTCATTCCGCGCTCACGCATCGCCGCTTCCAGCGCCAGTGAGGTGTACATCTTGCCCACGGAGCAGTCAGTGCCAACAGTCAGTATCCGTTTGCCTGTCCGCTTCTTACCACTGCCAACGCTCAGCGTCGGACGCATATGGCGTAAGTCAAAAAGCTCAACACCAAACGTCTGGGCAAGCGTCACCAGTTCGGGCTCGTCCACCAGACGGTGATGCAGTCCGCTGGCAACGTTCATGCCTGCTTTGATGGCACTTTTCACCGTATCCAGCCAGTGTTCTGGCAGATAGCCCCCTGCGTTAGCAGTACCGAGCACCAGCGTTTTCGCGCCGCGTGCTTTGGCGCTGATGATGTCAAGTTCATCCAGACCCAGGCTGACAGTACAGCCCGGGAGTTTAATTTCGCCCACGCACTGCTCCGGCCGCCAGATATGAATACCGCGCGCCGTTTTCGCCGCGAGTGGATCGGTGACATCGCCAAGAAAAAGTAAATAGGGTTGTGGAATTAGCATGATATTTCTCGTTTCAGACAAAGGTAAGTTTCTGAACCCACTATTTCATGCGCTTCAAAAGGTGACGAATGCTTGTTTAGTTGGAGGATATAACCGCAGGCTATAGTCAGATGAAAAGGTTATGGCACCCACGTTAATTCAGGGATCAGGGCGAAAATCAGCCCAGTTTGCGGGGGAATGCATAGGAAAAGATAATATGTCAGGCGCAAAAAGGCGGTGAAAAATGCCTGGTTAGTGTTGTGAAACGATCACCAGGCACCCTTAACACCCACTGACGACAGACGAAGCAATAAAAGGTTACGGCTCTCTCAGCGCCGCTTCTGTGGCTGCCTCAATCTCAGCCGGCGTCTTTGCCATTTTGCTGCGGCTCAGGAAAGCATTGAGTAAAATCGCCCCAAAGGTCGCGGTGCCGATGCCGCCCATGCTGAAGCCGCCCAGGCTCAGGGTGAAGTTGCCCGCGCCCAGTACCAGCGTAACTGCCACCATGATGAGATTGCCATTCAGGCCCAAATCAACTTGGTTTTGTACCCAAATGCGGGCGCCAGCTACGGCAATCAAGCCAAATACCACGATGGATGCTCCACCGAGCACCGGGCCAGGAATGGTGTGGATCAAGGCACCAAATTTAGGCGAAAAACCCAACACAATGGCCATGATTGCGGCGGCGACAAAAATCAGCGTGGAGTAAATTTTAGTGACGGCCATGACGCCGATATTTTCGGCATAGGTTGTCACGCCGGTGCCGCCCGCCGAAGCCGAAAGCAAGGTCGCCAGGCCATCCCCGATAAAGGCGCGGCCCATGTAGGGATCGAGATTTTTACCGGTCATCCCCGCCACGGCTTTAATATGGCCAAGGTTTTCCGCAACCAGGATCACCGCCACCGGCGCAATCATCAGCATAGCGTGCGTGCTGAATACCGGCGTAGTGACGGTGGGCACGCCGAACCAGGGCGCCTGCGCCACGGCGCTGAAATTCACCGGCGTGCCCAGCCCGAGGCCGTTGGTGATCGCCATATAAATCAGGTACGCCGCCACCAGACCCAGCAACAGTAACAGTCGCTGTACCAGACCGCGTGTAAACACCGCCACCGATCCGATACACAGCACCGTCATCACCGCCATCCAGCTGTCAAACGATGAAGCGGATACGCTGTTTATGGCAATCGGCGCCAGATTGAGTCCAATCGCCATGACTACCGCGCCGGTCACCACCGGCGGCATCAGGCGCTCAATCCAGCGCGTGCCGACCGCCATGACCACAAAACCGATCAGCATGTAAATCAGGCCACAGGCGATAATCCCGCCGAGCGCAACGCCGATATTCGGGTTCGTGCCGTGGCCGCTGTAGCCGGTCACGGCAATTACTAACCCGACAAATGCAGCACTGGAACCGAGATAACTCGGCACGCGCCCGCCTACAACCAGGAAGAACAGCAGCGTGCCGATGCCCGACATCAGGATCGCCATATTGGCGTCAAACCCCATCAGCAATGGCATGAGTACCGTGGCGCCAAACATCGCCACCGTGTGTTGCAGTCCCATGATCACCGTCGCGCCAAACGGTAGCCGTTCATCCGGTGCGATCACCGCGCCATCCAGATTACCTTCTCTTTTACGCCATTGCGGAAACCAGGAATGTGCCATGTACGATCCTTACTAAGTTGAATGCGGATTGAGTTAACAGGCTATCTGACGCATCAGCGGATGATAGCGTCGGTCGAAATACGCCAGTCCGTGGCAGTCATCGTTGCAACGGAGTGCAACAACTTCACAAAACATAATATCGTGAGTACCGACCCGGGTGATCTGCGTGACCTTGCAGTCAAATGACACAAGCGCGTTAGTGAGGATCGGGGAGCCGGTGGCGAGATCTGTCCATTCGGCGGCGTCGAAGCGTTGTTCCATCGGCGTTTTTCCGCCGAATAAATTAGAAAGTGATTCGTGGCTGTCGGCTAGCGTGTTTACGCACAGCACCTGATTTTGTATAAACGCCGGATGTACCGACGCAGAACGGTTCAGGCACACCAGCAGTGTCGGTGGCGTATCGGTGACGCTGCACACAGCAGAGGCGGTGAAACCTGCCCGACCGCCGGGGCCGTCAGTGGTGATGATGTTGACGGCAGAGCCGAGGCGCGCCATGGCATTGCGGTATTCCTGTTTCTCAACGGCAGCCTCTTTTTCAGCAAGGGGCATGTCGGTCGCGGGCAGTGTGGCGTTCAGGGTTGATTGCATGCTCGTGTCCTCAGTCATGATCGGTGATGCTTACAGCACGCGACAGGCGCGGTCAAAGTCCAGGCGCGGTGCGCGCGGATAGACTTTGCTGCTGTCGCCGTAACCAATGTTAATCAGAAAATTCGATTTCCAGCCTTCCTGCGCCAGAAAGGTTTCATCAACTTTGGCATTGTCGAAACCGGACATCGGTCCGGTATCCAGGCCGATCGCGCGACAGGCCATAATCAGATACGCAGCCTGTAAACTGCTGTTGCGGAACGCGGTATCCTGTGCAAGCTGTGGGCTGGAGGTGAACCATGAACGGGCATCGCCGGACGGAAACAGTTCAGGCAGCAGCTCATAGAATTCCGGATCCCAGGCAATAATCGCCGTCACCGGAGCGGTCATCGTTTTCTTCAGATTGCCACTGGAAAGTGCCGGCGCCAGTTGTTGTTTCGCTTCCTGGCTCTGAATAAATACGATGCGCACCGGGCTGCAGTTCGCCGAGGTCGGCCCCATGCGCGCCAGTTCGTAAATCGTTTTGAGTTGTTCGCCTGTTACCGGTTTATTCAGCCAGCCGTTATGGGTGCGGGCTTCGGTGAACAACGTGGCCAGCGCGCTGGCGGTTAATGCTTCGGTCATGGCATCTCCACAGGTATGAAATCAGACGGTGTTCCGGATGGATGCGAAGCCTGCCGCTGCAGCCAGTCCAGTAAAATCGGGTTAAACGTATCGGGGTCCGTTACGCTCATGGCATGTCCGCCGTAGCCCATTTGCAGGTGCTCGCCATGGGGAAGACGCGAGGCGAGATCGGCTGAACAGGACCAGGGCACCAGCAAATCATCTTTAGCGCTCAACGCCAGGGTCGGCGCGATGACGCCTTTGAGCGAGGTGGTCAGATCGGAGTCCATCAGCGCCTGCAGGCGATGCAGCAGGTTTTCCATCCCCTGAAAGTTCGTCACCTGATGCTGGCGCTCTTCCTGCAGGAAAGCTTCATGTTCAGAAAGCCAGTCACCCGGGTACAGAAACAGCGGCTGCGCCTGCACGTAGGCATCTACGCCGCTGTTAAGCAGCAGGTTCCGACGGACGTCGAAGCAGCGGCGCGTCTGGCTGTTAAGGACTGTCCAGCCATTAATTACCACCAGACTTTGCAGCAGCGCGGGATAACGCAGGGCAAGATGCAGACCCATAATGCCGCCCAGTGCGTGACCGACCAGATGACAGCGGCTGATATTCAGCGCGTTAAGTAAGCCTGCCAGCTCATCGGCCATATCCTCCATCCGGTAACCGGCGGGTACGCTACCCTGACTGGCGCCGGTGCCGTACTGGTCATAGACCACCACCCGAAAATGCGCCGAGAGCATCGCCAGTTGAGGCTGCCAGAATCCCCCGGAGCCGCCGAGACCCGAGGAGAGCACGACGGTTTCTGCATCAGCGTTTTGCTGACCCAATACCTTGTAATACATACTGTTTCCTCAGATGAAATACATCACCGAACAGATTATTTGCCAAGGTGGGCAATCGATGCGATTTCGATCAACGCATCCGGTTTCACCAGCCCACACTGAATGCAGAACCTTGCCGGTTTTTCACCCGGGAAATACTCCGCATAGACCTGATTCACTGCCCCGTAATTCGCCCAGTCGGTGATAAAAATCGAGTTCATGGTGACGTCATCCATGCTGCCGCCTGCGGTTTCGATCACGCTTTTGATGATCTCCAGTACATGGCGGGTTTGTGCTGCCGCATCGCCCACATGTACGACGTTGTTGTCTTTATCAAAAGGCAAAGTACCGGAAACGTACAGGACCCCATCGGCAAGCGTACCGGGAACAAATGGCGCCAGCGGAACACCGCTGCCGGCTGGAATAATGGCGCGTTTAGGCATCGTTCATTGTCCTTTTCACAAGCGGTCAGGCCGCGTTTTGTTCAGTTTTGTAACCCACCGCGTCGCAGAAGTGGCTTACGCTGGAGACCCAACCAAAAAACGTTTCGATGTTATAAATCGCGGCTTTTTGCGCAAACTCGGGGCCCGCCTGGTGTGTCGCGTCTTCCAGTACGACGCCAAAATATTCCAGAAAGAAGCCGTCACGCAGGGTGGATTCGACGCACACGTTGGTGGCGATGCCGGTGAAAACCAGATGATGAATGCCGTAGCTGCGCAGCAGGCTATCCAACTGGGTATTAAAGAAGCCGCTGTAGCGTGGTTTTGGCAGCACAATATCGCCCGGCTGGGGTTGCAGTTCATCGACCAGATCGTAATCCCAGTCCCCTTTCGCCAGCAGTTTGCCCATCAGCTCGGGACGTTTGCGCATTGTTTTCAGCGCATTGGATTTATGGAAGTTGGGCGAGCCCGCGCCCCCGGCTTCGACATACTGATTGTCCCAGCCGTTCTGGAAAAAAATCACTTTTATGCCTGCCGCGCGAGCAGCGGCAATCGCCACTTTGATATTGGCAATGACCGGCGCGGTGGCAGACACGTCAAAGCCTGCCAGATCAAGATAACCGCCCTGCGAGGCGTAAGCGTTTTGCATATCCACCACAATAAGCGCCGTCTGCTGCGGGGTGAAACCAATGGCTTCAGGACGCGCGGCCAGCACCCTTTCCTCGCCAGCATTATCGGGCGCGCGGCGAACCACGGTTTGATTTTCAACAATGTTCATCATGCGACCTCTTTCTGCTCAATGCCGATGTGCTGGCGCGTTTTCATTAATGGCTGGATGTAGCGACCAAAGTTTTCAATGCCTTCGACGAAATCGTCAAAGGTCAGCAATACGCCGCCCGCACCGGGAACCGTATCGATCTCATCAAGCATTCTGGCGACGCTGGCCCAGGAGCCGACCAGCGTCCCCATGTTGATGTTGACCGCTGACGTGGGATCGGCCATCTGGCGAACATTGGTATCGCTGCCGGAGCGGGTATCTTTACTGCTCTGGTCGGTGAGCCATGACAGGGCTTCCGCATCAGCACCGGCTTTGTACAGCTCCCATTTGGCGCGCGCGGCCTCGTCGGTTTCATCGGCAATCACCATGAACAACACGTAAGAGGACACGTCACGGTTTTCAGCGTCAGCCGCTGTTTTCATGCGGGCTGCGGTAGGTGCAAAAGCGGTTGGCGTGTTGACGCCTTTGCCAAAGCAGAAGTTAAAATCGGCGTGTTTGGCGGAAAACGCCATGCCGGCGTCACTTTGTCCGGCGCAGATGACTTTCATTTCGCTTTGCGGGCGTGGACTGACGCGACAGTCATCCATTTTGAAAAATTCGCCGTCAAGCGTGCAGTGCCCTGTTCCCCACAGATCGCGCAGTACGCTGACATATTCGGTCAGGTAATCGTAGCGGCGGGTAAAATAGTCATCGCCAGGCCACATGCCCATTTGTTCGTATTCCGGTTTCTGCCAGCCGGTTACCACGTTCACGCCGAACCGGCCGTTGGAGATGGAGTCAATTGTGGCAGCCATGCGCGCAACGATTGCCGGTGGCATGACCAGGGTGGCGGCGGTGGCGTAGAGCTGAATGCGGGACGTTACGGCGGCCAGACCGGCCATCAACGTGAATGACTCCATGTTGTGTTCCCAGAATTCCGTTTTACCGCCGAAGCCGCGCAGTTTGATCATCGAGAGCGCGAAGTCGAAATGGTAGTGCTCTGCTTTCTGCACAATGGTTTTATTCAGTTCGAAGGTTGGCTTGTACTGCGGCGCAGTTTCTGAAATTAGCCAACCGTTGTTACCGATAGGAATAAAGACACCGATTTTCATAGCTCACCTCGATTGAAAATAATTGGGACGACAACAAGGGCTTGCGAAAATCTCTGCGCGGCTTAAGTGCGTCCTGCGGGTTCCTGTTGCACCGTGCTGAAATCTCCTGACGTAAGGACATTTGCAAAGCGGATGCCAGTTTTTAAAAAGCCATTTAAAACAGAATGTTATGGGATTGTGTAGATTTATAATGGAGTAAATGGTCTAAAACAGACCATTTACTCAAAAATAACTGCACGTTAATCAGGCAGAGTTGAGCGCAAATGGTGCAGTTTTGTTAAATATTGGTTGTGCTGGGTTGTTATCAGGTTGTGTTTATAAATAACGCGTATGACGATAGTCGCCTTAATGCCTATTTGTTATGCTTTTGGCCTTGTTGTGTGTATCAGGGAAATGTTGTGAAGCCATTGTCCGAAAACCCGGGATCTGACGCCGGAGAAAACCTCGCCGCGAAAACGCCATCGAAATCTGTGACGCGACGTTCGCGAGCGGTTGCTGCCAAACGTGGCGCTATCATGGCCGCTGCACTGGAATTCTTCTCACTGTATGGCTTTCACGGCACCCGTCTTGAGCAGGTTGCTGAACGCGCGGATGTCTCGAAAACCAATCTGTTCTATTACTTTCCCTCGAAAGAAGATTTATACATTGCGGTGCTCAAAGGGCTGCTGGATATCTGGCTGGCACCGCTTAAAGCACTGCAGTCCGATCAGCATCCTCTGGAAGCAATACGGGAATATATTCGTCTGAAGCTTTGCGTCTCCCGTGACCATCCCCAGGCCTCACGATTATTTTGTCTGGAGATGGTTCAGGGCGCACCGTTGCTGAAACAGGAGCTGGGCGGCAGCCTGAAAACGCTGGTGGAGGATAAATCGGACGTGATTCGCGGCTGGATTAAAGATGAGTTGATCGCACCCATCGATCCTATGCAGTTGATTTTTATGCTGTGGGCCACCACTCAGCATTACGCAGATTTTGGGGTGCAGGTTGAGGCGATTACCGGTAAAACACTCAGCGATCCTGTGTTTTTTGAACAAACGGTGAAAAGTGTCCAGCACATCATTACCGAAGGGATTCAGATTCGGGCGTAAAAAATGGCGGGCAGAACGCTACTGTTCCAGGCCGCTTACACCACAGGCTAAACTGGCCTCGCATCTCTCCCGGCGTCATTGCCTTAATGCGTGCGCAAAAAACTTCACGCCGTCAGGCCAGGCGCCCGGGTGGCCCGCAAACGCAGTGGCTGCATTGCCGACAAGCAGGTTATGGGTTCCGGCCTGGGTGATGTAAGGCCCCTCTGCGCGCAATCTCGCCAGCGTAATTAATGAAGGTCGGACAATAACGATATGGCCAGGCCTGTGCTTATCGGGGCTTTCATAGGAAATCACGACCAGCATTCCCTGGTTAGCAAGCTGCTGTGCATGTAGTGCATCGGCCGCCCTAATCCAGCCCGCCTGACGCCCTTCCTGACTGTCGAACCAGCGTGTCTGCGCGCTTGCGAGCAATATCTGGCTGTGCTCTGGTGGCCTGAGCATATACACACCCAGCCGGGCCCCCATGGCCGCCGCAAACGCACTGCAGTGAGTATGATTGCTGGGGCCTGAGTAGTCATCGGGCTTGTCAGGCTGACCGGTTTCCCAGTTGACGTGATGATGATTGAGCCATAAATGCTCAACGTCCGACCGATCAAGCACGGTGAGGATCGCCTGAGCGGCAGGCGTGACGGGACCACAGCAGGGTTGCTCAGCGGAGCGCGCGGACGAGGGAATGTTTTCGGCGGCAACCGTTATTCCTGTCAGTGCAACGAGTACCACAGCCATGCGGGTGACTAAACTTAAAAAAACGCGGATAAGCGATTTTTTCATCGTTACCTCACTGCGCAGACAGAAAGATCAGCCTGCAGGGATAATACTGGCAGCCAGAAACAGGCAGACCCGAATGTGTCTGGTTATCCCTGCCACGTCAATGCCCTGAAAACGGTGACGGCGGTCAATGTTTTCAGGGCTTCAGCAATGCGCGCTAGGCATCACTCTTTTGATACATGGAGAAGAAACGGTTGTCGATACTTTCGCGGAAAAAAGCGTCCTGATCGAGGGCAGCACAGAATCCCTGATAGGTATGAGCAGGCACGGCAAGCCAGCGACGGCAGGTGCCATTGCGGTATTCAAGTTCCAGTACACCTGACGTCGGGTCGAATCCCGCACTGCGGAACAGAGAGGAAGAATTAATATCGTGTCGTTTCATAACGGATAGTCCCTATCGGTTGAGCCCAGTACCTGCGTTTAAGAGCGGCAATATAACACAGTCATCGATAAGAGTTGCCTTGGGTAAAAATCTTGCCATATTAAAAAATGATGCCCTGCCTGTAGAAGCCACACTGACCATGGTGTACCTGTAATGACGTCCAGCTAAATGCGTCGTTCGTAGCCGTTTTTCCTTTGTTTTCAGCCACGCTTTACGTTTTCTTGTCAGCCCCGGCGCTGACCGTCAAGGCGGTATAACTTCGTTTCTCTGTCTGCAGCCAGAGAAATGATAAAACGACTTTATTTTCTTATGATGACAGTGCATCAATAACTGATTGAACGATATCACCATTTGGCTATAATAGAACAACCAAATGGAGGTGATGATGAAACAGTTCACTTTACCCGTATCCGCTGCAGAACCGGATCGTCTATGGCAATTTGCTGGCCTGAGCAGTGCTGACGGCGTGATGCTGATGGATCAAATCGATGATGGTCTGGACGGCACGGTAGCCAGTCGCATTGTCACCTGGGCGCAAATCTCTCAGGCAGAACTGCGCCGTATGACCGGCATTGCGGGCTCAACCTTCACCCGCGGCGTTAAAAGCCGCTTTACTGCGGAGCAGAGCGAACGGCTGGTGCGTTTTATTCGCGTGATGGATCGTGCGGTTGAGCTGTTTGAGGGTGATAAAGAAAAGGCACGGCAGTGGCTCAATGAGCCTGCGCGCGCCTTAGGCAATAAAAAACCGGCCGATCTGGTTGCGTCAGAAACCGGTGCTTATGAAGTGCTGAAACTCATTACCCGGCTTGAACACGGTGTGTATTCTTGAAGCTCTATCGCATGACCAAAACGCGCTATCTGGGGTCGGCCTGGAGCGGTTTTGGTGCCCGTGAAGGCGGCGGACGCTGGAACAGCGTCGGCGTATCGATGGTCTACGCTTCTGAAACTGCTTCCCTCACCATGCTGGAGACGCTTATCCATCTGCAAAGCGCCAGCGTGCTGGACTTTTTTACCCTCATGAGCATTGACGTTCCCGACAGGCTGATTGAATGGATTGATATCAAGCAACTGCCTGACGACTGGGCCGCACCGGAAGCGCCTGCAGCGCTGCGTTTATTTGGTGATGCCTGGATACAAAGCGGGGGATCGGTCGCACTGCGCGTGCCCAGTGCCCTTTCGCCCGTGGAATCGAATTATCTTCTCAATCCCGAGCATCCTGAATTCAGTGCGATCGTCAGACAGGCGGTAAACATCCCCTTCCTTTTTGACGCACGTTTTTCCCGACAGGTATAAAGCCGACGCATTAATATGCACCTCTTCACGTCGCCCTGCGCCCTGACATCGGGTTGGGCTCCGCTTTGCGATATGTGCTTCAACGTGCACCTTTGTTAACGTTTCGATCGCTGCCGTAAATGGATGTAACAATCGTAAACTTAACGCGCAGCGAAAATATTTTTTACCGGAAACAGGGAAGAATACGCAATAAAAAGCAGTCATCCACCTTTCTGGCCCGGTTGTAAACGCATTGATTAGCGACGGATATTTTCAGGACACCGCATAATTTGCATTAAGTATTTTTCCGTTTTTTG
This sequence comes from Pantoea sp. Ae19-2, assembly GCF_059801205.1. NCBI lineage: Bacteria > Pseudomonadati > Pseudomonadota > Gammaproteobacteria > Enterobacterales > Erwiniaceae > Pantoea > Pantoea sp. Ae19-2. The sequence continues at coordinate 142,921 of NZ_JBCHWE010000002.1, read as the reverse complement.
CATCAATTTGTCGTCGATCGTGGTTAAAACAGGATAAGCAGAGTGAATAACTGAGCCATGATGATTAGGAAAAATGAATTTGGCTTAAGGTAGAGGATGCTGGCTAAATGACTGATTAATCGCTGATGTGTTTGCAGACGGCACCGATGTAGATTATTTAAAAGCCAAATTAACCGCCCCGGAAGAATTTCAAATTGTTATTGCGTTAACAATTTTTTACCTCCTTAACAGAAAATTGATGGTTAAGTAATGACAATAAACCGATTTGCAACAACATTTAAAATCAGAAAAACCCCTGATTAATGCATTGTATTTTTAATTCTGGTGTCACTTCATCAGGACAAGAATATGGCAAGCATAAGCACACTCGGCGCTGGTACTAACCTCGACCTCAACACGTTATATGATAATTTACAGTCAGCTGAGCAGGCGCAACTGACACCGATTACTAATCAGCAGGCGTCTTATAATGCGCAGCTGACGGCCTGGGGCGTGGTTCAGAGTTCAATGTCGAAATTGCAAACGGCCGCCTCTGCGCTGGAAAATGCCTCGAGCATTGCCACAACCAAAGTCACCAGCTCAAATACCGCCTTTACTGCCACGCTTGCCAGCGGTGCCGCAGCCGGAAACTATTCCGTTGAGGTCGATCAGCTCGCCGCCGCGCAGTCTCTGCTTTCTAAGTCCGCCAGCAGCGAAAGTACCGATCTCGGTGACAGCAGCATGGCATCACGTACGATTACCATCAGCCAGTCTGGGCAGAAATCGCCGCTGACCGTGACCTTAAACCAGGATCAGACCAGCCTGACAGATATCCGTGATGCAATTAACAAGCAGCAAGGTAGCGTTAATGCCAGCGTGATTATGGCAAACGATAACACCTACTATTTGTCCCTGACCGCACGTGATAGCGGTACCGCGAATGCGATGACCGTCAGCACCAATGACTCGACGCTGTCACAGTATATCAGTTACAGCAGTGGCGGCAGTAATAACGGCATGACACAGCAGGTTGCTGCTCAGGATGCTCAGTTGAAGATAAACGGTTTGGCTATCACGCGCAGCAGCAACATCGTCACCGATGCCCCTGAAGGGGTCACACTGAATCTGAATAAAGTTAACAGCGGTTCCCCTGAAACCTTATCTATCGCCACGGATACCACGCCTATGGCGACGGCGATTCAGACGTACGTTGATGCCTATAATTCCCTGCAAAAAACCATTGCAGATCAGACAAATTATACACCCGTGCAGGAAGGCCAGGCGCCAAGTACCGATAATGGCGATCTGCTGGGGGATAATACGTTAATGAATATCCAGACCAGCCTGCGCAGCCAGTTTTCCGATCCTCAGGGTAGCGGAAGCATTCAGGTACTCTCACAACTCGGCATTACCCAGGACGATAAAGGTGACCTGACGGTAGACAGCACCAAGCTGAATGCCGCCTTAACCAATCAGCCTGCAGATGTTTTAAGTTTTCTGACCGGTGATGGCAAAACTACGGGGTTCGCGACGCAGGTGACCAACAGACTCAATGATATGTTAGCCAGCAACGGCACGGTATCAAACGCGACGACAGGGATTAATACCTCGCTAAAACAGTTGTCTGATCAATATAACAACGTTAATGATCAGATCACCGCGGTCATGGCGCAGTATAAAACGGAGTTCACCAATCTGAGTACGCTGGTGTCTTCAATGACGCAGACGGGGGATTACCTCTCTGCACAGTTCGCAAAAATGTAATTCTGGTTTAACCGAAATTTTTATCTTCCGCGCTGATGGTACACCTTGCCATCAGCGCGCCGCCGTTTGATGTTATCCTTTCCCAGACCGGTTCCTCGTTCTTCCCTTCTCGGCTTAAGCTAAACACAAGAAACCCGTTCAACATTATTACCCGTCCGCTAACCGATGTCTCCGGGCATGAGAGCCAAGGCTGAACTCCCGTCGTTTTTCATGACAAACTGGTTTTAACGCTGCCAGCAATTTTCTTGATTACGGACGTCTGTCTTTCTTGTGGGAAAATGTAAAAAAATAATTATTATCATCGTAATGCCGGATAATGATATATCTTACTTTTTAATTAGGGAGAGTTAATGTAATTTCCTTAATGAGAGGCTGTGTTACAGAAAAAACATGACTCATCATACCATGCGGCTAATAATGCAAATATTTAATCATCTGTGCTTTTTGATGATAAATGCTGTAACAAAAGGTTTTTAACCTTTAAAAAGTTATTCTTCTGATTGAGGTTTGTGTGTGCTTATAATAACTTTTTTCTGAGTTTTTTCTGTATTTGCAACTTCACCGCCCTGTAAAAAAAACCATTCACTAATTAATCTTAACTGGCGTCTTTTCATTAAAGTTTGGCGTGGTTAGCTCGATAATAATAATGCGTAAATAATACGTTTCTATAAGAAGGAATTTACCATGTCAGTGATCAACACAAACGTTCTGTCGTTAATTACTCAAAACAACCTGAATAAGTCACAGTCATCATTGGGTACGGCGATCGAGCGCCTGTCATCAGGCCTGCGTATCAACAGCGCCAAAGATGACGCGGCCGGTGAAGCGATTGCTAACCGTTTCACATCAAATATTGACGGCCTGACGGTTGCCGCACGTAACGCCAATGACGGTATTTCATTGTCTCAGACGGCTGAAGGTGCACTGGATGAAATAAACAACAACCTGCAGCGTGTCCGTGACCTGACTGTTCAGGCTCAGAACAGCTCCAACTCAGCATCCGATATTGACTCAATCCAGGCTGAAGTTAACCAGCGTATGCAGGAGATTGACCGCGATACCAAGCAGACAGATTTCAACGGTCTGAAAGTCCTCAACACGGGATCGGGTAGCAGCACTTACAATTTCCAGGTCGGCGCGCAGGATGGCCAGACTATCGGTATCACTCTGAGTTCCAGTGACAGCTTCGATCTTGCTGCGGCCGGTAACGCCTCGTCAGGCACCGTGCAGAATACCAGCGTGACCACTGGCCAGACAGTTAACGGAACCGCCCGTAGCACTGCGGCTATTGGTTTTGACGTGCTGAAGGGTGCCGTAACCGGCGGTAGTGGTGGCACCGCATCAGGCAGCACCCCACTGGCGGATATCGATAAAGCCATCAAGGCCGTCGACAGTCAGCGCAGCCTGCTGGGTGCATCTCAGAACCGCTTTGAGTCTACAATCAGTAACCTGAATAACACCGTGACTAACCTGACTGCAGCACGAAGCCGTATCCAGGATGCGGACTATGCGACGGAAGTGTCGAACATGTCACGCGCGCAGATTCTGCAGCAGGCGGGCTCGTCGGTACTGGCCCAGGCCAATCAGGTACCTCAGACTATGCTGTCTTTACTTCGTTAATCGACAATTTAAGAACCACGCTTTTTGCAGAGCGTGGTTCTTCTCAGAGGATTAACTTAAATCACCCCTCGCTTACCCTGCGAATAAAATCACTGAACGCGGCTAACTGTTTTGCCAGATGTTCCAGCGTGCCCTGCTCAATCACCTTCCCGGCCTGCTCATCGACTTTATTCTGGATCGCCCCACCCATAAATTCCGGCTTGTTCAGCACCATGGCATCGAGAAATACCAGAATCTGACGCAGGTGATACTGACAACGTGCTCCACCAATAGCGCCCATGGAGCTGGTTTGAATCGCCACCGGTTTTCCCGCCAAAGGTTGATTCGGTACGCGAGATAACCAGTCAATGGCATTCTTTAAACCGCCAGGCACGGAGTAGTTATATTCGGGTGTGACGATAATAACGCCATCAGCCTCGCGAATACGTGCAGCCAGCGTGTCAACCGTGGCGGGGAATCCCTCTGCTTGCTGAAGATCCGCATCGTACAGTGGAATATCCCGAATGGATGGCAGTGCATCTATGGTCATCCCCTCTGGCGCCAGCTGTGGGAGTGCACGCGCGATCATGGCGTTGTACGAGCCTTGCCTCAGGCTTCCCAGCAGCGTGACGATTTTTAACGGTTTGTCAGACATCATCCTTCTCCTTTTGAGTGGCTATGATGATTTACCCGATAAATCCGGATAGCATGTGAATGCGCTCTTCAACAACAAGCAGGTTATATGAGAACCTTTTTACCGATTTTACTCTCTCTGCTGCTCTCTGGCTGTCTGTCCTCACCCTCACCGCGTGAAACATCGACATCACAGCTGGCTAATCCTGCATCCCAACATTGCCTTGCTGTCGGCGGCAAAATTGACAGCGTGAAAACAGCGGCTGGCGAAGAGGGATACTGTACCTTGCCTTCGGGAGAGCGCATAGATGAGTGGGCATTGTACCGCCGCAATACCCCGTAAAACCGGACGGCGGCATCATCTTTAAGGGAGTATCGCATTATGCCTACCCCGGATAACTATCTCGTCCGGCAAGCAACGACGCATGATCTGGCAGGCATCACGGCACTGCTTCAGGAAAACGCAGCGGGCAATGGCGGCGCGCTGAATGGCGATTTCCCCGCCGAAAAAGTTGCCGGCATGCTGAATCACCCCGGCGCCATAGTGGCAGTCGCGCAGTGTGCGGCAGGGATTGCCGGCGTGTTATTTAGCACCTCATCATTCCGGCAAGGCCCGGAGGTGGTGAACGCCATGTTGCGTGCCTGGCCGCCCGGGAAGCAGTGCTGGATTTATGGCCCGGCCTGCATCAGCACCCGGGCCCGCGGTCAGGGCCTGCTGCTGCGTCTGTACGATGAACTGCGCAGTCACTACGGTACTAAGGCCCCGGTGCTGTTTATCCAGGCTGATAATCGTCGATCAATTCAGGCGCACGAGCGTCTTGGCATGACCCAGGTGGCGCAGTTTTACATCAGCAACGTCCATTTTTTGGTCTACAGCCATTAATTGTCCTTCACGCCCTATGGCACAAATTGAAACCTGCACCTGATACAGGCTCTAAAATTAATCTGAAAGGGTTAAGGGAGAACGCAGGATGATCAAAATTTGCCTCACGTGCGGCACGTCATATCAACAGCAGGATGTTCACATTGACCGCTGTAAAATCTGTGAGGACGAACGTCAGTATGTCCCGGCAACAGGACAACAGTGGATTTCACCTGAGGCGTTGCATGCGGCCCACAGTAATAAATGGTCTCAGCTGGAAAAGGGATTATTCAGCCTGCAAACGGTTCCTGAATTTGCTATTGGCCAGCGGGCCTTTCTTGTAAAGGGCGCGCAGGGCAACGTACTTTGGGACTGCATTCCTGATCTTGACGATGCCACGATTGACATCGTTCGTGCCCTGGGCGGCATCAGCGCGATTGCGGTTTCTCATCCTCATTACTACAGCACCATGCAAGACTGGGCAGCGGTCTTTGATGCGCCGATTTACCTGCACGCCAGTGACAGCGAGTGGATTATGCGTGATAGCCCCTATTTGCGGTTATGGGAAGGTGAGACAAAAACCCTCATGCCTGATGTGACACTGTTACGTCTGGGAGGGCACTTTGAAGGTGGAACCGTGCTGCATTGGGCAAAGGAGGATGGCATCGTGCTGTCTGGTGATATCGTGCAGGTTAGCGCAGGGTCAAACGCAGTCTCTTTTATGTGGAGTTATCCCAATATGCTTCCTTTACCCGCCGCGACAATCACTGCGATCGTCAATCGACTTCAACCCTATGATTTCAGGAAACTTTACAGCGCATTTGAAGGGCGCGATATTATTGCCGATGCCAGCAGTGTGGTGAAGCAGTCGGCGCAAAAATATATCGATTGTTTACGCTAACCGCGGCGGACAGGTCCAGCGCTGTCAGCCATCAAACTTATCGACCAGATTCACGGGGCCTGACGCTTAGTGGAATGAAAACTCACGCTAAGAAATTATGGTAAGCAAAAAGATCATTATTAGATCCTTTTTGCTTGTGAGAATCTTAGCTGCTATATGCCTCTGAATTGGGCTTATGACGAATGTCAATGACCGTCAATGATCTGATTTTTCCGGCAAACCCATTTCGACCGTTTCAAGGGATTTGAGCATAAAGGGAGTAAAATCGACTTCTTTTTTACCGTCGACGAGCATTGGTCTTGAACCGCAGAAAGCAGAATAGCTCTGGTTTTGCATCAGGCAGAATGACAGCTTTTTCTTCACCCCTTTCTTTTTTTCCTCCAGAGGAATATTGCTGTCGATAACTGCATAACCACGGGCATTGACGGACCGGATATTATACAGCTCCAGAGGCTGCAGCTCGCTCAGGCTTTTTATGCCATAAACCTCCAGAGAGCGCCGGGTTTCTTCTCTGTTCCGGTTATATTTTTTCTTTTTCCACTGTTCCGTTTTTTTATCAAAATAGACTTTTTCAGCAAGCGATCTGTTTGGTCCGTATCCGTCATGGATGACATCAACAGAAAACAGGCAAAGCCACGGGCTGGGACCTGATGGCGGATATTTATTATGTTCAGGTGGGTAGAATAATTTTAATGAAACAATTCCACAGCCTGTATCTGCCAGGTAGTCATATTGATGTAATGTTTTTTGGTAAAAAGGCAGAGCACTGAATTTGTCTGGAGCGGTAATCTCCGGGGTTATTTCTCCTGAGGAAAAAAACGGGATTGCCATCAGCAGTAATAATTTTTTCATCAGCCTCTCCTTAGCTGGTCTGATTCGGGTTTTTCGTTGACCGGGTTGTTATGGCTGTCCGGGAATTTCTGCTCAGTGAGGACGGCTATCGCACTACCGTAGACGCAGCAGCGTGCATCAAAACCATTCAGCCCCTGATAGTGTTCGTTATCGATCTGACCTGGCAGGTTAACGGCCGCGCTGGCCTGCCAGAAGGCCAGGCTGCGGTAGTAAATCTTTATCCCGCTTCGCCGGGGGGTGACGCTGCACCGCTCCAGTAGATGTTCGGCATCGGCGTAAGGGGCCATTCCTCTTGCCACCCAGTAAAATCCGGCGCTGCTGGCCGCCTCATGAAGGTCGCTGCTGACGTTATTCCGCCACCGGATGATATTTTCAGGAATGTGGTTTTCAGTATCCGACAGGTGATTGTCGGTATAACGAATGTTCCGGTGTGAATACAGACGACGGTATTCCCTGATCAGGGTGTTCCTGATATTTTCAGGGCAGACTCGTCCCCTGAAGCTGAAATAATCGAAGTAGTTTTCAGGGTTAGTCAGCTGTAACAGGCCGCGCCCGTACCACGGGTAGTACCAGATGTTGTAGTGCCGGATGACCTGATGCGTGCGCGGGTCTGTTTCCGTATAGCGGTACCCTTCCTCCATCGACCCCAGCCAGCCCGTTTCCTGAATGCCGTTTCTCAGGAAGCAGGCGATGCGGTGCGGGGTGGTAATCAGGTATTTCTGCATTGCCCTGTTCAAGTGCGTGCGGATATTGTCCGGAACGCTGCCGGCACCGTCCCGGTAATTTATGGCCTCCCAGCGGTAATCATTCCGGCCGGCCGTTCTTAACGCGTTCCGGGGAACAAGCTGCTTCAGCTCTGATTTGCTGATCCAGCAACACCTGCGGAAATGGGTTATGAAGGCCAGCGGGTGGAAATGCCACAGCCTGCCGGTGCCGTGTTCGCCGGTATCAAAGCATAGCGCTGAGGCATGACTTTTCAGCCGTTCATAGTCTTCTTCTGACATGGGCGGAACATCGCCAGAGCCATTCCTGAGCCAAGCGTAACGCTGGTCAAAGGTTGTAGCATTCCACTCCAGCGGAAAATGGCAGACCAGACGGTCGCTCAGGTCGCTGAAATGTCCGCTGTCCTGTAATCCGGCGATAAGGGGGGAATTACACTGACTGTTGTCGTCCGTGTCATCCTCCACCATCCGCCACCCCGTCCAGTGCGGGAAGTCGGCATCGCTGAATTTTTTGATGTCAGGGGAGGCCAGATTGACCGTGCCCGTTCCGCCGGGAAAGCCGACGGTACGCCACAGCGGGGCATCAGCGGGCGTCAGGGTTTCATGTTCAGTACTGATAACACGGCCGAAGCAGAGGAGTTCGAACCCGGCAGACGGATTCTGCGGGTACAGGCGTCTGGCTGTCCGGTACAGGTTGTATTCATACGGAATTTCATCATCAGCATCCTGTACGGTATCAGTGTTGACTAATGGCTCTCCCACGGAGTCGAACCATGCCTCAGTGATGGCGTTCTGCCTGCGTGTGAGCATCGTGCAGTCGCCTTTTTCGAAAGTCATGCTGACGAAGAGTGGTTCCGTGGTGGTATGAACTGCGTTCAGGCGGGTCGTGTCCGGTGAGGCAGTGTCAGGCACTGAGGCGTAAAAGTGAGTACCGGGCGGCAGATAAAAATGGATATCGCCGTATAGGGTGTCCGTTCTGCCGTCACGGGTGATATCGAGTTCGGGCGTGGTGCGTCCGGTCAGTTTTAGCATGTTCTCGTTGTCACAGAACACCTGAAAATGAAAAGCATTGGTTTCGCTAACCATACCACTCTGCCCGATGCGGTCCTTGCGCCAGACTTTTGCTCCTGCCCTGATTACTGGGTCTAGTCGATCCATGAGATGCATGTAAAGGGAGTAATACACGACATTGCAGTTTTCACCGATATCGGTCTGATGCTTTAGCAGCACATACCCGTCATCAGTTCTGCCATCATAATTCAGCGGGAAAGTATCGCGTTTGTCTGTGGAAGACGGAGAACGAAAAGAAACAACTTCACCATCCGCAATCGCGCGGACAAACTCAATACGGTCGTAGCCTTCCTCGCGGCGGTCAGTGTGGAGAACGTGCACACCGCCGTGCCATGACGCGTGACGGTTGAGCGGGAAGTCCTTGTCGATATCCACGGGCATCATTCTGTTGACCCATGATACGTCGCTCTCTCCGGCATTCCGGGGGCGGACAAACGGCGGGCTAATTATCATGCTGACTCCCTGTCTGATTTGTAGAATCCATTAAAGCGCAATTTTATTTAAATAAGCATTGTCCACTGGCAAAGAAAATTAAGAAATACTTACGCCTCACCAGATATTTTATAGACCGTGGACCGGGCAATATTCAGTCGGCGGGCTATTTCAGAGGCACCCACGCAGAGCCATTACCTGTTCCCGGTTGATTGTTCGCTTGCGGCCGAAGCGGATGCCTTTCAGTTTTGCTTCCTGTCTGCCTTCATTTGTACGTTCCAGAATTCTCTGCCGCTCGGCCTGCACGAGGGCTGACAGAATAGTGACCACCATTTTTCCCCATGTCTCCATCAGTGCTGATTCCGTCATCGATAAACCGGACAGTCACGACCCGGGCGTCGAATGCTTTAATCAACTGGATCATATCGGCAGTGTCACGGCCAAGACAATCTAGCTTCTTCACCAGAATGGCATCGCCTTCCTCCACCTTTATGCGCATGAGGTCAAGCCCCGGACGATCGACTGATGTCATCTTCGGCTGTGACATACAGTCACCTTTAGTGATGGGGTTTATCTCGTAACACGATGTAAGTTTTCTGCTTTTAGACATTGCAAAAAAAGACATTACGCAGGGGCGCACTGTCGATTTACCTGCCAGGCTCAACGTAGCTGGCCACAGGGTATCTCACGCTGCCTTGCCCGATCGGGCCTTGTACATTAGATATCTGACCTACCCTGCTATCACGTCCGCTACGGGCACAAAGCGATCGTTGAGCCAGACCTTTAGCCTGACCAGGACTACAGCGATAAGTGCAGAGATGCGGCTCAGCGCCGTACGCCCGACGTAGTCGGGTACAGCCCTTTAAATGATGTGATTTCATGCGTTTAGCTGAAAATCCAGGCGGGAGAGCGGTGCTATCAGGACGCACGTTCTTGCGCTGCCGGGCATCAGTCGGGTTCGTCTGAAGCAAGGCGCATCGTCGCCCTGGCTACCCAGAAGGATTACCCGATGGGGCGCGGGTTTAGTGTCCGCGCGATGAAGGGGAGCGGGTCGCGGCGGTTTATGAGTCAGTGAGAAAGACGTTCATGTGCGGATGAAGGTGAGCGGCGAAAAGTCGTCTTGTCGTGAATAATTTTCGGTGTTGCTGCGCTGATAGGGATGGTTGATTCAACACACTATCAGCGCTATATAAATCTTGGAGTTTGGTTCTATATTGCTCAGGCGCAAGGTGAACCGGGTTGCCCCGGGACAGAAAAGCCGCCGCATGAAGCCAGGATTTACTCCGCAACGTCGTCGTCTAGATTTTCTACGCAGACCGCCAAGGTATCCTAAAAATGTCAAACGCTGACAGCGACGCCGTCCCGTTGCAAACGTGCATGAAGCATGACGACCCGCCATTACGCGCAGGCGTTGACGCCGCCCCGGGAAGGCCAGGAATTGAAGCCCGATGGACATCGAGTGCCAAGAGCGGAATCGGCACGGCCCTTTCATCAGACTCGCGCGTCTGGTTCACATTGAGCCACGGCGTTCTCAACGAAATCTATTATCCACGCGTTGACAGCGCCTGTACCCGCGATTGCGTCTTCGTTATCACGGGGCCTGAAGGTTATTTCTCCGAAGAAAAGCGCGACTGCCTGACCGAAACCCGAACCCACTCGCCAGGCATTCCGGCCTTCACAATCACCAACACGGCGCGTGACGGCCTCTACAGGCTTGAGAAGGACATCATTACGGATCCGGCCCGTGACTGTGTGCTGCAGCGGGTCCGCTTCACCGCGTTGAAGGGGAACGTTGAGGATTACACCGTCACCGCACTGCTCGCTCCCCATCTGGTGAATGCCGGACAAATGAACGCCGCCTGGATCGGCGAATTTGACGATAAGCCAGTGCTTTTCGCCACCGGCCGCTCCCGCTATCTGACGCTCGTCTGCGACATCCCCTGGACGGCAATGAGCGCCGGGTTTGTCGGTATGTCAGACGGCTGGCAGCAGCTTAAAGAACAGGGACGCCTTGTTAACCAATACCGGCGGGCAGACGATGGCAATGTCGCGCTTGCCGGAGAGCTGGCGTTCACCAGCGCCTGCAGTGAAGCCACGCTGGCTATTGGTTTCGGCCAAACGGAATCCGAGGCCGCAGCGGCGGCAACGGCCAGTCTTAACGCGGGCTTTGATAAAGCGCGCGATGGGTATATTCGCAACTGGCAAGCGTGGCAGGACAGGCTCATTCCACTCGATCAAGAAGCGCGAAACGGCGTCAATACATACCGGGTTTCAACGGCGGTACTGGCCTCGCACAGAGCCGCTGATTGCCCCGGCGCCGTTGTCGCGAGCCTGACGATACCCTGGGGATTTTCGAAGGGCGATGACGATCTTGGCGGCTATCATCTGGTCTGGCCGCGAGACCTGGTCGAAACGGCAGGGGGTTTCCTGGCCGCAGGCGACGCCGACCAGGCACTCGCCATTCTGGAATATCTCCGTCGTGTTCAGGAGCCCTCCGGGCGCTGGCCACAGAACCTGTGGCTGGATGGAAAACCCTACTGGCCAGGCATCCAGATGGATGAGTGTGCATTCCCCCTTCTGCTTATGGATATGCTGCGCAGACTCGGCTATCTCAACAATAAAGCGCAGAAACGCTTTATGCCTATGCTACGCCGCGCGGCCTGCTACATTTTGACCAACGGCCCGGCGACCGCGGAGGACCGCTGGGAGGAAGACTCAGGCTACAGCCCGTTTACCCTGGCGGTTGAGATCGCTGCACTGCTTGCCGCCGCGGATCTGCTTTCGATAGACGGAGATGAAGCGGCGGCAAACCACCTGCGAGAAACCGCAGACTGCTGGAATGAGCAGATTGAAAAATGGACCTTTGCCGGGGATCCCCATTTTTGCACCTCGATTGGCATTTCCGGTCACTATGTCCGCATCGCGCCGTCGGGCGCAACGGATGAGGTCAGCGCATCCGGCAATACCGAGATTCGCAACCAGACACCGGATCGGGCGCTTCTGCCGACCGCTGATGTGCTGAGCCCGGATGCCCTGGCACTGGTGCGTTTCGGCCTGCGTGCAGCGGACGACCCGCACATCCTTGATACGATAAAGGCTATTGACCACAGTCTTCGGGTCGATTTACCCCAGGGGCCATTGTGGTATCGGTACACCGGTGATGGCTATGGCGAACACGCAGACGGCGCGCCGTTCGACGGTATCGGCCAGGGGCGTCCATGGCCTCTGCTGGCGGGCGAACGCGCGCATTACGAGCTGGCAGCGGGCAGGCACGACGCGGCTGAGGCGCTCCTGGCCACGCTGGAAAAATCGGCAGGCTCGGGCGGGCTGTTACCGGAACAGGTATGGGACGGCCCCGATATTCCTGATAAGGCGCTGTTCTTCGGGCGTCCTTCCGGTAGCGCCATGCCGCTTGTCTGGGCACATTCCGAACACATTAAACTGCTGCGATCGCTTCGCGATGGCGCGGTCTTCGATATGCCACCCCAAGGCGTTGAACGCTATATCAGAAATCAGACCGTATCGCATTTGCGCATATGGCGCTTTAACAACCGCGTATCCTCCCTTCCTGTCGGGAAGCAACTGAGGCTGGAAACGGAAGCGAACGCCCTGGTGCACTGGAGTACGGATGACTGGGCTACCGTTTCTGACTCCCCGGCGCGCTCATCGGGGCTTGGAACCTATTACGTGGACCTGCCTGTACAGCACGAAACCGCAGGAACCCGCGTTGTCTTTACCTTTTACTGGCCTGACGTTGAACATTGGGAAAACACCGATTTTACCGTTCACGTCGTAAATGAACCGAACGATCAAACCCGCATTGGCAATGGAGAATGATATGCAGATTGGAATGGTAGGTCTCGGCCGCATGGGCGCCAACATGGTACGTCGCCTTCTTAAACAGGGCCACGAATGCGTCGTTTACGACGTGAACGCCGATAACGTTGACGCGCTGGTTAAAGAAGGCGCAAACGGCGCGTTATCCCCTGGCGATCTGATTGCGAAGCTGGAGGCGCCGCGCGCGGTCTGGCTCATGCTCCCCGCGGCGATCACACCAAAGATTGCGCGGGAGTTCGCAGCAGCGCTGAATAAGGGCGACGCTATTATCGATGGGGGCAACTCCTTTTACCGTGAAGCTATCGACCTCGCCGGGGAATTTTCACCTCTCGGAATCGACTATATCGACGTCGGCACATCGGGTGGCGTTTGGGGCCTCGAGCGTGGCTACTCCCTGATGATTGGCGGCCCGCAGGCGGCCGTGAAGCGCCTGGACCCGATTTTTGCGTCGCTTGCGCCCGGTGCCGGTCAGAACATTGCGGAAGATGCGGCCCTGGGCACGGCGCCGAGAGGTTATCTTCATTGCGGGCCAGCAGGCGCCGGACACTTCGTCAAGATGGTACATAATGGCATTGAATATGGTGTCATGGCCGCCTATGCCGAAGGCCTGAACATTTTAAAGGCCGCCAATAGCGGAACCGGCGAGCGGGAGGCTGATGCGGAAACCGCGCCCCTTTCCAGTCCGCAATATTATCGTTTTGATATCAACCTTCCCGCCGTTACAGAGGTATGGCGACATGGTTCGGTGATCGGCTCCTGGCTGCTGGATCTGACAGCTGAAGCGTTGAAACAGGACCCGAATCTCAACCATTATGATGGCCGCGTGTCTGATTCCGGTGAAGGGCGCTGGACATTGCAGGCGGCTGTCGACACGGGCGTTCCTGCTCCGGTTCTCGCGTCTGCTCTTTTCGGGCGTTTCTCTTCTCGTGGCGAAGCACTGTTTGCCGAAAAAGTCCTCTCAGCCATGCGGCACGCCTTCGGCGGCCATTTGGAAAAAACCAGGTAACGCGGAGGTACACAGCGATGGCGCAGCAACGATCAGATGTGCTGGTAGTGTTCGGTGTCACCGGCGATCTTGCCTACAAGATGATCTTCCCTTCTCTCTATGCAATGGTGAAGCGTAAAACGCTTAGTACGCCCATTATCGGTGTTGCATTTGAAGACTGGACGCGTGACCAGTTGATCGCGCGTGCAAAAGAGGCGGTTGAAAAACATGTCGATGTGGTCGATCAGGCGGTCTTTGCCGCACTGGCGGACAGGCTTTCCTACGTTTCAGGCGATTATCGATCTCAGTCAACATTCGACGGGCTGCGCGAGGCGCTTGCCGGTCATCATAACCCGCTCTACTACCTTGCCATTCCCCCCTCCCTGTTCGAAACGGTTGCGGGGGGGCTGGCAGAGGCCGGTATCGCGAAAAACGCCCGACTTATGGTGGAAAAGCCGTTTGGCCGCGATCTCGCTTCGGCAAAGCAGCTGAACGAGGTGCTGCACAAGGTTTTCGATGAGGACGCGATTTTCCGCATCGACCACTTTCTGGGCAAGGAGGCTATCCAGAACCTCCTCTACTTTCGCTTTGCGAACAGCTTCCTTGAACCCATATGGAATCGCGAACATATCGAAAGCGTTCAGATCACCATGGCTGAGGACTTCGGCATCAAGGGACGCGGCAAATTCTATGACGAAGTTGGCTGCATCCGTGACGTGATCCAGAATCACCTGGTTAATGTGCTTCTGTTACTTGCCATGGAACCGCCCTCCTCCGGCGCATCCGACGATCTGGTTGATGAGAAAGTCCAGGTGTTAAAGGCCATGCCGCCTCTGTCAGACGATGACGTGGTACGGGGTCAGTTTGAAGGCTATACCGATGAACCGGGTGTCGCCGCGTCTTCTCCGACGGAGACCTTCGCTGCTGTTCGCTTTCAGATTACAACGTGGCGCTGGAGTGGCGTTCCCTTCTATATCCGTGCTGGGAAAAATTTACCCGCGCATGCCACGGAAGTGGTTGTGCGCTTCAGGCGACCGCCGGTTACCCTTTTTGATGAAATTACCGACGAGCCCGCCAACTATATCCGCTTTCGCCTCGGCCCGGATATTACGATCGGCATCGGCGCGAGACGCAAGGCGTCCGGCGAAAAGATGCGGGGTGAAGCAGTCGAACTCACCGCGCTTGACGATGGTCTGGGCGATATGGCGCCCTACGAGCGGCTGATTGGCGATGCCATGGCGGGCGATCGTCAGCTTTTCACTAGGCAGGATGCAGCAGAACTGGCTTGGAAAATCGTCGAACCCGTACTGAAGGATAAAACCGTTCCACCTGCCTACAAACCAGGAACCTGGGGGCCTGCCGCTATGGCGGACTTTATGCCCCCCGGCGGCTGGGTCGATCCCGTTTGAGCCTATGGAGAATTACCAATGACGCGGCAAACTAAAAAAAAGAAAGATCATGTTGTTTTGTCCATCGACATCGGCGGAAGCCATGTGAAGATCCTCTCCAGCACTGGCGGGATAAAAAAGAAGGCAGATAGTGGAAAAAACATGTCGGCCGCAGACATGGTTGCCGCGGTAAAGACCCTGGCGGAAGGCATGTCCTATGATGTGATTGCGATGGGATTTCCGGGTCCCGTCGCGGACAATAAACCCATTCGGGAGCCCGCCAACCTCGGTGAGGGCTGGGTGGGGTTTGACTATGCAGGCGCATTTGGCTGCCCTGTTCGTATCGTCAACGACGCCCTGATGCAGGCGCTGGGTTCCTATCAGGGCGGACGCATGCTGTTCCTCGGTCTTGGCACGGGACTAGGGGCTGCGATGATCATCGAAAACGTCGCTCAGCCCATGGAGATCGCTCACTTACCTTATCGCAAAGGCAATAGCTACGAACACTACGTAGGTGAAGCCTACCGGGTAAAAAAGGGGAACAAAAAATGGCAGGCGCGGGTTTTTGACGTGGTGGAAATGCTGACCACCGCGTTGCAGCCTGACTACGTGGTTTTAGGCGGAGGAAACGTAGATGAACTTGACTCACTCCCGCCAAAGTGCCGGAAAGGCGACAACACACTGGCATTCGAGGGGGGATTTCGTCTCTGGAACGATCCGAGCTTAATTACTTGATTTCAAAGCGTTGATTCGATGGGAAATATTTTCCTGAATCACGAATAGCCTTTTTTCTGGCGGAGCAGCAGCAACCATCATGGTTCAGCCCGCCTGAAAAAAATGCCCCCATCCTCCTCCACAGACGCGCATTTTATCTACACAACAGAAGCAAAAAAGCGAGGGCGCTATGCGCGCCATAACTCCATCATGCGTTCCCCCTTGCCAAACCCTTATAGACATGGGGATTCGTATTGAGCGGGAGCCAAACCCAAACGTCATTGTCAGGCTCATCACCCGGCTTCATCACGCCCTGATGACATCTCCCGAGCTCATTGACAGACCAGGTGTGCGCCGGAAAACGTCGGAGACCTGCGCCAGCGCTATCCTTTCAGCGGCCTCCTTAGCCCTGAAACCGGCAAGGTGTTTGAATTTATGTTCGACGGGATCAATACCTTTACACCCCGCCATCTGGTGTTTTTTACCTCCGACCTCCATTCTGCATTTCAGACGGCGTTAGCCGGGAAAGCGGGTGTGGACAGTGAACGCCTTCGCGCAGCCATTGATGAATCACGTGAATACCTTTTTTCGGCAGCAGGGTATGAGCCAGACATCTTTGCGGAAAAATTCCTGCCGCTGGTGCAGGCAAACTAACTGAGATGAACAGCATGAGCGCGATTTATTACGTACTGGCTTTTGCAGCAGGTCTGGGTATTACCCTGCAGACAACACTGAACAGCCAGCTTGCAAAAGGGCTCGAGGGCGACCCGGTCACCGCCGCGTTGTTTTCCTTTACGGCCTTAGCGTTGAGCCTCGGCGTTTACTCTCTGCTACGTGGAGGGGTTTTCACCGCCCTTGCTGCCATCCCTTCACAGCCTCTGTGGAGTCTGACGGGCGGAAAGATCGGTGCCTGTGCGTTATTCAGCTATGTGGTACTTGCACCAAAAATCGGTTTTTCAGCCCCGCTCGGGTTGGCGATTGTCGCTCATCACAGGTGATCGACCATTTTGGCCTGCTGGGCGCCATATGACGGCCGGTTTCGCTCATCAAGATGGGTGGCGTGTTGGTCATGCTGACCGGGTTCGGCATCATGCTTTTTAGCGACCGGCTTACCGAGCATTTTCTGTATTAACCAAGCGACATTGTCGGTTAAGGACGTATGTCCAGTCGCAGACGTCCCTGACCTTCAGTTCGTTCACCCTCGCAACTTTTATCCTCCTGGAGAAATAACATATTTTCAGTAGCAGCCCATGTCAGCAATTTGCTGGGCGAGTGCCCCTCTGGTCCCAAAGAACACGCGACAGATATTGATGCTTGCCTTTCAGGAAGGGACCGGCGAAGTCATGCGCTGGCCTCTGCCTGAACGCCTCGGATGGATTGTCCACAACTGATTTATATGTTGCGCTCTCAAGGGGGCTGAATCTGTTACGATCTTCTTCGGTCGTGATGAGTTCTCACTATAATAACTCACCATAGACTGTCCCTAAACGATCGTACCTTAGTGTTTATAAGGTCCGCTCCTGGCACAAAGCGGACAGGCTGACTGAGCTGGAGGTCCGCTATGAGCGAGGAGCGGACATTGAGTACAAAAGAACAGCAAGGCCCGCATTGATTCTTCATACTGACATCTCTACAACTGCTGAGTTACCGAGCTACCGTTCTCTGCGAAAAATATCGTCGCATACGCTCCATTTACCAGTGATATCTGAGGAGGTACGTGACCAATATCAACATCATACAGTACAGGCACGGGAAGATTTTCAAAGGCGGCATTAAGGGCATCCAGATAGTTATGTTTAGTCGGATCGCTTATGTCAGGTGCAGCACTTCTGCCGATAAGAACACCATTTAAGTTATCAAACCAACCCTGTAATCGTAAGCTGAGTAATGCGCGCGTTAATTCACAGGGAGCCATTTCTACGTTTTCAAAATAGAGAACTATTCCTTGATCGCTATTACTTGTCTTGAAAAAAGGTAAATTTCCAAATTGACCTGCTCCCGGCAAACTAACATAGCACGATCTAAGTAAGTTCCGCTTCTGGCACAAAGCGGACTTTGCTCAAGCTGTGTCAAATAACGGGGATCAGGTCACTTTTCGGGCCATTTTCTAATGATTTTGTTCTTCCAGCCATCTTCCTGAGAACCCTGCGTTTTTCCCCCCGTTGGCAACACAATTGTTGTTAGCTGCTTTCGCTTATGGCACTAAGCAGACGAGTTTACTAAGCGCAGTGCCCACTATGAAAAAAAGCGAACATTCCCCTTTGATTCTTCCCAGTATTGCTCGCGTTGGTGTGGTACTTAAGTACTTAACTGAAACAAGTCGTTCACCTTTCCCTTACATTCAGATACAAAATAGCACTAATTTCATCATGAAATTAGCTTCCGCTATGAAGTATAGCAAGTGCTATGATTTGGTTCTTAAATTAGTCTAAAAATACAAAACAGGGGTAAGTAACGTTATGTCCGGATCCACTCGGTCTTCAACCTTAACTGAACGAACCAATCGTTCGATTGCAGAAGTGTTATCCGGTCGTCAACGCCGTTTAATGACGCCGTTACTTTTTGCCGGACCTGCGGTTATTGCGTCTATCGCTTATATGGATCCAGGAAACTTTGCGACAAATATTCAGGCAGGAGCAAAGTATGGTTACACCCTTCTTTGGGTGGTCGTGATGGCCAACATTATCGCCATGCTTTTCCAGGCTCTGTCGGCGAAACTCGGTATCGTCACTAATAAAAATTTAGCTGAAATGTGCCGTGACCAGTTTTCTTCACCCGTGGTATGGGGCATGTGGGTTGTCAGCGAAATTGCTGCAATGGCAACCGATCTGGCTGAGTTTCTTGGCGGTGCGCTGGCGCTATCAATCCTGTTTCATCTCCCCTTACTGGTAGGAATGGGCATTACCGCGCTGATCACTTACACATTGTTGCTGGTTGAAAAACGCGGGTTCAGGCCGTTAGAACTGATGATTGGTGGACTGGTTGCCGTCATTGCGCTGTGTTACCTGATCGAGATGTTTATTGCCCCAGTCAACTGGACTGCAGCAGGTCTTGGCATGGTCATTCCGAAGCTGCCTGATGCCCAGGCGTTAACCATTTCCGTAGGAATTATCGGGGCAACGGTGATGCCGCATGCTATTTATCTTCATTCAGGGTTAACGCAGAGCCGCACTCCAGCAAAAAATTCAAGTGAACGCCGCAAATTACTGTCTTTCTCAAATATTGAGGTTGTGATTGCACTGAGTATTGCAGGACTGGTCAATATTGCGATGGTTATCATGGCTTCGAGTGCATTCCATGCTGGACACAGTGATGTTGCTGAAATTGAGACGGCCTATCACACGCTGACACCTTTACTGGGGATTGGCGCTGCAGGCGTATTCTTGTTGTCTCTGATTGCGTCGGGCATTTCAAGTTCAGTGGTTGGAACTCTGGCGGGTCAGATGATTATGCAGGGATTTGTGGGGTTCTACATTCCTGTTTGGTTACGCCGTCTGGTAACCATGATCCCCGCATTTGTCGTGGTTTCAATGGGAGTTAATGCAACAGATGCCTTGGTTTACAGTCAGGTTGTCCTGAGTCTGGCTTTGCCAGCGCCCATGATAGCGCTGGTAATGTTTACTCGCCGCCGCGACATTATGGGAGAGTTTGTAAATAATAAACTTACAGTAATATTATCGGTAATTGGCACAGTGATTATCGTGACGCTAAATATTATTCTTCTTTTGCAGGTTTTTGGCGTCAATATACCAGGGTTAGCCTGATGTCTGGGAGAAACTATGCGGCTTCTTTGGGAGATTTTTTGGGGGCGGGCGCTTTGCCTGCACCCAAATAACCACAGTAACGCTGAATTATCAATGCCTGCTCCTGGCACAGAGCGGACGGTCAGCGCTGAATAATATCGACATTGTGATTTTGTCCATCATCCCGCAAAGGAATGCTGTCATCCGGCAGGAGCGTGCCATCCATAGTCACTCGAGGTTCACCGTCGTGACGAGAAATCCTAATGTAATACTGACTGCCCCCGTGTTGATAGGTCAGGCTGATCGAAGGCCAGTCATCAGGTAAGTGAGTGCGAATAACCAGCGTCTCTCCGTGCCGTTTTATTCCGAGTAACTCTTCAGTCACCAGACGGTAGGCCCAGCCTGCGGAACCGGTGTACCAGCTCCATCCGGCACGGCCGGTATGAGGTGCAACGCTGTACACATCTGCACTCATCACATAGGGCTCCGCCTTGTAGATGTTAACGCCTTCAGTCTGCAGCGTGTGGTTTACCGGATTGATCATTGACCATAGTTGCCACGCTCGCGCTTTTTGTCCCATCCGGGCAAACGCCATGACCGCCCAGATGGCGCCATGCGTGTACTGCCCGCCGTTTTCCCTCACACCCGGAAGATAACCCTGTATGTAACCGGGATTAGGACCATGACCATCAAACGGTGGCGTTAGCAACTTGATCAATCCTGCATCGTTATCCACCAGATAGCTGTCGAGTGACTGCATAGCCTGCGCACTGCGCACTGGATCAGCTGCGCCGGACAAAACGGACCAGCTTTGTGCAATCGCATCGATCCAGCACGCCTGCGATTCTCTTGTCCCCAGCGGCGTACCATCGTCAAAGTAGCCGCGGAGATACCATGCACCATCCCAGGCGTAAGATTTGAGATTTTTTTGCAGGCTCAGCGCTTCTGAATAGCACAATGCTGCCACGCGTTCATCCTGGCGCTGTTCAGCCAGCGCCGCAAAGCGTTGCAAAATATCGTAGAGGAAAAAGCCGAGCCAGACGCTTTCACCTTTGCCTTCAATACCGACCAGATTCATCCCGTCATTCCAGTCACCTGCCCCCATTAGCGGCAGGCCGTGCTGGCCGAAGTTTAGCCCCCGCTCAATCGCTTTTACGCAGTGCTGCCACAACGTCTCTTCGAGGTGGCTGATAACCGGCGTATCATAAACTGATTCTTCGCCGGGCTTGAGCGGACGCCCTTCAAGATAGGGAATCTGCTGCGCCAGCACGCCAGTATCTCCCGTTGTATCCACATAGTGACAAACCGCAAGCGGAAGCCACAGGTAGTCATCCGAACAGCGGGTTCGCACGCCATTACCCTGCGGAGGATGCCACCAGTGTTGCACATCCCCCTCAATAAACTGCCGTGAGGCACACAGCAGGATCTGGCTGCGCAGTCGCTCCGGTGCAACGTGGCTCAGCGCCAGCGTATCCTGCAACTGATCGCGGAAACCAAATGCCCCACCGGACTGATAGTAGCCGCTGCGCGCCATGATGCGGCAGGCTAATGTCTGATACAGCAGCCAGCCGTTTACCAGCAAATCAACGCTGCTGTCGGGCGTCTGCACAACGACCTTATCAAGCACGTTGTGCCAGAAATGGTGAACCTGATTCAGCGCCTGACGCGCATTTTCCTCATGCAGAAAACGGGCAAGCGTTTCCTGTGCCTGTGCCGGGTTATCGGCCACGCCGAGGACAAAAACATAGGTTTTCTGGTCACCGTCAATAAGGGAGGTTGTCGACTGTAGCGCGGCACAGGGATCAAGCCCGGCTCCCGTTTTACCCGAGAGTCTGCGAAGCGTCATGGCGGCCGGGGCGCGCAGTGAACCATTACGCCCGATAAACTCGCGGCGGTCGCCCGTTATCGTACTCTGAGGATCGTTAACGGCGAAAAAGGCGGTGCGTTCCCCGCCATTAGCACCGTAGAAGTTATTGGCCATGACCGCACTTCCCCCCGCGAGGCCGGGCGAATGCGTGATGATATGTGCAGCAGAGTGGTTGCGCGTTGCCCCAAGTGTCCATTCCACGTAGCCGGTGACAGACAATTTGCGTGTACGGCCCGAATGGTTGCTGAGCTTCAGTATTGCAAGCTTAACCGGTGCCTGTTCGTCCACCAGGACTGTCAGTTCGCTGTCCAGTCCATTTTCACGGTGGGCAAACACGCTGTAACCAAAACCGTGGCGGGTAAGATAATCGCCCTGACCGCGCACGGGCAGGGTCATGGGTGACCAGCATGCGCCGCTTTCTTCATCACGCAGATAGAATGCCTCCCCGCTACGATCGCTTACCGGATCGTTTTCCCACGGCGTTAAGCGATATTCGTGCGCATTTTCGAACCAGCTGTAGGCCTGGCCTGCTTCAGAAATCACGCTGCCAAAGTTCTCGTTTGCCAGCACGTTTGACCAGGGCGCTGGCGTCGGTTGGTTTTCTCTCAGCAGGATCTGATACTCGCGACCATCCTGAGAAAAGCCACCGTATCCGTTGAAATGGCGCAACAGGTGAGTTTCCGGTATCCAGTCGGCGTGATGATTGCTCTCTGACGTCACCGAGGGCACAAAAGGTCTGACGCGTTTTTTTGTTGCGTGAATACGCTGGTTAAGTTGTTCATTGATGCCGTCAGCGCGATCGTCCAGGCTCAGACAGGCCACGCTCATCAGCAACTGCTTGTCTTCGGCAGACAAATGCTCACCGTTACGGACAAAAATCCCCCCGGGTTTATCTAACAGGCTGGCTTCAGAACCGGCATAGATTAAATCCATAATCTGCGTCTGCAGCGCCTGCTGGTAGCCACCTGGACTGTTATTAAGAATCACCAGATCCACCTCCAGCCCTTTCAGTCGCCAGTAGCGATGTGCCTGAATCAGCGTGGTGACAGAAGCAATTTTTTCCTCGCTGGTCAGGCTGATCAGCACAATCGGCAAATCACCTGAGATCCCCCAACCCCACAGGCCCGACTGACCACGTCGGTTTCGGCTGATGGCCTGTTCGTCACCGCGCAGTTCCTGACAGGGATAAAGTACCGCGCTGGCGAGGCGGTTGAACAAAGTTGCGTCATCTTCGCTGGCATTCATCTGCCGTAACACAACCAGACTGTGGGACCAGGCCAGTTCAAACACGCGATCGGCGATAGGATGATCGCGGTATTTTTCCATCAGCGCGAGGCTTTGCTGACGGTTTTCGCTGACGCCAAAAACGATATCAATGGTCACCGGCTGTCCGGGCTGGAGCGTAATCGCGTGGCGTATCGACAGTATCGGATCCAGCACGGCGCCGGACGTGTTACTGAGCGGCCCGTTCATGCTGACCGCCTGGGCATCAGCCGGGCTTTTACCCCTGCCGATGAATCCCGCTCTGTCGGTGTCGAATGAAACGTTCTCTGAACAATCGCCATGCACCACCATCATATGAAACAGATACGGGCTCTGTTCATCCGGCGAGCGTGCACGCCGGTGGCACAAAATGGCATCATGCCTGGGATCGGCTTCCGTCTGAATAAACAGGTTGCTGAACGCCGGGTGCGCCTGATCGCTGATGTCCGAGGCAAGCACCACTTCAGCATAGGTCGTCAGCTCGAGTGTTCGTGGGCTTCGGCCTCGATGCATCAGGGTGACACGACGCAGTTCGATGTCATCTTCCGGTGAGACCACAACCCGGGTTTTCACGCTGAGCGAGCCGAGCACGCGCCTGAACTCGGCCCCCGCATCGGTAAAGATGATTTCATCGCTGATGTCCGCACTGGCCCCCAGGGGGTGACAGGTATTGCTCCACACCTCGTCAGTGAGCGGATCCCGGATATAGCAGAACGTTCCCCAGTTATCACGGGTGCTGTCGCTGCGCCAGCGTGTCAATGCGATGTTGTTCCAGCGACTGTATCCCCCACCGCCTGGCGTTATCATCAGATGGTAATGCCCGTTGGACAATAATTGTATCTCGGGGGTCGGCGTATCCGCATGCGTGAAGATTCGCGGTTCATAGCGCACAGGCTTAATTCTTCCCTCATGGGACTCAAAATGACGACGCGGGCTGTAGAGTTCGACCTCATCGGGTACGCGCTCCTGTAACAGCAGGCTGGCCGATCTGAACGCCGGACTCGACATGAATCGCCCGGCCATAGGGGCATCAAGCAGCAGATGCCCCAGCGCCTGGAGAGCCATGCCCTGATGGTGCGCCATCCAGGATTGAACAACCAGGAAAAGCTGCCCGGTTGCCAGTCGCGATGGCGTATAGTCCAACGCTTCATAAAAACCATATTCGCCGCGCGCGCCGTTTTCCTGCAGCCTGAGCAGATTGTCGCAGGCCTTTTGCGGTGAAACCAACAGCGCCAGCAGCGTGGCATAAGGGGCTACCACCATATCGTCGGCGAGTCCGCGCCGGAGACCAAGGCCGGGTACGCCAAATGCCTGATACTGATAATTATGTTGAACATCAAACGCATGGTAGCCAGACTCAGAGACGCCCCACGGCACGCCACGCTCTTTACCCCAGTTTATCTGCCTGATTACCGCAGATTTGCTCATCTCATCCAGCAGACTGCCGTGCCAGGTTGGCATCACCAGATTCGGCATCAGATATTCAAACATTGAACCGCTCCAGGACATCAGGGCAGTTTCACGATCGATGGTGGTAAACAGTCGGCCAAGTGCATACCAGCTTTTAAGCGGCAGCTGATTCGTCGCAATAGCGACAAAACTGGTCAGGCGGATTTCTGAAGGCAAAAGATCGTAGTGGCTTTTATCCAGCGTGTTGGTATCGCAGTTGTAGCCCACACTTAGCATGCTGGTAGCCGTGTTATACAGAAACGTAAAATCCATTCGCGCATGGTCAGCGAGACGTTGTTCAAGTTCGCTGATAATCGCCAGTCGCCGCCGGGCCTGGGTCATAACGGCTGTCGGCGCGATAACCGCTTCAAGGGTGATTCCGCCAGCCAGCTCACTCAGCGTAGGCAGGGCCTGTGCATGATATGTCACCGGTAGCCAGCCAAGCAGCGTCGTCCATTCATCACAGAGCTGCTGCAGTTGACTGATCAGATGCGCCGTCCAGCGCACCACCACGCGGCTTTCCTCCTGAGACAGCCGGGCCAGTTCGTTGCCGTGCACCTGCATTTTTTTGAGTTCGCTTAACCACTGCCCTGAAGGTAACGATGCAGCATTAAGGCACTGCGTGCGCAGCACGCCCAGGCTGGCTGGCGCGTTATGGCCCCAATATTTTTCCAGCACATGCAGAGTATCATTCAGCCCCTCCAGTAGGCGTACGCCGTTGAAAACGGGCTGATGACGCATGGCTGACAGCCCTTCGCGCAGTGTCAGTAAGTGGCCGGCCATATTGCCGCTGTCAACGCTGGAAACATAACGCGGGCTGAGTGGCGCAAGCGTGCGGGTGTCATACCAGTTATACAAATGTCCCCGGTAATGCTCCATCTTATCCAGCGTGTCGAGCGTCTGCGTGATGCGCTGCAGGACATCCGCGCCAGAGAGATAACCGAAATCCCAGGCCGTAAGGTTCGCCAGCAAGGACAGTCCGATATTGGTGGGTGACGTGCGATGCGCGATTTTTGGCTCCGGGATTTCCTGATAATTGTCCGGGGGAAGCCAGTTTTCCTGCGCCGTCGCGAAGGTCTCGAAAAACGCCCAGATTTCTCTGCTGGTCTGACGCAGAAGTCGTTTCTGTTGCGGGTCAGGCAGAAACGCCTTACGCGCTGGCGGGCGGCTCAGTCCACTCAATAATAGCGGTGCCAGGCACCATGACAGGCTGATGATCAGGGCCAGGGTCAGCCATTGTGGCGCCAGTAGCAGCGTCAGAAGCGTGAGTGCCGCACCACAAGCCACATTCAGCCACATTACCCGATAAAAACGAAAGGCAGAAAGTTGGGACTGAAGGCTGTCCGGACTGTGGCTGGACCATTGCGTCAGGTTGCGCTGGCTGATGCCAAGGCGCCAGAGCGTCACGGCGATCGCATACAGCGAATAGCCCGCCTCATGGGGCAATAAAATAAAATTGAGTCCGATCCGGGAAAGTCGCTTCAGTGCCCCCGCCGTAACCAGCACCAGATGTTGCCTCAGAGGACGACGATGCGGCTTGTTGGCAAGATCGATAAGGATACAGAGCACAGCAGGCAGCAGCCAGACCAGGGCCAGAACGCCCAGCCAGTATCCCGGATTCGGCACCCACAGCAGCGCGCTAAACTGCAGCACCAGTAATGCGGGGGCGACCAGGCTGCGGCGCAGGTTATCAAACAGCTTCCAGCGAGAGAGCGCCGACAATGGGTTTTTATCCCGCGTCCCATCCGCTTTTCGGACCCGCAGCTTAAGCCAGTTAAGCAGTTGCCAGTCGCCACGGATCCAGCGCGTACGGCGTGCGACGTCGGACAGATAGTTGTTCGGGTACTGCTCGTAGAGTAAGACCTCGCTCAGCAGCCCGGCGCGGGCATAGCATCCTTCCAGAAGATCGTGACTGAGCACCAGATTTTCCGGGCAGGTGTTGGCCGTGGCCTGGACAAAAATATCCACGTCGTAAATTCCCTTGCCGACGAAGGAGCCTTCTTCAAACAGATCCTGATAGATATCTGAAGACATCATGGAATAAGGGTTATTACCCGGTACGCTGCTGCGCATCGCGGCATAGCGGCCCTGACCGTTACGCGGCATCTCTTCTGCCAGCCCCGGTTGTAAAATACCGTATCCTTTGACGACCAGCTGACATCGCGGATCGTATTCCGGCTTGTTCAACGGATGCGCCATCGTTGCGACCAGCTTATGCGCGGTATCACGTGGCAGGAGCGTGTCGCTGTCCAGCGTGATGACATACTTAATCTGTCCGGGTAAGCGGTTCGCGGGCATGCCCGCAACGCTGGAAAATTGCGTGTCTGGATGACGTAACCAGCTGTTCAGCAACGCCAGCTTGCCCCGTTTGCGTTCATAACCCATCCAGATCCTCTGCGATGCATTCCATTCAGGCGAGCGGTGGAGCAAATAAAAGCGCTGATGGCGGCAAGGATAGCGCAGGTTAAGCCGGTGCATTTCTGACATCGCCTGACTAAACAGTGCGCGTTGTTCATCCGTACTTTCAGTCGCCGCGTCAGCAAAATCGGTAAGAAGCGCGAAACAGAGGTTATCGTCCTGGTTGCCAAGCCAGCACACTTCAAGGCTTGTGAGGAGCGTGCTGAAGCCGGCGTGACTTGTCAGCATGCAGGGGATCGCCACCAGCGTGGAGGATGTCACCGGAATCCCGTCAGAAAAGTCCATTCGTGGCAGCGGTCGGGGAGTCCGAAAGCGGGTCGTCGCTTCACTAAGTATATCGCTGACCAACTGACTCAACGCCACAATCAAAGGTAAAGCCAGCAGTAACAACCACCAGGCCATACCCAGACTCGCTGTGTCATACAATATTGCGGCGGTGGCCGCCGTAGTTAACAGGCTCATGCTCCCAAGCCAGGATAACAGAGGATATCTGTTGAGACTGTGCCGTAAGCGTTTGAGGCCAGAGCTCGCCACCGACAAATGGTGATCTAACTGACGCCGCCCTTCTCCCATCAGATAATATCCAATGTGATGAGAGGGCATGCCCGGTTGGGTTGTTGCTGACAACGCCAGTATGCGGCTTGCCACGTCGGGCTCACTGAGCTGACTTTCCCGGGCCAGAATCTCAATCACATGGCGATAATGATCGCGGGTATCAAAATGCATACAGGAATATATGCCCGCCGGATCGCGACGTAACGTCTGCTCAACCACACTAATGTTTTCGGCGAAATCAGCCCAGTTGGTTTCATTGAGCAGGCGTAACCCGGCAATACTGTTGCTGACGGAAAGTTGACTGGCCGCAAGCTGTTGGTTGAAGCGATGGATCAGTAACTCGGTTGTGAGGCCTTGCTCGGCAAGGCGTTGTTCTACCCAGCCCAAGGGTAATGCCAGCGCATTCCCCTGCCCGTGCAGACGACGAACCATTTCCGCGACAAAGGCACTGCTCAGTGGCGGCCGGGAACGCGCCATGTCGGCGATCACCAGAATGAGGTCAGCTGGCGCATGTTCGGCGCAGTCGGTCATCCGCGTTATCCAGCTGTCAGCAAGGCTGCGTTCCTGCTGAGCCTGAACCACCTCAATACTGACCCGACGCAGATTTTCAATCAGCGCCAGTCGCAACATACCGGGCAACGCCCAGACTTCCCCTAACGTCAGCGGCGTGACCTGTTGGTAGGCGCCGATGTAGCTGGTCAGACTGGCGGTGTCCCAGCGTCCGTCACCATGCGCAACCGCCTCGGTAGCAATATCATAGATACGCGGACAAGGGTGCGGAGACGCGAGTGAAGGAAGACCTTTGCCAAAGCTGGTCGGCAAGTGCTGGCGGACGTTGCGAATTTGCTCCTCAATCAGGTAGTAGTTGTCCAGCAACCACTCCCCAGCGGGCATAATGCTGGTTTTTTTACCGGCGTTAAGCGTGTAACAGTTTTGTGTAATAACGGCTTCGTTATCACTTAATCGTTTGAGCAGGTAGTACGGCATCTTGTCCGGCGACAATTTATGCGTATGCGCCAGCTTTTGACCATAACGCTCAAGCTGAGGCGTTGAGAACAGCTCCGGGCGCGGAATGTTTTCCCCCATAGGGTCATTGGAAGAAAACGATGCGCGCCCTGGCGCTTTTGTCATGATACGGGCGCGGCGAAACCATGCCCCAGGATTTATTTTCATAGTCTTGCTCTCATGCGACATTAACGCGCAGGAGCAGTTGAGAAATCAGTTCAGAAACGTTCTCTCAGGATGGGCGTAAGGCATCAGGGATTTATCAGCTGCAGGTCCAGGTCTTTACGGTATAACAGGGAAGATCGTCGGATCTGAAAGTCAGGTGCTAACGTGGAGAGACAAAGAGAGATTTACATCCCGGACAAAGCATAGCCTGTTTCAGGCGAATCTTTGAGGCAGGCTGGGAGGAACTTAAACCGCAGGCAGGACAGACTACCGTGGACGGAGCACTCATGAACTTCCTTGCGTAATCGAGAAGAGACATGGTGGTTACCCTTTAGAGGAATGAAACTCATACTATCACAGTTGATTAATTTCCAATCGATTTGTTTCGTTGTTACCTGCCTGCAAGTGAGCAGTTACATAAAGTGGGAGGATTATTTAATTTTGCCCCTGGAAAAAGGCGTCACTTTCATACTTTTTCTAAAAAAATATTATTGCTAAAAACCTCAGTTTTTTACTGACTGTCAAAAAAAAGTGCTTGCGACGGTTATTTATGCCCTGTTTTTAAGCGCTTCCGAGAGTATCAACGCTCTAAACAATCAGGGGTGAGGCTCCTTTAAGAACTGATGACCCGCCACACCCGGTTTACTGTAGCAGCAGACATCCAGATTTACTTCTGCGATCCTCAATCCCCTGGCAACATGGCTCAAATGGAAATACGAACAGGATGCTCAGACAATATTTTCCAAAGGGAACTGACTTATCGGTTCACAGCCAGCAAAGACTAAACAGCGTTGCCAGACAGCTCAACGAAAGGCCGAGAAAAACGCCAGACTATGAATCACCCGCAGAAGGGTTCAATAAATGTGTTGCATCTATCGGTTGAACTCACAGCACAAAGCGGACGTTTTAATCTGAATTAACGAGCCGTGTTTCGTATGGCGCTTAAGCGGCATGACGGCGCCAGAGGACGTAAAAGATGGCGCAGATGATGAACGGCCCCTTACGCCCAACGTAGTCGGCTACAGCCATATAAATCGTGACATTCCCTACCTTTCTTTAAACAGCCCTGCAGGCTTTCAGCAATGAAGAAACGCAGGTAACCCGGATGAGCGTGCTTTCGCCGCGAAAGGCGCAATTGCCGGGTTACGAAGCGTCAACTTCCTGCTGACGCTTCGGGGAGTTAAGGATTCTTAGAGTAAAAATTGCGGTACCCGTTAAGGTAGATAACCTGTCACGTTGCAAACGTATGAGAAGACGTTCAAGGATGTTGGACGTGCATTCCGCCGCGCGCGGCGGACCGTTATTTTTTGAGCCGAATGTGCTCCAGCCCCAGCAAAACGTTATTGATGTCGTTATCACTCAGATGCTGGACATTTAGCTGCTGATGTAGCTGAGCTAAATCGCCTTTGGTAAAACCACCCTGTGACAGCTGCTGGTTGATGGCTTGCAAAATCTGTCCGTCTAACAGATTAATCTGCTGGCGCAACTCTGCCAGATCTTTGGCGGGTGGGACGGCATGCGGAGCACTCAACCAGTCTGCCAGGTAACGATACTGAATCGCTTTACTTGCATCCATCAGTCCCTGAAAAAAAGCGGTCACAGACTGTGGATCGAGGCCAGCTTTTGCCGATTTCTCTTTGGCTTCGGCTAACACATCCTGTTCCCGAGCCAGGTCTTCAATCGGCTTATTGTGCGTTTTTTTGAAGGCTGCAACATCCTTCATTAACAGCATTCTCTCATGCAGTGCCCGAGAGAGTAGTGAAACGGGTTCTGACGCTGGCGCGGCGGCGGCAGAGCCGCAGAAAATTAATGCAGCAAGAAGAAAGGTCATATATTGCATGTTTGGTTAGCCTGTTTCCAAATAGTTGAAAAAGATTAATCAGATTAAACGTACCTCTCAGGGAGCGAGTTTCATAGAAATATTATTTAATCTCTGTAATTAACTAATACAAATTATAACTAGAATGTTAATCACTAAGCTGGCGATGTTAAGAGAAAGTAACGTATTTTTTCTGCGAATTTAAGTTTCAGGGGTGATTATCAAATCTTTAAGATGTTAATAAATACCCGCCGGAAGGCAGATCAACCAACTTATTGATTTTAAAATCTTTTATTCTTGGTAAAGATTTTTAAATTTTATATTTTTTCTGGTTTCAAATGTAAAAAAAAGTCAGCAAAAAACCTGCTTAAATTATTCGCTCCCTAACTATTATGGGCTTAACTGTTAATACTAAACCATAAAAAAGTCGTAAAACAGCGCCTAAACAGACTGATGTCACAGTTGTGAATTTATATTTCAAATTGTCTTTAAAGTTTTCATCGTGGTAGTCGATAAGTTTCATTAAGCAGTGTGGGGTTAATACAGGCTGCAAAACACGCTTTCTTTTTCCTTCCTGTCAGGGTGAAATTATGTTTATTACACGTACGTTTTCCGATATGAAAATAGGAAAAAAGCTGGGGTTGAGTTTTGGCGTGCTTATCGTTGCGACCCTCGCGATAGCGCTTCTGGCCTTCAAAGGTTTCCAGAGCATTAAAGAGAATTCAGCAAAACAAGACGTTACCGTCAACATGGTCAATACACTCAGTAAAGCGCGCATGAACCGTTTACTGTATCAGTACACGAAAGACGAGCAGTATGCTCAGGTCAACGCCCGCGCACTCAACGAATTAAGCGCCCATTTTGACACGTTAAAGAAATTTGACTGGAACGCTCAGGGTGAACAACAGCTTGACGTTCTGGGGAGCGCGTTACAAAGCTATCAAACCCTGCGCCAGGCATTCTATCTCGCCTCCAAAAAGACCTTTGCGGCTTCTGCGGTTATTCAGGGTAACGATCTGCTCACGCTTGGGCAAAGTCTTGATGGGGTGAATATTCCCGCTCAGCCAGAGGCAATGCTGCAGGTATTACGCTTAGCCTCATTACTGAAGGAGGTCGCCGGTGACGTCGAGCGCTTTATTGACAAGCCCACTGAAGCCAGTAAAGTCGAAATTTACGGTAATATTACGTCCATTGAGCAGATCCGAACTCAGCTTTCGGCGCTCGCCATTCCTGAGATCCAGACGGTCCTTAATACGCAAAAAACGGATCTGACGCAATTAAAGCAGGCTTTCACGGACTATATGACTGCCGTGGGTGCAGAGGCCGCTGCCTCTTCACAACTCAGTGCAGTGGCCGAAAAGTTAAATACATCTGTGGCTGAGCTCTTTGACTACCAGGCATCTGAATCTACCAGCGCTCTACTTAACGCTGAACGTCAGATCGCCGTCGTTGCCGCATTGTGTATCCTGCTCAGCCTGTTGGTTGCCTGGCGTATTACGCGCGCCATTACGGTACCGCTGAAAGAAACGTTGAGCGTGGCTCAGCGCATCTCTGAAGGCGACCTTACCGCCACGCTTTCAACCACGCGGCGCGACGAACTGGGCCTGTTGATGCAGGCGGTCAGCGTGATGAACGAGAGTCTGCAAAACATCATCACCAACGTGCGCGACGGAGTGAACAGTGTGGCGCGTGCCTCTTCTGAGATCGCCGCCGGTAATATGGACTTGTCATCGCGCACTGAGCAGCAGTCTGCCGCCGTGGTGCAAACCGCTGCCAGTATGGAAGAGTTAACTTCCACCGTTAAGCAAAATGCTGAAAACGCGCACCATGCCAGCCAGCTTGCTACGGAAGCATCGGCGAATGCCGGACGGGGCGGTGACATCATTCGTAACGTAGTCACCACCATGCAAGGCATTACAACCAGCTCAGGTAAAATTGGCGAAATCATCAGCGTAATCAATGGAATATCTTTCCAGACAAATATTCTGGCGCTGAACGCAGCTGTTGAAGCGGCACGGGCGGGCGAGCAAGGTCGGGGTTTTGCAGTTGTCGCCGGCGAAGTCAGAAATCTTGCCCAGCGCAGTTCTGTGGCGGCGAAGGAAATCGAGACGCTGATCCGTGATTCACTGCATCGTGTTAACGAAGGGTCCACGCTGGTCGATCAGGCGGGATCGACGATGGATGAAATAGTCTTGTCCGTCACGCAGGTGAAGGACATCATGAGCGAAATCGCGGCGGCTTCCGATGAGCAAAACCGCGGCATATCACAAATTGCTCAGGCAATGACAGAAATGGATACCACAACGCAACAAAACGCCGCACTGGTTGAAGAGTCTTCAGCCGCCGCCAGCTCGCTGGAGTCTCAGGCAGAAGAGCTGGAAAAAACGGTCGCCGTGTTCCGTTTGCCCGCGAACAAGAGTGGAATGGCCGTTAGCCACAGCACAGCAAAATCTGTGACCAAAGCGCCTGTCTCTCTTCGTCAGCCCAGTCCAGCTGAGGGTAACTGGGAAACGTTCTGACTGTGATGATAAAAAACGCCGGCATAATGCCGGCGTTTGTGTTTGATACGCATCAACGCGGTTCGCCAACCCTGCCCCTGCTCTTTCGGCATAGCCAGACGTTAACAGCCTGACATGGCTCAGAGGGAAACCGTGCTTTCAGCTCGTTTTTCCTGGCTTGACGCACAGACAAAGTAAACCCACCAGGATCAGAAATACCCCCGCCATCGCGCCCGCATGGAACGGCTCTGCAAACAGCGGAAGGCTGATCGCCAGCAACCACACCAGCACGTAGCTGATGCTCAGTAGCGGATAAGCCCGGCTCAGCGGCAGGTGGCGCAATGCTAAAAACCAACTCACCATCGAGCAGGCATACGACGTTAAACCGCCACACAGCACCAGCAGCGGTAGCCAGTAAAGCGCGTATTGCGTTATTAACATCGGCAGCGCGGGCAACTGGTGCATTGCCCAGCGCAGCATCAGCTGGGCCAGCGTCACCAGTAAGACGCTGCACAGTGCCAGCAGGTAGCCTCTCATGCGTAACTCCCTATGATGGCCACGCCCACCACAATCAGTACGGTGCCCATCCACTGCCAGCGGGTCATTCTTTCCTGCCAGACAAAGCGCGCGGCCAGCGCGACCAGGATGAAATTAATACTCAGCATTGGATAAGCCAGGCTGACGGGCAACCGCTGCAGCACCAACAGCCAGACGACCATCCCCAGCGCCAGCAGCGCCAGGCTGGCAACCAGCCAGCCTGTAAGTCGTGCCCGGTTGGTCTGACGCGCCGCCTGCTTTTGGCAGAGCTGACCGGCACAGGTAAGCAGACTGGTCAGCAGGACCAACAACAAACTCATCACTCATCAGCCTGGTTATATTGCAGCAAAAGCATCCGACCGTTACGGTAAACAGCATCCGCAGGCGGTAAGTCTGTTGGCGTCGCTTCTCCACGATCCAGCATTAAAATCAATGAGACATTGCCCGCTTTACGATGTGCCTTAAGCCACTGCGGGAAATCTTCGCTGCTGACATAGGAGGAATGCGCATCAGGGAAGCTGAGGCCATATTGCAGTTCGCCTTTTTGACTGTATGCAATGATATCGCTACGCTGCAACGTCCAGGCAATCGCAGAAGAGACGCCTGAATTATCGCTTAATATGTAGCGGCTATTGGCAAGGCTGCTTTCAATGCTGCGAATAAACACCTGCGGTTGCTTCGTGTTTTCAACGCCTTCAGGAATGGCCGAACCCACACAGAGTGCCAGAGCCAGCGGGCATAGCGCCGCTGCCAGCCAACGACTTTGTGGCGATTTCAGGCTGAAAAGCCCCGCAATTGCCCAGCCAGCAAAGGACAACACGGCCATAGACAGCGCCAGCAACTGATGCGGTCCATAGAGCGGTCGATGACTCAAACCCCAGGGCGCAAATACGGCTAATAACGCAATAATACAGGCCGTACCGAATACGATATTTATCCACGCATTGATGGTAAAGACTCGCGTGTTCTGGCGGGCTTTTTGCCAGGCATAGCTGGCCATCAGCAAGGCCAACGGCGCAAAGCAGGGCAGGATATACGTTGGCAGTTTGCCCTTTGCGATACTGAAAAACAGCAGCGGAATGACCACCCAGCTCAGGAGATAAAGCGCACCGGGAGACTGTTTGCGTTCGCGCCAGCCCGACCGTAATGCGCCAGGCAGCAGCGCCAGCCAGGGAAGCGCACCGGCGATCAGGACGGGCACGTAATACCAGAAAGGCGCTTTGTGTTGGGCATTATCTTCTGCAAAACGCTGAATATGCTCGACCCAGAAAAAGTAATGCCAGAAGTCAGGTTGCTGCTGCTGAATCGCGATCGCCCAGGGCGCACTGATTAATGCCGCGCTGACGATGGCAAGCGGGCCAAAAATAACCAGCTCGCGGAAACGCTGGTGCCAGATGGCCCAGGGCAGGATCGCTATCACCGGTACGGCAAGAGCCAGAAAACCTTTGGTCATAAAGCCCATACCGCAGGCCAGCCCTAACAGCAGATAACGCACGACCCTTTGCGGGTTAGTTTGTGCCTCACTGGCATACCAGTAGCTGCACATGGCGGCCACCATCCACAATGTCAGCATCGGGTCCAGCACCGCGTAACTTCCAACGCCGTAAACCAGCAGCGAGGTTAAAAAGATCACGCTGGCCGTTAGCGCCACGCTGCGCTGCGAAAAAATACGGCAGCCCAGCCAGAAAATCAGCACTGCGCTCATCAACGTTGAAAAGACCGAACCAATTCTGACCGCAAAGTTATTGTGGCCAAAAATGGCCTGACCTACGGTGTTGAACCAGTATCCGGCTATCGGTTTTTCAAAATAACGCAGACCGAAGAAATGCGGCGTAATCCAGTTACCGTTTTGCAGCATTTCCCGGCTGATTTCGGCATAACGTGTTTCGTCAGGTTGCCAGAGATTACGGAACTCCAGAGGGACTAAATAATAGAGGATAAAAAGTGAAACCAGTAATAGGGTCTTTTTGGTGGCAGTCATGGTGCTTACCTTGTTAAATTCTCACAACCCAACCAGCCTTCCCGGCCAGCGATATGACCACGAACCACTTTACCCACCGGTAAGGTTTCGAGGTCTGCAGGTAAGAGTTCGCTCAGCGGGCAAAACTGTATTCCCTGCTCACGGGCGCGCTGCAACAACGTATCAAACGCACTAAGCTGGCTGATACCTTCCACTTCGGCATGGATGGTATAAACCGGCGTGCCCTGGTCAGCCTGAATTTTTTCCAGAATGTAGTCGTTGAAACGTTCGGCGCTGAGCGTGGGTCCGACGACCTCGTCCCATGTCGGTAAGGTGACAGGGATCTGAACCGTACCCAGCTCGCCATTTCTTAACTGTGGGCGAAACGGCCTGGTACCACGGCAGTCGCTGTTGTACTGAAAGCCAAACGTTTCTTTTGCCTGGATTACGCGACCATCAGCGCGCCATCCGGCCACCGCTGAGCAGGTCACCGGTTGTCCTGTTATGGCTTCCAGTGCGTCGCGCCCTAACGCTATCTGTTGAATGAGCTGCGGCGCTTTCCAGACGCCCGCCCAGGTTTGCCAGGCAAAATGATCCCAGGCATGCAGACCGACCTCATGGCGATCGGCGGTTGAGCGAATGATATCGCTCATCCCTGCCCCGATCCGCTTTCCTGGCCAGGCCGTTCCGGCTAACAGAATGTCCCAGCCATAAAGGGATGCTGCGCGTGAGCGCAGCATTTTCCACAGAAAGCGTGGTTTCATCAGACGCCATAAATGGCGTCCCATGTTGTCGGGTCCGACACTAAAGAAAAACGACGCCTGGAGATCATGTTTATTGAACAGATCCAGAAGCGCGGGGACGCCAAGTTTTGTCCCGCGCCAGGTATCTACATCAACACGCAGACCAACCTTTCTCATTCCTTGTCGTCCTGAAGCTCAACGGTACGCAGGAAGAAGTCGAGCGTATTATCAATCGTGGTGTTCATTTCCACGGTAGGCGTCCAGCCGAGCAGACGTTTAGCATTACGGATTGATGGCTTACGGTGTTCAACATCCTGATAGCCCTTGCCGTAGTAGCTGCTGCTCTCCACTTCGCGGAAGCCGGCAAACGGTGGGAAGCTGGCACGCAGCGGATGACGTTCAAAGCTTTCCAGCAGACGCTCAGCCAGCTCTTTGATACTGGCTTCGTTATCCGGGTTACCGATGTTGATGATTTGTCCGTCGCAATTATTGTTTTTGTTTTCAATAATTTTAAACAGCGCTTCGACACCGTCGCTGATATCGGTAAAACAACGCTTCTGGCGACCACCATCAAACAGCTTGATGGGCGATCCTTCCACCAGGTTTAAGATCAGCTGAGTGATCGCACGTGAACTCCCAATACGCGCCGCGTTCAGGTTGTCTAAGCGCGGGCCCATCCAGTTGAAAGGACGGAACAGGGTAAAGCGCAGCCCTTCTTTTTCCCCGTAAGCCCAGATAACGCGATCCAGCAGTTGCTTGGAAACGGAATAAATCCAGCGCTGTTTGTTAATCGGACCCACGACCAGATTTGAGTGATCCTCATCGAAATTCGCATCGGTACACATGCCGTACACTTCAGACGTCGAGGGGAAGATAATGCGTTTGCCGTATTTAACGCAGTCGCGAACAATTTTGAGGTTTTCTTCAAAATCCAGTTCGAAAACGCGCAGCGGATTACGGGTATATTCAATCGGTGTTGCGATGGCCACCAGGGGCAGGATCACATCACATTTTTTGATGTGATACTCAATCCACTCAGAGTGAATACTGATGTCGCCTTCAACAAACTGGAAGCGTGGATGTCCGACAAACCGGCTAATCGCATCAGAACCAATATCCAGACCAAAGACTTCGAAATTGTCATCCTGCAGCAAACGTTCGGTCAGATGGTTACCGATAAATCCGTTCACACCCAGGATTAAGACACGGGTACGGCGTTTTACGGCTGCAACGGCCTGTGAATAAAGCAGTGCGCCATTCACCATGCCCAGATGCTGAGCCAGCTGAACACCGTTCATGTACACGCTGTTTGCGGTCTGGCCGGTCTGAATCTCCAGGGCGCCTTCTCCACAGGCCACGACAAATGGCTCTGCAGACAGCACGGTGCCGGGCCTGACGTTATGCGGGGTGGAGAGTACTTTTGCTTTCCAGACCACGAATTTGGTGGTGCCGGCAAAGGCAAACGCGCCCGGCCACGGATCGGTCACCGCACGCACCAGATTATTAATTTGGCTGGCAGGCAGCGCCCAGTTAATCCGGCCATCTTCTGGCGTACGACGACCCACTACCGTGGCGTCCGCTTCATTTTGCGGGGTGCCAACGATGTTGCCCTGTTTCATGGCAGGTAAAGCACTTTCAAGAAGCGCGCTGGCGCAGTCAACCAGCTTGCGGTGCAGCGTCAGTGCGTTATCTTCATCGGCGATGGCGACACGCTGCTGAGCAATGATATCGCCCGCGTCCGCTTTTTTAACCATGCGGTGTAAAGTGACACCGGTTTCGGTTTCTCCGTTGACCAGCGCCCAGTTTAATGGTGCGCGTCCGCGATATTTTGGCAGCAGTGAGCCGTGAAGGTTAAAGGCACCCTGCTTCGCACTGTTCAGAATCTGATCGCACAGCAGGTTACGGTAATAGAAAGAGAAAATCACATCGGGTTCAGCCGATTTGATGCGATCGATCCACAGAGGATGGTTAACTTCATCCGGAGCATAAACCGGGATAGAATTTTCAGCCGCGATTCGCGCCACTGAGCCAAAAAAGTGATTTTCTGACGCCGTGTCGGCATGGGTATAGATCGCGCTGATGGTAAAGCCCGCTTTTAACAGCGCATTGATGCCCGCACAACCCATGTCGTGATAAGCGAAGACGATAGTTTTCATTACTCGGTTTCCTGTACAGAACGGTCTTTCTGAGGATTGATAACACGTTGAATAAAATAGCGAGGTCTGGCACGAACATCGTTGTAAATACGGCCGATATACTCGCCAAGCAGCCCCATACCAATAAACTGCGCGCCGATGAAAATAAACAGCACGGCAAATAACACGAAGACGCCATCACCGGCCCAGGCTGCTCCGAAACACAGTCGCAGAAGAATCAACACCACGGAGAAGGCAAAACCAGTCAGCGCAATAAGGCTGCCGAGCACGCTCAGCATGCGTAACGGGGTCGTGGTAAGGCAGGTCACCAGGTCATACATCAGGTTGATTAAGCGCATGAAGCTGTATTTTGAACTGCCGTGCTCACGTTCAGCATGAGTGACGGGCAATTCGATCGTGCGTCGTGCAAAGGTATTCGCCAGAATAGGAATAAACGTGCTGCGCTCGTGGCAGTTCAGCATGGCATCAATGATGTGGCGACGGTAAGCCCGCAGCATGCAACCATAATCACCCATCGATTTTCCGGTCACGCGCTGAATCATCTGGTTGATGGTGCGTGATGCCTGACGGCGGAACCAGCTGTCCTGGCGATTCTGGCGAACGGTGCCCACAACGTCATAGCCTTCCTGGGCGGCAGCCACCAGACGCGGGATCTCTTCAGGTGGATTTTGCAAGTCTGCATCCAGCGTGATAATCAAATCTCCACTGACGTGACTGAAGCCCGCCATGATCGCGGAGTGCTGGCCATAATTACGGTTAAGTAGCACAGCCACAATATGGCTGTCCGGCAGCGAGGCGGCGTCAGCAATCATTACGGCTGATGCATCCTGGCTCCCGTCGTCAACCAACAGGATCTCATAGTCCAGATTAAGACTTTTACAGGCATCATTCGTGCGCTGAATTAATGCCGGTAAACTTTCCTGCTCGTTATAGACCGGGATCACTACCGATACTTTTTCAATCTCTTTATCGTCGAACATTTAAACCCCAGTCAGTTCACGTAGTGCGCTGATAACGCGTTCAACGTCATCATCTGTCATGTCGGGAAACAGCGGAATCGAACAAATGCGTTCGCTGTTCCACTCAGTCGCGGGCAACGATAATTGCGGATAGTGCTCGCGGTAATATTTGTGTGTGTGGGCCGCGCGGAAATGCAGGCCGGTTCCGATATCCTGCTCTTTAAGCTTCTGCATCAGCGCATCGCGAGAGAAACCACATGCCTGCTCATCCACACGGATGATGAAGAGATGCCACGCATGCTGGTGCGACCAGGCGGGCGGAACCAGCGGCTTGAAGGGCGTATCTTTCAGCGCCTCCAGATAGCGTTGCGCAATGGCCGCGCGGCGCTGGTTGATTTCAGGCAACTTTTCAAGTTGGACCAGCGCAATGGCCGCGCTGATATCAGGCAGGTTGTATTTAAAGCCGGGCATGATGACTTCCGCCTGCGGCTGACGGCCATGGGTTTGTCTGTCAAAGGCATCGACGCCAAGGCCATGAAATTTGAGGCTACGGATGCGATCGGCAAGGGCAGCATCGTCGGTCACGACCAGACCACCCTCGGCGCAGGTCATATTTTTGATAGCGTGGAATGAAAAAATAGCATTTCCATGCCCGCCAACATGCTTGCCCTTGTAATACGTGCCGGCCGCATGTGCCGCATCTTCGATGACCGGAATGCCATGGCGTTTGCCAATAGCATAAATGGCATCGATATCGGCGGGTGCGCCAGCGTAGTGGACAGGGATGATCGCTTTGGTATTTGGGGTGATTGCCGCTTCAATGGCTTCAGGCGTGACCATCAGGTTATCGACGTCAATATCGATCATGACCGGTGTGGCACCCAGTAAAGTGATGATGTTGAGTGTGGAAACCCAGGTCAGTGAAGGGGTAATAACCTCATCCCCTGCCTTAATGCCCAGCGCCATCAACATGACGTGCATACCGGCGGTGGCGGAAGTCACGGCGATAGCGTGTTGATTTCCGGTCAGCTGGCAGAATGCACGCTCAAGTTCTGCACATTTTGGCCCAGTAGTAATCCATCCCGATGCAAACACATCACGTACTGCAGACAGTTCAGTTTCACCCAGAGATGGGCGGGAAAACGGAAGAAACGCCATCAAGTAATATCCTTAAACTGTTTTGCCGTTTTTCTAAAAACTGAGATGAATTTTGAAATGCAAAAGTGAGAAAAATGCAATTGAACGTTCATCAAACGTCGTCAAAATCGGCAAAAAACAGGCAAAATCACAAAAATCTGGCAAGAGAAATAAAACATTAGAAAAATATTTATTTCACACCGGTCTCAAATCATACGCCCGGAACCTTAACCAAACATTAAACACCTTGAGAAATTAACAAATTGACATGATATTTCTCACTTTTACCAGACTAATCACATTAAATAAACAGATATGTTTGACAGTTGCGTGAAGGTACTAAAAAGACAGTTTGGCGTTCAAAAAAGGCTGAGGACAAAATTGACAGAATCGCTACGATCGGGGAAAGTCACAGAGGTGAATCGCGTTATTTATTAGTCGTCTGGCCCGCTTTATTCGACAGAAAATTTCGCTTAACCACAATTTTATTGAAATTCAGGGTGTTACCCGTAACCATGCGTCCCAATGAAACCTCAGCCACTCAATACTGGAACCCGATGGTGCCTGAACTTGCCGTGACGGATTTTGCGGCATCCTGGGCTTTTTACGTGGAGGCGATCGGTTTTAAGGTGAGAATCAGGCGCGAGAATCCTGACTTTGCCTATCTCTGTTATGGTCAAGTACAGCTAATGATTGAACAGGTACACGAAGGCGGTTGGCTCACCGCTGAAATGGCCTATCCTCTGGGACGAGGAATAAACTTACAGATTGACGTTCCGGACATCGAGACGCTCTACAGTCGTCTGCTCAGATTGAGTACGCCCCTCTTTCGGCCGCTACGCGAAAATTGTTACGACACGGGGGAACGCGTCGAATGTCAAAAAGAGTTCCTGGTTCAGGACCCCGACGGCTATCTTCTCCGCTTTTGTCAGCCTGTCGGCTGATTTCATCAACCGGCAGGCGCACCGATATTGAGCATTTACAGCGGCACGATTTCGCTCACCTGATGCTGGAAAACATAGGGGTCAGAGACTAAGGCAAAGGCCTTATCATCCGGCCAGGTCACGGCGACGTGGTAATTTTCACCCGCAAACTTTTTCACTGCAGTTAAATCCTCCCAGTACGTCGCCAGAAAAAAATGCTGCCACTCTCCCTGCGTTTCCTGATGCACGAAAGCGGCTTTATTCCCTGGCGTCGCCAGGGCGTGCTCAACACCCGTCTTTTGTAGATGGCGGGCAAACCCTTCGGCATGTTCTCGCGGAACGCATCCGTGCCATGTCCTGACAATCATTTTTTCTCCTTAAGACCAGTCTGCATTAGAGGGTAATACCTTGATTTTACACATCACTCTTGAAAAATACGGAAAAATTTTGCCTCGCACTGGCACAAATCCTAATTTGTTCTACATTTACTGGCCCGACCAGGGATAACGACATTAATCACAGCAATAACTTAACGGTAACAAACATGGAATTGAGCAAATTTGAGGTCAGAACTGGCCTGTGGCCACACATGCATTTCACCGACATCGAATACGATCAGCGCGGCAGCAGCTACGAAATTTATGCCACTGATGTGACGCATCAGACCAAGAGTAAGCTGTTTATTTGCCGGACGGTTGATGAACAACAGGCGAGACTGCTGGCTGAGCAGTTCAGGATTTGGCTGCCTAAGATCAACAGCAAAAAGCGCAAAGCAGCCGCAAAGAAATCGCCAACAGGCTATGACCGGATTGCATGCCATAAAGGCTAAGCGCTGACAGACCTGTTTTGGGGGTTGGCTTAACCCTCACAGGAACTCAGCGCCCGTAGCCGCCAGACAATCCTGTTGGTCTGGCCTGTCAGAATGAGTAGGTGATTGCCGCCGTCACGGAGGCCCCCCCGCGGCGGAAGACAATTGGACTGTCCGCCGCGTTTTTATCCAGCCAGTTGTAATCGCCGATTAAACTGGTTCCCCATCCTGAAGCAAACTGATGGCTCCATGTCACACTGGCATCCGTCCCATAGAAGCCGCCATGGGTGGTGTAATCGGCGTACCCGCTTCGGACATGCTGCTCCCTGCTTACCCCGTAAAACGTGTTGATATAGCGCGCATCCCCAAACAGTCCTGCTATCTGCAATGCTACAGTGTCACTTTTCGTCTGCCATGGAATGAGGGTGACCGATGTCTGATACTGAACACCCTGGCTGTCGCTTAGCGGAAGCGTCGCTTTTCCTTCCACGATAAACCAGGGCGTTACCGACCAGCCGAGAGCCAGGGCGGTATTGACAACCGGATCGATATTCCCCATGCCTTTCAGGCTGTCGTCCCCTGCTCGCCACGACGAATCACGGTCTGAGCGACCCAGACTCAATCCCAGTGTATGCTCCAGGTAAAGGCCGTTTTCAGCCTGTAAGTCGTAACCTATCCCTTTCTGAGAATCAAAAAATATCGGCCCCTCGCGCCACTGAATAACCGGAACGGCTTGCCAGTGATGCTGTTTCGCCCCGCTGTAACGTGGTGCATTGTTTGCCGCCAAACCCACTGTCAGGCTGTTTTCTGGCGCAGAACTGTCATCTGCCCTGGCATTCAGGGCACTTAGCGTCAGCATTAAACTGACCATGTGAAGCGCATGTTTTCCGGTTATTATCACTTTGCTTGATCTCATCAGGTGGTGTCATGAAGGCGACATTGTCGCGACCAGGCTGGAGTATAAAAACAGCGTGTCAACAAAAGCCCAGGAAACGATGGAGAAACGGTCAAGGTGGCCCAAATGAAAACAAAACGCGTATTGATTATTGAAGATGACGCTGATGCCGCCAGCGTACTGGAAGCCTATCTGAAACGTGATGGCTATGACGTGATGGTCGCCAGTAACGGCATGACGGGGCTGGAACAGGTCGGGCGTTGGCAACCTGACCTGATATTGCTGGACGTCATGCTGCCGGTGATGAATGGCACCGAAGTGCTGGCCGCGATCAGACGCAGCGGTGACACGCCCGTTATTATGGTAACCGCGATGGGAGACGCGCCAGACAGAATCGGCGCGTTGCGCTATGGCGCAGATGACTATGTCGTTAAACCCTACCATCCCGGCGAGGTGGTCGCGCGTGTTCAGGCCGTACTGCGCCGCGCGCGGCAAGCGAAAGTGGCGGATGATAAGCTCTGCTGGGCAGGGCTGGAGGTCGATCCTGACTCCCTGACCGCGGTGGTTAACAATGCACAAGGCACTCACCGACTCGATCTGACGCCAACGGAATTTTCCATTCTGGTGACCTTAATGCGCTCACCCACTCGCCCGTTCAGCCGTCTGTTTTTGCTCGAGAACTGTCTGCCAGAGAGTGATGCGCTTGAACGCGTCGTTGATACGCACGTCTACAATCTACGCCGCAAGCTTGAGGCCGCAGGGATGACAGAGATTTTACCCGCAGTGCGCAGCGTGGGTTACAGGTTCAGACAACCATGAAGCCAGACAGCAACGATTCAATGTGGCGCTGGATCTGTATCCGCATACTGATTCTCGGCTTAGGCGGCGTGATTCTTATCGCCTTTTGCATGTGGCTGAGATTTGCCCTGCAAATACTCTGGGTTTACTACCGTATGCCCGCCGCACTCTGGGCAGAGTTTTCCCAACTGCGCCTGCATCCGGAGCAGGATCCGGCTCGCTTTCATCAGATCGTCGATCAATGGTGGGGCGTTGGCTTTTCCGACCCTTCTATTGCGTCTTCGGACTGGATTACCGTAGCCGTGCTGGTCGCTTTCATTATTCCCTTTTTTGTGGTGATGGGATTGCGTTTTGCCTTGCCGCTGGCAAAACAATTCAGCCAGTTGGCGCACGCGGCGCGTGATGTCGCACGGGGAAAATTCAGCACCTCGGTCGGTCAGGTAAAAGGCGCGCCGCAGGAGTTAGTGCGGTTCACCGATGACTTTAACCTGATGACCCAGCAGCTGGCGCGCTATGAGCGTGAACTTAAAGCCTCACATGTTGCGATTGCCCATGAACTCCGCTCGCCCTTAACCGCGGCCATGGGGCGACTACAGGGCATTGTGGACGGCGTGTTTGAACCCGAACCTCGGCAGTTTTCCATGATTATGAAGCAGCTGACGCAACTGAGCCGGCTGACAGACGAGCTCCATCTGCTGTCGCTAGCCGATGCCGGTCAGCTGAGCCTGAATCTGTCACGGTTTAATCTTGCTGACCTGGTGCGGGAAAGGGCTTCCTGGCTGGCGCTACAGGCGGAGGCTGAGCAGGTGGAAATAGATGTTCAGTCACCAACATCGCTGCCTTATACGGGCGATGCTTTCCGCTTCGGTCAGGTGATCACGATTTTAATGGAGAATGCATTGCGCTATGCGGCCGAAGGCAAGCGAATTTCCATTGATGCGCACGCCTCAGACTCCGCCATCACCCTGCAGTTTCGTGATTATGGTCCGGGTGTCGATCCTCAGTTCTTAAGCGTTATCTTTGACCGTTTCACCCGGGCAGACTCCTCCCGGGCCCGTCATTCTGGCGGGAGCGGTTTGGGATTGTCTATTGCGAAAGCCATCGTTGAGGCTCACGGCGGTGCTATCCGTGCCAGCCTGCCGCCTGAAGGAGGATTACACATCATGATTACGCTGCCCATAATAGAAAGCCTGCCAGCAGAGTAGGACCGGCAAAAGTGAAGCCTGCGCGCCCTGCGCCAGGCATTTTTGCTGACCTTGACCATTTCTTGATGATTCATAAAAGGATTCTGGACATAAGCCACGTTAAATGAGGCTGTCTCATTTAAGGAATCCGGCTATGACAGATTTTATTCCTTGTTTTGCTCGCCAGGCGCTGCGCCACCTCACCCTCTTCAACGCTGCTGTACCGCCACTGTTCGTGGTGGGCATCTTGATACTTGCAGGGTGTAGAGATGAAAAGCCTGCCCAGCGGGACACGCTACGTCCCGTCCGTACCCTGACGGTACCGCCCTTTTCCAGTGGCGGTCTTATGACGCAAACGGGT
Source organism: Pantoea sp. Ae19-2 (assembly GCF_059801205.1). Taxonomy (NCBI): domain Bacteria; kingdom Pseudomonadati; phylum Pseudomonadota; class Gammaproteobacteria; order Enterobacterales; family Erwiniaceae; genus Pantoea; species Pantoea sp. Ae19-2. The sequence continues at coordinate 97,939 of NZ_JBCHWE010000002.1, read as the reverse complement.
GAGCTCCGGGCGCACGAAGAAATAGCATTAGCGTTCAGACTGGAGGGTCGGGTAACCGCCCGAACGACCGATATGGGTCAGCACGTTACCGCAGGTCAGGTGCTTGCGACATTAGAGAGTAACGCTGCCCAAAATCAGCTCAGCAGCGCGACGGCCGATCTCAACAGTGCACGGGCATCGGAGCGCGTTGCCGCTCTCACGCTTCACCGTATGAAGCTGCTCATGCCGGGCGGTGCCATCTCCCGCGCGCAGTTAGATAGCGCGCAAGGTGACTGGCAGGTCGCCGTTTCCCGCCGTCAAAGCAGTGAGGCTGCGCTTAAAAATGCGCGCGATAATATGGCCTGGACACAGCTCACCGCACCGCGTGACGGCGTGATCACCTCGATAAACGTTCAGCCCGGGCAGGTGGTGAGTGCGGCGCAGACGGTCATGACGCTGGCAGCCGACGGCAAGCGCGATGCCGTGTTTGACCTCGCCGAACCTACACTCACAGAAAAGGCGACAACCACGCCGATCCGGATCGCGCTGTTATCCAATCCTGCGCTGAAGGCGGACGGGCAGTTTCGTGATATCAGCCCGCAGGCCGATTCACAAACCCGCACCTGGCGGCTTCGCGTGACGCTGACCAATCCGCCAGCCGATATGGCACTGGGTTCAACGGTACTGGGCACTTTTCCCGGAAAAGTGGACCAGGTCATTGCGCTGCCAGCCAGTGCACTCACGCGAGCCGGGGAGCGGCCTGCCGTCTTCGTCGTTAACAGCAAAACCCAGCAGATTCAGGTCAGGCCCATCCAACTGACGCGGTTTGATGCACAGCAGATCTATCTCAGCGCTGGCGTGCAGCCGGGCGAGCGCGTGGTCACCGCAGGCGTAAAAACATTGCTGCCAGGCGAGCGCGTCAGGCTTGAGGAGAACGACAAATGAAACCGGACAGCACTCTGCACGGCGTTAACCTGTCCGCCTGGGCGCTAGCGCACCAGCAGCTGGTGATCTTCTTTATGCTGTTAGTGATGACGACGGGTGTTCTCAGCTACATCGATCTGCCGCGTAATGAAGATCCCGCCTTTACGATTAAAACGGCGGTGGTGTCGGCACAGTGGCCTGGCGCCACGGTCGAAGACACCATGCAGTTGGTCACCGATACGTTGGAAAAAAAGCTTCAGGAAACGCCTTCGCTGGATTTTATTGAAAGTGAAACGCGGGCTGGCAAGACGGTGATATTTGTTAATCTGCGCGATGATACGCCCCCGGCACAGGTTCCAACCATCTGGTACCAGATCCGGAAAAAAATGCAGGATATCGCCCCAAGCCTGCCGCAAGGCGTTCAGGGCCCAGGCGTCAATGATGAGTTTGGTGATACGTTTGGCACCATTTATGGTTTTACCGCCGATGGCTTCAGCCCACGTGAACTGCGCGATAAGGTCGATAATATTCGTCGTGACCTGATGGATGTGCCTGACACGGGCAAAATTACCCTGTTGGGTGAACAGGAGGAGCAGATTGTTATCGCCTTCTCACCCAGGAAGCTGGATGGTATGGGCCTTACGCTTCAGCAAGTCAGCGATGCATTAACGGCGCAGAATGCCGTGGCGCCCGCGGGGGAAATACGCACCGATAAAGAGAATATTGCGCTTCGTGTCAGCGGTGCGCTGACGACGGTGGCAAACCTGGAGGCGGTTACACTGCGCATTGGTCAGCGCTTTATCCCGCTGTCGGATATTGCGACGATCTCGCTTCAGCCCTCACAGCCACCCTCTTCCACCTTTCGTGTCAATGGTGAGCCCGCCATTGGGCTGGCGGTTTCCATGGCCCCTTCTGGCAACATGCTCAGATTTGGCCAGGCACTCAATCAGCGGATGGCAATTATCGCCAGCCAGTTACCGCATGGTATCAATATGATAAAAGTCGCCGATCAATCCACCGTCGTCAAAACGGCGGTTAGCGGATTTGTTCAGGTGCTGGCGGAAGCCGTCATCATTGTCCTGGCGATATCCTTTTTTTCGCTGGGTTTTCGGGCGGGGCTGGTGGTCGCGGCGGCGATCCCGTTGGTGCTGGCTATGACGTTTGTTGGAATGACGTTTGCAGGGATAGGTTTGCAACGTATTTCACTGGGCGCCTTAATTATTGCACTCGGGCTGCTGGTTGATGATGCGATGATCACGGTGGAAACCATGGTGTCACGCATTGAAGCAGGCGACAGCAAATGGCAGGCGGCAACATTTGCGTTTAAAACCACGGCCTTCCCTATGCTGACGGGCACGCTGGTGATGATAGCCGGTTTTATCCCAGTGGGCTTTGCCGCCTCCAGCGCGGGCGAATATTGTTACTCGCTTTTTGCGGTTGTCTTGATTTCTCTGCTCTGCTCCTGGGTGGTGGCTATTCTGTTTTCACCCGTGACAGGCACCTGGCTGCTGACCGATAGCGCCCACGCAACGCACAAACAGCCGGGGCTGATGGGCCGATTTTATCGCCGCCTGCTCGATCAAACGCTTAAATATCGCTGGACGACGGTCACTCTCGCCCTCCTGCTGCTGGGCATGGGGATCTTCGGCACAACGCTGATGCAGGGGGAATTTTTCCCCGCTTCAGACCGCCCTGAGCTGTTAGTGAACCTGACATTGCCCGCGAATGCCTCTCAAACCGAAACCACCCGGCGAACCGGACAACTGGAAAACCTGATACGCAGCGATAACGACATCGATCATTTCTCCAGTTATGTCGGCTCTGGCGCGGTACGTTTCTATTTGCCGATGGAGGTCTTGCTGGACAATGAAAATACTGCCCAGCTGGTGGTGGTTGCGAAGAGCCTTGACGCTCGTGACAGAGTACGCAACAAGCTGGATCACATCCTGGCACGTGACTTTAGTGATATCACCTCGCGCGTTTCGCCCCTTGAACTGGGGCCACCGATTGGCTGGCCGCTAAAGTACCGCGTTACAGGCCCCGACTACAGGCAGGTTCGTGAAATTGCGGAAAAACTGGCCTTACAGCTGTCACGATCGCCAAATATGCGTGAGGTGAATATGACAGCAGGTGAACCCGAGCGGGTTATCAGACTTGATGTCAATCAGACGGCAGCGCGTGCGGTTGGTGTCTCTTCTGAAAGCATTGCCTCCATGCTGAATACTGTGACGTCAGGCAGTACGGTAACCACGATCCGTGATCGTAACCGACTGATTGATGTGGTGCTCAGGGGAAACGATGAGGAACGGCAAAATACCGATATCCTCAACGGTCTGATGCTGGATACCGCCTCTGGACAGAAAATCCCACTGGGTCAGGTTGCGACATTGAAATGGCAGCTTGAGGATCCGGTTATCTGGCGACGTCAGCGCCAGCCTTACATTACGGTGCAAACCGATATTGCCCCTACGGCGCGTGCTGAAAACGTTTCAGATCAGCTGAAGCCCGAACTGGATACATTCCGCGCGTCCTTGCCTGCCGGCTATCATATTGAAGAAGGCGGTACCGTCGCCGAATCGGATAAAGGTAACCGATCGGTGTTTGCGGTGTTGCCGGTCACGCTGAGTGTGATGCTTATCCTGTTGATGCTGCAGTTGAAACGCTTCTCAAGAATGTTGCTGGCGCTGCTGATGGCCCCTTTCGGCTTACCCGGCATCGTTATCGCCATGTTGCCGAGTGGAACGCCAATGGGATTTGTTGCGCTGTTAGGGATTATCGCGCTGGCAGGCATGATCATCCGTAACGCGGTGATCATGATCAGTGAGGTGGACAGTAATACTCAGGCAGGCATGATGCACAACGAGGCGATTTATCACGCGGCTATTCATCGCGCCCGACCAATATTACTGACGGCTTGTGCGGCGATATTCGGCATGTTGCCCATCTCCCGGCAGGTGTTCTGGGGGCCAATGGCGTACGCCATTATCGGCGGTCTGGTCACCGGAACGCTGGTCACGTTAACGCTGTTACCGGCCTCGCTCAGCCTGGTCATGCAAAGAGAAGGACGCCGTCAGAATCAGGTGCAAGATCAGTGAGTGATAACCGGCAGTAACAGGGGGCCTGATCAGGCCTGCCTGTTACCCAGGACAACAAGCGACACGCTCACCCGCTTTACTGGCAGAAAAGACGTGCATCGGGCAATAAAAAAGCGCTGTCGTACACAGCGCTTTTTGTCGCCAGCAGGCACCGGCGGGCTTAGATCCCTAAAGAAGGCATCAGAAACTTTCCCAGTTAACCTTATCGACGTTGACTGCTTTCAAATCCGGCCTTTTCAATGCGGGTACTGACGGGCTCACCGGCACACTGGCTGGTGAAGCAACCTGGGTGACACTGTCATTAACCTTAAAGGTTGAAACCAGTCTCGACAGCGTTTCTGCCTGCTCCTGCAGAGATTTAGACGCCGAAGACGCTTCTTCAACCAGTGAGGCGTTTTGCTGCGTCACTTCATCCATTTGCCCGATGGCCAGATGAACCTGCTCAATGCCTTTACTCTGCTCGGCCGTAGCGGCCGCAATTTCATTGACTAAATCAGCGACCTGTTGAATAGCATTGCTGACGTTGTCTGAATTGCTGCCCACGCTTGTTGCCTGCTCAAGGCCCTGCTCAACTTGTGAAACTGACACGTTGATAAGATCTTTAATCTCCCGGGCTGCGGACGAAGAGCGCTGTGCCAGATTACGGACCTCAGAGGCGACGACCGCGAACCCCCTACCGTGTTCACCGGCACGTGCCGCTTCTACCGCGGCATTAAGCGCCAGGATATTGGTCTGGAAAGCAATCCCCTCAATAAGCCCGGTGATTTCAGAAATTTTGGCAGAACTGCCGCGAATGTCGCCCATCGTCGTCAACATTTGACTGACTGCGGAGCCGTTTTGTTTGGACAGCGTATTGGCATTATTTGCCAGATTGCTGGCCTGTACCGCACCTTCCGCATTCTGACGCACGGTATCGCTCAGCGTCGCCATACTGACTGACGTTTCTTCCAGTGAAGCCGCCTGTTGTTCCGTACGCGATGACAGGTCTTCATTGCCCGCTGCGATTTGCGTCGCGCCCGTACTGACAGATTGCGCTGAATGGTTCACAGACATCAGAGTGGTGGATACACGTTTCAACAAATCATTAAACGCTGATGCGGTCTGGCCTATTTCATCGTTTCTGAGGACAGGCGCTGAACAGGTTAAATCAAGGTTATTACTGACGGTCGACATCGTATCTTTAATGCTGGTCAGGCTTCTTTTAATTCCCAGAATAATACTGACAGAGAACAGGCCGAGTAACACAATAACCAGCACGGATGCACTTGTCATCATCCAAAACGTCTGTGAATAAATACGGTTATTCTCTGCTCTTAATCCATCACCAATTTTAATATTCAAATCGATTTGTTTGGTGAAGTCAGACTCCATTTTGCGGGCAGCGGCGCCAATGCCGTTTTCGCCCTGAAGCTGTTCTAGCGACAGGGCATTATCGTGACTGCGCGAAGCTGCAAGAAATGCCGGAAGCGTGCTACGAACCGCGTCAAGGTTACGTTGCGCCTGTACCGTCATCGCTTTATCTTCATCACTGGAAATATCATTCGCCATATAGTAGTCATTCAGCGATTTAATATTATCAAGAATGCCATTGATTTTATCTTCAGCTGCGGACTGTTTCGCGCTGTCGGCCATCGACTGATGACGATACAATGCCAGCCCGAGCTGGTTAGTTGCACTGATTGACTTGTTCAGATCTTTAATGCTGGGTATCGCATTCACCTGAACATATTCAAAGCGCGACTGGAAACCGGATATCACGGATAATGAAACAGCAACGAGCGCACAAAGTGATAACGCCAGCAATGAAAATGCCAGCACCAAACGCTGGGTAATAGTCATAAAAGCCCCTGAGTGTGAAATTGAAAAAAGGTTATCGCAATGCATTCTTATCGGCACAGTACAAACCAGCTTTACCTGTTAATCAGAGATATATTTAATTTCTAAAACTTGATAAATAGAAAATAAAGACTAAGTCACTCAACCGCTGACGGGAATAAAAAATAATGACTTGCCTCAGCCTTTAGCGATTAAACCCTGTTCTATTTGCGCGTTGCCTTGCATAAGGTTGTTGTTTATCAGCCTGATATACAGACTCGTGACCTGATCGCCCCTGCCTGATGACAACGACATTCCAGACAGGTAAGGTGGCATTTTTTGTGACAGAGACGAATATGGAAAGGTTGTTTGTTTATGGCACCCTGTGTCCGGGCCGCAGTAACGCCTCTCTTCTGGAGAACATCGGTGGCGCCTGGCAGGCCGGAGTTGTCCGGGGCGTTTTTTTTACTGAAGGGCGCGGCGCGGCTGCAGGCTTCCCCGGTATTGTTGTGGACGATCGCGGGCCACAAGTGCAGGGCTTTCTTTTTTCCTCGGACAATCTGTACCTACACTGGCCGATGCTGGATGAATTTGAGGAGGGTTATGACCGGATCAGCGTTAAGGTGGCCCTGGAAAACGGTGACAGTGTCACCGCATGGATATATCAACTTCAGCCGCAGAGCATTCCGCAAGCCAGTGAATAACGCCTTATCTGATCACTGCTTTATAGCGTGCCCGGCATGGGTTTCGGTTTTGGCCAGCGCAAGGGACGTCCGAACATCACCAGGTTACCGCCCAGGATCATCAGCAATCCCACCACGCTGTGGCTTTGCCAGTGATAGCCTTCATAAACCGTCGATAAGGTGAGGGCAACCAACGGAAACATCAGTGTTGTGTATGCGGCTTTAGCGGCGCCCGTACGTCTGACCAGGGTGAAATACGCCCAAAACGCAATGACCGAACCGAATATGGACAAATATAGCAAGGCACTGAGGTAGCTCAGTGTCCAGAGCGGTGAGAAACTCACGCCACGAAGTAGAGCGATAATGCCCATGACCATTGCGCCGTATAACATAGCCCAGGCGTTAGTGGTCATGGTTTCCAGCTGTCTGCGCTGATGCCGCAGGCTGATCATGTTGCCCAGAGAAAAGCCAAACGTGCCCAACGCCGACAGGCCGATGCCTCGCCACAGTCCACCGCTTGCGCCGCTGATGTGCAGATCGTCCCAAAACAACAGGATCATGCCCGTTAATCCCAGCGTGACCGCAAACCAGAAACGCGGCTGGGGGCGCTGCCCAAAAAACAGATAACTGTTTACTGCGTTATACAGCACCGCCATGGAAAAAATCACGGACTCTAAACCGGTATTGATATAACCGGCGGCGGTGTAAAAGCACCAAAAATTAAAGCAAAATACACAGCAGCCCTGCAAAGCGCAAAACAGATGATCGCGCGGCGATAATCTGCGCAGGCGCCCCATTATCTGCAGGAGCGTCAGCAATAAAATACTGGCTATGGCGAAGCGCCAGAAAACGGACACCGTGACATCAACGGGCCCTTGTTGCAAAAAGATGGCAATCCAGGTTGTACCCCAGATAACCACGACCACAGCATAGAGTAATGCGTTCATGCTTTTTCCTTTAAACGAAGCAGAACACAGTGTCCCAACTGATGAGGACGCACGCTTCTATGAACCTGCGTCTGATTTGCAAAATCTTGCGCATTTTAACGATACAGATCTGGCTACCTGCCGGCTCTCGCCCTAGACTGAGCCTCTGATGAACGGGCGGAAAAGAGTTATGTCTCGCGTTTACGACACGTTTGAAATACTGCGTCAAAATAAAGCTGTGTTGCGCGAATCGGTCATGCTTAACTCCGGCATCCGGCTGGCAGCGTGGCACAACAAGCAAGACAGGATTACCGTAAACAGTAACCATCACACGCTAAGCCTGTATGTTGCCGATGGCTATGAGAGTTACCATAAAACCGCTTCCGGCTGGCGAAACGGCGGTGGGCCAGATAAATTCTGCCTGATGCCGCAGCAGAGCGAATCCACATGGGACGTACGTAATAACCTCTCTTTTGTGCATCTCTATTGCACAGATGAGCATTTACGCGATGTGGGCGAGAAAATATGGGATCGCAGCCCGCTGTCGATTGCCCTGGATGAGAAAATATTTTGCAGTGATGCCAGTATCACCACGTTGTATCGCCAGTTCTTACTCAGCTGTGACTGGCAGCAGCCCGCAAATCACCTCATGTTGAGCACTGCCAGCACCCTGTTATTAACTCATCTGATCCAGCACTATTCCAGCGTTCAGTGGCGGCCTCCGACGGTAACGGGTGGACTGGCCCCCTTTGTATTACGCAATACGCTGGCTTTTATTGATGCGCACCTGGCATTGCCCCTCACGCTTGATGCACTGGCCACTCAGGCAAACCTGAGTGAGTACCATTTTGCCAGGATGTTTCGCCAGTCGCTCGGTATTGCGCCGCATCAGTACGTCATGCAGCGCCGCATGGAAAAAGCACAGCAGATGGTGCAGTCAACCTCGCTGCCGTTGACGCAAATCGCACTGGATACTGGCTTTAGTTCGCTAAGTCATTTCAGCCACCGCTTCAAACAGGTGACAGGCTTGACCCCTTCGCAACTGCGAATGGCGAATGGCGTGAAAGCGCCCTGAATCAGAGGCACTGGTAAGGGCTGATAACCGTGACCGGAAATCAGCAACGATAATTTCATGTCTGAGTAACTTAAACCTATCCTCACTCACCCACAGGTATTGGCTTTACTCACGTTGCATCCTGATTATACTAGGCACGCATTCATTCAGGCTTCATGGTATCGGCGTGATTGAAGGTTCGGATGGCTGTTTCGCAAAGCCGACCATGATTACCCGCATGACAATCGCCATTCTGGTCAGCCAGCAGTTAACGAATGAGGACTGTGGTCATGTTACTGTTCAAAAACGCGCTATTCCCTCCTCCCGCAAAGCGAGTGTAATCGCTGTAAGCCTTATTGACGCGATGTCTTGCTGTCGCAGCAGTTATTCCTACACGAGCAGCGTTAACAGCAGGCTGGATCATCCCTTTTTTGTCGCCATGCATGCGGATAGCCGCACAGGAACATGACGCCAAAATCAGCCGATAAAGAGGCTTACCGCCTATCGTTAAACCGTCAGACTTATCACCTGATGCAACATTGATATCGAGCGGCGTAATAAAGAGGTGCCTCTGCCGCCGAAACATCAGCGCACTCGGGCCGGGATAACGGCATGGGTTTCTGACAGGCAGAAGCCGGACGCTGTCTCACCGGGTGACGTTAATGTTCACATCATCGGATGCGATTAACCGTCATCATAATGACAAGGAAGCACATCATGAAGTTTTCATCTGAAAGCGCGATTTCGTTCATTTTTCTTTTAACCGGCCTGATCCTGACAGGATTGGGTATCTGGCAAATACTGACGCCGTGAGGTGACGCTATGCGTAAATTCACGCTTGATCGGATTTTTATTCAGGTGGTAGCTATCGCAGTCGTTTTTATCCTGCTTACCATCGTCATTCGCTAATCTCATCGGGCCAGACCGCCACAAGGTTTGGCCCGCGCCTCATCACTCCGCAATCTTTCCCCCAAAATCCGGCTTTCATAATCTCGCTCAACTTCTCTTTGCCGTTTATGCATTACCGTCTGATTGCTGAAAATGACAGCCTTAATGCAGTTTTTTTTGTTCAATTGAGAGCATTTCTCTCAACGTCTGGGGAAAAATTATGAATCTATGCCACAATTTTTTAATTGGTGGGTTAGCAGCAATGATGACAATGGGGAGCGCGATGGCGACAGAGCATAACGATCTGACGGGTTATCGTGAGGGTGCAAAGGTTATTCAGGTCAAACCAACACGCAATCAGATAGATGCCATAAGTGGCATCGTTTATTCACAAATCACGACGGCAAGAGAGACCAGGCCGCTCCATATGTCGCTGTTAGTGCCCCGCACCGACGCGCCTAAACCCGCCATCATTTATTTTCCCGGTGGCGGTTTTACCAGTGCCAATCACGATAAGTACATCCAGATGCGTATGGCGCTGGCAGAGGCTGGCTTTGTTGTGGCCGCTGCGGAATATCGCGTTGTACCGAATACCTTCCCGGCTCCGGTAAATGATGGTAAAGCGGCAGTGCGCTATTTGCGACAACATGCCGAGACATACGGCATTGATCCCGCGCGCATTGGTGTACTCGGCGATTCGGCTGGGGGATGGCTTGTGCAAATGCTCGGCACCACACAGGGGGAAACGGCGTTTGATCGCGGTGATTTCACCGATAAATCCTCTGATGTGCAGGCAGTGGCAACGCTATATGGCATATCCGACCTCCTTAACATTGGCGAAAGTTATGCCGATGAAATTCAAAAAGTTCATCAGTCACCTGCGGTAACCGAGGCATTGCTGGTGCACGGTCCAGCCTTTCGTGAGTTTGCTGGCGCAAGCATCATGGACGACACGGCAAAAGCACGGCATGCCAGCCCTATGGGACATTTACGAAACAGCAAGCCGCCTTTCCTGATTATGCACGGTGATAAAGATTCTCTGGTATCGCCCCATCAAAGTGCGCAGCTGTTTGATGCACTCAGGAAAGCCGGTGAGAAAGTGGACTACGTTGTGGTGAAAGGGGCAGAGCATGCCGACCTCACCTGGTACCAGCCGGAGGTTATCCAGGAAGTCGTAAGCTGGTTTACGCGCGAACTCAAACCAGATACGGGCGTCGTTGCCGACCAATCTGGCCGTCCAAACGATAACCTGTAATCGCCAGGCAAGCCACTGCCCGTGGCTTGCCTCACTGAAGATTAATGCGCAACGGCAGCGGCTACCGCGCCTTTCGCCCCTTTATCAAGCAGAAGCTGATAGGCACGGGTTACCTGCTCCACAAAGTACGCATTATTTGCCAGCGCCTCACCAAAAATGGCATCGACACCTAATAATGCTTTCACCCTCGCCTCGCCATCAGCACTGGATCCCACAGCAGCGTTCAAAGTGGGTAATAACGGGTCGATCACTTCAATCGGATTTCCCTGCTCGTCTACGCCTGAGACATAGCGCATCCAACCGGCAATGCCCAGGGCGAGCAGGTCAAAATCACTTTCGTTTCTGAGATGCCAACGAATCGAGTCCAGCCAGCGCTGAGGAAGTTTCTGGCTGCCATCCATGGCTATCTGCCAGGCACGGTGCTTTAACGCATTGTTTTCAAAGCGCGCGATCAGCAGGTCAGCATAACGCGTCAGATCCACGCCCTTAACTTGCAATGTCGGTGCCTGCTCCTGCAGCATCAACGTTCGTGCTGCCCGTCTGAAATCGGGATCCTCCATGCAGTCACAAATATGTTCATAGCCCGCCAGATAACCAAGATAGGCCAGAAATGAGTGGCTGCCGTTTAACATGCGCAACTTCATTTCTTCGTACGGGACAACATCGTTAACGAGTTCTGCGCCGGCCTTTTCCCACTCAGGACGTCCGGCTACGAAGTTATCCTCTATCACCCATTGCCTGAAGGGTTCACAGGCCACCGCCAGAGCATCCTGCACCCCTGTTACCTGCGCAATTTTATTCAGGCTTTCCTGGGTGACGGCGGGTACGATACGATCCACCATGGTAGAAGGAAAAGTGACGTGCTGTTCGATCCAGCTTGCCAGTTCGCGATCGCATTGCCGCGCATAGGCGCAAACGACCCCGGCAATCACCCTGCCATTTTCAGGAATGTTATCGCAGGACATGACGCTGAAGGCGGCTAACCCCGCCGCTCTGCGGCGGGCCAGCGCTTCAACGATGATGCCTGGGGCGGAATGGGGCTGATGGGGCTGTGCTAAGTCAGCTACGATGAGGGGATGGTCACGCATCAGTTCGCCTGTCGCGGGCGCGTGGCAGTAGCCCTTTTCGGTAATCGTTAACGACACAATGGCAACCTGCGGCTGGCATAGCGCCTCCAGCACGGCTTCAGTGCCATCAACCTGCGCATGAAGCGCCTGCCTGACGACGCCAACCACCCTGCCTGACCACGCACTGGCGGACATTTCTGCCACGGTATAGAGAAAATCCTGACGCTTGAGATCGGCAATCTGTTGCTCACCGCCGATAAGATTGACTTCAATATAACCCCAGTTGCTGCTGTGTTCAGCAGCAAGAACGTCTGCATAGACAGCCTGATGGGCACGGTGAAATGCACCAAATCCGAGATGAACGATTCTCGGAACCAGATTATGGCGATCCCACTGTGGAACGGTGGCGTTAGCACTGAGTAATTTATTTGGCATTGTAATCTCACTGTTAATTAAAGTTATTATTTGGTTATTTCCGGCATGATTCGCTGTGTCCTTGCGTGACATAACAGCATTGATGAAAAAAAGGGTAATTAAAATTAAATGACCGCCGCGACAAAATGATCAATTAGTGGATTGCAGATTGTGCGTTGAACAATTTTTTCGTCAAAACCAAGATTATCGCTATGAAAATATGCAAGTCCACTACCATACCAGAAGCAACACCTGAATTGTGACATGTGCTGGGATGAGATAGCGAAATAAATAACACGCATTTAAGGAATACACCTCACAAGCCTGTTTCCATGAGGTTAAATTGGTGGTTTTTATGTTATTAATATTTTAAGACATAAGTAATCAGAGACAGCACCGTCTCTGGCGAAAAATGCTTATATCCGGAAAAAGGCGTAATGCCTGACAGGGCGTCATGTAAAATAAATTCAGATTTAATCAACACGTGTGATGCAGTAAAATGAACCCTTCATAACTAGCTCCATTATGACAACACTGTTTCATCGTCGGTCCGATCAAGTTTGAGTTAGTTATTTCTTACGCGATTCGCGATGGCTTTCATTGTGACAATTTAATGACATAGATGTACATCAAGTATTTATAATTTAATGCTTACCATGAGGGAAACAGAGCATCAGGTAGCACTGATTCCTCATTTTTCCGGCGGATTACCACGCATAATTCCAGCTGTGTTCATGACATCCATGAACCAAGGAGGAAATTATGTGGAAATTGAACTCTGTGATTGATATGCAAGGAACAAATCCTTACCTCATTCTTGTCAATAACCTTGGTGATACCCGACTGTTACCCTGTAAGAATATTAATCCTGCCTTCTTGAGAACCCTGAATTTTTCTGATCTTGAAACCAGTCTGTTAACTGAACGAGTAAAAATCAATAATAAATCAGCAAAATAAATACCACTGTCCCGATCTCTCCTGGCCCTCTGACTGGTTTTAATGAGGGCCGCTCTTGTTAAAACCCCAATTCACATTGCTCAGACCTTATCTCAGGATGTTGCCATGAAGAGATGCATGTTTGCCTTCAGGTAAGATTCCGCGCAACGCGACTGCAGCAGCAGGGTATTACCCTTTAGCCTGCTGCCTGTCATCACACCTTGAATAACAGGTCGTTATACGCTTTGTCGATCGGGGCTTACTGAGCCCCGACACTGAGCTTCAGCCAGCTTGTCCGTGGGGGCATCGCGGCTGAAGCCTGAGAAGTGTTGAAGACGTGAGTCGCTCAGCCCCCGGCAAGGGACACTGGGCTAATCAGGCAGCACGAGAGCACAGGATGGTGATGGTGATAAGGTGCACACATCGCGCTCGCTTCACTTTAGCTAAACGAAGGCAGCAGCCGGAATACATCAAGTACCACCGTCAGGTAAACGAATCCCCCCACCACGATAACCAGATTAAGGATCATGTTATTACAGGGTGCGGTATAGACTGCAGTGGGAAAACGCTTGCGGGCCGCTTTCACAAGAAAAGGCGGCAGAATAACGCTCCAGATCGTAAAGGCCAGACCGGCATAGCCAATTGCATAGACAAAGCCACCGGGCAGGATGAAACAAACGACAGCGGGTGGCAAATACGTTACCAGGGCCGTCTTAAACCGGCCAGAACGGTCGTCTGAAAAATGAAACAGATCGGCAATATAATCGAAAAGCCCCAGCGTCGCGGCTAGCAATGAACTGGCTACCGCAAAATTACCAAAGAAAGTGAGGATCAGATCCATAGACGTGCTGGTAAATAAGCCCCCTATTGCCTCGACAAATACATCAATATTCCCCCCTTTGGCGATAATGGGCGAAAAATCGGCGCGGCTGATATTGCCCATGGTGACGACCAACCAGAATATGTAAAGCAGCAGAGCGAAAGCCGTGCCAATAAAAATCGACCGGGTGATATTCTCAACCCCCTGAGTGCCATACAGCTTCACCAGACTGGGCACGTTGCCGTGGAAACCGTAAGAGATGATGCAGAAAGGTAGCGTCATTAAAATATAAGGCAGATATTGCGTGTCAGGCAGCGCCCAGGCGGCACTGTCAATAAGTTTAGCGCCTTCGACATGCCATATCAGGCCAGAGAAGGTAGCAAAAAAGGCAACAAACTTCCCGATAATTAACACCGTTGTAATACGGCCAACCAAAAGCGAGCTGTACCATGCGATGCCACCGACCAACACGCTTACGATGATCACAGATAAGCGGGCTGGAAGATAAAATCCGCTGTATTTTTCTACCGTCTGAGAGATGACAGCAGAAGAGCCAGAAATATAAGCATAAGTTAAAATATACAAGACAAAGCCAAATGCGATACCCACCACAACATTCCATTTATGACCTAATAAATCCTTTGTGAAGGTGTTAAAACTCGCACCACCGCCATAATGGAGATTGACTTCAACCAGCATCAGTCCGGTTAACAGCATCATTATGGCAATGAGCGTTAAAATAATTGATGCGCCTGGGAACCATATGCCAGCCATAGCAATCGGCAGTGAGAACATTCCGCCACCTATGACGGTGGCAATGATAAGCATCGTTCCACTCATTAAACCGGGTGTTGTTTTCTTAATAACCATGAGAAATTCTCCTGTTGACTCTTTATTATCATTTTGGCGTCATTCTGAATCCGCTGGATAATAACGGTTCTACTGCAGACCTGCCATGGCGGCAGGTCTGAAATAAAGGAAGGGTGATAGGAGAGAAACAGGGCCCCTGCGGGGCCAGGGTTGTATTAAATAAAGTCAAAACGCGCAGTAAAGAAGCGAAGTTGTTTAGGTTCATAAACAAACGTCAGACCACGAATATCTTCTTTATGCTGGTACAGTTTAATGATGCCATCGGCAACAACATCCATGTGCGCGTAAGTGTAAACACGGCGTGGAATAGTGAGACGTACCGTCTCCAGTTTGGGGCGATGGTTCTCCCCCGTTTCCTTGCTGCGACCGGCGGAAACAATTCCACGTTCCATACTTCGCACGCCGGTTTCCATATAGATGCTGGCTGCCAGGCTCTGCGCAGGGAACTGATCCTGCGTCAGGTGTGGACAGAAACGACGAGCATCAAGAAATACCGCATGTCCGCCCGTCGGTTCAACAATGGGTACGCCGGCTTCACGGAGTTTATCGCCCAGATAGCGCACCTGTTTGACCCGATGTTCAATATATTCATACTGCATGGCTTCACGTAGCCCAATAGCCATCGCTTCCATATCCCGACCGGCCAGCCCGCCGTATGACGGCATACCTTCATAAACGACAACCAACTCTTTTGCCGCTGAGAACATCTCCTCATCGTTCATACACAAGAAGCCGCCGATATTCACCAGACAATCTTTTTTACCGCTCATGGTGCACCCATCGGCATAGCTGAACATTTCATGCACGATATCTTTGATACTGACGTTCTCGTAGCCCGCCTCCTGCTCTTTGATAAAATAGGCATTTTCAACGCAACGGGTAGCATCGTAATAGATCTTAATGCCATACGTGCTGGCCATTTCATGTACGGCACGCATATTCGCCATTGAAACGGGCTGCCCACCCGCCAGATTCACGGTGACCGCAAGGCAGATATAGGCGATGTTCTCGGCGCCTTTTTCTTTAATGAGCGTCGCTAATTTATTCAGGTCAATATTACCTTTAAAGGGGAGATTCAGGCTGGCGTCATGTGCTTCATCGCGGACAATATCCACAAAGGTTGCGCCATTTTTTTCCTGATGGAAGCGGGTTGTTGTAAAGTACATATTTCCTGCGACATATTGACCGGGCTTAATGGCCAGCTGCGAGAGCAGGTTTTCCGCCCCGCGTCCCTGGTGGGTTGGAACGATGTGTTTGAAACCAAACAACTCTTTCACCGTTTTTTCGAGATGGTAGAAGTTTTCACTGCCTGCGTAGGCTTCATCACCAATCATCATCCCTGCCCACTGCTTGTCACTCATGGCATTTGTACCGCTGTCTGTCAGCAGATCGATGTAGATATCCTTTGAATTCAGTAAAAACGTGTTATAGCCCGCTTCTTGCATTTTTTTAACACGCTCATCGCGTGAGATCATTGATACGGTTTCAACACTTTTAATGCGGAAAGGCTCGGCAGGATAGTTCATGTTTATTTCTCCAGTTATCCATTTTCATACGCAGAAAAATGCGCGTCGAATAAGTCTGGTGCATAGATGAAATGCACAGGAAGATATAACAATAACCTCAGAATTGAGGTGGAAATAATACGACACCATCATGCGGGATTTATCATGCGATGAAAATAGCCGCGTCACTATGCGCGCCTTTCTGACAATGTATAAAACGTAAAAATGATTAAACATCAAAAAAGATCGGCCATGTATGCTGAATATTCATAGCGTTAGCGTAACGGCCGTCGGTCATACAGAAACAGAAAAGTCGGTTAAGGTTGATAACAATGAAAACTTATCTTTCCATTTTCTTTATAGGTAATAAATGTGACATTTTTAACCAGATAATATGAGGCAGCGATCACCTAAAAAATGAATAATCACAGCGGTTGCTTAAAATCCGTAAACTTCAATGTACATCTCCGAGTTATTAACTGAGCGGCGAATGTTAATGACGTTGAAATAAGAAAGTCGCTACAGCACTGAGACAATCCATTCATATTATCCCACTGAGGCAGGTCGCTGCCGATCAAAACTTAAATAAAGAGAACTTATGTAATAGAGCATGACTATCTGCTCGTAGTCATTTGCAAGCGAAGTGGAGGTAACGTGTTGAGGTGGATGGGTTGTGGACAGCGATGACGCTTCAGCCCGGTGAAGAAAAGGCGATGTCTTGCCATCGCCTGAGTGACCAGAAAGCATTAGCTTTCGATAAATTATTACTCCCGGGTAATCTTCATGGCCATATCAATTGATATCGCCATACTCTCCGGATTAGCCTTACCTGTCCAGGCGATGTTAAATGCCGTACCGTGATCGGCTGAAGTACGCAGGAAAGGCAATCCTGCCGTGATGTTCACCCCGTCGTAAAAGCCAAGCAGCTTAAGCGGAATATGCCCCTGATCGTGATACATGGCGACAACAATGTCGTACATGCCTTCGTTACACTGCATGAAAACGGTGTCCGGTGGACAGGGGCCGTACACATCCATGCCCTGCGCTTTCATCGCTTCGACAGCGGGCGTCAGAATACGGATCTCTTCATCGCCAAACAGACCATTTTCACCCGCATGTGGGTTTACTCCTGCCACCGCAATACGCGGTTGGGTGAAACCGACCCGGCGTAAAAAGGTATCGGCAATCCTCACCACCGTTTCCACCCGCGCCTGACTCAGCGTATCCAGAAACTTGCGCAGGGAAATATGTGTGGTGACATGAATGACTTTCAGTTTATCGGTGTAGAGCACCATCGAATAATCTTTGGTGTCCGTTAGCTTCGCGAGTAATTCGGTATGGCCCGGATAGTGATGCCCTGCCAGATGCAGCGCTTCTTTATTCAGCGGCGCAGTCGCAATCGCCTTTACCTCACCACGCAGCGCCATTTCTGTCGCGCGCTTGATGCAACGGTAGGCCACGTCACCGGCTTCTGGCTGAACCACACCACATTGCAACGCTTCGGGATGCGCCACC
Source organism: Pantoea sp. Ae19-2 (assembly GCF_059801205.1). Taxonomy (NCBI): domain Bacteria; kingdom Pseudomonadati; phylum Pseudomonadota; class Gammaproteobacteria; order Enterobacterales; family Erwiniaceae; genus Pantoea; species Pantoea sp. Ae19-2. The sequence goes on along the minus strand of NZ_JBCHWE010000002.1, from coordinate 80,193 downwards.
TTCTCATCAATAATATGAAGGATGCCGGGCGTGAACCGTGCCTCAGAAACCTGGTCGATCACCCGGAGTTCAACCTGAGGTGTGATGTTCATGGCCAGTATGCGGCGGAAAGTCTCAGCGCAGCCGATAACAACCGCGGGTGAACCATTCAATGCACCTTCGGCTAACGCTTTAATAATGATTTCAGGACCGATCCCGGCAGGATCTCCCATAGTTATAGCAACAGTATTCGTCACCTGTTTTCTCCTCAACGAAGCTCAATATTTCTGAAAGGGTGGTTTCATCTCCGAAAACACCGACTTTAATCAATACAGTCAGACTCCGGCCGCGACCGGGAAAGTATCTGTATGGCGCACAATCACCCGCCCGGCCCTCAATTCTGAATCCCGTCGCGCACGATGCCGTCGCAATCTCCGCACCTGAGTAATACCGCATTTGACGGTGCGCTGCGCATCACCAACGGAACACGCACCAGGCAGCAAATCGCGTGCTGCTCACTGACAGCTTCAGCTAAAGGCGCGTTTACACACAGCGACCAGGTGTGCAAATCATCCGCTCGATCATTTGATTATATTCAATCACAATCGATTATATGTGAGCAAGATCAATTTAATAAAGCGCTATTTTATTTATAAATTTAGTCGCTGAGTGATTGCGCTACAGCAGCATGATGAATTTCAGTCATAAACGGGGAGAAGAATGTGGCCATAATTAACAGCACGATATTAAGCGGTTCTCATGCGATAAACGCACTGGCGCCCGTCGTGGCGGGCAGAAAACGACTGCTGGTTTTAACAGATAAAAACATTGTGAATTTGCCGGCAACAGCGCAGATCCTCACACTACTGGGGCAGGATGCTCGTCAGGTAGAGCTCATTGACGATGTTCCGGCAGAGCCGACGCATACTGACGTTGAAACAGTGCTGACGCGCACGGCAGGTAAGGCCTATGATTTGGTCGTGGGTGTTGGTGGCGGAAGCGTGTTGGATGTGGCGAAGCTCCTCTCGGTTTTATGCCATGCGTCCCGTCCTTCGCTCAAGGCTCTGCTGGACGGTCAGAAAATTGAAGCGCGCTTGCCGTCGCTGCTCATTCCTTCTACCGCGGGCACAGGATCGGAATCGACCCCAAATGCCATTCTGGCCATTCCCGAGCAAAATACCAAAGTCGGTATTATTTCGCCTGTCATGCTGCCAGATTATGTTGCCCTGATACCTGAGCTGACAACCAGCATGCCCGCGCATATCGCCTCCTCAACGGGAATTGATGCGCTGTGCCATTTACTTGAGTGCTACACCGCGACGATTTCGAATCCTGTCGGTGACAATGTTGCACTCATGGGGTTGTATAAATTATTCCGTCATCTGGAAACCTCCGTTAATGAACCGCATAACCTGACAGCCAAGCTGGAAATGCTGTGGGCCTCTTATTATGGCGGTGCAGCCATTGCCCATGCCGGTACCCATCTTGTTCATGCCCTGTCCTATCCCTTAGGCGGTACCTGGCATCTGCCTCACGGTGTCGCTAACGCCATTCTGCTGGCGCCCTGCATGAAAGTAGTGCGGCCCTTTGCGGTGGAGAAATTTGCCAACGTCTGGGATCTGATCCCGGAAGCCGATACCACGCTGAGTCAGGAAGAGAAATCACATGCGCTGGTTGACTATCTGGCCAAATTAGTCAAACGCCTCAACCTGCCTGATAACCTGGAAGCCCTGGGTGTGCCATCCGATGATATCGATTCCCTCAGTGAAGCGGCTCTGAACGTGAAGCGATTGATGAACAATTCGCCTTGCGTAGTCAGCCATCAGGATGTGGCTGCAATTTACCGGACACTTTTCCCCAGGATTTAATTTAAAAAAGGAGTGGGTAATGCGTAAGAAAATTGAAGGTGTGTTAACAGCTATTGTTACCCCTTTTGATAAAGAAGGCGGACTTAACCTTGATGAACTTAAGCGTCAGGTTATTCGCCAACTTAATGCGGGCAACGGTATTTTCTGTGGCGGCACTAACGGTGAGTTTTTTGTTCTTAATGAGAAAGAGAAACTCACTGTTACTGAAACCTGTGTTAATGAAGTATCGGGGCGCGGAAACGTTGTGGCGCATATTGGTGAGATTTCCACCCGCGAAACCATTCGGCTGGGCAAACAAATCGAAAAACTGGGCGTGGACGCAGTTTCGGTGATTACGCCTTATTTTGTGCCGCTTAATCAGCGCGAACTCATTCATCATTACACGGCCATTGCGGATGCCCTTTCCGTTCCGGTGTTTTTATATAACATTCCGGCCAGGACGGGTAATACGATCGAGCCACAAACGGCCCGCACACTTGCTGAACACCCGAATATTATTGGCGTGAAAGACAGCGCCGGAAGCTATGAAAGCCTGAAAGGTTATCTGGATGCCGTTAAGGACAGTAAAGACTTCGATGTTCTGAACGGTCCGGACTCACTGATTCACCAGGGCTATGTCGAGGGATGCTCAGCCTGTATTTCAGGCCTGGCTAACGTCGCGCCGCGTCAAATCAATGCTATCTGGTCTCGCTTCCATGCCGGAGATCGTGAAGGATCGCGGCTGGCGCAAGAGCAGGTCACGGGCTTACGCACAGACCTTTATAAAGTGGCATTTTCACCCGCAGCAGTTAAAAAAGCGTTGCAGATTTTAGGTTATAACGTGGGCGAAAGCCGTTATGCCGTTCACTTTGATACCGCACAGGAAGATGAAATCCGCAGAATCATCAACCTGTACCTGAAATGATAATAAGAAGTAATAAAACGTAAAGACAGGGAGTCGCTGTGCTCCCCGAATTTATCTTGTTATATCTGAGGCTATAATGAAAACTTTCAACGCTCAGGACACCCTGATAATTATTGGCATCGTGGTGGCTTATATTTTATTTACCACCTGGCTAACGTTTCGCTTACGCAGTAAAAACTCTGGCGATTTTATGGAAGGCTCACGCGCCATGCCCGCCTTTATTGTTGGTATTCTGCTGATGTCAGAATATATAGGGGCAAAGTCGACCATCGGCACCGCGCAGGCCGCTTTTGAAGGCGGTATTGCCGCGTCATGGTCTGTTATTGGTGCGGCAATCGGTTTTCCGTTATTTGGTATGATTCTGGTTAAACGTATTTATAACACCGGCAAAATTACCATTTCGGGCGCCATCGCTGAAAAATACGGTAGCAGTACCAAGAATATCATTTCACTGATTATGATTTATGCCCTGCTGCTGGTAAACGTGGGTAATTATGTGAGTGGTGCCGCAGCTATCGCGACGGTCTTACACGTTACCCTGCCCATTGCTGCGTTTATCACCGCTATCGTCAGTACCTTCTACTTTGCGTTTGGTGGTTTAAAGGGAATTGCCTGGGTCACCATGCTGCACAGCGCGCTGAAGTATTTTGGTATTCTGGCTATTTTGTGGTTTGCACTGTCGCAAACGGGCGGCTTCAAACCTATGATCGACGAAATGCCCGCCTATTACTGGACCTGGGATGGTAATATCGGCGTATCAACCATCGTTGCCTGGCTCATCGGTACTATTGGTTCGATTTTCTGCACACAGTTTGTTATTCAGGCTATCTCCTCAACTAAAGACGTGAAATCTGCACAGCGCTCCACGTGGATTGCTTTCCTGTTCTGTATGCCGATTGCACTGGCGATTGCAGTGATCGGTGTGGCCGCAAAGTACCTGCATCCAGAGATTAACAGCCTGTACGCCATGCCGGTGTTTTTGCAGGACATGAACCCCTGGCTGGCGGGTCTGGTAACGACCTCGCTGGTGGCCTCCATCTTTGTCAGCGTCAGTACCGTCGCTCTGGCGATCGCCTCACTGGTGGTGAAAGATTTCTATGTGCCTTATTTCAAACCGACGCCCGATCAGGAATTTAAAACAACGCGCTGGTTATCACTGTTGATTGGTTTCCTGCCGTTGATTTTTGTTCTGTTCGTGCCTGAAGTCTTAAAACTCTCTTTCTTTACACGTGCTATTCGTCTGTCTATTACCGTTGTTGCGGTGATTGCCTTCTACGCGCCGTTCTACAGAAGTACGCGTGGGGCAAATGCGGGCCTAGTGGGCGCCTGTGTGGTGACCTCCATCTGGTATCTGTTAGGCGATCCTTTTGGTATCAACAACATGTATATCGCGCTACTGACACCGGCATTGATTATGGCTATTGACCATATGATCCCAAGTAAAGCCCGGACCCAGGCCGCTGAAGAGGCAAAAAATGCAGCAAGCAAAGGAGAATAAAATGACCGTAACCGTAATTCGTGATGGCCATCTGAAGCCATGGGAAAAAGATGGTCGAGTAATGACGGCAATGTTGCCTTCGTCATGCCCGCAAAACCACGCCGCCAATATTTTGCCACTGCAGGATGGTTCCCTGCTCTGCGTCTGGTTTGGCGGAACACAGGAAGGGATTGCCGATATCTCCGTCTGGTGCTCTCGCTTGCCGGCAGGCGCTGACACCTGGAGCGAAGCCGTCAAACTGTCTGACGATCCCACGCGGTCTGAGCAAAACCCTGTGCTGTTTCTCGCGCCCAATAATGTTCTCTGGCTATTGTGGACGGCGCAGATCTCCGGCAATCAGGATACGGCGATTGTCCGATACCGCCAGTCCAGCGATCTTGGCCAAACCTGGGGCCCGATCGATACGCTGTTAGATAAGCCAGGCACCTTTATCCGTCAGCCCATTACCGTTCTGGATAACGGTAACTGGTTACTGCCCGTGTTCTACTGCCGTACCCAGCCAGGTGAAAAATGGGTAGGTAATGATGATATCAGCGCGGTGAAAATTTCGTCTGATCAGGGCAAAAGCTGGCGAGATGTGGTCGTGCCAGACAGCCTGGGGTGTGTACACATGAATATCACCGCCTTGCAGGATGGTTCGCTGGTTGCCCTTTACCGCAGCCGCTGGGCGGATCATATCTATCTGAGCCGCTCCACCGATGGCGGAGAAACCTGGTCATCGCCCGAGGCCACTGTTTTACCTAACAACAACTCTTCTATTCAGGTGACGACGCTGCACAGCGGCGAGCTGGCGCTGGTATTTAACAATATGAGTGCGGCCGGGGCCACAGAACGTCGTGCCTCTCTATATGATGAGATCGATGACGGTGATGGCAGAAAAGAGCCGGAAACGACAGGCCGTACCGCATTCTGGGGGGCACCGCGCGCGCCCATGACCGTGGCTATTTCAGCGGATGGGGGCAAGACCTGGCCATGGCAGAAAAACCTCGATGAAGGCGATGGATACTGTATGACCAATAACTCTCAGGAAAAACGCAACCGTGAATTTTCCTATCCCAGCATCAAGCAGGATGCTGGGGGGACTTTGCATATCGCTTATACCTATTTTCGTCAGGCAATTAAATACGCGCGCGTCACGCCTGAGTGGGTGAAGGAGTAATCTGATGATTGTTGGAAACCTGAACAACCTGGCCCTGGCAGGATTACCTGAACCCTTACTGGCCCTGCTCCGTTTACCCTCATGCACGTTTGAGGCACTGGCAGCAAAAGATATCGGTAAATGGCAGCCAGAAAATGTTGCGTGGTTTTGTAATATTCAGCAGGCCACTACCGAAGATGCCGCGTTACGGCACACCGAATATCACCATCTTTGGGCGGATATTCAGGTGATGCTGGAAGGCGAAGAGATTATCAACGCCGGTACGCAGTCCGTCGCGAAGACGGATGATGAAGAGAAGAAACCCGATCTGTTCATCACCCGCCCCCGCGAATGGCCCGTGAGCATAACGCTACGCAAAGGGGACTTTGCGGTATTTCTGCCCGGTGAGCCTCATCAGGCGCTGTGCGCGGTCAACGAACCGATGACGGTCCGCAAAGCGGTGTTTAAAGTGCCAAAATCTATGTTAGGAGACTGAGATGCGTCACGCTATCGTCACGGGATACAGTTCCGGTATCGGCCAGGCCATCACCCATCATCTGCTGAATAACGGCTGGAAAGTGACGGGACTTAGCAGAACCCAGGGAGAGATGGCCTCACCGAACCTTAACTGGGTTGCCGTGGATTTAACGGATGCGGAACAGCTTAAGTCGGTTATCAGCACACTCGGTACCCCGGATGCGTTGATACATGCAGCAGGGATGATGGTGGCCGCCCCGTTAGGCGAACTTGATAGCGCTGCCGGCGCGCGCCTGTGGTCGTTGCACGTTCAGGCGGCGGAAGTCCTGGTGAACCACTTTGTGCCGATGATGCAGCCTGGCAGTAGGATTGTCATTATAGGTAGCCGCACGTCGCGAGGTGCCGCCAACCGCTCGCAGTACGCTGCAACCAAAGCGGCGCTGGTTGGCATGGTTCGCTCGTGGGGAATGGAGCTGGCACCGCGTAACATCACTGTTAACGTTGTTGCGCCTGGTGCGACCGAAACCCCCATGCTCACCCGACCTGAACGTACGTCGTCGGCCCCTATGGTTCCGCCGATTGGCCGGCTCATTCAACCAGAAGAAGTCGCCTCGCTAGTGGGTTATCTACTCAGCGAACCCGCCGCAGCCATTACGGGCCAGGAACTGGTTATCTGCGGCGGCGCCTCGCTGAAAGCGTAATGAGAGTTGCATACAAACGTAAACCAGCCTTCACCGGCTGGTTTTTTTTGCGCCATGACCCTACACAGTATTCCAGATGCCAAATGCGCACCCTGAATCAGGTTTTCTGCCCCGTTCACGCGATCTGCAAAGGACTGGCTCCAGCGAGTGTTTAACCCGAAACTGTACCGGTAGGCATTCTCACGCTAGAACTCCTCAGGTTCGCCGGGAAGCGGGTCGGTCAGCTCCATCCCTTTCACCCCCGCATAGGTAATCACCAACTCGGCAGGCGTGTTCAGCGTAAAGCCGCGATGTGCGCTGTTCACCGTTTCATTTAACGCTTCGCCAGCCTGAAAGGTTTGCTGCTCACCCGTTTCTTTATCCTCAACTACAAGCGTACCTGACAGGATAAAACACGCATTCGGCATGGGATGCGTATGCCAGGGTAACGAAGAATTAGCCGGAATGGTCAGGCGCATCACGGTCAGTTCGGGTTCACCCTGCGGATAAGCGTCAATGTGTTGACCGTTCCATGCTTCACTACTTTTTAACACCTGTACGGCAACGATTTTTTTCTCTGATGATTTATCTGAATGATTCCCTGACATGGTTTCTCCTGACTCGCGTCGGCAATACTGAAATGAATAACGTGTTTAAACGTAGCCTATGATCGTGTTCGACGACGTCAATTACCCTGCCAGCGGTTAAAAACGCCAGGATAGCGCCTGATGACCATGCGGTGAATTTTTAGACAAATCATGCAGTAATGGTTATATCTTATATCGCCGCGTCAGTACGCAAGGCGGATAAATTGTATTAGGCTTTTGACATCTTTTACTGATGGGAATCGCTACTAATGAAAGGTTTATTTACGGCGCTAATCGCCAGTTCCGTATTACTGTTGTCCGCCTGCTCACCTGATAACGATCATAAAGTTAAAGTGGCGATCAACACCGGTCCCGACGAAGCTATCTGGCAGGAAGTTCAGAAAATTGCCAAAGACAAGTATCAGCTGGATGTTGAAGTGCTTAACTTCAACGATTACGTGCTGCCAAACGAAGCGCTGAACAATAAAGAAGTTGATGCCAATGCCTTTCAGAGCCTCCCCTATTTGGAAGAACAGTCTAAAGAGCGTGGCTACAAATTTGCCGTTGTCGGTAAAACCTTTGTTTTCCCTATCGCTGCCTATTCTCACAAGATTAAAAACATCAGCGAACTCAAAGATGGCGATACGATTACCCTTTCTAATGAGGCCACAACGCTGGGCCGCAGTCTGTTACTGTTGCAGGCTCAGGGCTTAATTAAGCTCAAAGACGGCGTGGGCTATTTGCCGACCTCGCTGGATATCACCGAAAACCCTAAGCATCTGAAGCTGGTTGAGGTGGATACGCCGCAGTTAACCCGTACACTTGACGATCCAAATGTTACGCTTTCAATCATAAATACCAACTTCTCTGCCCAGGCTGGCCTGTCGGCGCGTCGCGATGGGTTGTTTATGGAAAGCGCCTCATCGCCTTACGTCAATGCGTTGGTATCACGTCAGGACAACAAAGACAGCGATAAAATCCAAAAGCTGAAGTCTGCGTTACAGTCTCCGGAAGTCGCGGCCAAAGCAGAAGAAGTTTACAAAGGTGATGCGATCAAAGGCTGGTAAAAGGCTGGCTGAAACAGGCCGCATCGTCAGCGGCCTGTTCCACGCTAGAAGTGAGGCTAAGCCGCCGCACCTTTGAGTTGAGCAGACAGATGTCCGGCCCACAGGCTGGCAATCCATCTGACACCATTGGCGGTAAAGCGAGCCTGCGAGAAAGCATGCTGATTGTCCGCCGTACCTGAATGCAGTGTAAAGTAACCCGCCTGCAGATGGTAATGCTGGGGCCTTAAGGCTCCCTTGTCACGGAACATAATATTGCGCTCCAGCAGGAACTGGCGAAAATCTGGCTCTTTGGCTTTCAGCATTTTGCACAACTGACGGAAACCCAGAGACGTTTCAACGTTGACAAAGTGGTCAAAAAAAGCGGCTTTTGGTGCCGATTCGGCCAGTTGTTTCTCTGCTGCGCGTCGCTGTTCGAACTGTTCAGCCCAGGCACGAGCGGCTTCAGCAGGGTTCGTAAAATCAGGCAGATGAACACGCTCTTCAAGGGCCTGCCAGCGATCGAGCGCATCGGCCGTAAAACCCGGCGAAAGTCGGGCGACAGCCAGCAGAGAGTCGCGTTTATTCAGGCAGAACTCCTCACGCGTCTGGCCTTCGCGCTCATAGAGATTGACTGAAAGCGGCTGAGAAAGGCGCTGCGCCGTTTCAAGACTTTTAATTAAGCGTTTAACTTCGCCGTGCGTATTGCCGGTCATTTGGGCAATTTCACGGCTTGTCATCGTAATGGCATGATCCGTTGCTTTGAAGATTTCTGTCGATATCATCATGGGCTTTACCCCCTAATCATTCCAGACAACACCCAACGGGCAGTGGAATAATTATACAATTACCTGTTTAAATATCCAGTACTATTTTTAAGCTGATACATTAATGGAAAGCGTTACGCAAAAAGCGAGCATTGGCCAGACGGATAAAACACGACAGCGCTCTGGCGGATGATCCGCGCAAGATCGGTGCCGTCCGTAACGGTGGATGGCGGTAAAAGCGGATTAAAGATAAGCACGGATTATTGACATCAGTTTATAATGTCGGCCATAAGCAAGAGACGTCATCCGGCTCCGGCGCTCAGGTAGCCAGGTGATTCAAGAAGTGCTGAGCGAATTTACTGTGCTGCTCATCAGACAGCTTTATTTTTGATTCGGAAGAATGCGATCGTTTTGCGATTTCACGTGCACCGGATGTCACGTTTACTGGAGTAAGTTATGCAACCGTTAAGAGTCGCCTTTATCAAGGCAAACTGGCACAGCGACATTGTTTCTCAAACCCTGGCTGGCTTTAATCAGGAAATGGAAAACAGCGGCACGCCTTACGAAATTAAAACCTGGGACGTGCCTGGTGCCTTTGAGATGCCTTTACTGGCGCAGCGCCTGGCGCAGACAGGTCAGTTTGACGCCATTGTTTGTGCGGCCCTGGTCGTTGATGGTGGCATTTACCGCCACGACTTCGTGGCCCAGGCCGTGGTCAGTGGACTCATGCAGGCTCAGCTGGCTACCAATGTTCCCGTGTTTTCTGTTTCACTGACACCGCATAATTTTCAGCCTGCCGACGAATTCGTGCGTTTTTATACCGAGCATTTTGTGAAAAAAGGTAAAGAAGCGGCTCGCGCCGTTTGTCAGGTTCACGCCATTTCGCTCTAAAACCTGCCCGTTTATGAATGTCATCAGCCGGCACTCCAATGCTCAAGTGCCGCTGAGTCTGCCAGCGTTTCAGGAGACCTTATGGAATCACCACGTCAGCCTTTACCCCCGTTTAACGATGTACAGGATGCGATAAAGAAAGTGCGCCTGGCAGAGGATGCCTGGAACAGCCGGGATCCCGAACGTGTTTCTCTGGCCTATTCTCCCGACAGCGCATGGCGAAATCGCGATAGGTTTATTACGGGCCGGGCCGAAATTGTGGCGTTTTTACGAGACAAATGGCAAAGGGAAGCAGAGTATCGGTTGATCAAAGAGTTGTGGAGTTTTCATTCAAATCGTATCGCCGTGCGCTTTGCCTATGAGTGGCATGACAGCCAGGCAAACTGGTTCCGTTCCTACGGCAATGAGAACTGGGAATTTGATGAGAATGGCTACATGGTGAAACGCCATGCCAGCATTAACGACGTGGCCATTACCGACAGTCAGCGACTGTTTCACTGGCCTCAGGGCCGCCGACCGGACGATCATCCCTCTCTCAGTGAACTGGGGCTATAGGCATTCATTAACAGGCGCTATGGGTGATCCAAATTGCCATCGTGCCTCATGTGTCATGTGTCATCAAAAGCACAACGGCTGTCGTCAAGGGCGAGATTAACGCCATAAAGCACTGAGGTCACGGGCACTACACGGCAGGTCGACGTCAGCAGAGAGATAACCTGCTGCCGTCGTAACGCTATCTGAACGATCGCCAGGCAGTGAAATTCACGACCTGGCGTTAGCAGGACAGATTAGCCCTGTTCCTGCGTCTGTGCCGGCTGGGGTTCGCTCTGTTTAGGTTGTTCAACAAAGGTCGCCTTATTACGAGTCACGGTATAAGCCACTTTTTTAACGTCTTCAGGTGACGTTGTCACTTCAAGGGGATCAATAGTTACCCGCCCCAGGCCAAACAACGTGCGCACGTAACCGCCGACTTCATGTTTACCCGCGGGAACACGAAGGATTTTGCTTTCACCATTGGGCAGTTCGCCTGCATCTTTACCATCTACCGTCAGATAAATATGTGAACCGTCATCCGCACGCGTAATCACGTGTGAAACATCGATCTGGGTCTGTCCGGTCGTAAAATCATCCGCTGCCGCAGCGGGGGGATTGGCGGCGGGATGCCGGGCGCACCCGGCTAATGTCGTGGCGACCGCAAGTGCGGTAAAAAGATTACGATAACGCATTATAGCTGTCTTACTCCCTGGCAAATGAACGCATTATTTTAGCCGTTTCACTGAACGATGGAAGCCCGGAAACGCTCGGTATGCTCTTAAAATTGTCAGGAAATGAGGGAAAAAGTAAGCGGCGTTATTTTTTCACAGAACGTCATGCAGGATCTCAGCCTACCTCATGCGAGGTGACAGAATACCGGGCAGTCTGGCGCCGTAGCGCCAGACATTTTTCCGGTTAGCTAAACACCATGCCACCGTCTACCAGTAACGACTGTCCGGTGATGTAATCAGAATCCGGGCCGGCAAGAAAGGCGACACAGGCTGCGACATCTTCGGGTTCTGATAACCGACCAAGCGTGATTCTTTTCGCAAACTCCTGAGTACCATAACCCACGGGTTTGCCTGCCGCTTCGGAAATCTGCCTGTCAATCTCCGCCCACATCGGTGTTTTAACAATACCAGGACAAAAGCCATTTACGGTGATCCCCGCCGGTGCCAGATCCCGTGCGGCAGTTTGTGTCAGGCCCCGAACAGCAAACTTGCTTGAGCTGTAAACTGCCAGCTCGGGATTGCCGACATGCCCGGCCTGAGAACAGGCGTTAATAATTTTTCCGCCATGACCTTCAGACGCGAACGCTTTTATCGCGGCCTGCATGCCCCAGATCACGCCTTTGACATTAACGTCGTAAACCTTGTTGATGACCTCTTCGGTGATTTCATCAATGGGCGTTGAGGGCGCGACACCTGCGTTATTCACAATGACGTTAAAATCACCCAATACGCTGCGCGCTTCTTCAACGGCATGAAATACCTGATCCCGTTTTGTTACATCCACCTTGATGGCCAGCGCACGGCCGCCATCTTTCTTGATCTTTTCCGCAACCTGCGACGCGGTTTCAATATTGTAATCAGCCACGGCCACGGCAAATCCGTCTTTTGCCAGACGTAAGGCTATCGCCTCACCAATGCCCTGACCCGCACCTGTCACAAGCGCAACCCGCATTTTCATCATCGTTTCCTTATTCCGTTGAAATTAAAGTAACTGGCTGAGATGAAGCTGCCCCATCAGCAAGTGGTTATCGGCGTAATCCACTGGCACTGCCACAACAGCAGGCCCCTGAACATCCATCGCTTTGCGCAGCGTGGGTTCCAGTTCGGAGGCACTGTTCACCGCGAATCCCGCCGCACCGAATGCTTCCGCATAGGCTTTAAAATCAATGGGCCCAAAGTTCACGCCTGAAACACGCTGATATTTTTTCTCTTCCTGCATCGCCACCATGTTGTAAGCATTATCGACCCAGACAATGTGTAAAATGTTGGCGTTGAGCCTGACGGCGGTTTCCAGCTCCATGCTTGACTGCAGGAAGCCGCCATCTCCTGAAACCGAGACGACTTTACGCTGTGGATCGACCAGCCAGGCACCAATCGCCCAGGGCAAGGCCACGCCCATGGTTTGCTGCCCGTTAGAAATCATGATTTGGCGCGCGCGGAAGCTGTAGAGATAGCGGGCAATCCAGATATGGAAGCTGCCCATATCGACGGTGAGGCTGACGTCGCTGTTGATAATGTCCTGCATCGCACGCACGATGCGCAGCGGATGAAGAGCAAACTGATTCAGGCTCGCGCCCTGTAATGCAAGTAACTGCCGCTGCTGCTGACGGTCCTCAAGGATACTGGCAGCCTCCTTGCTGAGCTGTAACGGCTGGCTGACCTTTTGTGCCAGTTTACGCAGCGTGGCGGCGATGTTGCCGACCAGCTCCGCATCTGGCAAATAGCGGTTGTCCGTTTCCGCTGGCACAACGTCAATGTGGATTAAGGTGGCATTCCCGCTGTTCCACATGGCAGGTTCATACTCAACCGGGCTGTAGCCGATGGTAATAATCAGGTCGGCCTGTTGCAGCAGCTTGTCGCCTGCCTGATTGTTGAAAAGTCCAACGCGACCGGCAAAACGGGAAAAGTGCTCCTGGCGAACGGCACCCGCAGCCTGATACGTGCTGGTTACCGGGATATGGCTGCGGTTTAACAGATCGTGAATGGCTTCGCTATTCTCAGGCTGGCTTGCCATCAGGCCCAGCAAGATCACGGGATTTTTTGCGTGGGCGATCTCACGGCTGACCGCATCAATCATCACATCCGGTGCCGCACCCAGCGTGATGCGGCCGTGATGGCTCAGCACCTTACCCGTGACCGGCTGATCAACGATATCCTGTGGCAGGCTGACAAACGCACCGCCGCCGCGACCGTGTTCAGCGTGACGAAACGCGTTTGATACACATTCCGCCAGTGCCGACGAGTCGGTGACTTCAACCGCATATTTTGTCACCGGGCGGAACATGGATACGGTATCAAGACTCTGGTGAACCTGCTTGGCGCTGTCGGAGCGTTTGACCGCGCCCCCAATAGCCACCACCGGGTCGCCCTCACTGGTTGCGGTAGCCATACCGGTCACCAGGTTTGAGCAGCCCGGGCCGGATGTGACCAGCGCCACGCCAGCGTTACCCGTCAGACGGCCTACTGCCGCGGCCATAAAGGCGGCATTCGCCTCATGCCGCACGGGGATCGTCTGAATGGAAGAATCGAGTAGGGAATCAAATACCTTATCAATTTTTGCGCCAGGGATGCCAAACACATGGCTGACGCCTTGCGCTTCAAGTTGCGCGACAACCAGGTCTGCACCGCAGTGCCAGAGTGTCGTATCAGAGAGAGTTTTCATATTTCAGGCCTCGTGATTAGCTTTCGACAGAACGGATGGCATCATCCAGGTTTTCCGGCGTCAGGTTGGCATTAAGAAAGTCGGCGTTTTCTGGTAAATCGATCACCAGCTTGCTGATGGCACCAAAAGTCAGCGTGCCCTGCTCCAGCACATAATCCAGGATATGCCCACCGCCGGTTCTGTCGTCTGTGATGAAATGTTCGTGATATCCCGCGACGTTGATACCCTGCATGTACTGCGGCGTGCGGAAGCCAATAAGCTCGCCATGGCGGTGCGTGAATTCAAATATGGGCTGGTTTCCCAGAACTTCAGGCATCGATCGGTAAGGCCGGCACTGGCACGGAACGGTACGCGTCTGGACGGATGAAAAATGTCCGCTTACACGCAGTGCACAAAACTGGTTGTCGGAGGTGATTTCGCTGTCGATAAGCTGATGCAGCGCATCGCGCTGAACCGCGCGTTCAAAAACGTGTTTATGCTGGGGTTGAAAAAAGGTCATTACCGCAAATGGCGTTTTCTGGTCAGGATCAGCAGGCCGGGCACTGCCATCGGCGCGCAGCTGATACACATTGCTGTCGAACGCAATGAGTTCACCATCCAGCTGATTGAAGGTTCCCAGACCAAAGTCACCTTTGCGCAGTAAGTCAGCAATCCTGGTTTCACCGTCATAAACACCACTCAGCAGCGCACTCATCAAAGAGGTTTGATACATAACACTTTCTGGCATGTTTTTTCGCAGCTTTTGGACGGTATCTTTTAGTTGATCCTCACAGGAACAATCAGTTACAAAATTGCTCATCGGATGCCTCGTAGGTTAACTGTTAAGCCGTGTTAACATAATGGTGACCCTGTTTGCGGACAGAATCCAATAGCAAAACCTGTAAACTTTGAGACGTTTTTAATATGGAACTGCGCCATCTACGTTATTTCGTTGCTGTCGCTCAAACGCAGCACTTTACCCGAGCGGCCGAACTGCTTGGCATTTCGCAGCCGCCACTCAGTCAGCAAATTCAGCGACTGGAGCATGAAATCGGTACGCCGCTGTTAAAACGACTGACGCGCGGTGTGGAACTGACGGATGCAGGAAAAACATTTCTGGCGGATGCGATTGAAATCATTCAACTCGCCGATCATGCGCTGGAAAAGGCGAAAGGCGTTGCCCGGGGGATCTCGGGCAAAATGTCGCTGGGCTTTGCCAGTTCGGTGGCATTTGATCCCAACGTCTTTGAGATTATTCGGCGATTTAAAGATCGCTATCCCGCCCTGGAACTGATGACGCGGGAAGAGAACATGTCATTGCTTATTCAGGATCTCCAGGAGGGATTGCTGGACGCGGCATTTCTTCGTCTTCCCTGCGAAAGCAGCAAATCGTTTAATTTGCGCGTCATTTCTACCGAACGGATGCTGCTGGCTTTGCCTGCTGCGCATCCTCTGCAACAAAAACCCAGCATCGCGCTGAGCGAACTGATGCAGGAGACCTTAATTATTTTTCCGCGAGACGTTTCACCCAGCCTGTATGAGCTTATTGTCAGTGCCTGTTTGCGCGCGGGTTTCTCCTCATCGTCTTTTCAGCAGGCTCCGCAAATCAGTTCTTCTCTTGGTATGGTCGGCGCAGGTTGCGGTATAGCCCTTATACCGGAATCGATGGTGTGCGTGCAGAATCCGCAGATTTGCTTCCGGGAAATCGCCAACAATACGCTTTTTACCGATGTGGCTTTTGCCTGGCGGCGGAATAATGCGTCTAAAGCGGTTAACCATCTGTTGTCGCTGATTTCAGAAGGTCAGAGCGTAAACTGATGCACTACTGTTCGCAGCCTTTTTCATCCGCTCACGGCCGTCTTCCTTATTCAGGTTAAAAATTTGGCGGTTGAGTTCCATCCCGTTTTAATAAACGCATGTTGCTGGCACGTCTTATTTTCTGCTCTGCCGTCGGTGATAAAAGCGTGAGATATTGTCCGTTAGCCTCTTCGCATAAGTGAAAGTAACCTTCGCATTACTTATATTTATGCACCCTGGCGGCGCAACAAAGTCAATATCCTTTGAAACAATTCATTAACTTTTTGACTCCCTTCAAAGAACTGATAAATCATAAAATTTTAGGTTTATGCACTAACAATGCCTTATTTATGCACGAAACAGCCGCATCCGGGGCCGATAAGTCGAAATATTATTCACTCTTATTCACCGTTAATCGAAATAGCATGGGGATAATGACCGCCTGGTCGACATCATATTTTCTCTGGTAATGATAAATTATGTCGGCGCGCTTAAGCGCGCGTCATTCCACGGCTCAACACAATAAATAACTTCGATAAGAAAGGTTTTGTATGGATAAGTTATCTTACGCGTCTGACAGTAGTACTTCAGCCTGGTCCACCTACCTACAACAAATCGATCGCGTTGCGCCTTACCTGGGCGACCTTACGCGCTGGATTGATACTTTACGTCATCCTAAGCGTGCATTAATTGTTGATATTCCTCTGCAAATGGATGACGGCTCCATTCGTCATTTTGAGGGTTATCGTGTTCAGCACAACCTTTCACGCGGTCCGGGTAAAGGCGGGATTCGCTATCATCCCGATGTCGATTTAAATGAGGTCATGGCCCTTTCAGCCTGGATGACCATCAAGTGTGCCGCTGTCAATCTGCCCTACGGCGGGGCAAAAGGTGGGATTCGGGTCGATCCTTTTAAACTGTCTGAAGGCGAACTCGAACGTCTGACGCGCCGCTATACCAGCGAGATCGGTATCATCATTGGACCGCAAAAAGATATCCCGGCCCCCGATGTCGGCACCAATGGCAAAGTGATGGCCTGGATGATGGATACCTACTCCATGAATCTGGGCACCACAGTGACTGGTGTGGTGACAGGTAAACCTATTCACCTTGGCGGCTCCCTCGGCCGTGAAAAAGCGACCGGCCGTGGTGTGTTCGTCACTGGCCGTGAGGTTGCTGGCCGAGCCGGCATCCAGATTGAAGGCGCACGTGTCGCCGTACAGGGATTTGGTAACGTAGGCAGTGAAGCCGCCCGATTGTTTAGTCAGGCGGGCGCGCGCGTTGTGGCGATTCAGGATCACACTGCAACGCTGTTCAACGCTGACGGCATGGATATGGATGCGTTGACACAATGGCAGACTGAAAACAAGCAGATCGCAGGCTTCCCTGGTGCACAAAACATCGAGAAAGAGCGTTTCTGGCATACGGAAATGGATATTCTGATCCCTGCCGCGCTGGAAGGACAAATCACGCGGGAGCGTGCTGAGATCCTGAGCTGTAAGCTGGTGCTCGAAGGCGCTAACGGTCCGACCTATCCGGATGCTGATGATGTTCTGGCAAACCGCGGTGTGATTGTTGTACCCGACGTGATTTGTAACGCCGGAGGTGTGACAGTCAGTTACTTCGAATGGGTGCAGGATATGGCCAGCTTCTTCTGGAGCGAAGACGAAATTAATAAACGCTCAGACAAGATCATGACGGAAGCCATGGTTCACGTATGGGAAAAAGCCAAAGAGAAAGCGTGCTCGTTGCGTACCGCAGCCTATATCGTGGCCTGCGAACGTATCCTGATGGCACGTAAAGATCGCGGTATCTATCCGGGTTAATGACTGAAAACACAACCCGCACCGTGCGGGTTGTGTTTTAGCGGTTTACCGCGCGTTAGCGGAACTGCTCCACCGTTTGCGCCAACTGCTGCGCCTGATCTTCCAGCGAGCTGGCGGCCGCCGACATTTGCTGCACCAGTGCGGCGTTTTGTTGTGTCGTACCGTCCATCTCGTTAACTGCGACAGTGACCTGACCGATACCGCGCGCCTGTTCATCAGAGGCAGAGACGATTTCATCAATGATGCTCTGCACTGACGATACGGCCTGCGTCATCTCATGCATCGTTTTGCCTGCTTCGTTAACCAGTTTCACGCCGCTTTGAACCCGAACGCTCGATTCTTCAATCAGGGCAGCGATATCTTTCACCGCGCCCGCACTTCGCTGCGCAAGATTACGCACCTCAGAGGCCACGACAGCAAAGCCTCGTCCCTGCTCGCCAGCGCGCGCCGCCTCAACCGCAGCGTTAAGGGCCAGAATATTCGTCTGGAAGGCGATGCTGTTGATCATCGTAGTAATGTCACCAATTTTCTTCGAGCTGTCATCAATCTGTGACATGGTCTGCACCACCTGCCCAACCAGCGCTTCGCCCCGGCTGGCGATTGAGGTGGCATTTTCGGTCAGATTCGTGGCCTGTTGAGCATTATCGGCATTCAGGCGAACCGTTGCGCTGATTTGCTCCATGCTGGCTGCAGTCTCCTCCAGCGCAGCCGCCTGCTGTTCGGTACGCGATGCCAGATCGAGGTTACCACTGGCAATCTCGCTAGCCCCTTCTCGCACCGACGCGCTGGCATCTTTGATTTGGCCCACAATAGATTGCAGCTGGCTTTGCATGGTATGCAGCGCATAAAACAGGCTGCTGTTGTCGCCCGGTGCAACGTGAAAGCGGTTACTGAGCTTACCTTCCGCAACCGCCAGCGCTATTTTGGCTGCCTCTGCAGGCTCGCCGCCGAGCGGACGCATGACTTTGCGATTGAACAAGAGCCCCAGTACCGCGCCGACCAACAGGATGCTTACCAGCATCAGTCCGATAGCCCAGTAGAGTTGGCGATTCGCCGCAGCCATCACCTGGCTGACCGGTGCGACAATTCCAACGTACCAGGGCTTATCGCTATTGCCTACCGTGACCGGATACCAGGTATACATGGCTTTTTCGCCCAGCACCGGGTCGTCATGTTCCACAATTTGCTGGGTGAAATTGTCTTTTTCCCCCTTCCACGCTTTGCCCGCCTCATCTTTATCTGGCGAGGAAACGACTTTGCCTGTGTTAGAGAGCAACAGGGCATAACCGGTGTCCTGCCAGGGTTTTATCTGGTTAACTTTCTTTTGTAGTGAGGCAAGGGAGATATCGGAAGTCACCACGCCGTAAAGTTTACCCTGATCGATAATGGGTGAGGCTACAGAGGTCAATAACGTTGGTATACCATTGTAGGCATAACTGTAGGGCTCAATCAGCGTATCTTTTCTTGTCTGCTGGGGAACCAGATAATAATCACCCTGACCCGGCGTTAAAAAGGACAGTAACGGATGCATGGCGTAATTACCGGCCTGATCGCGGTCAACAAACCAGGCATAACGGCCCTGTGGCGGCTGTCCGCTCTGACCTGCAAATTCAGCATCACGACCATCAAACGCGTTGGGTTCAAAAATCACAGACATCGAGAGATAATCAGGATTGGCTCTGAGTGAATATTCCATGATTCTGTCAGCGACTTTACGATCGTTAATGCCCGCTTTGGGCAGAGCAATCAGACTTTGGCCTAAGCTGTGCGCCATATTAAGGGCATAACTCAGCTCTTGTTGAATTTGCAGCCCGCGACTTTGAGCGATCTGCTGCAGATAATGTTCGGCCAGCGTTTTTTGTTCTTTTGCCGACTGCCAGCTCAGAACACCAATCGTCACGGTAAACCCAAGCGTAATCGTCAGGCCGCCCGCAAGAAGCATCTGCGTGCGGGTACTCATGGTTTTTTTAATGGGTTGAGTGGTCATATTGATTCCCCTGGAATACACCGGCTAAATTGACCACCCTGTCAGATACACTCTTTCATGTCCCTGGAATAACTATCGGCGCGCCAGAATTTAACTTTAATAAGATGAGTCAAAGCCAGAATCGGCTCACATTATCCGTTGCGGGCAAAAAGAGGATTTATGATTTCGAAAGACAACGCAGAACATTATGTTTGGGGAAATAACTGTGATGGTTGGCATCTGCTGAAACGCCAGGATTTAAGCATTATTCATGAACATATGCCGCCTGCGACTGCTGAAACCCGACACTTTCACGTTCAGTCTCGCCAGTTCTTTTTTGTTTTAGAGGGAGAGCTGACGATGGAAATTGAGGGCATCGTGCATCTCCTTCAGGCGCAGCAAGGCATTGAGATCTCACCGGGTGCGAAACATCAGGCACGTAACGACGGAAATGACAGTGTCACTTTTTTAGTTATTTCCCATCCGACGACCCGAGGCGATCGGACCGATCTGACCTGAACATGGCCATAATAATACGCAGGAATCCGTTACTGATCTGAATAGTATTGATATGAAACAATACATAGACGGGGATTAAATGGCAGTCTGTGCCCTCTTCTAACCAGGCATAACTGAACCGGGAACCCATTCATGCTAAACAAATCAGGCTGGTTTCATGGTTATGTACTTTGCATGACGTGCATGGCCAGATACCTTCATCACTATGCTTTTGCCGTGACGCATTTGATTCGCTGAGAAGGATCAAAAGACCCACGCTGAGTCGGTCATTGACGGATAAAAGACAGGAAACGAGAGTGGTTATGCCGGAAGCAGGCTTCCGGCATAACCCAGTCAGGCGGCTTTGACGGCGCGGACTTTCTTGTCACTTTGCGGCGCATGATCAGCATCCGTCGCTTCAGGGGCGCTACCGCCTGAGGTTGACTGAGGCAATTTACTGGTGCGAAGAATGTGCTGCACGGCGTCTTTTTGTTCTGCCAGCAACAGGCCGAGTGTTTCAGCCTGAGATTCATCCATCTCCGCCTGATGAGTCAGCAACCAGTCGGTGAACGCTTCCGCCATATCCAGCATTTTGTCGTAGGCATCAGCCTCTTTTTTGTTGGCAAATGTCATCTTCTCTTCACCTTTTCTGACCACTACAAATTTTGTCTCAACAGCCATAGTTTTGCCCTCAGGTACTGTGTATTTATACAGCATACCACAGTAATCCGCATTTTCCAGAGAAGAATCACCACGCCCGATAAACCTGAAATGCGGTTCAGATTTTACAACGACGTGGTCAGCCCCGCCCCGCGCATCACGCCAGAAGCGCTTGCATAAAATCGGCCAGGGCTTTTCGAGGATCGTCTTCTTCAGAGACGATCATTTCAATGCCCCACTGACCCAGCACTTCTTTTGCCACCGGGTTATTGCGGTTAGTGAAAAGGTACGACTTGGGGCGCGCAGTGGCCAGGCCCGTGCGCCCCCACATTTTGGTCAGGCGATAAAACAGCAGACGAATATTAAAGTCACTGATGCTGTAGCCCACGAACAACACCGAATTCCCCATGACATCATGGGTCAGTTTGATATCCAGCGGCGAATCAAAATAGAGGCGCTCAAAGTAACTGCTTTCATCTAAAACGATGGAGGTATCATCATCAAAGTCGCCGTGCAGTTTAATGATGTGGCGCTTGTCTTCAGTTAATGACACCAGATCGGCCGCATTCGCGACTTTTGAGTAAGGCACACCGTGCGCCTCATGTGCCGCTTCCAGCCAGCGGTCATAATTGGTGGTATAGATACGCGAAAAGTTGCCCTGCGTGATCATGGTGTGAATTTCAGAGCTACGAACATCAATATCCGGCCGATGCCATTCGCGATCCATCCAGCTTCTCAACGGCCCTAGCGATCCTTTTTTTTGCTTATAGTATTCGGCCAGGGAAAGGTGCGTACCATAGGTATTAAAAATTTTGGGATCGTACCCCAGCTCGTTGGCCAGATGGGCAATGAGCTCATGCCATTCTGGCAGGCCAAGATTGCGGGACAGGCCTGCACCGGCAAAGAGTATCAGCTTACCGGAGTCATAAGCCCGCTTCAGTTCAGGTTTCATGCCACGCCTCGTGCTGTTTTTAAGAAGGACGCGAAGCGGTCCAGTGCAATGCGACGGTTTGAGATTTCATTTTTCTTGTCGCCCATCTCAGCGAAGGTTTGATCGTAGCCTTCAGGAATAAACACGCAGTCCCACTGAAAACCACGCGGGCCCGCCGGTTTTGAGGCAATAGTGCCACGTAATTCGCCGTAAAACTGATACATTTTGCGCCCGTCACAATAGCCCAGTACGGTTTTGGCCGTGACACCCTGGCTATCGAGGCCATTAACGAGGGAGGCAAAACGATCGGCATCCAGCCGGTTCCAGAATATGCGCGTCAGCCCCGCAGGCAGGCCATTCAGCCCATCGAGATAAAGTCCGGTATGCTCAACGAAGAGAGGACGCCCAATAATTGAGAAGGCTTTTGTGAGTTTGTCCCGCACCAAATCCAGCTCATTCTCTGTTTGAATTTCTTCAATACGACGAGCGATCGGCAAGACTTCGACGCCCACTGGCTCCAGGATTTCACGCACCTCCGCCAGTTTTTGCTCATTAGCCGAAAGGAATCTGATTTTCATACTTCTTCCAGGTGAATTAGTTTGCCTCAGACAGCGCTATCATAGCGGCAGAATGGAGGATTAACGCTGGTCAGTGTAGCGCAAATCCCTGACTTTCTGGCCTGGCAATTACGTCAAAACGTGATGGATCAGCGATTTGCGCCGGGCCGAAGGGGAAAAAGCAGGGGAAGCAAGCGCCCCGGGTGAGGCGCTCACTGGTGAAAGTCCGCGTCTTCAGAAACGGTAGCTGGCAGTCACAGAGACGTTGCGGGGTTCACCGTAAACGATGTCCCCCGCAACATTCGTGTCATAGGTTTTATCAAAGAGATTATTAATATTGCCCTGAACAGCAAAATTTTTCGTCACCTGGTAGCGGCTAAATAAATTGACTAACGCATAGCTGCCCTGCTCAGCACGCCACGTTCCGTTTCCTTCCGGTGCCGAATTATCGCTCCAGACGTGCGTTTGCCATTTCACTCCGCCACCCACAGTCAGATCAGGGAACATGGGTAAACGGTAGCGCGTAAAGACGTTTAACTGCGTTCGCGGTAAGTCGGGTTTTACCGCCGTGCCATCACGCTGTTCGGCAATATAACGCGTGCCTCCCAGGGTCATCTGCCAGTTATCTGTGATTGCGCCATTAATTTCGAATTCAATTCCTCGGCTTACCGTACCATTTTTGCCTTCATACGCTGACTCGGTGGTACCCGGAATAATGCGACCGGTGGTCTGTGCCACATTATCCAGCTCAGCCCGAAAGACCGAGAGTGACGTGGTCAAGCGGCTGTCGAACCAGTCAGATTTAACGCCGGCTTCGTAGTTCTTACCAATAACCGGCGCCAGATAGGCACCTGAGAGATCACGATATGACTGCGGTTGAAACACGGAAGTATAGCTGGCGTACGTTGACCAGTTCTCATCAATGTCATAAATCAGACCCGCATAAGGCGTGATGTTATTTTTTTCCATATCGTTGGTCAGTGTATTTTTGCTCCAACGGGTGTAACGTGCGCCCAGTATCAGATTTAACGGATCCGCCAGTGAAATACGGGTGGCAAGGTAGCCCGAGGTTTGTCGGGTAATATCCTGCTGGGACAGGGTGCGCGCCGCCCAATCCGTTTCCGGGAACTGGCCGTCAAAAAGGTTAAAATTCCCCAATTCTTCTGGCGAGATATTCGCAAAAGTACCGTAATAAGTGTTTTTTTGTTTGCTGTAGCTAACACCGACCATTAATTCATGGGTGCGTCCGAAGAGTTGATAAGGGCCACTGGCAAAGGTATCCACGGCATCGACTTGACGTTTGGCTGCATTATATCCCGTGCCCGCAACGACAGGATAATCCGCATAGGGAGAAACGCCAGCACCCGTATTTTTGTCAAAATAGCCGGCGATATACATCATTTTGCTGTTAAGCGTTGACCGATCATGGGTGCCGTTAAGGGTCCATTGCCATCCACTTGCAAAAGTGTGTTCGAGCCGGGCAAAAAGTTTTCTGCTCTCTTTATCGTTATAAGTCCAGTCAGGGGCGGTATTAAAGCCGCGACGAAAATGGGTTTTACTACCGTCTGTGTACCAACGCGGTAAACCGCCCCACATCGGGCTGTCAGTATTCAGCTGCTGAAATTCATAGCCTGCAGATAATGTGGTGGCGTCATTGAGATCGGCATCAATCACCCCATAAACAAATTTCTTTTCAGCACCATAACGCTCAATAAAGCTATTATTATCCTGATAACCCGCAATCACTCTGCCTCGAACATTTCCTGCAGCATTCAACGGGGACTGCACATCCATAACGTAACGCTGTTTATTCCAGCTGCCATAGCTGGCGGATATCTCGCCTTCTGGCTGATGACTGTCGGCATGTTTACGTACCATGTTAACGGCAGCGGAAGGATTACCGGCACCGGTCAATAACCCGTTTGCACCCCTGACCACTTCAATGCGTTCATATAATGCGCTATCCGTCTGTGCATCACCCAAATTCCAGCGTTCTTCGAATACAGTAGGAATACCGTCAATCAGGTAATTGTCGATTAAAAACCCGCGAGAATAATAGGTCTTACGATCCATATCCGCTGTGCTGGTCTGAATAGCCGTGGTGTTGTCGAGAACATCATTTAACGACTGTAGCTGTTGGTCTTTCATGCGCTGCGCGCTGATGATGCTTACAGACTGAGGAATATCGCGCACGGTCGAAAGTAACTTATTGCCCGCGCGGGTAACAGGTACGCTGTAGTCCGAGGAAGTATTTTCGGAAACCGGCTGTTCAGCCGCAGTAACGATAAGCGTCGGGTTGCTCGTATTCACATCCGATGGCGTCTCTGCAAACGCATTATGTGAAGATACGCCTGCCACAAGGGTTGCCAAAAGTGATAAGCGTGAGGGAACCAGAGGAAAAGTGGCCTTCACGCGATCCCTGTTCAGGAGGGGGATATTCAGAAACATTCTAACGCCTCGTTTTCTTTTTTTTAGCTGCCACTGCCCTGCATCAGTCCCAGTTAACTACCGTGCGGGCTGGCCATCAGGAATAAGGACAAAAACAATAACATGTAAAAACAAATGAGAAATATACTCATTTAGATTATCATTGCAAGTTATTGTTAACATTTATATTTAAAAGCGTCAGAAAAGCCGATGTGTGTATTCTGTTGATAATGCAGATGTTTTAGCGCAAGTCGGGCACAGTACTTCTGAACCCGAGCGCGTGACGTAACGCTGAAATTAGCTGGCCTGGATATTTTTGAGCCATCCGTTTTACCCCTGTGTGAACAGAATTATTTCTCACACTCGCTTATGTCTTTTTTCCTTATATATAATGCGGTCATTATCTGAGACAGGTGGACTGCAGGTTTAAACAATATGGAAAAAATGGGTAAAGGCTGTTATTAACAACGGTGATGTGAACGTTATTGCCCTTATTGACGCTTCGCTTATGTTCAGATAATACAGACTTATGGCCGTTGGGTTGACAGAGAAAACGTTCCGTCTGGCATGAAGCCTGCCACAGGTTACAGGTTGCTTTATCGGGTTTTTGTAATTGCGAAATCCGGAATGCTATTTTTCTCAGATCGGGTAAAGCCGTTTCTCACCTTCGCAAAGCAGCCAACAGCTGCAACGGTCGGGTTAAGGAAGGTTTGAGGGATGTCTGGCATCAAAATCAGGATTTACACATAACAAAACGTTATCCTCAATAGCGGTTTTTTTAGTAAGGCATTTCGTCCGCTCAGACCAGCTTTTATTTAAGGGTGGCTATTATTAACTATACGTTATCATTTCTCTCTGACGAGACAAATCACATCATTCCAGGTTTGCAACCTGACGACAAATCAAGATAGCCAGGTATTAGGTTTTGATTTTCATTGATTTTTTAACTTAAAAAAGAGATTCTATAATTCATGTTGTGTAGAACCTGCTCGCCTTTCATTGGCATGAGGCGGTTTAAATATGTTTAAAACATCAATGTATTCTTAAACTTTATGCCGTTTCTCAGGTTCTGAAAGTCAGTAATAATCTTTACAGTAACAAATTTGTACATTTCGGCCTGAAGAGATATTTCCTTCTGGGAATATTTTTCGTAGAATGGCTCTGTTTAAAATATTCGCTGTAATTTAAGGATTAATCAATGGATGCGCTCAAAGCATTAAATAACCTTCGTATTTTACGCGCACAAGCCCGGGAAATTGAGCTTGATGTGTTAAATGAGATGCTCGAAAAGCTTTCTGTCGTTGTCGCTGAACGCCGTGAAGAAGAAGAAGCTGAGCAAGCCCTGCTGCGTGAAAAAGCAGACAAGCTGGCTAAATATAAAGAAATGCTGATGAATGACGGCATCGATATTTCTGAGCTGATGGATTTACCTACAGAAACTAAAACAAAAGCTAAACGTGCCCCGCGCCCGGCTAAATATCAATATACCGACGAAAACGGTGAAAAGAAATCATGGACAGGTCAGGGCCGTACACCATCGCCTATTAAAAAGGCCCTGGATGCAGGCGGTTCTCTCGATGACTTCCTGATCTGACATAATTAAGCGGTGTCGATGAGGACACCGCTTTTTTATTGGAAACAGCCTGACTGTCCCGTTAAAGGCTCATGACCATGACAGAGGAACTGTCTAATTTCAGCCTTTCACCTTCATAACGATGATGTAGAAAATGGTAACTATCACTGTTGATAATTACCTGTAATGATTCCGAATACTTTTCCAGTGCAGCGCGCATCTGCACGACATAGTCGTGCGTATCGTAAACACGATCTATCCCTTCTAATGCATGATTCATGATTTTTCTTGCCACGTCGTTGGGCGTGTCCAGTGCAGATAACTTTGAGCGTGCCGTTCGCCGCAGGTCACGTGGTGTAAAATGTTCCAGTCCCAGGCCGCGCGGTGCGCGCAACATGCGTCGCAGAGCCTGATTAAGCGCACCTTTTGACAGCGGTTGCATCACATCGCGTGGTGCCGGTACCAGCCAGGGCGAAGCAGGATCGCTGGCCTTTAACAATGACTCGATACACAGGCGCATCAGGGAAGAGACCGGCAACGTATGTTCACGTTGCGATTTGTTTCGCGTACCTTGTTTCCACAGCCCTGACTGTAAATTAAATTCTGCTTTACGAGCCTGAACGATCTCGTCTGGTCGTCGCGCGCTCACCAGGCAAAGCCGCAGTGCCCAACGGGCCTGTTCAGAAAGTGCCCAGTTGTCCAGCCCATGCCAGAACACCCAAATCTCAGCATCCGACAACTGTCGACTGCGCGGTGAGGCCGCACGGCCTGCAATGTCACGTTTTTTCATTGAAGCAACAGGGGAATGCTCAAGATAACCCTGCATTTCTGCCCAGGATAAAAACTGTTTTGTCAACGCGAATACGCGCCGCGCCTCTTCCTTTTTACCCTCTGAAATCAGTATGTTATATAGTCTGTTTAGTCGTAATCGCGTCAGATTCTTCAGCGGGAGTGAGCCAATATTCGGTAAGACATGCCGGAGAAGGGATGAAATCGCGATTTCAGGACGGCGACGCGTAACGAGTAATGACAGCTTTACCCAGACCTTAATGACCTGCTCGACCGTGCCCTCGTCACCAAAATTATCGACTTCAGACAGCGAAGCCTTTCTGATCTGCTCCAGCCATACCATGACGTGATGGCCGACATGCGGCGACCTTGTATTTATGCTGATTTCAGCCACTGCCCTTCCCAGATAATAAAGCCGTATTGCAGATTCTACCTTTCTGCCGACTGTGACTCCAGACCTGTTAAGTCTGGAGTCACAAAGACGTCGCTACGCTGATTCTGAAAAGGAATCAAGGCAAAGAGCAAAACGGCAATGACTGTGTTAACGCCTCGACGCTACGCAGAGAGACTGCCCTTCCCCGTGACATTCGCCAGGAGAGACGTTTTTCTTCAAATCGGCATTGCCGTCGGGATTTTCAGAGGGGAATAAGGTGTTCACTGGATTGCCCGGCACTTAACACGCCGAAGGATGTGGGGGCTTTACGCGGCGCTGTGCAGCAAGCGCAACATGGCGTTGCCCCGTCATCGCTGACGAGACAACGGGAAACACGTTAATGACGGGGCGGGCGCGCTAAGCGGAGGTTTTCACCATAGCGTACATCTGCTCAGATTAAGATTGCGAGACTGGAGAGGATTCTTCGACAAATACAGCGTGCGTTTGCGTGGCAGCATCCATCTGGCTAACGGCAATACTGACCTGAAAAATGTCCTGCCTGTATTGATAAGGACAGCGAAATATTATCCATGGCATCGGCCAGCTCACCGGCGATACCGACAATTCTAAGAATACGTTTTCCGGTGCCGGTTGCCACGATGGGCTTATTCATCTCATCCCTCCTGAACGAAGAGGAATACGTTAACTCCCTGCACAGATCCGCGATTGTGTTAACCTGGCAATACAATCACGTTTTTTATTGTGCGCAGAGATATCGGGATAAAACGTCAGCTTTTACTGAAGGTGTAGTTAAACACTTTGCCATTTTTTGTCTGTACCGTGAGCGTTTCACCTGCCGAGGTAGCCAGCGCTCGGGCTTTACTGTATTTCCACATCAGTAACTGTTGTCCGTTGGGATACGGGGATTCCGTATCAGGCGGGCCAAACATCGCGATCAGATCCGCTCGGGTTGTCAGGCCTGGCCTGATTTTCTGAACGGTTGCTGTATCAACATTGCGACCCACTGAGCTGGAGCATGCGGCTAGCGCAAAGATCAGGCCTGTGACGAAGAGTGCTCTCATAAGGTTAATCCCGGTGGTTAAGTGCAACGTGGACACGCGTAATCCTTTTATGATGCTGTTTTAAGGCGTAAGAGCCCCGGATAAAATACCACCGCCTGCGTTAAACCTCCCGCACATTACCGCCACTCTGCACAATCCACACCGCGTCTTGTCAACGGACATCCGCAACCGGCCTGTAACTGAAGCAGCGGCAACAATCAGACAAAGACAAATCTTTGTCTGATTGTACCCAACCCATGAATTGCAGACCTTAGCGCGATGGCCAGGACGGAACAGGCGTGATGCGTCAATATCGCAGATTTTCAACAGTAGATTATGGTTCATGATCTGCTAAGTAACATGAAAAGTTAACCTGGGTAATACCGCATGTTTAACCCGGTCAGAGAATGGTGTGTGACTTTGCTGATCGGTCACATCAAAGACTAACTCTGCCCGGCACGCCAATAAAAGGCGCGAGATCAGAACAGATTAAATACGCACTCAGACTGTGTCATTAAGTTAGAAATTCATCGCGCTACCGGAAGAATGGCGCTTTAAGCATTTTATAACCGGTTAATTCAGCTTTCACTGTCACCGCAAAAAGCGTAACCTATATATAAAACGTATACATTACATATAGGCTTCACATGGGCATTGTAAAAATATCCGATCTGATGCATGAAAACTTACGCATCGCCAGCCAGGCGATGAGCCGCTCAATAAATGCGCAGGCTGAGCACTGGTTAAAACTGGGCATGCTGGCCGAGCTGTATCCCCAGCTGACACAACACGAGCTTGCTCAAACATTAATCCGCATCGAAATGAACGGCGGTGCCGATATTCGCCAGGTACTACATCATGCCGATTTAACCCCACAAGGAGAAGTGTAATGGGGAACGTTAAGATCCATTCTGCAGAAGAGATTGAAAAAGCCCGTGCTGCCGGGCATGCTGCCGCCCAGGTGCTGGCGATGATCACCCCTCATGTACGCCCGGGGATCACGACAGAGCAACTGGACGATATCTGTCATGATTTTATTGTCAATGAACTCAACGTTACGCCCGCCAATATCGGTTATCACGGTTACACCCGTACCACCTGTACTTCCGTTAACCATGTTGTTTGCCACGGGATCCCGGCGGCCAAAACATTAAAAGAAGGTGATATTGTGAATATTGATGTCGCCATTATTAAAGATGGCTGGTATGGCGATACCAGCCGAATGTATTTTGTGGGGACGCCATCCGTGCGTGCAAAACGGCTGGTGGATATTACCTATCAGTCCATGGTTGCAGGCATTAAAACGGTTCGCCCGGGCGCGACACTGGGCGATATTGGCGCCGCTATTCAGCGCCTTGCTGAGAGCGCGGGTTTTTCCGTGGTCAGGGAATATTGCGGTCATGGCGTCGGCGAGATTTATCATACCGAACCTCAAATTCTTCACTACGGCACGCCGGGCGAAGGAATGCCTTTACAGGCAGGCATGATTTTTACCATCGAACCCATGATCAATGCTGGAAAAGCAGGGACCAGTGTGCTTTCTGATGGCTGGACGGTGGTTACAAAAGATCGCTCGCTGTCTGCCCAGTGGGAGCATACCGTCGCCGTCACCGAGACGGGCTTTGACCTGCTCACGCCCTGGCCTGAAGGCACTGGCGACTATCCGGCTATCTGATACTTATGCCGCCTCAGAGGAGGCGGCATTGATGACGGTCTGGTGATGTACTACGGATGGACGTTATCAAACCCCGCGATGCGTTGTTCCGCTGGGGATCAGGCCCGCCATAATTTCAGGCCATTCCGCCCTGATCGTTTCACTTCATATAACGCTTTATCAGCGCGCCGCAGCCACTCATGTATTGAGTCGGCTTTATCAGCACTGGCAATGCCAATACTGACTGAACACCTGAACGTTACAGAAGCAGGCAGGCGTAATTGCCCAATGTTTCTTTGAAGCGATTCGGCCAGGCTGATGATGTCAACGTCATTCGAATCACGAATGATAACGCCAAGTTCATCTCCGCCAAACCGTGCCGGAATGTCTTTCATACCTACGCTGTCACGTAACAGGCCGGAAATTTCAGCCAGCAAAAAATCCCCGGCTTCGTGACCGAACGTATCGTTAACGTTTTTAAAATGGTCGACATCTATCAGTATCAGATACGCTCTGGTGTCACCCCGCAAGGTGCGCAAAAGCTCGCTTTCAAGCCGGCGTTCGAACAAACGACGATTAGGGATTTCCAGACCGGGATCCATCAGCGCAATTCTCTCCAGCTCACGGTTCTTCTGACGCAGGCTCAACGTCAAATTGTGTGATACAACGCTGAGTGCCAACATATAGAATGTGGCCAGTGGAAGGGTAAGCCATGCTGTGCGCGTACTAAACTCCATCAAAACCGGCGCGCCTTCAATCGTCCATACCAGAATAAAGGCAAACAGAAATGCCTGCGCAGCAGAGAGCAACTGAGGCCAGCCTCCTGCGGCGTAACGGTCGGCCATCAAAACCGCGATGATGACAAAGGACGGCATAGGACTCACGGCCATCAGCGCAATCCAGATACCGCCAAATGCGGCATCCAGCGTTAAATTTGAACGCTCCCGCGCGGTGGAGTCCCGTGATTTTACGGCAAGGCGGTATGCCAGATAAGGCCAGATAAGAACGTTGCTAATCAGTAATACCAATATCGCTGGTTCTTTCCCCAGTTCCAGGAGAACGGATGCAATCGGCAAAAAACATAAAAGCGTGCCAAGCTGGCGCATGGCAAACATGCGACGGACAAATCGCGTGGATCGCATTTTAAGATGATGATCATCAGGTGAGTAATAGGTCATTCGCACGCGTAATTGACAATATATTTAGCGCAGTTTATCCACAAAAAACGCCCTGCGCTTTAATTTTTAAGACTTTTACCCTTTATTTGTTATTGCCGTTAAGATGACTCATGCCGATGACTTGCCCGGGTCCACATGGCCCAACGATCCATGTTATATCGTCAGGCCTTAGCGCGACTGGGCGTTATTTTATCTTCTGCGGCCTTTAGCCACTGAGGCGGACCAGTTGAAATCGCCGACTTCGCTGGCCGTTAGCGAAGAGGGTTTCTTTTTCCTGAGCGGTTTTTTACTTTCTTTTTCTGCTTTTAACTTTTCATTAAGAAGTTTATCGGCCATGACCTGCTGACGAGCTTCGCTGTTTAACTCTTTCTCTTTTTTTGCATCAGGTTCTTTGCCGGTGCGTTGACGGTGCTTCTGCATCAGGTTTTGAAGAACTTCATTAACGGCGAGTCGCTCTTCATCACTGAACTGATCGATGGAAATCATTTTCTTGTCATTCATAATCGCTTTCCTCGTGGTGAGTTCATAAGCAGTGTACATCATGCCGTGCTCGCAAAGCGCATTACCTGCGAGTTAAGTGGCTCAGTCTGACAAGGTTAATCACGTTAAGCAGGTATCATTTCCCTTCAGGCAGACTAAAATAAGCGGAAATTTCAACGAGAATCGACGTCATGAAAATTCCCCTGCACAACGACCACAAACCTTTTATCACTGCCCTGCTGGATGAAACGGTAGAGGCGATTGAAATGCACTCACCTCAGGCTGAACATATCGAACGCGCCTTTACCGTCGCCCTCCAGCAACAGAACCGCGAAGCAGAGGCGGACTGGAAGCGCACGATAACCTTTTTGGCGCTATTCGTTTTTCTGTATGCCGCACTGGGCGCCTCATTAACGCTGGACCTGAGCCCGGCTGGCGCAAGCCACAAAAGCATTGAGTATGCTCTGGAGGCTGTTCCGGTACTGATTGCCTTTTCAGGCTTTTTTATCTCCGTACTGTATCTGTTTATTGTTCGCGCCGGTTCACGGCAACGCCGTAACTGGCAAAAAACGATTTTGATGCTGGAAAAATACACCCTCGGGAACCTGTTTAAACTGACGCACCAACAAGGTGCCGGCACCAGCAACTATTCACTCTCATCGATTATGCTTGCCCTTTCCCTGTTCATTTGCCTGACCTGGTTGATTATCTATAACTATCTGACCTTCACCACCAGCGGCGTATTCGGTAGCGTGATTTCGTTATTTATTAGCACGATGGTTTACGTCATTCTGGATATTCAACTCCTCAAGCCCTGGCTGTCCGTTGCTGAAGCGGAGCCATCAGGCACTGAGGATGAGAAGAAAGCGGATAAATAATGCCTGCCCGCCCGGCCTGGACCGGGCTTTTCGTGATTTTCTTGCCCAGACAAAGACGACGTCGATCTAACCGAACGGTGTTAAGAAAATCATTTAAAGTATGTTGTAACTATTCCCATTAACCTGTCTTTGCATGCGGTTTCTTTGCGCGGTACTGACATCCCCTGCCAGCACCTTATACAGTCCGAAAAGATCAAAAGCAGGCAAAATAAGTGACAGCGTCACGTTAAGTTTGTTTTTGAAGAGGCTCCCCTTCCGCGCTCATGATTGAAAAGCCGCCATTGCGGCGTTAATCAAAAGGGAATTCGCGCGCCAGCACTCTGGCAATGACGTTTAGCGCCCCTTCATCCTGATTGCTTTCCGTTTTAAACCGCGCAACGGCTGAAACCGACTCAACTGCATTGGCCATTGCAAAACTGAAACAGGCCTGGCGCAACATTTCGATATCGTTTGCACTGTCGCCGATGGCCACCACCTCACAATCGCTGATGCCCCATTTTTGTTGCAGCAAAGCAATACCATGTGCCTTGTGACAGCCTGGAATAATCAGGTCAATAAAGCCATAGCCGCTCGATACGGGGTGCATAATATGATCGATTTCACCGAGCTGGTTATGCAGACGATCCATCAGGCTGTCTATGCCTTCGTTGGCCAGGTTAAGCGAAAACTTAAAAATGGTGTCATCGATATCATAAAGATTATCGCGCTTTTCAAGTCGGTAATAATGATTGTTAAGCATCTGAATAACGCTGTCTGGCATTGAAGAATGGACATAAGCGCCCTTGCGTCCACAAACGACAGTGCTGATATCCGGCTCTTTTGCCAGGATATCCAACACGCGGTGCACGCTTTCCTTTGCCAGCTCACCACAAAAAATTTCATCATCGCCTTCTGATACCCACGCACCATTTTCGGCAACAAACGCGATGTCGTTTTTGATGTCAGGAAAGTAGCGCTGTAGCTGATAATATTGATTGCCACTGGCGACAACAAAGTGAATACCTTTTTGCTTTAGCAGGGCGTACTGGCGTGAAAAGCGCTGGACGTTGTACTGCTTGTTTTCGTCCAGAAACGTCCCATCCATATCCACTGCAATCATCCTTACTGCCATTGTCATCCCCCTTTTTCCCGGCCTGAACAGGCTCACTCATTTTTAAGCTTACTCGTTGAAGGGGATAATGAGAATTCCAGTCATCAAAAATCCTTCTGTTCGCTCACATTGTGCGCCAGTTCCGGTTTTCACCAACAGCAATCTGTTAAACATAGTGCTGACTTTCGAATGAAATGAAATAAACCTTCATATGTAAAATGAAAACACTGTTAAGGGCGCAGTCATGAATGTAAAGCTTCAGCACACAGCGTTACCCACGGATATTTCAGCCGCCATCCGCCAGTTTAAACAGCAGATCCGTCAGCAGATTGGCGATGTTGAAGGCTTATTCAGGCAGGTTTGCCAGAGAACCGAGCAGGCGATAAGCGACGCAAAAGCGGAAGAGCGGCTAAACGGCAGCGCCTGGCCGGTTATTTCACCCGAGGAGATCACCCAAGGGCTGACGCCTGAAACCCGAGAAAGCATCAAGCGCCGTGGCTGTGTGGTGGTTAAGCAGCATTTCCCTCGGGAACAGGCGCTGGCATGGGATACCTCCATGCTGCGTTACCTGGACGAAAATCAGTTTGATGCACAGTACCGCGGCCCGGGCGATAATTTCTTCGGCAGCCTGGAAGCATCCCGCCCTGAAATCTATCCCATTTACTGGTCTCACGCACAAATGGAGGCGCGCCAGAGTCCTGAAATGGCCCAGGTGCAGTCATGTTTAAATCGCCTGTGGACGTTTGAATCCGGGGGCCAGCAATGGTTCGATCCGGACGTGAATCTTATCTATCCGGATCGCATTCGTCGGCGACCGCCAGGAACGACCTCGAAAGGGTTGGGCGCACACACTGACTCCGGCGCGCTGGAACGCTGGCTGTTGCCCGCTTACCAACGCGTTTTTCGATCGATTTTTGACGGCAATCTTGAGCATTACGACCCGTGGCATGCTGCTCATCGCAGCGAAGTGGATGAGTTTGATGTTCCGGATACCACAAAATGCTCGGCTTTCCGGACGTTTCAGGGATGGACGGCGCTGTCCGATATGATGCCGGGTCAGGGCTTACTGCACGTGGTTCCCGTACCGGAGGCCATTGCATATGTGCTGCTGCGCCCATTGTTATCGGATGTCGCTGACGATGAATTATGTGGTGTTAAACCGGGGCGCGTACTCCCGATTAGTGAAAAATGGCACCCGCATTTGGTAAAAGGATTATGCTCCGTACCGGCGATCACCGCAGGCGATTCGGTATGGTGGCACTGTGACCTGATTCATGCGGTCGCACCGGTTGAAAATCAACAGGGATGGGGAAACGTTATGTATATTCCCGCGGCGCCAATGTGTGATAAAAACCGCGCTTATGCGCATCAGGTGGCGAGTGCACTTGAGCAGGGTCATTCCCCTGCTGATTTTCCGCCTGAACATTACGAGGCCGGCTGGAAGAACCGGTTTACCCTCGCCGATCTCAATTCGGTGGGTAAACGTGGACTGGGTTTAGCCTGAAACCAGCGAGACTCAACGTCAGAGCAGAGAACCATGATGAATACACGTCAGCAGAAAATTATTGAACTGGTTAATACCCGAGGCAACGTCGCCGTCAGCGAACTGGCTGAGCTGGCCGGTGTGTCGGAGGTTACCATTCGCCAGGACCTCAACCTGCTGGAAGAAGAGCGGGTTTTACGTCGGGTTCACGGTGCGGCTCAGGCATTAGACAGCGACGACGTTGGCGTGCGAATGCATACCCGCTATGGGATAAAACTGGCGCTCGCCCGTTATGCTGCCGGGCGGATTAACGATGGCGAATCTGTATTGATCGAAGGCGGCAGCACCAACGCCCTGCTGGCACGTATGCTGGCCAGCCGCAAAAATTTGACGTTAATCACCGTAAGCCATTATATCGGCCATCTGCTTAAAGACGCGGCCTGTGAAGTCATTATTCTGGGCGGCATGTTGCAAAAGCGCAGCGAATCAATGACGGGGCCCTTAACCCGGTATTGCGTACAGCAAATGCACTTCCATAAGGCCTTTATTGGTGCAGATGGCTGGCACCCGGAAACCGGCTTCACCGGGCGGGATATGCTGCGATGTGATGTCGTGGATGCCGTGCTGGCTAAAGGTGCAGAAAGCTACGTTCTGACCGATAGTTCTAAATTCGGGCAGATCCATCCTTATCCCCTGTCTTCCGGTTTTCAGCCCGGTCACGTCATTACGGAAAAGGGGCTTTCTCAGGACGTGGTGGCCGGACTCGCGGCGCAAGGTATCGGGTTAATACAGGTCGCGATCGACTCAGCACAGTAAAGGCATCAGGTGATGCCGGTAATGGAATCACGCACAACGAGGCTGCCCTGATAGGGAGTAAACGGCGTTAATTCACCGCCATCCAGCATAAAGACCAGTCGATTAATGGTGTCATTGATCATATCGGTAACGGGAAATTTAACACTGGAGAGCGCAGGCGTTATATAAGGGGCCAGCGGAATGTCATCAAAGCCAATGACCGAGACGGTTCCAGGTACAGCAATATTATTTTCTGTAAGCTGTTTGATCGCCCCGATAGCCATTTCATCATTGCTGGCGACGATAGCACTAAAGGGCTGTCCGCTCGCCAGCAATGTTTTCACCGCCAGCATCCCACTTTGCGCCGTCCATTTGCCCTGCACAATTAGCTGCTGATTCGCTGCGATTCCCTGAGTGTGAAGCGCGGTTTTATAGCCCGCAAGTCGCTCCTGACTGGTCGGCGAATCCAGTGATCCCGTAATAAATGCAATATTGCGATGGCCCTGTTCAATCAGGTAACTGACGGCCCTCTGGCTGGTTGCCTGCTGATCGCTGTAAATACAGAAGCTGTCATTAATTCGCAGACGACGATTAATGACCAGCACAGGCTGCTTGTGCTGCGAAATAATCGCATCCAGCTCGTCGATGCTGAGAAAACGCGGATAGATGATAACGCCATCGCAACGTAAATCGAGCAGAAACTGGATGGCAGCGCGCTCCTGCTCAGCGGTATGTTTGCCATCGGCCAGGATCAACTGCCGATTTTGCTGCTCCATAATTCTGGCAGAGTGAGACATTAACTCACTGAAAATGTTGCCACTGTACAGTGTATTGGTTACAACCAGCCCGATGGTTTGGGTACTTTTATTTGCCAGATTACGTGCCAGCAGATTAGGTCGATAGCCTGTCTCCGCAATGGCCAGCAAAACCCGTTCCCGCTTCTCCTGCCCTACATAACCCTTACCTGACAACACCCGCGAAACTGTCGCTTTTGAGACGCCGGCGCGTTTTGCTACTTGTGAAATGGTTGTCATGTTATCGCTGCCAGAATCTTCTGAGTAAATGGAGTTTACCTAAGCCTTTCATTATTTGAAATATTTAGCCTTAATGTCGTGCCGCGTGCTTCGCCACTCAAAGTGATTATCATCACAAAAATAACATCAGCCTATTTTACACTCTTGTTTAAAAGGTGAAATCTCTTCATGATTTTATGAAACCGGTTTCCTATTTAGCCGCACCGTGGGTCAGATGCAGAGTAAGGCAGGCTGACTGGCGAAGTAAAACAACAACACGACGGCCAGAGCGGAAACCCGAGCGCACTTTCCTCTTCCCTACGAGATAAAATCATGCCAGGAAATTATGCAGAGATTTCACAGGCTATCGTCAGTAAGCTGGGTGGCCTGACTAATATCAGTGCGGTAACCCATTGCATGACCCGCCTGCGTTTTGTGGTGAAGGACGACCGTCTGGTTGACCTTGCCGGCCTGAAAGCCATTAACGGCATCATGGGCGTTGTTCATACCGATACTCAGTTACAGGTGATTATTGGTAATGAGGTAGCAAAGGCTTATCAGGCCGTGCTGGCATTAGGCGAACCGCAGTCAGACGGCGCCGCGCCCGTGAAACGCAAAATGACGCTTAAAAGCGTAGGCGCCGGCATTCTGGATGCGCTGGTTGGCACTATGTCACCGCTGATTCCGGCTATTATCGGCGGTTCAATGGTCAAGCTCCTGGCCATGATACTGGATATGGCTGGCGTATTTGAGAAAGGCTCATCAACCCTAATCATACTTAACGTGATAGGTGATGGTGCCTTCTTCTTTTTGCCCATTATGGTGGCGGCGTCTGCCGCGCTGAAATTCAAAACCAATATGTCACTGGCTATCGCCATTGCTGGCGTGCTGGTGCATCCCAACTTTATTGACCTCATGGCTAAAGCAGCACAGGGACAACACGTCGACTTTGCTTTTATCCCGGTTACGGCGGTGAAGTATACCTATACGGTAATACCGGCGCTGGTGATGACCTGGATTTTGTCTCACATTGAACGCGGGGTGGATCGTATCACCCCTGCAGTGACAAAAAACTTCCTTAAGCCTATGTTGATCGTGTTGATCGCCGCGCCGATCGCCATTGTATTGATTGGCCCGATTGGTATCTGGATCGGCAGCGGGATTTCCGCTCTGGTTTACACTATTCACGGTTATCTGGGCTGGCTTTCTGTGGCCATTATGGGTGGGCTGTGGCCGTTGCTGGTCATGACAGGTATGCATCGGGTTTTTACTCCCACCATCATCCAGACCATTGCCGAGACGGGTAAAGAAGGCATGGTGATGCCTTCTGAGATTGGCGCCAATTTATCGCTTGGCGGCTCGTCGCTGGCGGTGGCCTTTAAAACAAAAAACCGCGAATTACGTCAAACCGCGCTGGCGGCGGCGGCCTCCGCTATTGTGGCTGGCATTTCCGAACCCGCTCTATACGGCGTGGCAGTGCGATTAAAACGCCCTTTGATTGCCAGTTTGATCAGTGGATTCATCTGCGGTGCCGTGGCCGGCATAGGCGGTCTGGCCAGCCATTCAATGGCTTCACCGGGTTTATTTACCAGCGTCCAGTTTTTTGACCCGACCAATCCCCTGTCGATTGTCTGGGTTGTCGCGGTAATGGTACTTTCCGTGGTGCTGTCGTTCATTCTTACCCTGATTCTGGGTTTTGACGATATTCCAGAAACCACCCCTCCGGCGCCATCACAACCTGGCGCATCCCCCGAACAAACGAAAGCGGCTAACGCCAGCTGATCATTAATGACCCTGTTAAAGAGGATTTCATGTCTGAAGCAACATTCCCTGAAGGCTTTTTATGGGGCGGTGCCTTATCCGCCAATCAGTCAGAAGGCGCTTTTCTTGAAGGCGGGAAAGGACTCACTACCGTTGACATGATCCCCATTGGCCCCACGCGTATGCCAGTAAAGCTGGGGCAGGAAAAACGCGTTGAGTTGCGCGATGACGAATTCTATCCCAGCCATACTGCGATCGATTTTTATCATCGTTATCGGGAAGACATTGCCTTGATGGCAGAAATGGGCTTTACCGTCTTTCGCACCTCAATTGCGTGGAGCCGTATCTTTCCGCGTGGCGATGAAAGCACGCCGAATGAACAGGGCCTGGCTTTTTATCGTGATATGTTCACCGAGTGTCGTAAACATGGCATTGAACCTTTAGTGACGCTCTGCCATTTTGACGTTCCCATGCATTTGGTTACGCAATACGGTTCGTGGCGTAATCGTAAAATGATTGAGTTTTTTGCCCGCTATGCCCGCACCTGTTTTGACGCATTTGATGGGTTAGTGAAGTACTGGCTGACCTTTAACGAAATTAACATCATGCTGCACAGCCCATTTTCGGGTGCCGGATTGGTGTTTGAACCTGGTGAAAACAGTGAGCAGGTTAAATATCAGGCAGCTCACCACGAACTGGTCGCGAGCGCCCTGGTGACAAAAATCGCGCATGAAATCAACCCTGATAATCAGGTGGGATGCATGCTGGCAGGTGGCAATTTTTATCCCTGGTCGAGCAAACCTGACGATGTCTGGGCGGCGCTACAAAAAGATCGTGAAAACCTGTTTTTCATTGATATTCAGGCGCGAGGTGCTTATCCCGCCTACGCTGCGCGCCTTTTCCGCGAAAAAGGGATTCAGATTGAAATGGCAGACGGTGATGCGGATATACTCAAGCATACCGTCGATTTCGTGTCGTTCAGCTATTATGCATCCCGATGTGCTTCGGCCGAGATGAATGACAACAATAGCAGCGCGGCAAACGTGGTGAAATCCCTCACCAACCCGCATATTCAGCGGAGTGAATGGGGCTGGGGCATCGATCCGCTTGGCCTGCGCATCACCATGAATATGATGTATGACCGTTATCAGAAGCCGCTTTTCCTGGTCGAGAATGGCCTGGGCGCACGCGATGAGTTAACGGAGAAAGGCGAAATTATTGACGATTATCGTATCAGCTACCTGCGCGAACATATCCGGGCGATGGCCGATGCGATCGGAGACGGTATTCCTGTTATCGGCTATACCACATGGGGCTGTATCGATTTGATTGCCGCTTCAACCGGCGAAATGAGCAAACGTTACGGGTTCGTTTATGTGGATCGTGACGATCGTGGAGAAGGCACGCTGGCCCGGCGGCGGAAAAAGTCCTTCTGGTGGTATAAAAAGGTGATAGCAAGTAACGGCAGGGATTTGGATTAATCGCACAGCGCGCTTCAGCCTCTTAACCGACTGAAGCGCTGCTGGCAAAACCCCCTGAAGCAGTCTGTCCTGCTTTTCAGGCGACACTGACTGTCGCCTTCAGGGCATTTACTTCTGCAGCAACCAGTGTTCGATATCGCTGGCCGGGAGCGGCTTCGAAAAGAAGTAACCCTGTATCTGGTCACAACCGTATTGCTTCAGCAAACTCAACGTGGCTTCAGTTTCAACGCCTTCTGCCAGTACCGTATAGTTCAGCTCTTTCAACATCATGATAATACTCCGCACGATGATTCTTGACGCATGATCGCCATCCATTCGGCCAATTAAAGACATATCGACCTTAATGACATCTAGCGGGATTTCCTGCAGATAACTGATATTACTGTAGCCCGTACCGAAGTCGTCCAGTGAAATAACAAATCCCTGAGCTTTAAGCGCCTCCAGCCCGTTAATGGCGATATCACTCTCCGTAATGAGCTCGTTTTCCAGACACTCAATGCCCAGTAGTGCTGTCGGCAAGGCTGCCGCCTGCATTTTACTGGCTAAGCCAGAAGCAAACTCTGGTCTGGAAAAGTCACGTTCGCTGACGTTCACGGATACCGGGATAAGTTCAAACTCGTTGTTCCATTGCTTAAGCTGAATAATGACGCGATCGATAACCCAGTCAGTGAGGACAGAAATCAGGTTGGTTTTAATGGCCAGCGGTATAAAGTCGGCCGGAAACAGTTCGCCTCTCTCCGGGTGGTGCCAGCGGATCAAAGCCTCAAGCCCTACGGTTTTTCCCGTTTTTAAACAGACCTTTGGCTGATAAGCGAGGTACAGGCCTTCATC
The DNA here is from genome assembly GCF_059801205.1 of Pantoea sp. Ae19-2. Taxonomy (NCBI): domain Bacteria; kingdom Pseudomonadati; phylum Pseudomonadota; class Gammaproteobacteria; order Enterobacterales; family Erwiniaceae; genus Pantoea; species Pantoea sp. Ae19-2. The sequence goes on along the minus strand of NZ_JBCHWE010000002.1, from coordinate 39,353 downwards.
TTTTTTAAGCGCCTGAGCCAGATCGTTCATAATCAAAAAATCTTCAGTGCGACGCGAATCATAAGCATGATCGAACGTCATGGCGCCCATGTTTTGATGGATACATTCGTGTAATGCACTGACCGCCTGGCGCACCACTTCATTCGCATCGATGTCGCGGGAAACAAACTCTGTCTCACCCGTATAAACATCAATATCAATCGTAATGTTATCCGCTAAATCTGCTTTAAGGCTGGTTAATACCTCAACGGTGCTTTGCGCATTATAACCACCAAGATAAGGTTGTATTAACGCAAACCGGCCGGGCGCAAATGAATACAGCATGTCATCTGACTGCAGTTGAAGACGAACACCGACCAGTCCGGCAATTTGTCTGAGCAGGTTTTCTACCGGCGCAATGCCAAAAGTACGGGATAACTCATACGCCTGTGGAATATCAAGACAGTCGATGAGGATCAGGCGAAAACGACGATCGGGATTATTGACGGCCAACTGCTGCATGTCGCGAATAAGTCGGGGCCGGTTGGGTAAAAGCGTGATCAGGTCCGTGAAACTGGCAAGATTCCAGGCATCCAGAAAAGAACTAACCAGTTTTGCCAGCGACTTTAAGGTGTCCAGTTGCTCATCACTAAACGTATGAGGCTTTGTGTCGGTCACGCAAAGCGTGCCTAAAACCAGCCCTTCCAGATTAGATAACGACACGCCTGCATAAAACCGAATGTGCGGCTCACCCTCAACAAGTGGATGAAAGGTAAAGCGGTTATCCTGTAATGTGTCCTGCACAACGAGCTGTCCGTCACCGTCAATCACGTGACGACAAAGGGAAACTTCTCGTGCGGATTCTTTAAGATTGAAATTACGGGAAACCTTAATATATTGATTTTTATCATCAATAATAGAAATAAAACTGCCTGAAATGCCCAGTACCTGCGCGGCAAGATGAACAAACTTTTCCAGCACCTCATCCCTGGTGACATCAGGTGACAAAAGTGCTTTAACCGCTTTGAGACGATTTTCGTCATTGCCGCTTTGATTATTGTGCACAACAGCCTCCCCTTGTGCGGGTGCAAAAACGCAGAAACTAATTTAGCCTAAATTTAAATATTTAGCGCCCTGTTAAAGGACGATTTATCGCAAACAAGGGCTATGCGAGACTGTATAACATGACCGGAACTTTTTTCTAAGATTTTTAACGAGAAACCGCGCCGTCAGCCTCGCGCCTGGCGTTTTCAGCTATGTCGATATCACACATGACTGCAAGCCAAAGTGAAGCAATCGAATAAACGACCTGATTATTCCGGGCATATTTATCATTCACCTCATCAAAAGCGCAGCTGCCTGCCTGAATAACCGCAGGCTATAACATGAAATGCGTTCAGCTGTTGCGTTTACCGCTCTGTCAGCGATCTCTTCAGATCGTTTTGTGTAACGCGTTACCGCCTCCTTATCTGGGCCTGAGGGGGCGGAAGCAAAAATGGCGGCTCATGCACAAGCATAAAACGCGCGCCAACCTGTTGTTGAAGCCAACAACACCAACCGCGATCATATGGCTATAAATAGTCAAGATGTCGCAGGCCAGCTGTCGCGTCTTTTCTGTCTGATTTATCGACGCATAAGGTAACGCCTGTCCTGCTGCCCTTTCCTTTCTTCTGCACCGCTGTCAACAGGCCTTCGAAATCTGTCCTTCCCGTAGTAAGCTACGCCCTACAGCCAATATGGGTCATGTCCATTGAGCGTTGAGCAATGACGAAAGCTGACGGTAACCCGTTTGACTATAATTAACAGATTTAAAACCCCTGCCAGATGGCTTCGTTTATGGGCTGGGTGTTCAGGAATGGAAGTATGCTGACTGAAGAACAGTTGAATCACATTGTCACCCACCCCGACGACGTTTCTCATCAGGTTGTGGCAATGGCAAAAGAGTTACTGGCCTACCGGGCCGCTTTCGCGCGGCCCTATGCAGTCATAGAACCTTTGGGGATGACCTACATCGGCGATGAAAATGCAGCCATGGTCTGGCACCCAAAACATGGTGAAGACGGCGATACACGCTTGTATCTCAAACCCCTGATAGACGAGTAACGCTCGCTGGCGGGATAACGGTTGCGTGACCCAGGCGCATATTTTATCAGCCGGTTCAGCGATGTCGTGTTCTGGCGCCAACCCTGGTACCTGCCTGACGCATTTATCCTGTCGCAAACCCTTAATCCTTTCTCAGCCGCGCGCTCCTCTGGGCAAATCTTGATGCCATGCCCGGGCAATAATCTGTGCCACGCGGTTAACGCGCTGTTCCGCCACGCACTCATCCGCACCCGATGGGTCTGCAACACCGCCATAGGCAACGGCGTGTTACACGGGTTCCGCGATCGTCAGCGCAGGGAGTGGGTTTGACAGCAACCTTTGCCGGATCTCATTATCCAGGTTGGCATCGGTGACAATATCCGTAAGCTCCTTCAAATGCACCACGTTGAACAGCGACCATGCGCCGTATTTTGAGCTGTCTGCCAGTAAAATTCGGCGCTGGGCGTTCCTGATCAGGTCCCGTTTGAGCGCGGCCTTTTCTTCTGTAGGCGACGTCACGCCCTTAACCCCATCCCATCCGTTACCGCTCAGGAAGGCAATGTCCGGATGAATATTATTAAGCAGTTTTCGCCCGTGGTCACCAATGCACGACTGGCTGCTTTCATCAATGCGACCGCCAATAATTGTCACTTCAATCTGTTTGAACTCAGACAAAAACAGCGCGATATGGAGATCGTTGGTGATCACACGCAAAGGCATATGGGTAATCTGTCGCGCCAGCTCAAACATGGTAGTACCGGCGTCCAGTATCACCGCATCACCGGCTTTGATAAAACTGGCCGCAACGCGTGCAATCGCGTGTTTCTCAGCCAGATTGCGCGACGACTTTTCCAGCGTCGTGGGCTGAGAAGGGATAAACCGGTTCAGGGTAACGCCGCCATGCGTGCGACTGACGACACCTTCGTGATCGAGTTTAATCAGATCGCGTCTTATGGTCGCAGGTGACGCACCGGTCACCGTAACAAGCTGTTCAACCGTGACCAGATTGTTGCCTTTAAGATAATTCATGATCGATTCTAAGCGACTGTTTTCTTTCATGTTATGTGTACCTGAACAGGTTTTTATTTTCCGTAATGCTGCCATGATCGCAAACTGTGCTTTTTGTGTCCAGGTAATCTCTGGAAAGGTGATTAAATCAGCTCACTGGTGAGTAATACCGCTTTATGCGCCCGCCTCCTGACCACCCTGCTCAGACTGTTCAGGTAAAATCGTTTTAATTTCTCTGACGAAAAGTGGAGACATTAAATATTGTCGCGGAGTACGAGGAATCGTTATTCATCCCTTACGCAACAGCACACCCGCACTCTTGCTGGCTGCCTGACGATTAACAATGACTCGCGATAGAAGATAGCGGATCGGTAAAAATGGCAATATTCAGGCTGAATTCAAAATGCGTAGCAGGAGAGAAGGATAATACAGGGCGGGTACGTAGAGCATAAGTGGAATAACAGCAGCGTTCCGTGCTGCCAGGAATAGATTACCGATAAACGTTCAGACTATGATGTTATAACGGCATGAGCATACTTACATTGCGTCACGATATTCTGGCCAGGCAACCGCATCGGACTGCCCCGAATCTGGCGACGCAAACAGACTGCCCTGAAAGTTGATCACGCCCGCGGCTTCCAGCCACATCCACTCTTCCGCTTTCACGATGCCTGCGGCAATTACCGTGATTTCTAATGCTGAACAGCATTTGATGATCGCCTGAACAACTGCCTGTTTCGGGCCGCTTCGATGAACATCCGTGGTGATACTGGAATCAATACGAATGCGATCGGGCTGAATGTGGGTCAGCAATGACAATCCTGCCGAGCCCGCACCGAAGTTATCAACGGACAGGCTGATACCGGCGGCTTTAAGCTCCCTGACAGCCACGGAAAATGCTTCCAGCCGTGAAATAACTTCGGTTTCACTGACGCCAATGACCACCTGCTCCGGCACCAGACCTGAGGCGTTGATGGTTGCAACAATTTTGGCAACGGCGTCCGGCACGACCACCAGCGTCATAGGAAGCAGGCTGACATACAGGGTCATTTCATCCGGACAGGCCCTGCCTGCCATCTCGAAAGCTTTAATCACGGCATCAAGGTCGGCATCATGTAACTTTTTATCCGACCCATTGGGATCGCTGCCGCTGTGGCGCGTATCCGTAATCGCCTCAATAGCCGTCACCTGCCTGGCAAGGGGATCAACAACCGGTCGGAAGGTGATACCCGAAGGAGAGGATTTTGCCGCGCTTGAGGCAGGCGCTTCAGGAATGAATTCCCAGTATTCTGACGGTAATACCTCGTAGTAGTTTTCTTTTTCACGCGCTTCTACGAAGGTACGCAGGAACTGCAGCGCTCTGTCAGCATAGGTCAGCTGATATTTGGAGGTGCCTTTATCGAGAACCGCCTGAAGCACGGTTGAACGATCGTGTTCACGCAAATCGAACAACTCCATTCCGGCGTTACCGAAGCGACGGGATGGCGCGTAGTCACGCATCAGTTCTACCACGTTGTGATGTCGGCGATCGGCACAGATACGTTGGTAAATAGCAAGAACGCCCTCTTCCGGGCCTTCCAGCAACTGGAAGAAATGTGTGCCATTAAACAACAAAATGCCTGTCACTTCATGGGAAGCATTAAGTATGCTGGCATCATCCACCATTCCTGGAAGCGTCTTAACAGGAACGTCATCCGAAATGTGGCTGCGATAAATAATGGTGGTCAGCAAAGGGCAGCTCCAACGTCGTCGTGATTGTAGAAGATAGCTTATCAGTTATTGTCCAAACATGCAGGTATCGGTTCGCGAACAGGCACAATAATTTACATTAATATACTACGGTGACGACGCTTCATCGCGGCACGATCCGGATTAATCTTGTGGCGTCGTGAAACCTATTCATTAAGGTTATTTATTTAAAAATGCCTATTCACCGTAAAGATCCCGACATAGCTTATTGGTTGACTTTAACGCCTCGTTATCGCCCGCCATTGAGACAAGATAATGCCTTGTATTAGCTGACATTGCAGACGTAACCATTGAGTGCCATCCCGTCAGGCGGCGTAATGCATAACGCATAAATGACATAAAACCCGGCATGTATACATTAAAAAAAACGAACAATATCTGAAATTTAATTTAGGGCTGAATGATAAAATAAAAATGAAACTCTTGATTAAAATGGCCGCACTATTATTTATAATATTTCAGCGTCAAACTTCTTAACCAAAAAACAACGCCAAAAAAACGGATACAATTTGCATTAAGTAAAAAGACATGAAAACTTTATAATTCCTACCCTCACTCTCCACAAGAAATAAATTAATTGCTTTTGCCTTTTATATTGATTGGGTTTTATTTCCAGCATTTGTCGTACACTCTTTTTTTGCAGTTCTATTCAGCAAACGGGCAGGAGCGGGAATGTCTATGGAATACACTAAAAAGGAACCTCACCGCACCAGTGAAAAAAATGCACTCAGCATTTCCGATCGCGGCAGGGATGAAGGTCTGAAGAAATTTCTGCGTCTGGCCAGCCAGCTGCTGGGCACCCATGGAAGTTATATTACCGTCCTGACCGATGAACAGCATATTGTTCGCGCCAGTTATAATATTGAGCTGCAAGATTCATCTCGCGAGCAGGCCTTGTGCCGGCACGTGGTCGAAGGCGGCGCAACGGTCGTTGTCACGGATACCTGCCGTGATGCACGTTTTGCTCATCATCCGTTAATAACGCATGCGCCTTTCATTCGCTTTTATGTCGGCACGCCGCTAAAAAACAAAAATGGCCTAATGCTGGGGACGCTGTGCGTAACGGATACGGTACCGCGCCCTTTCGACAACCAGCAAAAAAATATCTTTGAATCCCTGGCAGCGTTAGTTGTCGCATTCCTTGACGCCTGGCACTCTGCGGCTTTTGTCGAACCGGTTACTGGCCTGGCGAATCGGGAACGTCTTGTTCGTGATATACAGCTCCTTGCTAATCTGAACGACACGGCTTCTCGCCGTCTGGTGCTGATTGACTGTATCGATATGTCACGCGCGTTCGAATTATCCCGATCGTTAGGTATGGCATCGCTGGAGTCGTTGCTTAAAGATGTGGCGACGCTTCTGCCTTTACGCCTTCGACCAATTAGTGGCGGTCTGCTTTATACTATCGCCACCGGGCGTTTTGCGATTTTAACCCATACTGACAGCCACATCAGTGCGCGCTGGGTGGTCGAGCGTCTGAATGGAATCAGTGCTGATGTCGGTGATGGTCTGACTATGGCCCTGACCACCTGCGTCGGGCAAACAGATTTTGTTGCCGGTGATGCCCCCGCCAATGAGGTTCTCCGACGAGCAGTCAATGCGCTGGAATATGAGAGTGACCAAAAGGTCTCGCCGTTTCGTCTTGATGAATTAAGCGATTCAGGCTGTGCGCCAGATTTTACCCTGATGAGCGAACTGGCAGAAGCCTTACGACACAATCACGGTTTATATTTAGTTTTCCAGCCCAAGGTATGCCTGAAAAGCGGCAAACCTGTGGGCCTTGAAGCACAGATGCGCTGGCACCATCCGTTGCGCGGCGAACTGCCGGCAGATAATTTTGTCACGCTGGCTGAGGGAACAGAGCTGGACAAACAGCTCACAGCCTGGCTGGTCGACCGCGCTATTTGCCGCCTTAAGCGTCTCCGGCATCACCCTATTCAGTTACCTGTAACGATAAGTCTTCACGAGCGAGATGTTGCTGACGTCGCTTTTGCAGAAAAGCTGGCGGAGAAAATGCTAAAGGCAGGGCTGCCGGTCTCACTGCTCATCATCAAGATAGTGAAAACGGAGCATATCATTGACAGTCCGGCCGCCATGCTGGGGCTGGAAATGCTCAGACGTCTGGGATTCAGTATGTCGTGGGAGGATGCCGCTAAAGGCTATAGCAAAATACGCTACCTTCGCCAAAGCCCGCCTGTCATCATCAAGCTTAATAACGTCCTGGCAAACGCGATCAATGCAAAAATCACTTCACGTCTGATAGCGCACAGTATTTTTAGCACCTTAAAAGAGTTTAATACGATCGTCTTAGCGGATGAAACCGGCTTTCCCGCTGCGACGTCACCCCTTGCCGCTCCCCCGCAAGATAATGATGTCGCATATGAATATTTCAATATCAAGCCCATGGCCGAAACTGAACTGGATGCCTGGCTGCGTTGGAAGTTACCTGGCGAGCCTTCCGGACACTAACGGTTTACCCTTCTGAACGGATTGCGAGGAGAGGTCTGGCCGATTGTTTATTTCTTTGCCAAATAACGTTTATTGTCACGCGCCTGAATACGCGCTTCCACGGGCGAGGGAAAAATATAATTATACAGGTCACGATAGAGGCTCAAATGCTTGATCACGCCTTCACGAATGGTTTTTGTCATATCATTCACTAAAAAGTCACAGGTAGTCTGAAAACTTCCCATTTTAAAAAAGGCTTTATCAAAAACTGTGACTGTTCCTTCCCATTTCATCAGGTACTCATCTCGCGTCGCATCGTGGCTGGCAATAAACAGACCTTTATGGGATTTAACACCGTGGTTGCCAACATACGTCACCGGAGAATCATAACCGCGTTTGCTGCGCCAGCGGCAAAATTCATAAGGAACATCATAATGCGGCAAAATAAAATCGGGGCAGCGAAAGTGCGCGTCGCTTAATAAGCCATCGAGCGTGACAGAAAAATGCAAAAAATCCTGCATGAAATCGAACTGCCGCGTTTTAGTATATTCAACATGGATGTTGAAATTACCGGATAGTACGTACCAGTAATTAGTAAATCCATTGACCAGAATACAAAAAACCTGCCAGTCACTGAGACGACGATCCCCCGCTAACCCTCTGAAACGACTGATCATCAACCTTGATTTTGGATGCTGATACGCTTTAAGTAACGGATCATTCATACCTTTCAGTAACATCAGGCCCACTCCTTAGTAATTTGGCTTATCCTGCCATGTCGTTTTCATCCTGAAAAGGTGGCGTCTTCTGATTATGCGGCCTGAGGCACTGGCCTGACGCTTTCTCGCACGCATCGGCTGTTCCCACATGCTTTATCTCATCGTTTCAGGCACTTTCGGCAAACGCCAGTACGCGCTTGCTGCTGAATGAAAAAGTGTAGAGGGCAGAAACACAATTTCAGAAAAGTTGCGGGTAATGGAGAGCGAGGCTGTGGAAGAAATCAGAAGGGAAAGAGCGCCAGTGCGCATTGCTGATGAAACTGAATAAAATCATGTTTCAATGCGCAATAGATCTTCATATCGCCCTGGCAGGCACGTTGTGCGGCGTATTTGACCGCAGCATATTCATGGCGAATCGCGGGAAAGTGTCGCAAATAATCCCGAAACGCCAGGTGCCGTATGATATGCGGACTCCCCGGGAGAAAAGCATGAATCTGGTGGGTCCGCGCCTGAACACCTTTAGTAAAATAGCGCCTTCCCGGAATACCGTTTTCTCCGCGCGGTTGATAGCCTGCCTGTATTAGCCCAGACTCTGCTGTTGGCGCATCAGGATTCATCACTTCTGCCAGAATATCGATGACAGGTTTGGCTGATAACCCTTCAACAGCCGTACTGCCAATGTGGTGGATAGCCACAAGATGCTCGCCCAATGCCGCCGCGATAACGGCAGCTTCGGTAGAAAAGTGATCCGCCCAGTCGGGCCGGTATTCACGGATAATCAAAGGGAAACGACTCATTGATGCGCATCCGTTCTAGCGCCCTTTTTTCTTACGACCCGGCTGGGTAAAGCGCTTGCGTGACGCCGGTTTATCCTCAGACTTTTCGCCCTGTTTAACGGCATTTTTTGCCGGTTTCTTTGCCGCCGGACTCTTCTGTGGTGTTTTCTTCGCTGGCTTGTCTTCTGAAGAGGAATTTTCGAGTAACTTAAACAGTTCAACCCGTTCATCATCCGTGAGATCGCGCCATTCTCCTAAAGGGATCCCTTTAAGATTGACGTTCATGATGCGCGTGCGTTCAAGCTTAGTCACTTCATAGCCAAAGTGTTTGCACATGCGACGGATTTGCCGGTTAAGCCCCTGAACCAGCGTAATACGAAACACGTAAGGCGCTTCTTTCTTTACTTTGCATTTTTTGGTTACCGTACCCAACATGGGAACACCTGACGCCATGCCCGCGATGAATTCGTCGGTAACAGGCTTATCGACGGTCACCACATATTCCTTTTCGTGGTTGTTGCCGGCACGCAAAATTTTATTGACCAGATCGCCATGGTTGGTCAGGAAAATTAGGCCCTGAGAATCTTTATCAAGCCGACCAATAGGGAAAACGCGCTTGCTGTGATTGACAAAATCACTGATGTTATCGCGCTCGCCTTCTTCCATAGTGGTAATAATGCCGGTTGGCTTGTTCAGCGCAATCAGCACCAAATCATCTTCATCACGTGGCTCAATTAACTGACCATTCACTTTTACGACATCGCCTGCAAAGACCTGGGCACCTACCGCCGCGCGCTTGCCATTGATGAAAACGTTGCCTTGTTCGATAAAGCGATCGGCATCGCGGCGGGAGCATATTCCGCTCTCACTGATGTATTTATTGAGCCGTGTAGATGATTGGGTCAGCATGGTTCCTCCAAAAACGCGCACTATACCTTACCGAAACCCGCTTGCGAAGCGGGATCCGTCAAACTTTCTGAGCCGTTCACCCTCCCTCAGCCAGGTAACGATTTATCTCGTGGCGGTGACCTCAGGACACAGGCCGGGGTATCCGTCAGTCCAGCGCCCGGGTTCATGGGCAAGCAAACTTTTATCGCGTCCCTGCGACAACATCCTCTTAAAAACGAGCGCTCAGGCCCAGGTTCCATGTGACGTCGCGATAATCACGGTCACCCACTACCGTCGAAACAGCGGCAAATGCGGTCACCGCCTCGCCCAAGGGCACATTGGCGCCAACGGCCATATCCACCCAGTCTTTATCCTGGCCGGCGCTGGTGCGCCGGAAGGTGGTGCGGGTAGATTTTAACCCCGCGCTCACGGCTGAGTCGGTGTCGCCAAACTGGTGGTTATAGCTGACCTGCGCCCAGGGGTTTATCCATAATCCTTGGGTGTCGATACGCCAGCCCGCTGCGCCAATCTGTGAGTGCCGCGTTTGATCGGAGAAACGCATGGCGCTGCTGCTGTCGCCCCGTTCCTGATAAGCATCTGCCTGCACGTAGTCCAGTGCATAGCTGGCTACCGGACCGGTAGTGATGACCTCGCCTAACGGTAAATCCCATCCTGTCTGGACGCGCAGCCCCATCAGTTTACCCCCGCTGCTTCCCTGCTCCGTTCGCGTTGCAGGTCCAAGTTTTATCCGCCGTTCTATTGCGTCGTAATCCAGATCCGCATAGTGGACGTCGGCGTTAAGCCAGAGCCGATCCATCAGCTGCAGCTGGCTCCAGAGCGCAACCATATTGCCACGCAGTCGGTAATCATACCGATCAGAGGGATGCTGGCGTTGACTGGCGGTCGACAGCAATGCACCGGCCTGCCAGTTATCGCTCAGTTGATAACCGATGCCCACAGACAGGTTGGCGGTATCGGTGTCGCCATCATTGAAAACATCGTTTTTATTGCGGGCATGCTGACCGGCATAACCGCCAAATACGGTGAACTGACCGGCCTCAGCGGGTTGCTTGCGCTGCTGCTGAAGATGGCCATCCAGTGTGTTGTGCATGTCATGCAGCATGGCCAGCGGGGCCTGCGTCAGCACCGCAACCTGCGCGGGTGCATCCAGAATCGACTGAATGTAGTCGGCAATGATGGCATGTACCGCCGGACTGGGATGAAGGCGATCGGCGAACAGATAATTTTGCTGGGACGAAAAACCTGCTGTTGATGAGGTACAGTCAACGGAGGAGGTTCCGGGCGGACAGGCCATGCCTGCGGTATTACTCAATCCATAAACCGCAGGGTTGTCGATGACTTCACTAAAGAGCCCATTAATATCAACCCGGACGATATTTCCCTGGGTATTTGCCTGCGCGTTTTCCTCCAGCTGATTGTACCGCGCCGTCAAGGCTGCCGCCTGAGCGCTCAGCTGTTGCCAGGCGGCGAATAACTGCTGCGCGAGCAGATCGCGAACCGCCGGGACACCGGAGAGTTGTCCGGCTGCCTGATTGAACGCAGCCTGAATAGCCTGCTGTCTGGCGGCACTGTTGGGCGTTGCGGCAGCATCCAGTGACTGAAAGGCAGCGGACACGGCTGCGGCACTAAACGGCTGAAGAATCGCCTCGATCAGTGCGGGTGTGGCGCCTACGTTAGGGACTGTCGGCACAATCACGGTGCCAGCGCCAGCATTGAGCAGCGCTTTCACCTGACTGGCGGCCGCACCGGCACTGTTGTCAATGAGGGTGGTTGCCAGCGGAGGAAGCGCAACGGCTGCGGCCAGGTCGTTACCGCCTATCCAGTGAATATATAATCCGTTGGGATCGGCCCGACCGTTGGTCGATGCGAGGTAACGCGCCACCTGATCCTGAGTATTAAACTGCGGATTAATAGCGGGTACGGCAACGGCCCCGCCTGCCGCGTAGTTGCTGCCGCCCTGGGAAGAAGGCTGGAGCGTAAGCCCTGCCTGCCGCGCAAGGATTTCGTCATACAGCGGATTGGTTGCAGAATTATAGGTAAACCGCCCCACATTTCCGGTATCGCTCAGGCTGTCACCGAATACGGTAAGACTGTCCCATGCCATGGCCGGCAGCGGTGTTGTCAGGGCACTCACCGTGGCCAGCGCCACTAAGGATACAGGAAACCACACACGCGCTCTCTTCATCATTTGCTCCGCTCAGGGATGTAACAAGGATGGATAAATCGAAGAACAGCAAATAACATCACGGCTCAGTAATAGCCGTTGAGAGTGAAAGGCTCCAGGTAAAAGCTGGGATGCGCTCGCAAAAACGAAAACTTTTTTTAAAATTCCGAAAAGTGCCAGCCACAGCCGCACCTGAGTCCGGAGCGCGAAAAACGTGCCCGGCGAGGCCAGGACGGAGGCAATGTCGTCAACCCTGGCGGCCGTGGACAGGCCTCATCAGGTTGGAACTGTGTGAGACCCAACGAAGGCGCTATTTTTTAGCCGCAGGCTTAAGCCCGCGGTAAAGGTCCTGCAGTCTTTTCATGGTTTTCACGGTGCGGTCAGGCAGGGAGGAGGCAACCGACAAAATCATCATCTCCAGGCAAACCATTACGGTGCCATGGAGCGGAATTCGCCCCTTCTCTCCACCGCGTGGAACGTTGATTACCACATCCGCTTCGCGGGCAAAAAAGGAGTCAGTGGCATTCGTGAGTAAAATAATGGGCACGCCGAGTCTTTTGGCTTCACGCACCACGGTGCTTCCCTCACGGTGGGCAGACTTCTGCGCCATCATGATCAGCACATCGCCGCGCTGCAAGGCCAGCATTTGCTCCGCCAGCGCTATCCCTGCCCGATTAAGTGAGAATGACGCCAGGCCGATTCGGTTTAACAGACGGGCGCTGTAGTCCGCAAGGATGCCTGAGGCATTGATGCCAAAAATGGCAACCTGACGGGCTTCGATCATCAATCCGGTAGCCTCGGCCAGCGCCTGACGGTTTTGCTCAGAGGATAAAACATGGCAGGCATGAAGATGCCCCTGCAAAACAAAGTCTATTGACGAGGTGACATCACGCGTTACGTCGTTGACCGTGGTTGTCATCTTCTCCTCTGACGACATGCCAGGGCCGAACCAGGCCTGCAGCACTTTTTTCAGATCGCGTAAGCCCGAAAACCCCAGCGCCTGAATTGCGCGGATAACGGTGGCGTCAGAGGTATGATTGGCGTCAGCAATATCCATCGCCGTGCTGTCAAGCACCGTTTCCCGGTTGCTATTGATGTAATGCGCGACAGCCAGAAGGCGTGGAGAGAGTTGATGCTCACGTGACCGGATACGCTCACCCACGATATCAACGCGGCTTTTAGTCTGCATTGCGATGATCGTCCGCCTTATCATTTTCACTAGTAAACATGTGATGTTATTCCCGCACGTATTGATCCTGAAGCGACATGAGTGCCGGAAACATGAATGCAGAAGGCCCCAATAAGCCGGATAAAGGATAATGTTTCTCATTTCCCGCCTGCAGATAATGGCCCTGCACAATGTAGTCAGCAAGCAATTTTATCGCCCACAGGATCCTCCTCCTGGGACAGCTTACGCGTTCACTCGCCCAGCATGAATTAAAAAAAGCATTAAATTCAATGTATAAAGTCATTCACGCACCGCTTTTACTGCATGCCAGGTAACATTTCAGAATGTAGTGAAAACCCTCTCTTTTCTGTTTACTACTACATCAGCCAATGATTGAATGATTATCAATTACAAAAAAGCGAGGGCGAGGTGATGAGGTTATCTGCCCGTCGCTGAATAAATACACGCAATACACAGGGTTATTCCCTTTATTTCTGTCATTGATGATCAGCGAAAAAATAATGAAAAAACGTTCCAACGAGATTAAAAACCTGGGGATCCAGCAGGCAGTCATGCTGGCGATGTGTTCTGGCGCGCTGCTTGCCTCGGGTAAAGGCCTGGCGGCGGTCAGTGATAATACGGTGACGGTAACCAGTGACGCAGATCGTCACGATGGCTACACCATCCCCACCACCAGCGTGGCCAGCAAAGCCCCGGTGGCGCGTCTGGATGAGGCACAGTCTGTCAGTACCGTGACAAAACAACAGCTTGATGACTACCAGGCCAGCAGCCTGAGTGATGCAATGCGTTTTGTCAGTGGCGTGTCTGAAGCAAACACCCTGGCAGGCACGGAAGATGGCTTTGTGCGGCGCGGTTTTGGGAGTAATTCTGATGGGTCTGTTTATCGCGACGGCATCCGCAGCAGCCAGGGACTCAATCTGGATGCCACCACGGAACGCGTCGAGGTGCTAAAGGGTTCGGCTTCGTTACTCTACGGTATTCAGAATCCCGGTGGGATCATCAACGTGATCAGCAAAAAGCCGCAATATTCCTGGCACTCAGCGGTCAGTGGCCGCTACGCAAGCGAAGGCGGCGGTGCCGGTACGCTGGATGTTACGGGCCCACTGGGCAACGGCGTTGCCTTCAGGCTCATCGCGGAAAAACAACGCCAGGATTACTGGCGTAACTTTGGCAGTGATGAACACTCGCTGCTGGCTCCCTCTCTTCAGTGGTATGGGGAGAAGGCCAGCCTGTTAATCAGTTACAGCGATTATCGTTATGATATTCCCTACGATCGCGGCACCGCGTTTATCAACGGCTCACCCCTCTCACTGCCCTACAAACAGCGGCTGGACGATAAAGCCAATCATGCCTGGGGACGCAATCAGGCGCTGAACGCCCATTATGACTGGCAGTTCAACGACAGCTGGAGCACGCGCCTGACGCTTGGCTGGAATCAGCGCCGTTATGACAATAATGAGGTGCGGGTAACGGCCATTGATCCTGCCAGCGGCGTTGTCACCCGGCGCGCGGATGCCAATCGCGGCTTTAATCAAAAAACCAAATACGTTTCCTGGGATGTTCTGGGCAATCCGGAACTTTTTGGCATGACGCATGCGCTGGTGTTTGGCACCGATTATGAAATGAACCAAACCTACCGGGCGCATCAGTATCAGGGCAAGAATGACAGGCGCTTCAACTATTTCAATCCGGTTTATGACATGCTGTCTCCCGTCACCGACAGCACGACAGAGAATACGGCGAATGCCAACAACTTAAACCGTATCCACAGCCGCTCGGTTTATGTCAAAGACAGTATTTCGCTGACATCCGACTGGATCGCCGTCGTGGGCGGGCGTTACCAACATTATGAGCAACGGGCTTCAAAAGGTTTTAACCCGGTCGTTCAGACACTGGATGATGAAGGGAATAAATTCCTGCCGCAGGCCGGGCTGATTTATAAAATCACGCCAGATATTTCGCTCTACACCAGCATAAGTAAATCCTTTACCCCGTCAACCGATGTTGATGATGCGGGCAATGTGAGTCAACCCGAACAGGGAACGACATGGGAAGCAGGGAGCAAATGGCAAATCACCCCTCGCCTTTTCGCCTCGGTCGCCTTCTACAACATTGATGAAAGGCAGATGTCGTTGAGCATTAACGGCACCACCCGCCCTATTAACAAGGCGCGGTCTCAAGGGGTTGAGCTTGAGGTTAATGGTGAAGTGGCGCCCGACTGGGACATCAGTGCCAATTACAGTTATGACAATGCCGAAATCGTCGATGACAGAATTAATCCGGCCAACAGCGGCCATCGCCTACAGAATGCACCTGAACATGCCGGGGCGCTTTACCTCAGTCATAACCTGGTGATAAGCAGTTTACCCGGTGATTTTCGTGTAGGTGGTGGCGCACGCTATGTTGGCAGTCGCGCCGGCGATCCGGATAACAGCTTCTCTTTGCCGGATTACGTTGTCGCTGACGGCTTTATTGCCTGGAACAATCAGCTACTGGGTAAAAAAACGCAGTTAAGACTGAATCTTAATAACCTGTTTAACAAACACTACTACACGTCGAGCGGCGGTAACCTGCGCGTACGTGAAGGTGAAACCCGTAACCTGATGGTGCAAGCCCGTGTTGAATTCTAATCCCTGCAAAACATTCTGGCGGCTCCTGCTCCTGCTGCTCTCCATGACAGTCAGCAGCGTCGCCTGGGGCAAGACGATTACTGATATCAATGGCGATCGGGTTGATATTCCCGATCGTCCTCAGCGTATTGTTCTTGGCGAAAGCAGAATGTTGTACACCTTCGCCATGCTAGAACCCGGCAATCCGTTCAAAAGGCTGGTCGGCTGGCCACAAGATCTGAAGAAGTATGACCGGCAAACATGGAATATTTTTGCGCACAAATTTCCAGAGATGCTCAGCATACCGTCGTTAGGTTTTGATGGAATAAATGATATTAATCCTGAACAGGTGATTGCGTTAAAACCAGACGTGGTGATCCTGCCCGAGCTCGCCCGCAGCAGTGATGCCGGGCAACGGCTGGAAAAGGCGTTGAAAGCGGCAAACATTCCCGTGGTTAAAATCGATTTGCGGGTCCATTTACTGCAAAACACCATGCGGAGTGTTGCCATCCTTGGGGATGTACTGGATCAGCCACAGCGTGCATCGGCGTTCAACCAGTTTTATCAGCAACATATGCAGGTTATTCAGCAGCGCCTTGCCCGTTATCAAGGCTCTAAACCTACCGTGCTGTTACAGCTCCACTTGGGCCGCCGCAATGAATGTTGCGTCACCGCTGTGAATGGCAGTCTCGGCGAGGTGTTGTCGCTGGCAGGGGGAGATAACATTGCCGGTAAAACCCTGGCTGGCGTTTTTGGCCGACTGAATGAAGAAGCCGTGATTGTCGCGCATCCGGATTTTTATTTTGCGACAGGTAGCGGAGACAGCGGCGATTCATCGGATCTGAAGATCGGTCCCGCCATCAGTTCGGCTGAAACACGCGCGTCCCTGATCCAGCTGACTGCGCAACAAAATGGCCTTAAGCAGCTTCGGGCCCTTCATAACGGTCATGCTGCCGCGCTGTGGCACAACTTTTATCTCAGCCCGTGGCACGTTGCGGCAGCGGAATTTTTTGCTAAAACCCTTTATCCGGATCGGTTTAAAGACGTTGATCCGGAACACACCCTGCAGCAGATATTCACCACGTTCCTGCCTGTTCCCTATTCAGGAACCTACTTTTATTCGCTGGAGAAAGCATCGCCTTAAAGCGCGGTCTGGCGGCAGACTGAACATCGCGCCGCCAGAACCGGCTGGTATAATATCAGTGTTGGTTTTTGACCCTTACGATATCGGCCATCACTGATAACGCTATCTCCGCAGGCGTTTTACTGCCAATGGCCAAACCTATCGGTGCCTGAATCCTGGCCAGCTCATCCTCAGCCAATCCGGCTATCGTCGTTAAGCGTGCCTTACGCTTAGCGCTGTTTTTTACCGATCCCATGATGCCGATATAAAAAGCGTGCGTATTGACCGCTTCCATCATGGTTAACTCATCAATACGGGGATCGTGTGTTAACGACACAATGGCAACAGCAGCATGGGCACCGTTTAACTCCAGCCAGCGCGCAGGATGCTGCGGCACAATCGTCACGTTGTCTTCACCCGAAAAATGACGCTCCAGTTCACTTAACATTGCCGAACGGTGCTCACAGACGCGCACATGAAAACCCAGAAATTGCCCAAGACGAATGCATTCAAACGCAACCGTGGAATACCCTGCCACCAACAGTTCAGGAATCGCGCCGACTGGCAACACGATGTCGGCGTCCTGATAGCTAAGCACGGGTAAGGCGGCCGACGTTGCAACCCTCTCCCACGATGCGCGCTCGCCCACGGACAACTTTTTGATCATCCGGGTTTGGCCGATAAGCGCCTGATGCATCGCACTTAACAACGCGCCACTGAGCATGTCAGGAAGCAGATGTTCCACCAGCACGTCCAGACGGCCGCCACAAGGCAACTGCACCCGGGTTTGCCGTCCGCCATCACCATATCGGACAACCTGGCTGCTTATCCGGTAATGCCCTTCCGCCAGACGTGCCAGGAAATCTTCTTCGATGCAGCCGCCAGAAAGCGAGCCACAGCAATCACCGCAGGCGTTAATCGCCATTATTGTCCCCGGCGCGCGTGGGGACGAACCCCAGGTGCGAAGTACGGTGCACAGCCAAATCGCCTGTCCCGCCTGATGCCAGTTCAAGGCCGTTTCGATAACCCGCTGATCCAGCGTAATCATGAGCTGCTCCTTACTCGCAGTAAGTCTTCCGGGTAATCAATATCCTCCAGGCAGCCCCGATCGCTGAGCGGCACATAGCGGATTTGCTGGTTTAACAGCAAATGTTGTGCCCCCGTATCGCCTGAAAGCTGTTGCAGCGCGGGAAAAAATGCTCGCTGGAAGCCAACCGGATGGCCTGGCTGTCCTTTGACCCACGGGCGTACAAGCGGTGAAGCATGCAACGCCTGCTCCACCGCCTGATAGCTGTCAGTCGTGACAAAAGGCATATCGCCGAGCGCGATAATGACGGCATCATAGTCCAGGCAGGCGCTGACGCCTGCTGCTATGGAATCTCCCAGCCCCTGACTGACACAGAAAACAGCACGCACGTTGTCCAGCAGCACATGAATAGCCTTATCTTCCGGGCGCGTCACAACAATGATATCCATACCGCTTGCCCTTGCCTGTTCCAGCGAATGCCGGAGGACGGCTTTTCCTTGCAGTACCGCCAGCAGTTTATGCTGGCCGCTTGCCTGTCGAAACCGGCGGCTCATCCCCGCCGCCGTGAGCACAATCGCCGTCTTCACATCCGCCTTCCCGGCAACCTCGCTACCCATATTTAAAGGATTTTATCCAGCGTGATGGGTAAATCCCTGACGCGCTTACCGGTCGCGTGATAAACCGCATTGCTGATAGCCGCAGCCACGCCCACGATGCCCAGTTCACCGACCGTTTTTCCGCCCATGCTGGTGGCCTGATAATCAGGCTCGCCGACATCAATGGTGGTGATCTCGGGAATATCCGCATTCACTGGAATCAGATAATCGGCAAGATTATTGTTAATCACCCGACCATTACGCGGATCGATAATGCCTCCTTCGAGTAATGCCTGACCTACCCCCATGATCATGCCGCCCACCCACTGACTTCGGGCGAGTTTAGGATTATAAAGTCGGCCACTGTCGAAGGCCGCGACCATACGTTTCAACCGTATGGTGCCAAAGTCTTCGTCCACCCGCACCTCAACAAACTGTGCGCTCCAGCTGTGGGCCGAGACCGTATCCGGTCGGCTCATTTCATTCAGGCTACCGGTAACGCTGTCCCGTTCCTGCGCAGACATGTCCGGTGAAAACGTGCCGCCTTCAACGCTGAGCCCATTAAGGTTAGCCAGCTTAAGCAGCGCCCCCAAATCAATGGCCTGAGACGGTTTAGCCGTGAGATGGATGCCACCCTGGGCCAGAGTGAGTTGGTCATGCGAAATGCCGGCAAGAGGGGAACCTGAGGTCTGACTGGCCAACGCCAGTAAACGGGCGCGCAGCTTTTTCGCGGTATCGTCTACGGCAGCGGTCAGATTCCCTGCCAGCTGGGAGCCGCCCGATACGCCAGCCCGGGGCAGTTGCGTATCGCCTAATTCAACATCAATGCGCTGTGAATCAACGCCCAGAATATCTGCGGCGGTTTGCGCCAGTATGGTGTAAGTGCCGGTACCAATATCCGCTCCTGCGCACTGCACAACGAACTGACCTTGCGGAGAAAGCAGGATTTTAGCTTCCGCTGGCATGGTGTTGACCGGGTAGGTCCCCGAGGCCATTCCCCAGCCAATCAGTTCGCGTCCTTCACGCATCGATCGGGGTGCCATGACGCGTTTATCCCAACCAAACGCCTCAGCCCCTTTTTGGTAGGCCTCTTTAAGCCGACGTGAACTCCAGGGAAGATCTTTTTGGTAATCACGATCGGCCCAGTTAAGTAGCCGAAAAGCCAGGGGATCAAGATCCAGTGCGTAAGCCATCTCATCCATCGCCACTTCAAGACCGAACGCGCTGGGGTTTTCACCCGGTGCGCGCATCCAGCCAGGCGTCACCGTATTAATAGGTCTGACCTGATGTTGGGCAGAGAGGTTTTCGATGGCATACATGCGGCCAGTGACCTTGCTGCAGTTTTCGGCGAACACGTCAATAAGTGATGTCTCACTAAAACTGCGCAGGATAACGGACTGAATCTTTCCTTCCCGCGTCGCCCCCATTTCCAGCTGTTGTGAGGTTGCCGGACGTCCGCCCAAACCCGTGAAGGTTTGCGGTCGCGTCAGTGACACACGAACCGGACGATTGAGCGCGCGCGAGGCCACACAGGCCAGCGCAACATGTGTGTAAGGCACGGGCTTAGAACCGAAGCCGCCCCCCACATAGGGCGAAATGATACGCACCTGTTTGGGTGAGATGCCCATCCATTCCGCAATTTCGACCTGGGCGCCCATCACCCACTGGCTGGGTTCCCAGACGGTCATATGATCGTTCTCCCATTGTGCAATACAGCCATGGGGTTCCATGGGCATATTGTATTCACGCGGGGTCGTGTAGCGCTGATTGATGCGGACTTCAGACTGGTTCATGGCGCTCTGCGCATCACCCATCTCAATATCCTGAGGTGGGAGCGGCTTGGGTTCCACCCCTTCATCTGTCGGTGATATCAGCGCAGGCGTGGTGTCATAGTCAATCTCTACCAGCGAAGCTGCGTAAGTTGCCTGTTCGAAGGTTTCGGCCACCACCAGGCCAATGTTCTGACCGTTGTGAATAATCACGTCATCCTGGATCGGCGTATAGGTTGTCTGCGCGGCGCCCCCGTCAGCGATTGCCGTCGGCTGATGAATTTTCAGTGAATTGAGATGCGTATAAACGGCGATAACACCCGCTGCGCTTTCTGCTTTAGTGGTATCCATGTGTCTGATGCGACCGCTGGCGACGGTGGACTGGATGACCACGCCGTGCACAGCATTCTCGGGTGTATGTTCGATCGCGTAACGCGCTTTTCCTGTCACTTTAACCTCACCATCACCCCGGGTGCGCGGCGTTCCCAGTCCTGACAGGCTTGCGGGTGCGCGGCGATAGCGTTCGTTGTGATCGCCTGTGGAATCCACGGCGTTCCCACTGTGAAGCAGGTCGTTTTGGTCATGGGTCATACGATTTCTCCTGCCGCCATCAAGGCGCGTGCGATTACCCGCGGTGTAAGCTGTATTTTATGCGCATTCCCGGAGAGTGCCTGTGTTTCCTGGTTAATCAGCTCTGCAGCCTCATACAGCGTTTGGTGCTCAAAAGGCTGTCCTGTCAGTGCCTGTTCAATGCGGCGCGCGCGCCAGGGTTTTGTTGCCACACCACCTAAAGCAATATGGACCGTTTCGATCATTCCCTGATTAAGCGTGAGTCCAACGGCTGCACTGGCGCTGGCGAATTCGTAGGAGGTGCGATCGCGGACTTTTAAATAGTGAGACTGCTTAAGCGCCGGGGAGCATGGGATCTCAATGGCTACGATGATTTCATCCGCCAGCAACGCATGTTCATGATGGGGTGTATCACCTGGCAGAAGAAAGAAATCTTCAATCTGAATGCGTCGGCTCTGCTGCTGGCTGTTTTGCACCACAACCGTTGCATCGAATGCCGTCAGAGCGACCGCCAGGTCGCCGGGATAAACCGCCACACAGTGGTCGCTGTTTCCCAGAATAGCGTGGTTGGTATTCACACCATGCCGCGCAGCGCAGCCGGAGCCAGGCACGCGTTTATTGCACGCAGAGAAGGTGGCCGGATCGCGATAATACGCGCAGCGTGTGCGCTGGCATAAATTGCCGCCGATAGTAGCCATGTTGCGAATCTGAGGCGACGCCGCCTGCCATAAGCTGCCGTACAAAGCCGGCGCCTCGCGTTCACAGGCCGGATGATTCGCCAGCTCACTCATAGTGACCAGAGCGCCAATGGTGATGTTATCCTGACCAAAATCAATCGCAGACAGGTTGGGTAATCCAGCGATATCAGTGAGCCGGGACGGCGTAAAGACACCACATTTCATTAAATCGAGTTGTGTCGTCCCACCCGCGATAAGATGATTTTGGGGATGTTGTTTGGCGCCAGCAGCATCCTCAACGGACTGCGCAACCTGCCAGTGAAATTCATTCATCGTGCCTCCTCCGCCATTTCCGCCGCGGCCTGTTTAATGGCATCAAGAATGAAAGGATAAGCACCGCAGCGGCAGAGGTTGCCACTCATATATTCCCGAATTTCGTCGTCAGAACCGGTATGGCCTTCTTTGATACAGGCCACCGCAGACATAATCTGACCTGGCGTACAGTAGCCGCACTGGAAACCATCATGCTCAATAAAACAGCGTTGCACCGGGTGCAGTTCACCCGAGGACTGTTCCAGACCTTCAATTGTGGTCACGGCTTTACCTTGCGTCTGCACGGCCAGTGTCAGACAACTCAGTACCCGCTGCTCGTTTACCAGTACGGTACAGGCACCGCACTGCCCCTGATCGCACCCTTTCTTGGTACCGGTCAGGTTAAGATGATCGCGCAGCGCATCTAATAAGGTTACGCGAGGATCGATGCTGATCTGTTGGGTCTGACCATTGACCTGCATCGTTAACGGTATTGTTTCTGACATTGTCTTTTTCCCATGGTTGCAGGGCCGGTTAGGTGATCGGTTACTTATACATAACGGGCGAGATAAGAACGGGGAAAGCCGGATAACCCTGATGTTTACATGCGTATGTACGTCATTAGGTTTAGCACTTATTTTCAGGGTAAGAGGTAAAAAGACGACGATTGCGTTAATTAACACGGCTGGTCGCCCTGTTCATTCAGGCGACCAGCACAGTAATCAGCAGGAGGATTTAGACAGGCGAGAAAGTTTATAGTGAGTGGTGATAAAGCTGACGATAAAGACCAGAGCGAAAAGCACCACAATGGTTGGTGCGGGAGCACTGTCAATAAAAAATGAGAGATAAACGCCGCAGAGTGAGACAACCAGCGAAACAAACGTCGCCAGTATCAACGCATGGGAAAACCGATCCGTCAGCAAAACGGCAATCGCTCCGGGCGCAATAAGCAATGAAATCGATAAAATAATCCCTACTGCCTTAAGCGTTGCCACAATGGTCAGAGACACCATACACAACAGGCTATAATGCAGCCAGCGCACCGAAAGCCCGCACACCTGAGCCTGTTGAGGATCAAAGCTGAACAGCATGAAATCGCGCCATTTCAGGCCGACGACAGCGACAATCACAGCGGCAATGCCTAACGTCTGAAAAATATCGCTTTGGCTGATCCCCAGCATATCGCCGAATAAAATATGGTCGAGGTGGATCTCCGGTTTCAGGGCGATGTACAAAATCAGGCCAACCGCAAACATCCCGGAAAAAACAATACCCAGAACCGTGTCCTGCTTGATTCTGCTGTTCTCTTTAAGGTAGCCACTGGCGACAGCACAAAACAAACCGGCACTGAATGCGCCCACTGCCAGAGGTAATGCCATCATCCACGCCAGCACTATGCCTGGAAAGACAGCATGGCTCATCGCATCACCCATCAACGCCCAGCCCTTCAGGACCAAAAAGACTGACAGCAGCGCACAAGGCACGGCAACCACCGCCGCGATGAGTAAAGCATGATTCATAAAACCAAACTGAAAAGGTTCCAGCCACATCATCTTGTCTCCCGCACAGCATGCGCCTGGGCACGACGACGATTCGCCAGCACACCGTGCTTAGGCGCAAAGATGAAGGCCAGTAAAAAAAGTAACGTTTGCGCAACGACAATAATGCCGCCCGTTGCGCCATCAAGATAATAACTTGCCCACGCGCCCATAAAGCTCGTGATGCTGCCAATGGCAACCGCGATGGCAAGTAGCCGGGGAAAGCGATCGGTCAGCAACCAGGCCGTTGCCCCTGGCGTGACAACCAGACAGATAACCAGAAACGCGCCCACAGTTTGTAACGCAGCCACGGTCGAAACGGCCAACAAAGTGAAAAATAAGATCTTAAGACGCACCGGATTTAAACCAACGGCGCGAGCATGGTTTTCATCGAAAAAGGTGACCATTAAATCTTTCCATTTGAAAAACAAAATGGCGACAGAAGTCAGTCCGATAATAAGCAGCTGAATGATATCGGAAGGCGCAATAGCCAGAATATTGCCCAGCACGATAGTCTGAATATTTACCGAAGTGGGATTGAGGGAAACCATAAACAGCCCAAGGCCGAAGAACGAAGAAAAAATCAGGCCGATGATGGTATCTTCTTTCAGCCGCGTGCGCTGGTTGAGCAACAGCATGCTCCCTGCCGCTAAGCCCCCTGATAAAAAAGCGCCCAACGCAAACGGCAGTCCGAGCATGTAAGCGCCCGCGACACCGGGAACAATAGAGTGTGACAGCGCATCACCAATAAGCGACCAGCCCTTTAACATCAGATAACAGGACAGAAAGGCGCACAGCCCGCCGACCATGGCTGAAATCCACATGGCGTTCAACATATATTGATAACCAAAAGGTTCAACGAGCGCGGTCATCGTTTACCCCATGATGAATGCGTGTCCGTGGATGCATTAACCAGCCGTTCATGATCGGCGATAACCTGCGTGATACCGCCCTCATTCATGACATGGCGCAGTACGCCACTGAATGTGCGCTCCAGATTCTGCTGCGTAAACGTCGTCGCCGTGGGGCCGCTGGCAAGAACCGTGCCTTTAACCATGACGGTGTAATCACAAAACTCGGTCACGGAGCCAAGATTATGGGTCGAAACCAGCATAGTTTTTCCTTCCTCCTTTAGCTCACGCAACAAGCTGATGATTTTGGCCTCGGTATGAACATCAACGCCGGTGAAGGGTTCATCCAGTAAAATCACCTCGCCCTGTTGCGCAATGGCCCGCGCAAGGAAAACGCGTTTCTTCTGACCGCCGGAAAGCTCACCGATTTGGCGATGGCGAAAATCCAGCATGTCAACGCGTGCCAGCGCGTCAGTCACCCGATCGCGATCCTGCCGTTTAGGGATACGCATCAGGCCCATATGTCCATAGCGCCCCATCATAACCACATCATCCACCAGAACCGGAAAAGACCAGTCAACCTCCTCGGCCTGCGGCACATAGGCGACCAGGCTACGGCGAAGCGCCTTACGCGTTGGCAATCCCAGTACGCTGATATGGCCCGATCGCGCAGGTACAAATCCCATAAGCGCTTTGAAAAGCGTAGATTTACCCGAACCATTTACCCCGACGAGTGCAGCAATTGACCCGGCTGGCACGCTAAAGCTGGCGTTGTGCAACGCTGTATGCCCGTTACGGTAGGTTACCGAGAGGTCCGAAACGACAATTGTGGGGTTCATGGTGTTTTCATCCCGTCCTGAATGCCGTTAACCAGCGTCTGGGTGGTAACTTTCAACAGGTCAAGATACGTTGGCACAGGCCCCCTGGCCGCGCTTAATGAGTCAACGTATAACACACCGCCATAATGTGAGTGCGTTTCGCGCGCGACCTGGCGTGCAGGTTTATCGGAGACGGTGCTTTCACTGAAGATGACGGGAATGGCATTCTTTTTCATCTGATCGATGACGTTCCGAACCTGCTGTGGCGTTCCCTGCTGATCGGCATTGATTGGCCAGAGATAAAGTTCTTTAAGCCCTAAATCACGTGCCAGATAGGAAAAAGCGCCTTCGCTGGTCACTATCCAGCGTTTGTTTTCTGGTATGGCGGCGAGTTGCTTACGAACAGGTTCGAGTGCTGCAACGATCTTTTGCTTATAGGCGGCTGCGTTCTGCTGATAGGTGCTGGCATTGGCCGGATCGTGCTTTACAAGCGCATCACGAATATTATCCACATAGATCAGTGCGTTATCCGGTGACATCCATGCGTGAGGATTGGGTTTGCCATTATAAGGTCCTTCCCCTATTCCTATCGGAGAAACGCCCGTTGAAACAACAACTTCAGGAACGCCTTTGAGATGTTGATAAAAACGTTGAAACCACAATTCCAGATTCAAACCATTAGCCATCACCAGATGTGCACCCTGTGCACGTTTAATATCGCCTGGGGTCGGTTGATACTCATGAATTTCGGCATCAGGTTTGGTGATTGACGTGACCTCAGCCGCCTCCCCTGCCACATTTTTTGCCATGTCAGCAATAACGGTGAAGGTCGTGACGACCTTAAATTTATCAGCCGCATAGCTGTTGAGGCTAATAAAAACACTCAACATCATGCCAAGTGTTGAAACCGATAATTTACTCACCATGTTCGTCATCCTGAGATTAATGAAGAAAGCGCCAATAATTTAGCCCATGCTAAATTTTATAGCACAGGCTA
The DNA here is from genome assembly GCF_059801205.1 of Pantoea sp. Ae19-2. Classification (NCBI taxonomy): domain Bacteria; kingdom Pseudomonadati; phylum Pseudomonadota; class Gammaproteobacteria; order Enterobacterales; family Erwiniaceae; genus Pantoea; species Pantoea sp. Ae19-2. The sequence continues at coordinate 13,443 of NZ_JBCHWE010000002.1, read as the reverse complement.
TAAAATTCACACAGAAACACTTTGTGAAGTTTTTTAATGAAATGAATGGAAGTTTTAAGTTTTGTAATGCAGAGTGGCTAACTAGTTATTCTGAAAGTAAAAGTCCAGCAGTGTAGCGCCATCGAATAATGAAGAAACCTTCCTGATGCAGGTCCATAAAGTGGATGGATCAACGCTGAGCGCGCGCAGGGTAAAACAGGAACGCTATGCTTTGCTAAAATAAACTTGTCGTATGAAAGGCAAAGGAGGTCATTTTGTTACTTTCCCAGCAGCACCTGACAAACACGATCATCGGAGAAGCCGCTCTGAACCTGATCGCCATCAATCAGGACGTCAGTGTGGAGTCTCTTGTCGATGAGCTTAAAGTAATGACCCGGTCTGAAGTGGATGAAGCCAGGCTGTCACAACTTGATGATGCAACCAAATGGCTGATGGGTTTCAGGCAAATTGGTTCGCGCCTGACTTCAGGCAGAGGCTGGTCTGCACGCAAATCAGCGTTTTCAGGATCTTCAGACAACGACGGCGATGACATTGTCATAAAATAGTTCTATGCTCATTTTTTACGCATTGTGTTAACTTTTAAGCTTAATTTTGGCACAATGCTTGATAACATCCGCCCTACTTCACACCTCTGTAACTCTCTGTTTTTAATCAATTAGCATTTTTTGCACAAAAAACTCCCGTTAAGAACATCAAAATTCTGTACAAGTTTTTGAAAGATGTATAACTTTCGCTCTATGGCAAAGTACATTTTAACCACCTGAGGATAATCGTATGCGTCAGAACGGACATGCACCGGATAATACCAGCGACATCGCCCGTTACTTCAGCCAGGCAAATTTGCCCTCTCAGCAGGAAACGCTGGGTGAGATTGTTGTTGAGCTACTGCGCGCAGGCCAAACACTTTCACGCAAAGCAATTTGCAGTAAATTGCTCCATCGTCTTGACGGTTGTGATGCCACAGAGCAGCAAAGTCATTACCAGGAGCTGATTGGATTACTGTTTAGTCGCGAAAGCTAATATAAATTTAACGCTTTAAAATTAATTCGTTACCTGAAGTAATTTCTGATCGGGCACTACCATGTTTACTCACAGGGATAGTACTGCCCACAGCTGACGCGGGAAGGTTAGCTGTCCCCCGTCATCGTAGCCGGAGCGTGGCTACAAATTCGTAATCAGAGAAGCCAGTATGTACAGAAGTGAAGAAGAAAAAATAACGGATGTCATGATTGGTGAGGCCGTTCTGATCTTACTGAAATCAGAAAGTCCGATATCCAGCAATGCACTTATTGCTCAACTTGAAGCAATGGCAAGTGAAACCGAGGACGCAACCAGGCTGAAAGCCATCAAAGTTGCGATTGTTGAAGTACAAAAAGGCATGGCCACAGCGAATAGTCGCCGCCGGGTGGATCTTCCCGAGCGCGATAAACACCGTTTGAACAACGACGGCCCACCAGAAGGCTCTAAAAAACACTGACGCTGGCGTCTAAGATTTAAGCTGTGCCAGCGAGAGAAAAGATGGGCATCAAAGTGTGTTATGCCTGGTAACCCTTACTACTTAATGACCTTGTCGGCTGACTCCTTAAGACGCAACTGACGATTCTTAGAGAATGATAACTATGCAACAGAGCACATCAGATTTAGCCATCATCGAGTTTTTTCGCAGTGAGGGAGAGCATCTTGCTCAGGAGACTGAGCTGCTTGGCAGAGTTATCAGAAATATTGTCAGTGACGAAAAACGCGTAACCAATAAAGCGATCATCCTGTACCTCATCGCAGAACTCGAATCGACGGATGATGAGTTCCACATCGAACTGTTACGCAGAACTCTTGAAATCGTGGTAGGACGTACGCCAGACGATGCAGGTGTGTAGTTTCGCATCTGACATCTGTGGTGAGGGCGTTTATCCTAAGTCAGCGTGAGTTTGTTGACCTGCAACGCAGCCAGATTGCAGGTCACTCTTAATGCATTTTGCGTGAGAAAAAATGGATTGCGCGCTGGCAAAGTACTTTAAATCTTTTGTCTCGGCTGTCCTGACTTAAACGAAACAATGCATCTGTGATCTGGTGAAACTGCACGGGCTCACCTACCTTCAGAAGTTCACTCACCACCGCCCCAATCAGCGCACGAATGTCGTTGTCTTCATGGTTATTCACATAACCTCCAACCGGTGTATGTATATACAGACTAACACTTTTGTGGTCAGGAAAACAAAGCCAGCAGAGGAAATAAACCTTAAGCGAAGCGGTAGAATCTACTTATATTATTGATTTAGTTATACAATAATTTTATTTTTCCACGACCAATCTAGTGAAATGGTAATTCTTTTCTAAATCGGATAAAACGTAAATTTCTATTACTTTTTGTCAGTTTTATGGACTTGTTCACCGGTCATATTCTGGAAGTTAATCCCTCTATTTAATTTGCTATACCACTTTTAAAATACAGTCTTAAATTAATTATTCCTGCTAGTAATGGCGGCACCTGAAATAAAATCTCACGAAACCGCCATTTATAAAAATCAACTAGTAAAGCTTTTTTGCATTATACAATGTAATAACAATCGCGCCAGCTGCAAGGGCGATGAGGAAAATTCCCAGTCCAATCATAGCGTTAAATGCATAGGTTTTAAACAGTAATAGTCCGACAATGCACCCCGTTAAAAAAGATAATACCGTTGTTAAATGTGTATAGAGCTGCTTCTGGGCAAATCGTCTGTCGCAAGGTTCTGCCCGGGATATAAAAGATGATAAATAGGAACCTAAGGCGATGCCTGCGTCAGTTAGCGTACCGGTAATATGGGTTGATCTGACACGGCCGTTCGACAGTTGCGTAGAAGTCGCATTATGTAAGCCCATCAGGAAGCCCAGCATCAACAATACTTCACCGTTGTAGCTGGGTGAATAAAACCATTTTTCGAAGAGTGAGGCTGCCGTCAGTGCAAACCCTTCAGCCAGAATGATCAGGCAGAAGATGGTTCTGATTTTCCGTCTTTCGCCGGCAATAATGAACAATCTCGCGGTGGTACAACCGATCACAAACGCAGAAATCAGACCCGCAAGGAAAACCAGACTATCAAAGTCAGAAGTGAAAACTTCGTTAGAAATCTGAGAAGTATTACCGCTCATGTGTGACGGAAAAAAACCAAACGCGCCTAAAGCCATTGCGTTGAGTATCCCGGCAGTCGTTGCCAGTGCCAGAGCCAGATATCTATCCTCGGTATGTGACCGTATTTTCTTCTTCTTTATCAGCACGCGGTTCCCCTATAAATGTGCATAAATATCAGTCTGGATCCTGAGGCTCCAGACAACTAATAGTAGTATGCTTTTAAAAACTCAGCGGGGAATACAGATAAGTCTGGGTCTGTAACCTGTTAATTGTATTGATTTTTATAGTTTCATTGACTGATTTCATAAAACGTCAATGCCGGTCATATTTTTTATGCTGCTCATGACCAGGGCTGGTGCTTGGTGTCACCTGATAGCCTAATCCAGGCAGAGGATTTAACTAATAGCGCTATTTATGGCAGGATATGCGACCGGACTGATGCCCCTGTTGGCCAGTGAGAAGAATGACTCTGGATGGATAGATGACAGTACTAAAACCCGCTTTTCTTATCCCTGCCGCCCTTGTCGTTGGGTTCCTGGGGTGGTGGCTGACACCTCATTATGACGCTGAAGATGAAAACTACTACATTTCTGTGCTCTGCGCCGTACCTCAGCAAAATGAGCAACAGCTGCAGAAAGACATGAAAAACGTTATAGAAGGCAGTAATTCAGACTATGCGTTGCAAAAAATACATTTTGTTCCTGGCCTGGCCGCTCGGGTGATCGACAACTGGAAAAGTCTGACTCAAGAACAGCAGCAGCAGGCAGCACTTAGCAATCATGCGTGCTCGCAGTTGCTAATGACCAACAAGTAATACATTGGGAGTTAGGCACTATGATGCCTGTACGGAAAAACTATGCTTCGCTTGGGGAAGTCACTGCCCCCTATGTCCATGCCGTCAGCCACAATCAAACACTCTATGTCTCAGGCTTAACGGCGTTTGGCACGCCTGCACACCAGGGGGATATCGCGGCGCAGGCTGAAGTGATTTTTGATCAGCTGGAAAGCATAGCAGCGGCTGAAAACACCTCTCTGCAGCAACTCATTAAGGTCACCCTCTTTGTAACCTCTTTTAAAGATATTGATGCACTCCGCAACATGCTGTTTAAACGTTATGGTGATTATTTACCTGCGAGCGCATTGGTACAGGTTAGTGCTCTGTTCTCACCTGACTTGCTGATTGAGATCGACGCAATCCTGGGTCTTTGAACATTTATAAACCTCATTTTCTGGGTTATGAAAAGGGCAGAAATTGAGGTAACGCAATGATGTTCGACACAGTACTTAATCCAGTGCAACTCACTGGCAATGGGAGCAAAGTTTCATTTCGCGCAAAGCCGTTCAAACCACGCAGAGCGACCTGAACCTTCGCTGGCTGTTATCGACAGATATATCAGATGACGACAGATGTTTTCAGGCCTGGCATCTATTCCGGCAAAAAAGACACAACAAATTCTGATCATACGGCATGATTAACATCTGATTATGATCGTCGTTTCCTTCTCTCATCCTTGACCCAACGCTTTATACTTCAGTTGCCGCACCGTCAGATGGCATTGAACGAACAGGTTTATGCGTAAGTGGCACAGTGCTGAAAGGCTATAAATGCCCCCGACGTTAGTGATGCTGAGTAGTCTGGTGGAAGTTCTGGAATCGTTGAGTAACAAAGCCCCCTGCCCTACCCTTTACTTACCTGAAGCTCAGTGCTGGCTAATAGCCACTGACCATTATTGCCTTGAAACGCGCATGACACATGAATTGTCACTGAACTCTCATCTCTCCATCTTCACCCATTACATCTTTCACTCTGCGGTCACGCTGGCAAAGACATTTTCGTCTTGAGAGATACGTATGTTGTCGAATCGCCGCTTGTGCCTTGTCTTCGTGAACGCTTACGCCAGTCGCACTCCACGCCGGGCTTAACAGTTTCAGTTAACGAGGAAGGCTGCGCGCTTTTCGGCTTGAATGCTGAATCAGTGGCTATCTGCTCATAAAAAGAAATCGTGTAAGACTCCCATTTACACAAGGCTGATATACGTGCCGCAAATTGCCATTAGGTGCATAAGATAAATTTCAGCCTGAAATCGCCAACATTTAGGTGTTACTGATTACAGTGAACGTTTAAGTGGCATTCACTGTAATCAGTGAAAGAGGAGATAAAAACCAGCCAGAGGATGAATGATTTTTTTGAACGTCAAAAACACAGGCAAACCTTTATATTATGTTAAATAATCAGGCACGGTCGCAAATTTTCGCCCCTGAAATCGTTGACGTCCTGAGAAGACAGCGACGTATTTTTCCTTCGATTTGGCTAAAACACGTTAATACCGCCACGTGGATTTCCCTTCGTGGCGAGTCGTCATTTATCTGCGTTAAAGCGATTTTAAGCCTGTTAAAGACAGTTGTCCCCAACCCGCCATCATGTGAAGAATACTTTTAACCAGGGTGAGCAACGCATCTTAACCGTTCACTGTACACTGCAACCCAGATACCTATGTAGAGCCTGGATGATGCGATCAAAAAAACCTGTCTAAACGGCCACTCGCCAGCGAGGCTTGCCTGTTTTCATAATGACTGCTTTCAACAATTTTATGCAGCAAACCCATTGATAAGTATGAATTTCAGCCTGAAATCGCCAAACAGGTCATCTGCGGTTGCTGATTACAGTGGTTGTGATTCGCTGGAATCAGTATCGAAAGTCATTCCCGTGATTGAAGCGGGATGTAGCCTCAGCAGGATGAAATAAACAAAACTCAGCCAACATGAGCATGTTATGAGTGAAGACCAGAACAGTTAATCTCAAAAGAATCTCGTTGCCGATTCACTGTAATCAGTTTTTCATCATGGATGGGAATGTGACAGTGCCACACACAGTCGATAATCAAGCCTATGACCTACGTTTACAGATAACAGTGAACGTCGGGTTGGCCTGAATGCAGTTTGTAGTATTTAGTAAAAACATCATGCCAACACCAGAGCCGCTAGCTTTCGCCCGGGCATCACTGTTCTGTAAGAAATGGCGTTTTCTCCTCCTGCAGGCACTGATGCGAATTTGATAAAATGCTGTACAGCATCAGGCTTTTACTTTCATTAGCGCCTAACAGAACGCTTTCGCTCTACAGCTTTGTCTGTTACTTATTCGAATAATACCTGGGCTAAAACGGGTTTTGTATGATGACTGCACCGACTTCAGCTTGTCGCTGTGCATTCTGTCGTCGCGTCAGCGCTCGTTTTCACTAAATCGTTGTTTTATCAACGTGAGGGCAATTGCCAGGTGTGAATCTGTTCCGCTTAAGCGAAAGGCCAGAGTCACGATGCAAACTGCGACATGTTTTTTAGCATCGGGGCATGAAACCAACTCCATGTGTTTAACTTACTTACTCCTGAAACGCATATCAGTAAGGCGAAAGATTGGCGCATGTCTCTGTCATTAAGGCTCTCTCAACTTATCCACTTTTTCTGTGGATAACTAAGGGATATTTTCTGTATATCAATTTAACCAGAGTTTGACCGGGACGTTCGTCTTCAAAAAAATAACAAAGCAAAACCCTGACGCATTGACTTCTCTCAGAAACCGAGGGATTACTTTTTATCGCTGACTGAATTTCAGGCTGAAATCGCCATCATAAAAACAATATTTTTCATGAAGATAGGGTTGAAAAAAGCGTCTCTTTCGCCCTGACACCGATAATCCACACACTTCTAAATCTCTTATTGCAATCACAGCAACACCGCTAATTGAGATGCCGTCGAAAAATTGCTGTATCCGTCTCTGTTTGTGTAAATATCGCGCAGACTGCATCCAATAAAAATCATCGACGTGATTTGCCCCCACAGCATTGAGCACAATAGACCGTTAGCCATGTCGGTTGGGTTACCTTCTCTGTTAGCATTTTGCCAGCCCACTGCTAACCTCGCTGACGTCAGATAAATCACTCAGGAATGAGGCTGAAACGCTTATAGTCCTTCCGCCAGTCGTTAATGTATTTTTTGGGTGAACACTTTCGCTTAACCCGAGCTTAATCTGACACGCCTTTAGAAAACTACCATTTAAGCTTTCGATAACCCCATAGGTATTTGATCGCCCGGCTGAATAAGCCGAAGCTTAACGCCATGCGCGAAGGTCCACTGGTTCAGTGCCCGCCAGGTAAGCGCGGGTGCAGAGTCTGGTCTGGTCTGGTCTGGTCTGGTCTGGTCTGGTCTTAACGTTACCGGATAGCCATGAAATAGCACAATACTGTCCAGAATACGTGTGACCTGCATACCAGATATACCTGAGGTAAGAGAAACTGACAGGTATTCATTGGTAAAATAATCAACGCAGATATAACACTTTATTCTGCGTCAGGATGCCTGTGCGTCCATGACGAAATACGGTGACCACGACAGACCAGGAGCAGCAAGACGGAGCAGAGGAAGGCGTTCTGTAATCCGTACTCTACGACCTCGCCTGCAATTAACACCCGAGCCGCTGAGATGGTAAAGGCATCACAAGTACTTGTGATTAACATGCAGGCCTTCTCGTTGCCGTAGTTTCCCGCTATACGGCGCTAACCGAAATGCCGTCGCTCGGATGGCAGCGCAATAGTGCGCCCTAAAAAATGCGCATCAGCCACCGGAGGCTGCTTCTCATGGCAGCAAGTCGACAGGAACAAATCAGCATACGTGCACGCACGAGGTCGTGACAGACTCATCACTTCACACCTCACTGCAACCGCTTCCCGCTTGCGATCTGTCGTCAGTATTATCGGCTCAACCACCTGTAATGCATCTTCACTCAGGCATCACTTCTGCAAGTCACTTCCTGAGACGGGCTCTCTCTTCTTCAGACGTTTTACTTCAGGGAGTGCCAAGCCATTAAATGTCTTACGCCAGGCGCAAAAGTTTGCGTCAGAAATAATATGCTTACGGGAGGAAATGCCAGCCTCGGCTATGCAAGCGATACTGATGATCTGTTCGTACGAAAACTGTCTTCATTGGGATGTCCTTGCGTTGCTATAACATCATGTTGTGGCCAGCAACGGGGAGCAGATCAGTCGAATCAAAAATCTTTTAGCACCGAGGCAGACAACCACATTAAAACCACAGGCGGCAGGCAGCAGGCGACAGGCGACAGGCGACAGGCGACAGGCGACAGGCGACAGGCGACAGGCGACAGGCGACAGGCGACAGGCGACAGGCGACAGGCGGGAAATATAGCGAATTTCATTTAGGGAAAGCAAATTAAAACATATAAAAAACAGTATCTTATAGATTAATTTCAGGCTATTTACTTGGCGATTTCAGCCTGAAATCTGCTATAGCGATATCGAATATTACAGGGATAAAGGAAATATGAGGGAATAAAAAAACCAGACAATCGATTTGCCTGGTTTGATATGTTTCATCGGGTCATATACTTCTTTAATGTCTCAGCAATGACCTTATCTAGTTCGTCCTGGAGTTCTTTGGACTGGCGGTTAAACTCATAGCTAAACATTCTTCCTCGCGTTTTTTTGCGCGCAAATCGATCCTTATCAGCAAAGGACCAGAGAGCCACCGCTGTGGTTTTATCTTTCTCAGGTTCTTTAACGAGCGTCTGGCTGCCCTGACGAATCAATCTCAGAATTGTGTTTTTTAACTCGTCCTCAGCCAAACCATCACGAGCACTGACAACATCGATTTCAGCCGAGATAGCGTTTATCAATGCCTCGACGGTTTGCCCGGTCTCACTCAGTTTATCCGCAGCCTGGAGCAAGGCTTTATAATCAGGATAAGTCAGCTCTGACTGATTAGGAAAAAGAGAGATCAAATCAGCGGGAACGCTGGCAGCTTGTAAAGCACGGGTGACCTTGGCTTGCGAAAGGCCCTGGTTTTCAGCAATCTCTTTTTGGGATAAGCCGCCGTCTTTGAGCGCCAGTAATCGCATCCCGACTTCACGCAAATTATGCTCACGGGCCGTCTGAATATCCTGCGCAAGCCTGCGTGCCTCATCCGGAGTGATGACCGCATCGGTCACAAGAATATCCAGACCGGTTTTACAATAAAGTGCTGCCGCGCGACGTCGTGAGCCGTCCAGTATCTCTATACGTTCGCCCTGCATCACACCAATGGCAGGGAAAAACTGCTGAAGCTTAATCGTGCGGATAATATCCCGCAGTGAGTCAGGCGTAAGACCAGACTGATCGCGACCATTCGTTTCCATGGTCACAAAGGTTTTGCTTTCTATCTCATTCGCAGGAATGTGTTCAAAACGGAATACGGCACGTTTTCCTGTGGCAAGAACAAACGTCTGCGAAGGGTTATCAGAGAGTTTTTCTGTGTTTAACGGTGTCTGGCTGAAGGTTCTGCCGATCGTTATTCTTTTCGCACTCATAAAAACCTCAGTTCAGGCGGATAAATTCAATGCGGTCAAAAACCGCTTTAGCGAAGTCTTCGGCGGCAGAACGAGCGTTTTTCAGCGCCTCACTGCTACCTACATAGGTTGACGGGTTAGCCGATATAACCGTGTCAAACGACTCACCGCAACGCTCAAAACCATCCAGACGGGGCAGGGTTGCGTCCAGCATGTCGCCGCCGAAAATTTCTTTAGCAAGGCTGTGGCAAAGTTTATGGTCTGCTTTGTTAGAGAGCTTTGACATAAACCCGATATTGCCCTGGAGACGGCATACGGCTCCCGACTCTTCAATAATGCCAATCAGCTCTGGTAAACGAGTCAGGTATTTGAGGGTAGAGTGGAAATCAACCTGTGCCGGTGGGACTGGAGTCATCAGGAGATCGGATGCGGCGATCGCATTCTTTAAAAATGCATCCAGATGTGGGCCACTGTCGATGAAGATGAAGTCGTAATCTTTTTTAAGCTTAGACACGACATTATCATATAACACCGAATGAATGTTTTGCCCTGGCAAATGAGTGGCACACAGCTGATCCCAACTTGATGCAATAAATGCGTCATCTATTGATGCAGGTAATACGTCCACACCAGGAATAATGGATGAAACGATAAATTCACTTACCAGCTCATCCCGTGTGACGTTTTGTAGCATCGCCTGAGCGGCAGTCGCCTCCACGAGCCCGACAGAACGCTCGTGATTCAAAAACATCGTGGCAGAAGACTGTGGGTCGAGATCAATCACAAGGATGCGCAGGTCTTCATATAAAAGGTGAGGGTGAGCCCGAAGAGCGTGAGCCAGAGAAACAGTAGAAACCGTCTTGGAAACGCCACCTTTAAGATTTCCCACAAATAAGGTAAAGGCTTCAGTGTGACGATGGCGATATTTCGGCACGCCGCGATGATGATAGATATCAATAATGTTCTGAATGGACATGGCGTACTTCACCGAGCTACCGGCGGCGCGCTTATCGAACTGATAACCACTCTCTTCCATTTCGTTTACGGCATAATCAACGCTGGCGCGGGTCAGTTTTGGCAGTTTAGCCAGAGCCGCCTTGGCATAAATTTGGTAGTAGCTGTTTTCCTGCAACTCAAGCTTTTGTGCCTGAATTTGTTCAGTAAGGCTCAATAACATGCGTTCGGAACGCTGAGCAACTTTCATGACCTGACTATCATCGTTAGCCATACTTACTCCAAATATGTAGGATTTATGAATTTATACCTAAATCCTGCACACAAGGCAACAAGTTATCATATCAACGCAATACTGTGTTAAATGTAGGACTCCTGATTTCTGTGACTTTGTTCGCACAATTCACTGTGATGAGCGGGACACATCTCGAGCTCGCGCACATGAAATACCACCCATTCATCTTCACAGCCTTAACCTTGACGCTTGATCCAGCACACGATAAGGCTGACAAATTCTATCTCCTGTAAAAGCTGGTAAGAAAAGGCATCAATAACAGTGTCGAACGTTCACTGTAATCAGTGAATGAATGCATTCGAATTTTTGCAGACCTGATGGAGGTCAATTCAGTTCCAATACGTGTTAACCGTAAGCAGGAGGGCCAGGCCAATATGCTGATTTCACCGCATATCTGGATCACAGATTCATGCCGGTTGGCAGCGGTAAGATCGCTAAACTGAAAGATTCACTATAGTCAGCAAAAGATTCACTGTAATCAGTAACGAGGGATGGGTGCATCATGAGTTCAGGCCGATGTGTGGCCCTGCATGTGAAGCCGGTAGACAAAAGGGTACTGAGTTGAACGGACTGGCAACTGGCAACTGGCAACTGGCAACTGGCAACTGGCAGGGTGACATATCCCGTTTTTCAACGAAAGAAAAGGGGAGTCATTTCACAGGGCGCCAACAGAGGATTCACTATAATCAGCAAGTGCAGCGCTCAGTATATTCACTGTAATCAGTAAAAGTTATGGGTAACTTTAGGCATTCACTGTAGTCAGTAACCTTCCGCTTTCATTTTGATGGCCCCTTTACGAGGAGTCATCAGGCTGGCCTTTCCCACAGCCAGACTCTAACTTAAACGCAGAACGGCTATGGGACTGAGTTTCAAACATTCACTGTAATCAGTAAATACACATCCAGCCAAACACCTCATATGGGGTTGAATGCTAAACAACTCAATCGACTTCCACCAGCCCCAGCATGGTCAGAGCATTCACTGTAATCAGTATACTTCGTAAGTCCTGACCCGCGGGTCAGTGACCAGAATCAGGCCACGTCTCATCATGGGCGGGCTTATGGGTGAGAGTGGATTCACTGTAGTCAGTAAAACATTCACTGTAATCAGTAAAAGAAGGAAAGGAATTCGGTTGGCTGCAAACGGAACCTGGCCGCGTCAGATGGGATGTTCACTATAATCAGCAAACGTGATTTTCATTTAACCTGCCAGTATCTCAACATTCACTGTAATGAGCTAAGTGTTCACTGTAGTCAGCTGACTTCGTGACAAATGCTGAAGCTTCATCCCAAACGGCACACATCATTCACTGTAATCAGCACTGGCTTAACCCTGTCACTTTTTTTTAAGCGGAAAAGCACCCAATTGGAACAGGAAAGGCAGGGCAAATAGCCAGCAAAACAGAGGTAAAAAAAGACACTATTAAACAAGGGTTTAACTATAACATTCACTGTATTCTGTAAATAACAAAGCTCAGTAAATTCACTATAAACAGTATGACGACGCGGAGGTTTGCTTTCGAGCCGACATTCACTGTAATCAGTAAAAGCGGTTTAAACGCACGTAGAGAGGTGATCTAAAAAAGGTTAGTAAGTGCAAGCTAACTTATAAGCTATTGATAAAAACGCACTTAAAAAATGGATCGCGAAAGTAGAGATATGGACCAGCTCACTTTTACTGATTACAGTGAACACGACTGATTACAGTGAATGGCCAGCCAACTGCCTGGAGAATTAAGACGAAAATGATAGGCATACGTGTCACTTTTTGGCAAAAGTGACACTGCAACGCGAGGAGTACTGATTACAGTGAACGTTGGGCTCAGTCTTCAAAATCGATGTCATCGAGCGTATCGATTCCTTCCAGGTTACTGATACCATCGAGTTTCGGTGTTCTGCTGTGAATGATGAAAAATACGGAGCGGCCTCGTTTGACTTCAGAGTAATCAAGGTAGCCAATCTCTTTAAGCTGTTCCATCGCGCGCCGTACCACGTGATTCTGCGTGGTAATCTTTGAGCCAAGATTGAGCCGCATACGTAAGCGGGCAAGAGAAATGGGCGCAGGGTTGGTCGGCAGGCTCTCCAGGAACGTATAAAGCGCCTGAGCCGATTCTTTACGCTTAAGGCGGGAGATAGCCCTCAGCTGCAGTAAAACCTTGTGGTCGAAGTTATACAGCTCAAAGAGCTTGGGATCAGCCTGTATGCGGACAATGTCTTTTTCACGATCGTAATAAGCTGACTGTACCAGATGCGTATGATAGGCCTTACCGTTACCTTCAAAAGAGAGAGTGTTCGTCGCAATACGGCGTAACGAAGCGTCGAGTCGCTTACGCAATGCGGCAGAGGAGTTGGCGGAGGGAATACCGCACATCTTCACGAAATCAATAAAAGGCAGGGTTACCGTATCACCCTGTGTAGGGTAACGGGAAAAAGACTGAATAATACCGGCCCAGGTCTTAAAGTCATTATCCATATCCAGTCTGGCACCGGTGATGGTAATCTTTTCATAGCCTTCCGCTTTAACCAGAGAGAGGTTTTTAAGCTCTTTGGTGGCATCGGTTGAAGCCATAGCACCAGAAATGCCCCGCGCTGTGGATTTAAGCGTGGGAACAAAGAGTCCCAGACGCATTAAGGCCACGGGCTGAACGGTATTATTTTTGTTGGGATGAAGCTGAATAACTTCACCACTGTTTTTGGTCACAGACAGAAAAGGCTCTAGTAACGCTTTGTTTTCACTATCTTTATCTGCCAT
>NZ_JBCHWE010000012.1:0-217 GCF_059801205.1 Pantoea sp. Ae19-2 | reverse complement strand
GAAGCGCCCGGCACGTTTCGCCTGGATATCGGCGTGCAGGATAAGGGCATCACCGGGGAAACCTATCTGGAGCTTGAGCGGCTTATCAGCGACGCCAAACCCTGCAGCCGTCATCTGCTGGGCATGTCGATAAACCTGCAGGTCACGGGCGAAACCCGCATTGCGGCGGGCAGCTACGACGGCGACGCCATGACCGTTTACCCCTACATTCCCGAAA
>NZ_JBCHWE010000011.1:0-260 GCF_059801205.1 Pantoea sp. Ae19-2 | reverse complement strand
ACGCATTCAACACGCGGCAATGTGCGCTCGACGAAGGTTTTCGTTAAGTACGCATTGGCGCGGGCAATGCCCTGTGATTTTTCCAGCTCGTTGACGCGACGCTTAACGTCAATCTGGATCAGCGTCGGCTGTTGCTCAAGCAGCTCCTGCGCACGCACTAAAGCCGCAATCATCTGACTGCGGCTGTGCATTTCCTCATAGGTGGGATAAGGGCTGGCGATGGCTTCCCGTGGCGCATTCCACGGGTAAGCGTACTGCTC
>NZ_JBCHWE010000010.1:0-439 GCF_059801205.1 Pantoea sp. Ae19-2 | reverse complement strand
GGTCTGCGTGCGCCCGCTGCCCTCCTGCAGGGCGGGCTTGTAGGTTTCCGGCGTGTTGCAGACCGCAATCAGCGTGCCGTCTGCGTCAAACAGCCCCATTTCCCTGATCCAGAAACCGCCCTCGGTTTCGGGGATGACCTGCTCCGCAATCACCTGGCTGACGTTGGCCGGATCGACGCTCAGCGTGTTGATGGCCGCGCGGCGCTTCTCGCTAATCAGCGCTGTCTGACTGGCGTTGGGGGTCGGCAGCGTGCCGCCCCCGTCGCCCACGGCCATCTGCGTGATGTTCAGTTTTGTGCCGAGCGCGGCGGCGTTGGCAATCTTCGCCGCGCCGAGATTGGTCACTATGGCGTAATATTTCTGGCTCATGGTCTGATTTCCATCATGTCAGTAACGTGAACCGCCGCGCCGCTGTAAAGCCCGCCGCTGACGGAAATGC